>DASZNF010000108.1:0-138629 GCA_035551355.1 Pseudonocardiaceae bacterium | reverse complement strand
AAAACCACCGGAACGGATAGCGGTGGGCGCCGAATCGACGCCCACCGCCCGACCCCCGGTCAGTTCTGGTTCAGCTCACCGTGATGAGCACCTTGCCGATCGCGCCCGCCTCCACCGCGGCGTGCGCGTCGGCGGTGTGCTCCAGCGGGAAGTGCTGCAGCGGCAGCCCGGCCGCCTCGCCCACCCGCAGCGCCCCGTCGGCCAGCGCCGCGGACACGTCCCGCAGCGCGGTCTTCTTCGCCGCCTCGGGCATGGTGTACAGCAACAGGAACTGGTAACGGATGTTGCGGGTCATGTGCGGCCGGATGGTCAGGGTGACCCGTTCGCCGCCGTTGTTGGCGTAGATGGCCACGGTGCCGTTGGCGGCCAGCACCGCCTCGTTGAGCTCGGCGTTGGCCGCGGGCGCGACCTCCACCACCAGGTCCACCCCGTCCGGCGCGACCGCGCGGATCGCCGCGGCGGCATCCTCGGTGCGATAGTTCACCACGTGCTGTGCGCCGGCCGACTTGGCCAGGGCCGCCTTCTCCGGGCTGCTCACCGTGGTGATCACCTCGGCCCCGGCCCAGCGGGCCAGCTGGATGGCCGCGTTGCCCACCGCGCCCGCGCCACCGGCCACCAGCACCGTCCGCCCGGCCAGGTTGCCCGGGGCCAGTTCGGCTGGGCCGTCCTCGGCCACGGTCAGCGCGCGATGTGCGGTCAGCGCGGGCACGCCCAGGCTGGCGCCCTGGTCGAAGGATGCCTCCTCGCCCAACGGCACGGCATGGTCCGTGGGCAGCACCAGGTACGCCTGGGCGGTGCCACCGCCGGCCCGCTGGTAGGCCGACTCCCACAGCCACACCCGCTGCCCGACGGCGAGCTCGGTGACGCCCGAGCCGAGCGCGTCCACCACCCCCGCGCCGTCCTGGTTGGGCACCACCTCGGGGAACGGCGGGCGCTCCCCCGGTTGGCCGCCGCGCCGGGATTTCCAGTCGGTCGGGTTCACCCCGGACACCCGCACCTGCACCCGGACCTCGCCGGGGCCGGGTTCGGGCAGCGGCCGGTCGATCAGCCGCAGCACATCGGGGTCACCGGTCTCGGAGTACACGATCGCCTTCATACCGGCTTCAACCACCGCACCGCGCCGATGTTCCCTCAGGCCACCTGCTCGACCGGCTCGGGCCGCGCCACCGGCCGGCCCAGCACGTCGGCATAGAGCGATTCGAACCGGGCCAGGCTGGCGTGCAGGTCGTGCCGGGCGATCAGCTCCCGGCTGGCCGCGCCCATCCGGGACAGCGCGCCCGGCTCGTCGAACAGGCGGATCAGCGCGGCGGCCAGGGCGGCGGCGTCACCCGGTGGGAACAGCCAGCCGTTGCGGCCCGGCCGGACCAGATGCGGCAGCGCCACCGCGTCGGCGGCCACCACCGGCCGGCCCGCGGCCATCGCCTCCATGGTGGCGATGCTCTGCAGTTCGGCCACCCCGGGCATGCAGAACACCGCGCTGCGGGCGTGCGCGGCCAGCAGCTCGGTTTCGCTGACGAACCCGTGGAAGCGCACCCGGTCGGCCACCCCCAGCCGCTGGGCCAGCACCTCCAGTTCGGCCCGGCAGGAGCCGTCGCCGACCAGTTCCACCCGCACGTCCAGCCGCTCGGGCAGCAGGGCCAGCGCGTGCAGCAGATCGCTCACCCGCTTCTCCTGGTCCAGCCGCCCGACGAACAACACGGTGCGCCCGGTCGGGGTGCCCGCGCCGGCGCCCAGCCGGTCCAGGTCCACCCCGCAGGACACCGGCAGCACCCGCCCGCCGACCCGGTGCTCGCGCAGCATCGCCACCGCGGTCGGGGTGGGCGCGGTGACCAGCCGGGCCGGGGCCAGCACCCGGGCCAGATCGCGCCAGGCCAACGTGGCCACGCCCCGGCGCACCGCGTCGGGCAGCGGCAGGTAGCCCAGCAGGTTCTCCGGCATGAAGTGGTTGGTGGCCGCCACCGGGATGCCCGCTTCGGTCGCGGCCCGCACCAGCGCCCGGCCCACCGAGAAGTGGGCCTGCACGTGCACCAGGTCCGGGGCGAGCTCGCCGAGCAACTCGCGTACCGCGGATCCGGTGCGCCAGGGCAGGCAGATCCGGAAGGTCGGATGGCACGGGGTGCGATGGGACCGTAACCGGTGCACGGTCACCGAACCACCATGGCCCAGCAGGGTTTCCCGGCCGGCCGGTCCGGTGGCCGATGAGCAGATCACGTGCACCTCGTGACCGCGCCCAGCCAGCCCAGTGGCCAGCTGGTGGGCGAACCGGGCGGCGCCGTTGATGTCCGGCGGGAACGTGTCCGCGCCGATGACGATCCGAAGTGGACGGTTGGCGTGCATGTCAGATCCCCTCAGTTCTTCTTGTCAGCAAAGGAACGTGCGGAGCCCGCGGCGACCGGCTCGCGGTGATCCGGTTGCGGCGCAGGCGATTGCGGGCCGCGGCGGGCCAGCAGGATCACCCCGGTGAGGGCCAGCGCGGCGCAGGCCAGTTCGCCGGTGACGCCGAGCGCCCCGGGGGCGGCCACCTCGCCGAAGGCGAACACCCCCGTCAGCACACCGACCAGCGGATCGGTCACGGTCTGGCAGGCCTGCACGGTGTCCGCCCGGCCCGCGGCATAGGCCTGTTGCACACACCAGGCGCCGGTCACGATCGCCGCCAGCGCGCCGAGCACGGCCGGCCAGGACACCCCGGGCAGGCCGGACGCGCGAATCTCCTGGGAAACCGCCCGGGTCAGCACCGAGACGGTTCCGTAGGCCACGCCCGCGGCGGTGCCCAGCAGCGGGCTGCGCCACCGGGCCGGCATCGCGGTGGCGGCCAGCACCAGTGCGCCGACCACCCCGGCGCTGACCGGCAGCACTCCCCCGCCGCCGATCGTCTGTCCCGCGCCCGCGGATACCCCGTGCGCGGCCAGCAGCACGAACAGGCCGACCCCGGCCGTGCAGGCCGCCACCGCGAACAGCGTGGTCCTGGTCAGCCGGGAGCCGGTGAACAGCGCGGTCAGCGCGATGGCCAGCACCCCGATCGGCTGGACCAGCACCAGCGGCGCCACGGACAGCGCGACCACGTGCAACCCGGCGCCGATCCCGGTACCCAGCAGCCCGAGCAGCCAGCGCCTGCGGGCCAGCAGGGTGCGCAGTTGGCTCAACCCCAGCCGATCCGACGCACCGGGCAGTTCCCGGACCGCGCCGTGCTGGAGGGCGGCGGCGACGGCGTAGGCGATGGCGGCCAGCACGGACAGGCCGATTCCGGTGAGGATCATCGGGTCACCCGCCGGGTGGCGGCGGCCAGCGCGGCCAGCAGGCCGAGATCCACCGCGAGCAGACCGCGTTCGGCCAGCCCTCGCGGCAACAGCACCTGGATCACCTCGGCGCCCGGGAAGCCGGGCACGATCAACGGCAGGTGACTGAGCAGAAAGGCCAGCCCGGCCACGATGCTCGCCACGGTCAGCCCGCGCACCAGCGGTTCGGGGCGGGCCACCCGGCGCAGCACGGCCAGGGCGGCCAGCGGCAGGCTGACGAAGAACAAACCGGCCGCGTAGCGATGCAGCACGGCGGGCGCGGCCGCGACCGTGCCCAACGCGTTGGTGGGGAACAACACCGAGGCCAGCAGACCGAGCCCGGACACGCTGAACAACGCCACCACCGCGCTCGGCGCGGGCAGCCCGGCCCGGGCCAGCGCGGCCGGCACCGCGACACACGCCGCCGCGACCGCCAGCACGCTTACCGTGAGCAGCGCGGCCCCCGGCCCCCAGGCGTAGTCGCTGACCGTGCTGGTCAGCGGGTCCAGCCCGCCGATGACGTGCACGGCCAGCATGCTCAGCACGGCCAGCGCGAGGGCGCTTTCGGCCACCGTGGCCCAGACGCGCACGAACCGCGCCGCGGACTCGGTCGAGGGTCTCGCGGGAACGCCGATCGGGTCCCCCGGCGGTGCGTCCGCCACCTGATGATCAGCCACACCTTGAGCTTCTTGCAGGACCGGAGTGCGCACCATGGGGGTACGCCCCGAAAGGACCCGGGGGTTACCCCCACCCCCGCCCGGGATCCTCCCCGACCCCGCCGGAAGCTGACCCCGCCGGAAGCGTCGGTCGACCGCGCTATTGTCTCCGGGCACCGCGCACCCGTTGCCCTACGACCTGTCCGCCGTGCAGGACATCAACGCCGACCCGGACTGGGCCGGGCGCTGGGTGAAGGTCACCATGCCGACCGTGGTGTTCTCCGGCGACCAGACCTTCCCGGGTCTGCCCGAGGCGGCCGACGCGGTGGCCGCCGCGCTACCCAACGCGCACCGCCGGGTGCTGGCCGGGCAGGATCACGAGCCGCTGCCCGAGGCGATCGGGCCGGAGCTGGTGTCGTTCCTGCGCGGCTGAGCCGGATCAGCCGCCGGGCGTGCGCCAGATGAGCACCTCGGTGTCCGGCCAGGGTTCGGCGAACCGCCCGGCCGGGGACACCTCGCGCAGCAGGGCGCGCAGGTCCCGGTCGAACTCGTCCAGCCGGTCGCCGAACAGCCGGCCGACCGATTCCGAGCGCGAATACACCCAGGCCAGCACGTCGTCGGTGTCCCGGGCCAGCACGTCCTCGGTCGGCACCGCGAGTACTTCCGGGCCGAGAAACCCTTGCCGCGCCAGCACTTCCCGCTCGTTGCGAGCGGTGCCCTCGGGCAGCGTGCCATTTCCGGCGCGGCGCACCGGGCCGAGGTAGGCGCGGATCAGTTCGCGGATCCGCGAGTACGGGGTGGCCGGGGCGGGCAGCACCGGCGCGTGGCGTGGCCACACCTCGCCGATCTGCACGAACGCGCCGCCGGGCCACAGCATCTCGCGCACGGTCGCGGCCACCTGGTCGCGGCGCATCCAGTGGAACGACTGGCCGAACGTGGCGCACTCGAACTCACCGAGCCCGGCCGGCAGTTCCTCGGCCCGCAGCCGCACGAGCCGCACGTTGTCCGGCAGGTCGGGCCGGGCCCGCGCGACCGCCAGCATGCCCGGGTCGGGGTCGACACCGACCGCCTCGGCGAACAGCCCGGCCAGCGCGAGGGCCAGGGTGCCCGGCCCGCAGCCCACGTCAAGCAACCGGCCGTTTCCCGTGGTGCCAAGGGTTTTCGCCAGCTCGTCGGCCAGCCCGGCGGCGTAGGGCGGGCGGCCGCGCCGGTAGTGCCGGGCGCTGCCCTCGAACAGCGTCTCGTCCCATTCCCACCCGGTGTCCACCGCGGGATTGTCCTCCTCAGGCCACGCTTGCGGGAACCGCAGGCAGGTCGGGCACGGTGCGGCGCCGAGCGGCCAGCAGGCCCATCACCAGTTCCACCGCGGTGGCGACATGAGATCACGGTCGCGCGGTCTAGGGTGATCAGCCAACGGCAAGGCGAAGGGAAATCCGATGCTGACCGTGTCCGCCGAGCAGACCGCCGCGGCACTGCCGTTCCACCGGCTGATTCCCGCGCTGCACAACGGTTTCGCCCGCGGCGCGCACACCCCGGACCGGCAGCACCACACCATCGATCCGGCCTCCGACGCCACTCTGCTGGTAATGCCGACCTGGACCGACGGCGGATATCTGGGGGTGAAACTGGTCACCGTGTTCCCGGCCAACGCGGTCACCGGACGGCCCGCCCTGTCCTCGGCGTTCGTGCTGGCCAGCGCGGTCACCGGGGAGCATCTGGCGGTCATCGACGGCAACGAGCTCACCCGGCGGCGCACCGTGGCCACCAGCGCACTGGCCGCCTCCTACCTGGCCCGCCGGGATGCCGCGGTGCACCTGGTCGTGGGCACCGGGCACATCGGCAGCCTGGTGGCCCAGGCCTATCGCAGCGTGCTGGACATCGACATGGTCCTGGTACACGGCCGCACCCCGGACCGGGCCGCGCGCCTGGTCGACGAGTTGCGCAGGGACGGCATGCCGGCCGAGGTGGTCACCGATCTGGCCGCTGCGGCGGCCGGCGCGGACGTGATCAGCTGCTCAACCCTGGCCACCGCGCCGATCCTGCGCGGCGAGTGGCTGCGGCCGGGCACCCACGTGGACCTGATCGGCAGTTTCCGGCCGGGCATGCGGGAGTCCGACGACGAGTGCGTGCGGCGCTGCGCGGTGTACCTGGACACGCCGGTGGCGCTGGCCGAGTCGGGGGATCTGACCCAGCCGCTGGCCAGTGGCGCGCTGCGCCCGGACGCGGTGGCCGGCACGCTGGCCCAGCTGTGCCGGGGTGAGGTGCGGGGCAGGCGGGACGCCGCCCAGCTGACCCTGTTCAAGGCGGTGGGCAGCGGTCTGGCCGATCTGGCCGCGGCGGCCCTGGTGTATCGGACGTCAACCGGCTGACCTGGGTTGGGCCGTGTTCATGAGCCGACCCCGCGCAGCCGGAAAGCGGCTCATGAACGCGGGCTCAATCCACGGTCTGGGACAGGCCGGCCGTCAGATGTTCCAGGATCGGCGCCAGCCGGTTCAGCTCGGCCAGGTGCAGCTCGGAGAGCTGGGCGATGCGTTGCTGGCCGGCCATGGTCAACGCCAGCCGCACCGCCCGGGTGTCCACGGTGTCCCGGAGCCGGGTGATCAGCCCGGCCATTTCCGCGCGGTCGACCAGGCCGACCGCGCTGTGGTGACGCACGGTCAGGTATTCGGCGATGTCGCTGATGGTGGGGCCGCGCTCGCCCGGATGCCCCTTCACCGCGAGCAGCAGCTGATGCTGGGCCGGCGTCAGGCCGACGGATCTGGCCTGATCTTCACTCCACCGCTCGAACCGGCGCAGCGAGGTGCGGAAGTCCAGCAGCGTCTGGTAGTCGCCAGGGCTCAACTCGGGCATCGCGGCGCTCCCGCCTGATCGGTCATGTTCGGGACATTCTCCTCTTGTATCGTGCCACGATGGAGAAGTATCGTAGTGCGATAGAAGTCCAACCGCCCCTGTCCCACCAGGACGCGATCATGCCGCTCAACAAGAAGGAACAGCGCGCACTGGACGGGTTGGAACGCGCGCTGGCCGACCAGGATCCCAGCTTGGCCCGACGACTGGGCGGCCGCTACAGCGAGCCCATCGGCCACTCCGTGCTGTCCGGAGTGCTCATCCTGCTCGTGGTGGGCGCCGGGTTCACCCTCGTGGTGCTCGGCGACGACGTGCACCTGGTCTGGGTGTCCGCGGTGGGCGCGGTTCTAGCCGCGACCAGCCCGTTCCTGGCCGCCACCCGGATGCGCGGGCGCTAGCTCAGCTAGCTCGCGATCGACCGGCCCGGTCGCGCCCACGGCGCCGCGGTGGAATGGCGGCAGACCCTGGTGCGAGGCGACCGGTTCGCGCTGACCGCCACGTTCGCCGAACGCTCGGGCTACCGGTTGCGCGGCGCGAGCCAGCCCTCCATCTGACACTGTCCGAAGAGGACAATCAATCCCGCGACCAAACAGGATGATCGTACTGAAACGATTTATCACCGACGGTCACAATTCGGTGTGGGTCTTGTGATGTTGACATTCGTTGCGTACCCTCGTCTATTAAACCGTTTCAAGGCAGGAAACCTACGCAACGACGCATAGGGGACTCCCATGACTTCAGCGGAGGTGGGCCTCGGGACCACCGAGGACGACCAGAACGTCACCCGTCAACAGTGGAAATGGTCCGTGCTGGCCGGAATGGCCTCCTATCTGGACGCAGGCTCCATCGTCGCCCTCGGTGCCGGACTCACTCTGTTCCAGACCTATCTCGCCTTGTCCAGCGGCGCCGTCGGCGCGCTGGCCGCGATCGGCCCCAACGCCATCGGCTGTGCCATCGGCGCATTCATCGGCGGCCGGCTCGGCGACAGACTAGGCCGCAAACGCATATATAAGTACGATCTCCTCGTCTACGCGGCCGGCATCGCGTGCATCGCCCTTGCGGTGAACGTACCGATGCTGTTCGTCGGCACCTTCGTGGTCGGCCTCGCGGTCGGCACCGACGTGCCCACCTCGCTGGCGCTGGTCGGCGAGTTCTCCCCGGCCAAGGCGCGCGGGAAACTGTTGTCCCTCACCCAGATCGCCTGGAACACCGGCCCGGTCGTGGTACTGGTGCTCGCGCTGGCGCTGTCCCCGTTGGGGCTGCTGGGCATCCGGGTCGTGTTCGGCATGCTGTTCGTGGTGTCGCTGGTGACCTGGGCGATGCGCCGCGGTCTTGCCGAGTCGGCCCGTTGGAGTTCGGCCTGCACCAGCCTGGTCAGGGAACAGGTCCGGGCGCTGTTCCGCGGCCCCAACCTGCGCGCGCTGGCCTGGACCGCGGGCATCTATGTGTTCTGGAACCTGGCCGCGGGCACCTCGGGCATCTTCACCCCCTACATCGTGAAGACCCTGCACGCGGGCAGCCAGGCCGCCGGTGTCGCGTTGTCCTGTGCCGGCTTCGTGATCGGTATCGTGGGCACCATCGTGTTCATGCGCAAGGTGGACCTCTCGCACCACACCCGGCGCCGGTTGTGGGGCTTCGGCGCGGTGCTCAATGTGCTGGCCTACCTGGTGTTCCTGGCCTTGCCGTTCAGTGTTCCGGTCATCATCCTGAACATCGCGCTGTTCGCCGTCGGCTCGGCCTTCGCCGGCGAGGCGGTGTACAAGATCTTCAGCCAGGAACTGTTCCCCACGCTGCTGCGGGGCACCGCGCAGGGCGTTACCTTCGGCGTGGCCCGGACCGTACTGGGGGTGTGGAGCTTCTTCGTGCCGGTGCTGGCCGGCGCGGGCATCCGGCCGGTGGCCGCGTTGCTGTCGCTGTTCCTGTTGATCAGCGCCGTGCTGGGCTTCTTCTTCATGCCCGACACCACCGGCAAGTCGCTGGAACAGATCCAGTCCGAGCGACTGACCACCTGATTTTCCCGCTACCACAACGATTCCGACACTCGTCGAACCGAGGGGGTAAGTGGCGTGATCGTCCATCCGGTCCGCTTCGAACATTCCGACCATCCGCTGGGCATCGGGACGGCCGCGCCCCGGCTGTCCTGGCGGGTGAGCACCGACGAACCGAACTGGGCGCAGACCGCCTACGAACTGGACTGGGACGGAGTCACCGCGCGGGTCGAGTCGGCCGAGCAGATCCTGGTCCCCTGGCCGTTCTCGCCACTGTCGGCCCGGCAGCGGGCCACCGTGCGGGTCCGGGTGGCCGGCGGCGGCGACTGGTCGGCGTGGAGCGAACCGGCCACCGTGGAGACCGGGCTGCTGACCGAATCGGACTGGTCGGCCCGGTTCGTCAGCCCGGTCACCATCGGCGGAATCGACGCACCCGCCCCGATCCTGTCCCGCACCGTGCCGCTGCGCGCGGAGATCACCTCGGCCCGGCTGTACCTCACCGCGCACGGCGTGTACCAGGCCGAGCTGAACGGAGCGCCGGTCGGCGACGAGGTGCTGGCCCCCGGCTGGACCGCCTACCAACACCGGCTGCGCTACCAGACGCACGACGTGACCGGGCTGTTGCGGGCGGGCGAGAACACGCTGGATGTGTTGCTGGGCAACGGATGGCACCGCGGCCGGCTGGCCTGGCAGGGCCGCGGCGGCCTGTACGGCGACCGGCTGGCCCTGCTGGCCCAGTTGGAGGTGACCTACGCTGACGGCTCGACCGAGACCATCGGAACCGACGAACACTGGACCGCGCGGCCCAGCCCGATCCTGGCCAACGACCTCTACGACGGCCAGCACACCGACCTCACGACACTCGCGTCCACAGTGGATGAAGTGGAGGTGGTGCCCGGGGAGTTGGGCAGGCTGGTCGCACCGGACGGTCCGCCGGTGCGCCCCACCGAAGTGCTGCCCGCGCGCACCACCTGGTCCTCGCCATCGGGGGCCACCCTGGTCGACTTCGGCCAGAACCTGGTCGGCCGGGTGCGGCTGCGGGTGCGCGGCCCGGCCGAGATCGCCGTGCGGCACGCCGAGGTGCTCGACCACGGTGAACTCGGCGTGCGCCCGCTGCGCAGCGCCAAGGCCACCGACACCTGGGTGGTGCCCGAGGGCGAGCACGTGCTGGAGCCGGCGCTGACCTTCCACGGCTTCCGGTACGCCGAGATCACCGGGGTCGCGGACTGGACGGCCGAGGCAGTGGTGATCGGCACCGATCTGCGGCGCACCGGCTGGTTCGAGTGCTCAGAGGCCGAGGTCAACCGGTTCCACCAGAACGTGGTCTGGGCCATGCGCGGCAACTTCTTCGACATACCAACGGACTGCCCGCAGCGCGACGAGCGGCTGGGCTGGACCGGGGACATCCAGGTGTTCTGCCCGACCGCCAGCTTCCTCTACGACACCGCGGGTTTTCTGCGCAGCTGGCTGGCCGATCTGGCGGCCGAACAGTTCCCGGACGGCTCGGTGCCGTTCGTCATTCCGGACGTGCTGCGCACCGAGGAACCGACCGCCACCGCGTGGGGCGACGCGGCCGTGGTGGTGCCCTGGGTTCTCTACCAACGGTTCGGCGACGTCGGGATCCTGGCCCGGCAGTTCGACAGCATGCGGGCCTGGGTGGACAAGATCGCCACGCTGACCACGGATGGCGTGTGGGCAGGCGGTTTCCAGTTCGGCGACTGGCTGGACCCGGCCGCGCCGCCGGACGATCCCTTTGCCGCCACCGCGAATCCGGATGTGGTGGCCACCGCCTACCTGGCCCACTCGGCCGATCTGGTGGCCCGGACCGCGGAGATCCTCGGCGCGGACCCGCAACCCTACGTGGCGCTGGCCCGGCGCACCCGCGCGGCGTTCGCCCGGCACTACGTGACCGAGGCGGGCCGGGTGCTCTCCGACGCGCCCACGGTGTACGCCCAGGCCATCGCCTGGGCGTTGCTACCCACCGAGGCGCAACGGATCGCGGCCGGACACCGGCTGGCGGATCTGTTGCGGGCCAACGGTTTCCGGATAGCCACCGGTTTCGTCGGCACTCCCCTGGTGACCGACGCGCTGTGCCAGACCGGGCACGTGGCGGTGGCCTTCCGGCTGCTGCTGGAGCGAGGCTGCCCGTCCTGGCTGTACCCGGTGACCATGGGTGCGACCACGGTGTGGGAACGCTGGGACAGCATGCTGCCGGACGGTTCGATCAATCCGGGCCAGATGACCTCGTTCAACCACTACGCACTGGGTGCGGTGGCCGACTGGCTGCACCGCGGCGTGGCCGGACTGGCCCCGGCCGCGCCCGGCTACCGGAAGATCGAGGTCAACCCGTTGCCCCGCAACGGGTTGACCCACGCGTCGGCCCGGCACGACACCCCGTACGGCCGGGCCGAGGTGTCCTGGACGAGGTCGGCCGGCCAGTTCCAGCTGACGGTCACCGTGCCGCCCGGCACGCGGGCGGCGGTGCACCTGCCGGGCGGCGAGGTGGTGGGCGTCGGCAACGGCACCCACTCCTGGACCGTGCCCGATCCGGTCGCCGATACCGGGCCGATCAGCACGGTGCGCGAACTGTTGGACGACAAGGAAATGTGGTCGCGCACGGTGGAGTTGCTGGTCTGGCACGGCCTGGCCGAGGACGAGGCCAACCTGGCCCGTCTGGCCGCCCCCTACCTGTCCGAGCCCCCGGCCGAGCTGCCGAAATACCTGGCCCGCCAGGACTTGAGCAACGGCGAGGAGGCGAGCAAGGCGCTGGCCGACCTGCTCGACGGCCACTGACCCGCGCGGCCGTCCGGGGTTGACCAGTGCCGGGCGTTGCGCTGATCGCGAAACCTCCGGTTGAGGCGGCGGGCGCGGCGTACCGTTAGGTCACGGCAGTGCCCGCGAGCGAACGAGGAGGTGTCACCGTGCACGTGCCCTACCCCGGACTGCCCGACTTCGCACCGAAACCGCAGCCGCCGCCCCGCCGCGGACTCCCCCACCCGTTCGAGCCCGTCCGGCCCCAGGAGGCGGAGTTCGACCCGTTCCAGCGGCTGTACCGCAGGCGCATCATCATGCTGGGCAACCGGCTGGACGACGCCGCGGCCAACGACCTGGTGGCCAAGCTGGTGGATCTGGACGCCGAGGACCCGGAGGCCGAGATCATCCTGCGGCTGAACTGTCCGGGCGGCTCCTATTCGGCGATGCTCGCCGTGTACGACGCGATGGACCAGGTGCGGGCCGGAGTGCGCACGGTGTGCGTCGGCCAGGCCGAGGGCCCGGCCGCGGTGCTGCTGGCCGCGGGCGCGCCTGGTCGCCGGGTCATGCTGCCGACCGCGTACGCCGTGCTCAACCAGCCCACCGTCGAGCAGCCCCGCACCGCCGACGCCACGGACGCCACCATCGAACGGGACAAGGCGGCCTGGGTGCGCGACCAGGTGGAGGCCATCCTCGCCGCGCGCACCGGCCAATCGAAATCCCAGATCCACAACGACATCGAGCGGCCCAAGCTGCTCAACGCCGAGGATTCGGTGGCCTACGGACTCGCCGACGAAGTCCAGTCCCGCGCGGCGAAAAGCCAGCAATAGCAAGCCAATTCATCGGTAGCAAACCGGGAACCGTCCACAGTGGCCGGTTCCCGGTTCCGGATTTCAGCCAACGCCGGCCCGCAGGCGACCTCCGGCCGGGTCCGCCCACTCAGGCCGGCTCGTGGGCCACCCCGCCGCACCACACCCGGCGGATCGATCGGGTGGCTCGGATGTCGGCCAGCGGGTCGCCATCGATCAGCACCAGATCCGCCCGCAGGCCGGGTTCGATCGCGCCGCGGTCGGCCAGGCCGAAATGCCGGGCGGGCAGGCTGGTGGCCGCGCGCAGCGCCGCCGCCGGGCTCACACCGGCCTGCACCAGCAGTTCCAGCTCCCGGTGCAGGCTTTCGCCGGGCCGCACCGCGAATGGCAGGCCCGCGTGCTCGGTGGCGTCCGTCCCGGCCAGGATGGGGACCCCGGCCTCGTACAGCGCGGTCACGCTCGCCGTGGCCGCGGCGAAGTCCGCGCCCGGCCGGAACGACGCGATCGACTCGGCCATGGTCAGCGTGGGGATGGCGACCTTGCCGGCCATCCGCGCCACGTCCGCCTCGGCCACCAGGTCGTCCAGCGGGACGTGCGTGATCCGGTCCGCCCCGGCGTCCAGCACCATGGTGTAGGCGCCCACGCTGGCCGCGTGCGCGACCACGGACAGCCCGCGCGCGTGGGCTTCCGCGACCAGAGTGTTCATTGTGGACCTGTCCGGACCACCCTGTCCGGGCGCCTCGGCCACGATCTTCAGATAGTCCGCGCCCTCGGCCACCCGCGCGGCCACGAACGCGCGCGCCTGCCCTGCATCCAGCACGATCGCCTCGGCCGGCAGCCCGAGCACCTTGGCGTGCATCCCGCCCGGACCGATCGCGGGCAGCCCGGGACTGCGGATATCCGTCAAACCCGGCACACCGCGCAGTTCGGCCAGCCGCTCGGGCGGCCAGGTGGCCATGTCCAGGCCGGTGGTCACGCCGTGGGCGCAGAGCTTTTCCAGCGTGTCCCGGCCGTGCAGGTGGATGTGCGCGTCGATCAGGCCGGGCAGCAGCACCCCGCCCGCGCCGTCGAACTCCGCGGCGTCCCCGCCCGCCGTGCCGATCTTCTCGCCGTCGATCAGCACGGTGCGCGGCTCGGACAGGCCCTCGCCGTCGAACACCCGCACGTTGGTCACCGCGGTCCGGCCGGTGGAAGTCTCGGTGCTCACGGGCTGCTCCAGCCTGCGGCCGGGGCCGCGTCGGGATCGTCTGCCCGTTGCCTACCGCGCCCCGGTGGCCCTGGCAACCCGCCCGGCCGATGACCCGAGGGGTTGACAACGAGCCGGGTCACTGTAAACGTTGTCAGCCAACGTTTACAGGAGGCAGTGTTGCCCACCATCCACGACGTCGCCGCCCGCGCGGGCGTGTCCACCGCGACCGTGTCCCGCTATCTGCGGGGCGAGAAGGTGCGGGCCGCGGACGCCGTGCGAGCCGCGGTCGCGGAGCTGGGCTACTCCCCCAACGCGGTGGCGCAGAGCCTCAAGTCCGGGCGCACCGCGACCATCGGCGTGGTCGTGCCGGACGTGACCAACCCGTTCTTCGCGGCCGTGGCCAAGGGACTGGAACAGGTCTGCCGGGCCCAGTCCTTCCGGATGCTGCTGGCCAACAGCGACGAGGACGCCGAGCGGGAGCAGGAGATCCTGGCCGACCTGGTGCACCGGGTGGACGGCATGATCCTGGCCCCGGCCACCGAGCAGGACCGGGCCCCGCTGCACCTGCGCGAGGCCGGGGTCCCGGTGGTGTTCCTGGACCGGGAACTGGCCGGGGGTGAGCTGTTCGATGCCGTGCTGGTGGACAACGCCGGGGGCGCCCGCGCCGCCGCCGAGCACCTCATCGGCCTCGGGCACACCCGGATCGCGTTCATCAACGGACCCGTGGACACCACCCCGGCCCGCGGGCGGCGCGAGGGTTTCCTGGCCGCGCTGGACGAAGCGGGCCTGAAGCCGGCGCCCGAACACGATCTGGACGGCGGGTTCCGCGAGGACACCGCGCACCAGCTGGCACTGCGCCTGCTCGCCCTGCCGCACCCGCCGACCGCGATCTTCACCGGCAACAATCTGATGACCGTCGGCGTGCTCAAGGCACTGCAGGAGATGCGAGTGCGGGTGCCGGCCGACATCTCGGTGGTCGGCTTCGACGATCTGACCCTCGGCTCGCTGCTGCGCCCGCCGCTGACCTGCGTGCACAGACCCGACGTGGAGCAGGGCGCGCTGGCCATGCGGTTGCTGCTCAACCGGATCCGCGAACAAGCCCCGGATCGGCCAAGACGCATCGTGCTCGGCACCGAGCTGGTGGTCCGGGAATCCACCGGGAAGCCGCCCAGGGCCCGCCGCTGATCCGCTTCCGCCTGTCCCGCAACGAATCCTGAGTTGCTTGTCCGCCAACGGAAAGGCATCGATGACGATGAGCCGCTCCGCCGTCCTGGTCGTCGGCAGCATCACCGCCGACGTGACCGCGTTCGCCGACCGCCTGCCGCGACCGGGAGAAACGGTGCTGGGCAACGACTTCACCCTGGTGCTCGGCGGAAAGGGCGCCAACCAGGCGGTGTCGGCCGCGCACTTCGGTGCGCCGACCACGATGATCGGCTGCGTCGGCGAGGACCCGTTCGCCGACCTGACCCGGGATTCGCTGCGCGGTCACGGGGTGGACATCGGCTGGGTGCGCCAGGTGCCGGGCCCGACCGGGGTCGCGCACATCCGAGTGGACGCCGCGGGCCAGAACGACATCGTGATCACCCCGCTGGCCAACGCCGAACTGACCGAGGCCATGGTCGACGCGGCCCTGGCCGAGCTGGCCGGCCGATCCGCGGTCATGTTGCTGCAGCTGGAGATCCGCAAGGAGATCACCGAGTACGCGGCGCGGGCCGGGCGGGCCTCGGGACTGCGGGTGATCGTGGATCCCGCGCCGGCCGCGACGCTGCCCGAGGATCTGTGGCCGGACGTGGACATCGTCACGCCGAACGAGAGCGAGGCCAGCGCGCTGACCGGCATCGACGTGTCCGATGTGGACAGTGCGGTGCGGGCCGGGCGCTGGTTCACCGAACGGGGTGTGGCCCGGGCGGTGATCACCCTCGGCGAGCGGGGCGCGGTGAGCGTGACCGCCGAGGGCCACACCGAGTTCGCCGCGTTCACCGTGGACGTGGTGGACACCACCGCCGCCGGGGACGCGTTCACCGGCACGCTGGGCGCGGCCTTGGCGCTGGGCCAGGACTTCGCGGAGGCGACCCGGCTGGCCATGGCCGCCGGTGCGCTGGCGGTCACCGCGCCGGGGGCCAGCCCGTCGCTGCCGCACCGAGACGCGATCACCGCACTGTCCACGCGAGCCAGGGAGGCTTCCTGATGCGCCGCAACAACGGCACCCTCAACGGCCAACTGTCCCGGGTCATCTCCGAACTCGGCCACACCGATCAGCTGGTGGTCACCGACGCGGGGCTGCCCATCCCGGCCGGGGTGGAGCGGGTCGACCTGGCGGTGCGGCCCGATCTGCCACGTTTCCTGGACCTGCTGGACACCGTGCTGGCCGAGCTGTCCATCGAGGAAGCCCTACTGTCCCAGGAGATCCAGGAGCGCAGCCCGGAAATGCGGGCGGAGGTGGAGCGGCGGCTGACCGAGCTCGGCGTCACCCCGCGCTACGTGCCGCACAGCCATTTCAAGACGGCCACCGGCAACGCCCGGGCCGCGGTCCGCTCCGGGGAGTTCACCCCCTACGCGAACGTGCTGCTCACCGCCGGCGTCGTCTACTAGGAGCGATGTTCTGATGCGGCTTCACGTCAACGGCGTCGTGAAACGGTTCGGCGACAACACCGTGCTGGACGGGGTCGACCTTGAGGTCGGCGCCGGTGAGGTGGTGGCGCTGGTCGGCGAGAACGGCGCGGGCAAATCCACCCTGACCCGGGTGATCTCCGGGGCGTACCGGCCCGACGGCGGGGGCCTGGCCATCGACGGTGACCCGGTGTCCTTCCGGCATCCCGACGACGCCATGGCCCACGGCATCCAGGTGATCTACCAGGAGTTCCGGCAGAACCTGTTCCCCAACCTGTCGGTCGCGGAGAACCTGTTCGTGCGCGAGGAGGGCCGCCGGTTCGGCAAGACCCTGGTGGCCAAGGCGAAAATGGCCGAGGAAACCACGAAGTTGTTGTCCGGCATGGGCATGCACATCGACCCACGGGCCAAGGTGGGCCGGCTGCGGGTGGCCGAGCAGCAGCTGGTGGAAATCGCCAAGGCCATGACCCACAGGCTGAAGCTGCTCATCCTGGACGAACCGACCGCCGCGCTGGACGGCCAGGAGTCGGAGGAACTGTTCCGCCAGGTTCGGCGACTGCGGGCCGACGGGGTGGCCATCGTCTACATCACCCATCGGCTGGACGAGGTGTTCGCGCTGGCCGACCGGGTGGTGGTGCTGCGCGACGGCATCGTCGCGTTGTCCGGCAGGACAACCGAACTGGAGGCGCCGGGGCTGGTCGCGGCCATGGTCGGGCGCACCGTGGACAACCTGTTTCCCAAGCAGGGCAACGGTCGCGAGGAGATCGCGCTGTCCGTGCGCGGACTGGGCCGGGCCGGCGTGTTCACCGGCATCGACTTCGACGTGCATGCCGGGGAGATCCTCGGGCTGGGCGGCGTGCTCGGCTCCGGCCGCGGCGACGTGCTGCGTGCGTTGTTCGGCCTGGACCGGGTCGACGCGGGCACGGTCACCGCGGCAGGCAAACCGGCGCTGGCCCGCTCCCCCGCCGCAGCCATCCGCGCCGGCATCGCCTACCTCACCCCGGACCGGCAGGCCGAGGGCCTGTGCGTGGGCCGGCCGGTGCGGGAGAACCTGACCCTGGCCGCGCTGGCCGGCTACACCGGGCCGCTCGGCTTTGTCCGGCGGCGCAAGGAAAAGCAGGCCGTGGCCGAACTGGTCGAGCAGTTGCACGTGCGGGCGGCCTCCACGGAAGTCGTGGTGAGCACGCTGTCCGGCGGCAACCAGCAGAAGGCGCTGTTCGGCAAGTGGCTGCTCACCGAACCCACGGTGCTGCTGCTGGAGGAACCCACCCGCGGCGTCGATGTGGGCGCGAAGGCGGAGATCTACCGGCTGATGAACGAACTCACCGCCCGGGGCGTGGCGATCGTGCTGGTCAGCTCGGATCTGCCGGAACTGGTCGAGATGTCCGACCGCGTGCTGGTCCTGCGCCAGGGCCGGATCGCGGCACACCTGCACGGCGGCGAGGTCACCCAAGAGGCCGTGCTGCACCACGCATTGGAGGCCGCGTCATGAATCCCCGCCTGCGCACCGTGCTGACCGAACTGCGGGCCGTGTGGATGCTGCTGCTGGTGGGCATCGTGCTGACCGTGGTGTCGCCGGTGTTCCTCACCTCGAGCAACCTGCTCAACGTCGCGCTGGCCACCTCGGTCACCGCGCTGCTGGCGTCCGGGCAGACGTTCGTGATCATCCTGGGCGAGATCGACCTGTCGGTGGGCGCCGTCCTCGGGTTCTCCGCGATCATCACCGCGCTGGTCCTGCGCAGCCAGCCCACCGTGGTCGGTCTGCTGGTCGGCCTGGCCATCGGCGCGGGCTGCGGGCTGGTCAACGGACTGCTGGTGACCCGCACCAGGATGCCCTCGTTCATCGCCACCCTGGCCACCATGTCCATCCTCGGCGGTCTGGCTTTGCAGCTGTCCCAGGGCAATCCGGTCGCGGTCACCGACTACGACTTCCAGAACATCGGGCAGGCCCGCGCGGCCGGGGTGCCGGTGCCGGTGTGGCTGATGATCGTGGTGTTCGTGGTGTCCGGGCTGCTGCTGGCCCGCACCCGGTTCGGCCGCTACGTCTACGCCACCGGCGACAACGGGGAGGCGGCGAAGCTGTCCGGCATTCCGGTGCACCGGGTGAAGATCTGGGCCTTCGTGCTGTCCGGACTGCTGGCCGCGCTGGCCGGATTCATCGTCACCGCCCGGCTTTCCACGGCCGAACCGACCGCGGGCACCGGGCTGGAGCTGGAGGCGATCGCCGCGGTGATCATCGGCGGCACCAGCCTGGCCGGTGGCCGCGGCAACCTGATCGGGACCATCGTCGGCGCCTTCATCCTCGGCGTCGTCGACAACGGGATGAACCTGCTCAACGTCTCGCCCTTCCTGCAGGACGTGGTGAAGGGCGGGGTCATCCTGTTCGCCGTGCTGCTGGACCGGAACGCCACCGCATTCCGCGCCCTGTTCTCGCGGCGCCGGCCGCCCGCGCCCACGGCGGAGCCAGCCAGCCCCCAGGACGATCTCGTCCGCGGCTGAACACCTTCGGCCATCGCATCCCCAACCCAAGAAAGGTCGCCATGAAGCACACGATCCGCAGCGCCGCGGTGGTAACGCTCGCCGGGCTGTCCCTGGTCGCGGTGTCCTGCAGTCGCCCGAGCAACGCCGCGTCCACGCCGACCGCGACCAACAACAAATCCGCCACGCTGATCATGAGCACGCTGAACAATCCGTTCTTCGTCAGCGTGAAGAACGGCGCGCAGGCCGAGGCCACGCGCAAGGGCATCAAACTGGACATCCAGAACGCCAACAACTCCGACGCCACCGCGCTGAACCTGGCCACCACCGCGATCACCAACAAGCCCGGCATCCTGATCGTGGACCCGGTGGGTTCGCAGTCGGGCACCGCCGAGGTTTCCGCGGCCAACCAGGCCGGGGTGCCGGTGATGGCCTTCGACCGGCAGCCCGCGGGCGGCAACCTGACCACCTTCGTCGGCTACGACGCGACGCAGGCCGGCAAGAACGCGGCCGACGGACTGGCCAAGGCGTTGGGCGGCAAGGGCACGATCGTGGAGATCCAGGGCATCCTGGGCACCAACGTGGCCCAGGACCGCAGCCAGGGCTTCCGCGCCGAAATGACCAAATATCCCCAGATCACCACGGTGGCCACCCAGTCGGCCAACTTCGACCGGGCCACCGCGCTGGACGTGATGACCAACATCCTGCAGGCCCACCCGGACATCAACGGCGTCTACGCGGCCAACGACGAGATGGCCATGGGTGTGCTGGCCGCGCTGAAGGCCCGAAACCTCGCGGGCACGGTGAAACTGGTCGGCAATGACGGCATCTCCGATGCGCTGGCCGCCATCAACGACGGCCAGATGTATGCCACCAACGCCGAATCGGCCTACGCCCTTGGCGAGCAGGTGATCGACCGGGCCGCGGACGTGCTGGCCGGCAAGCAGGTGGCCAGGAACACCGTGCTGCAGGGCGAACTGGTGACCAAGGACGGGGTCGAGGCGTACGCGCAGCACCTGATCAGCATCGGGGACGCCGCCGACGTCCCGGCCGGGCTGAAATCCTGACAGTCCTCGTGGCGGCGGGGGATATCCGGTCCGCCGGGTCTCCCCCGCCGCGCCTATTCGGGCAACTCGGCGGCGAGTTCGGCCAGCTTGCGCAGGTTGCGGTCGGACTCCGAGCCGGGTTCGGCGGTGTAGATGCCCAGGGTCTGCTCCGGATCGTCGGTGACGGTCAGCGATTCGTAGTCCAGGATCAGATCGCCGACCAGCGGGTGGTGCATATGTTTGGTGCCGAACGCGTTCCTCATCACGTCGTGCTCGGCCCACCAGCGACGGAAGTCGTTGCTCCGCAGGGAAAGCTCACCGATCAGCTCGGCCAGCTTCGGATCGGCCGGATTGCGCCCGGCGTAGAGGTGCAGCGCGGCCACCGTGGTGCGCGCGCCGCGTTCCCAGTCCACGTACAGCGCCCGGGCACCGGGATCGACGAACATGTAGCGGGCCATGTTCCGCTCGGTCGTCGGCTTTCCGTCGCCATCGGTGAGCAGCGCACGAGCCATCCGGTTGCCGGCCAGCATGTCCCGGCGCCGGCCGAGCACGTGCGCGGGCGCCTCGGTCAGCGAGTCGAGCACGCGCCGTAGGCCGGCCCGCACTCGCTGGGCCGGGATCGGCCGGGCCCGGCCGCGCACCGGGCGGGCCAGGGTGAACAGGTGATCGCGTTCGGTGTCGTTCAGGTCCAGAGCCCGGGCCAGCGCGTCGAGCACCGACTCGGACACGTTGACGGCCCGCCCCCGTTCCAACCGGACGTAGTAGTCCACGCTGACCCCGGCCAGCTGGGCCACCTCCTCGCGGCGCAACCCGGGTACCCGCCGGGACCCCGGCTGGTCGGCCAGCCCGGCCTCGGCCGGGGTGATCCGGGCCCGCCGGGACCGCAGGAATTCGCGTAGTTCCTGGTTGTGGCCTTCAGCGGCGCGCTCGGTCATGTGACCAGCTTAAATCGCCGACCCCGGGTTTCCGCGCGGCGAAAGGGGTTCTGCCAGACCCCGGGTCGGGCCGGCCATGGGTGCGACCAGGCCAGGACAGTCCGGCGAAACAGTGTTTGGCTGGAGCCATGGAACGCAGAATCCTGGGCGGCACCGGCATCTCGGTCAGCGAGTTCGCGCTGGGCGCGATGATGTTCGGCGCCATGGGCAACCCCGATCACGACGAGTCGGTGCGGATGATCCACCGCGCGCTGGACGCGGGCATCAACCTGGTCGACACCGCCGACGTGTACTCCCGCGGCGAATCGGAGCAGATCGTCGCCAAAGCGCTGCGCGGTAGGCGCGACGAGGTGGTGCTGGCCACCAAGTTCGCGCTGCCGATGGGCGAGGACCCCAACCAGCGGGGCGGTTCCCCGCGGTGGATCCGCCGGGCGGTGGAGGACAGCCTGCGGCGGCTGGACACCGATCGCATCGACCTGTACCAGATGCACCGGCCTGATCCGCACACCGATATCGAGGAAACCCTTGCGGCGCTGTCGGATCTGGTGCGGGCGGGCAAGGTGCTGGCCATCGGCTCGTCCACCTTCCCGGCCGAGCGCATCGTGGAGGCGCAGTGGGCGGCCGCCCGGGGCGGACACCACCGGTTCCGCACCGAACAGCCGCGTTACTCCATCCTGACCAGGATCATCGAACGCGATGTGCTGCCCACGGCGCGGCGCTACGACATGGGCGTGCTGACCTACGGCCCGCTGTCCAGCGGCTGGCTGTCCGGCCGCGCCGATCCGTCCACCGGTCATCGCGGCAGCATCATGCCGCACGTGTTCGACGTGTCGGTGCCGGCCAACCAGCTCCGGTTGGCCGCGATCGAGCAGCTCACCACGCTGGCCAAGGAGGCCGGGATGTCCCTGGCCCACCTGGCCGTGGCATTCGTGCGCGCGCACCCGGCGGTGACCTCGGTGCTGATCGGCCCGCGCACCCCCGAGCAGCTGGACGACCTGCTGGCCGGGGCGGACGTGCGGCTGAGCGCGGGCGTGCTGGACCGGATCGACGAGATCGTGCCGCCGGGCACCGAGATCAACCCGGCCGACAACTACTTCGACAACCCGGCCCTGTCCGATCCGCGGCAGCGGCGCCGTTAGATCCTGTCAGGACAGAGGATCGGCGAGGGCGGTCCGGCCATCGGTGAAGGCGGGGATCTCCGCGGAATCGGTGAGCCGCAGCTTGCGCCGGGCCCGTTCGTAGAACGTGGTCACACCCAGCCGGACCACCTGGGCCGCGCTGGGCCGGCCCTGCAGGTCGATGGTGTCGCCCGGGGTGATGTAGCCGGCCACCTGGCCGTCCACCTCAACGGCCAGCCGCCCACTGCCGGGCAGCACCTCCAGCGACACCGTGTCGTGCACGTTGAGCACCACGCCCCGGTTGTAAGCGGAGTGCGGCGCGGCCGGGATGACCAGCAGCGCCTCCACCGACGGGCTGGTGATCGGGCCGCCCGCGGAGAAACTGTAGGCGGTGGACCCGGTGGGGGTGGACACGATCACCGCGTCGGCGGCGTAGCTGACGAACGGTTGCCCGGCCACCCGCACCGCGACCAGCGCGCTGCCGTCTCCGGGCACCCGCACCACGGCGACGTCGTTGAACGCGGTCACCGTCTGCCCGTCGAACACCGCGTCCACCGCCAGCCGGGGCTCGACGGTGAACCGGTGGTCGTCGATGGCGGTCAGCGCGCCGGCCAGGTCGGGCACGTCGACTTCGGCCAGAAAGCCCAGTTTGCCCAGGTTCACCCCGAGCACCGGGGCGCGCTGCCGATCGGCCAGCCGCATGGCCCGCAACATGGTTCCATCGCCGCCCAGGCTGACCAGCAGGTCGGCCCGCCGGCCCAGGTCCAGTGCGCTGACCGGCACGGCCGCGCAGTCCAGCCGGCCGATCTCCTCGGCGATGCCCAGGATTTCGATGCCCCGCCCGGAAGCCCAGCCCAGCACGGCCGACACGGCCGCGGCGGAGTCCCGCTGGGGATGCAACACCAGTCCGGCCGCGTGCATGTCAGCAGACCTCCGCGAACGGGACAGGCAGTGCGTGCGTCATGCTCACCCCGACAGTCTCCGCGAATCCGGGCGAGTTGGCGAGATCGAGGTCGTCACTGGCTACTTCTGTTCGCGCATCCAGCCCACCGGCGCGTCGCCGGATGCCTTGTCCGGCTTGGCTGTCTTCTCCTCGGCGCGGGCCGGTTGCGGGGCGCCGGGCACGCGCACGCCATACCGGTGCACCACCATGCCGCCGTAGTAACCGGTGCCGACCAGCAGCAGGAAGGCCAGCACGGACAGCGCCACCTCGGGTACGGGTACCGGCCGGTCGTCGGGCGTGCCCAGCCGCAGCATCAGGTTGGTGGCCTGCACCAGGGTGGTGAGGGTGGCCACGCTCAGGTGGATCACCGCGGCCCGGTTGGCCGCGCTGCCCGGCGGGATGGGCATCGCGTCCACCAGCCCGGCCAGCCCGGCGATGATCGCGGTGATCACCCCGATGGTCAGCAGCCAGGTCGCGCCCCGGGTCAGGAAACCGGGATCGCCGACCAGGTGCGAGGCGATGTCGAAGATCGCGCCGGCCACCCAGCAGCCGATCGGGATGGGCACCAGCATCGGATGCACCTGCACCCGGTGGCGCGGTGGGTCCGCCTCCGGTTCGCGCGTTGCCATGCGCCCATCATGCAGCCTGGCCGGAACCGGTGGCCAAGGTGACCGCGTCCGCAAGGGACAGTCCGCGGCCGCGCCGGGTCCAGTTGGCCAGTTGCCCGCCGTCCACCCGTTCGGCCAGCGCGCGCACCGCGGCCCGGTACTCCACGTCGTCGTCCGGGTCGAACGCGGTGCGGGTCCGGTCGACCGCGGCCTTGGCCGCCACCACAAGCACCATGCCCCGTTCCAGCCGGCCCTTGGCCACGGCCAGTACCCCGAAGTCCAGTACGGCCAACGGAAGCAGCCACTCCGCACCGGTGCGCCGCGCGCCGTCGACGGCCTGACGGAACAGCCGCTCGGCGGCGTCCAGGTCGCCGCTGTGCAGTTCCACGTAGCCCAGGTTGTGCTGTTCGGAGGGCACCGCCGCGACCAGGCCGAGGGATTCGGCGATGGCGATGCTCTCGGCGTAGCGGGCGCGAGCCTCGGCGTAGTCGCCGGTCATCCGGGCGGCCGCGGCCAGCACGTGCACCGGGCCGCGGCGGTGCGGACCGGGCGGGGTGTGTTCGGCGGCGCGCAGCCCGGCCAGGCCGTGTTCGCGCACCTCGTCCCAGCGTTCCTCCCGGGCGGCCACCCGGGCCAGCCCGGTCAGGCACTCCACTTCCAGGGCCGCGTCGCCCGCGGAGCTGGCCGCGGCCAGCGCGTCGGCGTAGGCCTGACCGGCCGGGCGGCCGGAGCTGAACACCAGCCGGGCCAGCCCGGCGCGGGCCTCGGCGTAGCGCGGGACGTCCGCGGCGCCGGGCAGTTCAACCGCGGCGAGGGTCAGCTCGCGGGCCACGGTGTCGTGCCGGACAGCGCGGAAGTAGGGGTGCAGATCGGCGACCATGGCCACCGCGGCGGCCGGGTCCCCGGCGTCGACGAACCAGCGCACCGCATCGGCAAGGCGGTCGTGCTGCTCGGCGAGTTTTTCCTGCCAGGGCAAGGGATCGGTGGCCAGCTGCGGACCGGCCTCGGCGGCCAGCGCGCGCAGCCGGCCGGCGTCGGCCGAGGAGATACCCGAACTACCCAATTGGCGTCACCTACCGAGGAGTGGGGAGCGGGAAATCTACCACCCCGCCAACCCGCCCTTGACGGACGGCGACCGTCTCCCTACTCTGCGAAGACGATTTTAGTAAAGGAGCCTATCTTATTTTTGGAGAGGAGAGCTCGTGTCCCGGTCCAGCAGAATCATCCCGTTAGGGGTCGCCACCGCGACCGCTGCCGCGGTGGCCGTGCTCGGCCTGACCGGCACATCCGACGCCGCGGCTCCCGCCGCGGGCAGCACCGCCCACCCCTTCCCGGCCCATGTCACCTACCAGGTCGGCGTGCTGCCCTCGGCCTCCCAGTCGAGCCGGGACGCGGCGGTGGAAAAGCAGTACGACTCGTGGAAGTCGAGCTACCTGGTGCACGGCTGCGCGTCCGACGAGTACTACGTGTCCACCAAGGGCGACGGGGACGCGCCCGACAATGGCACGGTGTCCGAGGCGCAGGGCTACGGCATGAACATCGTGCCGCTGATGGCCGGATACGACGCCAATGCGCAGACCGAGTTCAACGGCCTGTGGCAGCTGGTGAAGGACCACGAGGACCAGTACGGCCTGATGGAATGGCAGCTGGACGGGAAAACCTGCAAGTACGCCGATTCCGGTACCCCGGACGGCGCCACGGACGGTGATCTGGACATCGGCTACGGCCTGATCCTGGCCGACAAGCAGTGGGGCGGGTACACCAGCGCGGCCAAGTCCTGGCTGGCCGGTTTCTACGCCCACGACGTGGCCTTCGACGGCCATCTCAAGTGCGAGGACGACGGCCCGGGCACCGACACCCGCCCGTCGGACAACATGCTCGATCACCTGCGCGCGTTCGCCGCCTACGACCCGAACCACGACTGGGCCAAGGTGATCGCCAAACAGGAAGCCCTGTTCACCGAATTCACCGGCAGTTATTCGGCCAGTGCCGGATTGATGGCCGACTTCGTGGTCAACGCCAACAGCACCAGCCCCAAACCGGCGCCCGCGAACTACCAGGAGAACCAGCCGGACAACATCGTCGGCTACAACTCGCTGCGGGTGCCGTGGCACCTGGGCACCGACGCGCTGGAGAACGGCGCGAGCACCGCCTCGGTGGCGTATTCGTTGGCCAAGAAGGAATCCGCGTGTCTTGACAAGGCATCCGGCGGCGATCCGCAGGCCGTGCACCCGCACGTCAACCTCAATTGCACGTGGCGCGACACCGACGGCGACGGCAACACCGACACCCAGGCCGAAGAGGCCGGGGACGCGGCCGGCCCGGCCGCGATGGCCGCGGGCGACCAGGCGTTCACCAACGCGATCTGGTCCGGACTGGCCAAGAATCCCTTCGGGGACGGCTATTACGGCGAAACCATCAAGATGATCGTGTACATCGTGATGGCCGGCGACTACTGGAACCCGGCCACGGTGTGAACCCGTCCCGGAGCGCCGGAATCGCCCGGCGCTCCGGGCACCACTGTCAGGTGTCCGCTGATCGCACCGGCGCTGTGTTTCGCACAGCCCACCCACAGGCTCCGGCGAACACTCCCCGCAGGTCCACGGCTACTCAGCGAACCCTCAAGCCAAAATTGTTAACAAAATGGGCAACAACTCTTGCGACACTTCGCGATGGCGGCCTAGGGTCCTCCCCACGCGCGAGCCCTATCCGACACGCCCCACCAGTGGACGGCGAACAACACGCCCAAGCCCACGAAGACAGTGACGTTTTCCGAAGAATTGGGGACTACCTTGTCTACTCCGCTGTCCGCAGGATCCGGCACCCAGCCAGGACGGAAGTCCGGCCACACCACCCTGACCGTGGCGACCATCGTCGCGGTGGGCTTCGCGGTCTGCCTGGCGCAGATCGGCCTGGCCGTGCCCGCGACCCTCAACGGCACCTTCCAGACCGTGCTGCACCCCACCGGCGCCTCCCAGCTGGACTGGATCTCCGACTGCATCCTGCTGCCGATCGCCGCCCTGGAACTCACCTTCGGCGTACTGGGCGACCTGTTCGGCCGCAAGAAACTGCTCGTGGGCGGCTCGCTGGTGCTGCTGGTCGGCGAGGTGATCTCCAGTACCTCGACCGGCGTCGTGCAGATGTACATCGGCCAGTTCATCGCCGGTCTCGGCTCGGCCGCGCTGTTCCCGACCACGCTGGCCATCATCGCCTCGGGCAGCCACACCCACGCCAGCCGATCCCGGATGATCGCGCTGTGGGCGGCCCTGCTGTCCCTGGGCAACTTCATCGCGCCGATGCTGGGCGGGCTGACCGCGACCTACGCCAGCTGGCGGCTGGCCTTCTGGATCATCGCGATCCTGGCCGTGATCGTGGCCGTGTTCAGCCAGGTGTTCGCCGAGGACTCGCGCTCGCCCGAGGGCCGGTCGCTGGACATGCCCGGCCAGATCACGGTCGGCCTCGGCCTGTTCGCCTTGCTCTACGCGGTGATCGAGGGCCCGACCGCCGGCTGGGCCAGCCCGACCATCATCATCTCCTTCGTCGTGGCCGCCGTGCTGCTGGTCGCGTTCGTGGTCGTCGAATTCCGGGTGCACAACCCGTTGCTGCGAATGGATCTGTTCCGCAGCCGCGCCTTCGCGCTGGCCACCGCGGTCACCGTGGTCGGCATGTTCTCCTTCCTCGGCACCGCCTACGCGATCAGCATTCGGATGGAGGTCATCCAGCACCAGACCCCGATCCGCACCGCGGTCGCCTTCGTGCTGCTCAGTGGGCTGGCCATGTTCCTGTTCCCGCTGACCTCGTTCATGATGGCCAAGCTGCAGCCGCGCTGGATCCTGACGCTGGGCTTCGCGCTGATGGCCATCGGCCAGTTCCTGGCCTCCCGGATGCCGATCACCGACACCGCACTGACCACGATCATCGTGCCGATGGGCTTGGTCGGCATCGGCTTCGCGTTCGCCGTCTCCTCGGTGACCGCCACCGTGGTCAACACCGTGCCCACCAACCTGGCCGGCATGGCGGCGGCGACCACCAGCATGATGCGTGACTTCGGCTTCGCCATGGGCCCGGCGGTGATCGGCGCGATCGCACTTGGCAAGGCCGGCACGCTGTTCAACACGTCGGTCGACGCCGACTCCTCGCTGTCGGCGATCAAGAACGCGGCCGAGGGCGCCGGCCCGGCGGCGGTCAACTCGGTGCCGCCGTCGGAGGCCATCAGCAAGGCCGCCTCGCACGCGGTCACCGCCCTGGACCACGGCTACTCACTGGGCTTCCTGATCGTCTCGATCGCCGCCCTGGTCTGCGCGGTCACCACCGCGCTGTTCCTCGGCGGGAAGAGCGAGCAGGAGGCGGAAATCGCCATGATCGAGCAGGACTCGGGCACCGCCGTCGCCTGACCGCAAGCCCTTGCACCGCAACACATCCAACACCCATTCACCGAACGGGAGTTGCTCGATGTCCAGCACGCCGGCCCGGCGACGACGCCGGGGCACACTGTTCACCACCATCATCGCCGGCGCGCTGGCCGTGGCGCTGGGTCTGAGCCTGACGATGTCCTCCGGCCAGCACACCGCGGCCGCCGCCGACACCGCCGCGGCCAACGCCATCCAGCCAAAACTGAGCTGCGCCAACGTTCTCAGCGGTATCAACGTGCTGGCGCTGAACGGCGCGAACACCTCGCTCATCTCGGCCACCCCGGTGGCCGCATCGGCCAACCCGCAAGGAAACTGGGCGGCCTGCGAGGTCCAGGGCATCATCGTCCCGGAAACCCACTTCACCGTCTACCTGCCCACCAGCACCTACGCCGGTGAGTACCTGCAGGACGGCTGCGGCGGCTACTGCGGCTCGGTCAACGTGCAGACCGGCGCCGCGGCCGGTTGCACCCAGCTCACCGGCGGCGACTTCGCCGTGGCGGCCGACGACGAGGGCCACGAGGGCGGCGGCTTCACCGCGACCGCCTTCGCCGACCCGGAACTCAAGGCCGAGTTCGGCTACAAGTCCGAACATCAGCTGGCGCTGGTGGCCAAGGCGATCATCAAGGCCTTCTACGGCAGCGCCCCGAACGATTCCTACTACGACGGTTGCTCGCAGGGCGGTCACGAGGGCCTGACCGAGGCCCAGCGCTACCCGACCGACTTCAACGGCATCATCTCCGGCTCCCCGGCGTCGGTGGTGACCGAGCTCAACGCGTTCGAGGAAGCGTGGAACGCACAGGCCAACACCGCCGCGGACGGCACCGCCATCCTCACCGCGGCCGACCTGACTCCGTTGCACAACGCCGTTCTGGCCGCGTGCGGCGGCACGACAGTCGGATATCTGGCCGATCCACTGGCCTGCACCTGGCAGCCCAGCAGCATCCAGTGCAAGTCCGGGCAAGCCTCGGCCAGCGCGGACTTCTGCCTCACCGCCGCGCAGGTCGGTGCGGTCGACAAGCTGTACAACGGGGTTCGCGACGAGCACGGGACGCTGCTCTACCCCGGTTACGAGCTGCGCGGCTCGGAGCTGAACTGGATCGGCTGGATCGTCCCGCCGACCGGCAACGACGAGTCGACCGCGATCGACGCGGGTATCGGCACCGGCGCCTGGCAGAGCCTGGTTTCCGAAACCGGCACCTTCAACGGCAAAGCCTCGTACCGGAACGCGCGGTTCACCTCGGCCGAATTCACGAAGGTCACCGCGGCCAACGACGGTGAGCTGGACGCCATCGACCCCGACCTTTCCGCGTTCAAGGCGGCGGGCGGCAAGCTGATCCTGTGGGCCGGTTACGCCGACCCGGCCATCAACGCCGCGGGCACCATCTCGTACTACCAAGCGGTGCAGAAGGATCAGGGCAACGCGAAGTCCACAATGGACTTCGCTCGGCTGTTCCTGTTGCCGGGCGTGGCGCACTGCGGCGGCGGCCAGGGTCCGGATCAGTTCGACGCGCTGGACGCGATCACCTCGTGGGTCACCAGAGGCAGCGCACCGTTCAGCATGATCGCGTCCACAGTGGACTCGACCGGTAAGGCCACCGCGACCCTGCCGATCTACGCCTATCCGAACATCGCGGTCGACACGACCGGCGGCGACCCCAACTCGGCGTCCAGCTACACGCCGAGGGTGTCCACGGCGGAGCAGAACCTGTCGGTCGACTGGCTCGGGTCGTTCCGGTCCGGTTACGAGATGCAAAGTGACTGGGTCAACGGCCAGTGGGTGACGACTCCGGCCAGGCACTGATCCCTTTCCTCGATCACCGGCCCTGGTCTCCCGCGGGAGACCAGGGCCGTTGCGCGTGACCCGATCGCCATGTGCGCGGTCGGCAGGCCGGTCAGTTCGGGTGCAGGCCGCCGTCCAGGGCGATCACCTTGTCGGTGAGATAACCGTTGCGCAGCATGGCCAACGACAGGTCGGCCACCTCCTCGACGGTGCCCAGCCGGCCCACCGGAACGGGCAGCGGCAGGCCGTTGCCGGGGGCGGCGGGCAGCATCCGGGTGCCGGCGATCAGGGCCGGGGCGATGGCGTTGACGGTCACCCCCGATCCGGCGGTGCGCCCGGCCAGGTAGTGGGTCAGTCCGTGCAGCGCGGCCTTGCTGGACGCGTAGTGCGGGCCGACCACTCCGCCGGTGAACGCGGCCACCGAGGAGAACAGCAGGATCCGGCCGAAACCGCGGCCGATCATGCCCGGCAGGGCCCGCTGGGCCAGGAAGAACGGGGCGCGCAGGTTGACCGCCATGGTTTCGTCCCACAGCTGTTCGTCCACGTCCTCCCAGGACGCCCGGGTCGCCGCGCCCGCCGCCGCGACCAGCACGTCGACCCGGCCGAAGCCGGCCAGCGCCGCGTCCACCACGGTCGCGGGCGCGCTCGGGTCGGCGAAATCGGCGTGCACCGTTTCCGCCCGCCGGCCCATGCCGCGCGCCTCCTCGGCCAGTTCCCCGGCCTCCTGGGCGTGCCCGGAATAGGTGAGCAGCAGGTGCGCGCCGCTGCGGGCGAGTCGGCGGCCGAGTTCCCGGCCGATTCCGCCGGACGCGCCGGTCACCACGGCGACTCGTTCGTCGAGCACGGTGTCCACCGGTTCGGTCCACTGCGCGCCACCGGACCGGGTCGTGTCCGGCTGTATGGCCTCCTCCGCCATTCGACCACCTCCGTGCGCAGTATGCGGCCTCGCCGCAGTCCTCAGCGCAACCGGGCGGCGCGGGACTCCAGGTAGCGGCGTTCGGTGCGGCTGGCCGTGGTGCGCGCGGCGAGCAGGTAGCCCTCCAGTGCGGCATCGACGTCACCGGCCTGTTCCAGCAGGTGCGCGCGCACCGCGTGCAGCCGGTGGTGGTTGGCCATCCGATCATCGCTGTCCAATGTGGACAGAAGGTCGAGTCCGGCGCGGGGGCCCTGGATTTCGGCCAGCGCGACCGCACGGTTGAGGGTGACCATCGGATTGGGCGAGACCCGTTCCAGGATCCGGTAGAGCGTGTGCACCTGGTGCCAGTCGGTGTCCTCGGCGCGGACCGCGCCGGCATGACTGGCCGCGATCGCCGCCTGCAACTGATAGGGACCCAGTTCCGAGGTGGCCATCGCGTCCTCGACCAGCGCGGCGCCCTCGGCGATCAAATCCCGGTCCCACCGGTCGCGGTCCTGTTCGGCCAGGGGGATCAGATCCCCGTCGGGGGTGGTGCGGGCCGGGCGGCGGGCGTCGGTGAGCAGCATCAGTGCCAGCAGCCCGGCCACCTCGCCGTCCTCGGGCAGCTGCGCGCGCACCATCCGGGTCAGCCGCACCGCTTCCCGGCACAGATCGGCCCGGTGCAGCGCCGCGCCCGAGGACGCGGTGTAGCCCTCGTTGAAGATCAGGTACAGCACCTGCGACACCACCCGCAGCCGGTCGGCCCGCTCCCCCGGCTCGGGCAATGCGAACCGGCTGCCCGCGGTCCGGATGCGCTGCTTGGCCCGGCTGATCCGGGCCGCCATGGTCGCCTCCGGCACCAGGAACGCGCTGGCGATCTCGGCCGTGGTCAACCCGCCGACGGCGCGCAGGGTCAGCGCGGTCTGCGAGGCCGGGGTCAGCTCCGGATGACAGCACAGGAACAACAGGATCAGCGTGTCGTCGGTGTCCGGCACGGCCGCCGCCTCGCCCGGCTCGCGCAGCGCGGCCGCGACCTCCCGGGCCCGGCGGGCGTTCTCGCTGCGCACCTGGTCGACCAGCCGGCGCGAGGCGATGGTGATCAGCCAGCCCCGCGGATTGGCCGGCACGCCGTCGGCCGGCCACTGCACGGCGGCGGCCAGCACCGCCTCGGCCACCGCGTCCTCGCAGTCGGAGAACCGCCCGTGCCTGCGCACCAGCACGCCGAGGACCTGCGGCGTCAACTCGCGCAGCAGGTCCTCGGCGGCGTGGTCCAGGATCGTCACATCTCCAGCCCGGCGGAGAACATCACCTGCCGCACCTCGACGCCCAGCCCGTCGACCTTCGCGTCCGGCACCAGCGCGGCCAGTTCCAGCGCCCGGTCCCGGTTCTCGCAGTCGACCAGGTAGAAGCCGCCCAGGTACTCCTTGCTCTCCAGGTACGGCCCGTCGGTGATCACCGGCTGTCCGTCGCGCACCCGCACCACCGCGCTCTGCGCCGGATCGTCCAGCGCCTGGGTGGTGATCAGCTCGCCGGACTTGGTGATGGTGTCGATGAACCCGCCGTGGCCTTCCATCACCGCGGTGCGCTCCTCCTCGGTCAGCGCGTTCCACACGGCCGGGTTCATGTGCATGATCAGCAGGAACTTCATGGCGTCTCCCTGTCTGCGCGAGCCCCCAGCGGGCCCGTTCACCGGATGGTCGGAGCCGCCCCCGCCGTCTTGACACGGCCGCCGGAGAATTCTCCGGCGAAATTTTTCAGGCGAACTCTCGCACAGATGTCAAACCCGCGCGCGCCGCTTCGACCAGTTGCCGAAAACCGACCGACGAGCGAGGAGTCGACATGCTGGACACCGTGCGGGCCACGCGGCCCCGGAGTGGCGCCTGGCTGGGCCTGACCGTGCTGGTGCTGCCCACTCTGGTGGTGGCCATGGACATGACCGCGCTGTTCCTGGCACTGCCCCGGATCAGCGCCCAGTTGGACGCCAGCGGCATCGAACAACTGTGGATCACCGACAGCTACGGCTTCCTGGTGGCCGGTTTCGTGATCACCATGGGCACGCTGGGCGACCGGATCGGGCGGCGCAGGTTGTTGTTGATCGGCGCGGCCGCGTTCGCGGTGCTGTCGGTGGTCGGCGCGTACTCGGTCAGCCCGGTGATGCTGATCGTCACCCGCGGACTGCTGGGCATCGCGGGCGCCACCCTGACTCCGTCGACGCTGGCGCTGATCAGCACGATGTTCGCCGACGCCCGGCAGCGCGGCCTGGCCATCGCGGTGTGGGCGACCAGCCAGTTCGCCGGGGGCGCGCTGGGCCCGGTGCTGGCCGGGTTGTTGTTGCAGCACTTCTGGTGGGGCTCGGTGTTCCTGATCGCGGTGCCCGCGATGGCGTTGCTGCTGGTGCTCGGTCCGATGATGCTGCCCGAATTCCGCAGCCCCGCGCCCGGTCGGCTGGATCCGGTCAGCGTCGGACTGTCGTTGGCCGCGGTGCTGCCGATCGTGTTCGGGCTCAAGCAACTGGCCGTGTCCGGCGCCGCCGGCCCGGCCGTGGCGGCGATCGTGGCCGGGCTCGCGCTGGGTGTCGCGTTCGTGCGCCGGCAGTTGCGGCTGGACACTCCCCTGCTGAATCTGCGGCTGTTCGCCAACCGGCCGTTCACCGCGGTGCTGATCAGCCTGGTGTTCGCCGGGGTCGCCATGGCCGGCACCGGCTTGGTGGTCACCCAGTATCTGCAGAGCGTGCTCGGGTTTTCCCCGGTGATCTCCGCGATCCTGTTCGCGCCCATGGGTCTTGGCGTCGCGGCGGGCACCATGGCCGCGCCCGCGCTGGCCCGGCGGGTGCCGATGACCGCCGCGATCGCCGGTGGGCTGGGCGTTTCCGTGCTGGGCGCGGTGCTGCTCGTACTGGCGTCCGGCCGGGCCGGGCTGCCGCTGGTGATGGTCGGCATCGCGGTGCTGGCCCTGGGCACCGGGCCGCTGTTCGCGCTGGGCACCGGTCTGGTCATCGGCTCGGTGCCGGAGGAACGGGCCGGGTCGGCGGCCTCGATGTCGGAAACCGGGAACTACTTCGGTTCCTCGCTGGGGCTGGCCGTGCTCGGCGCGGTCGCGGCCGGGGTGTACCGGGCGCACCTGGCCGGGTCGGTGGCCGCGGGCGCACCGGCCGCAGCCGGTCAGACGCTGGCCGGGGCGATCGCGGCCGGCCACACTCTGCCGACGGCCCAGGGCATCGCACTGCTGCACACCGCGCAGGCCGCGTTCACCAGTGGGCTGCACGTGATCGGGGTGATAGCCGCGGTGATCTTCGCCGCACTGGCCGTGCTGGTCAGGCGTGCCACCGAACGGGCGTAATTCCTTACCCGGCACGGAGATCGGCGTATCTGGCGGGGAGTTGGCCGCTCGTATCAGGAATATCGGCAACCGTGGGCGGCGGGGCGCCCACGATCCAGGGGGAGGATCTCATGCCGAATCGCGAATCCGGCGCGCGCGCGTCGAGCGGTGTTCCGGTGACCACGGCCGGCCTGCGTTTCGTCCAGGACTGAGCAGGCCGCGACGAGGGGGAGGCCGTGGGCGCGCGGCCATTCCCGGCGTGGGGCGGGTGGCGCCGGCCGTCAGGGCTCGAACGGACGGCACCACCCGCCCCCGTTCCGGGTCGCCCGGGACCACAGCCGGAGCTACAGCTCGACGTCCGGCACGAGCTGGCGCACCAGCGCCCGGTAGCCGCGCAACGCCAGGCGCTGCTGTTCGGTCTGACCGGCGCCCTCCGCGCCCGCGCCCTCGGTCAGCCGGGCCCGTTGTTCGCCCAGTTGCGCGGTCAGCGTCTTCACCACCCGCTCGACCAGATCGTCCGCGGCGCGCACCGCGGCCTTCGGGTCGTCCACGAAACCGGTCTGCACGGTGCGCCACTCCTCGCGCAGCCGCTGGACATCCTCGGCGGCGAACAACGGCGACACCTGGTCCGCCGGTGCGCTGGGCTTCGGTTGCGCGGCCGGTGTCCGCGGCTGGGCCGGGGCCGGTTGAGCGGCCGTCTTCGGTTGCGCGGCAACGGTTTTCTGCTCCGGCTTGACCGCAGGCTGCTTGGCTGCGGCGGTTTGCTTCGCGATGGTTTCCTTTGTGGTGGCTTCTTTGGCGGCAGCCGCTTCTTTCGCGGCGGCCGGCTCCCTGGTCACCGCGGGCTCGGTGGCCGCCGATTCCTTCGCCATCGCGGTCGGCGCCATATCTTTCCCTGTGCCGTTCTTCGGCTCCGTTTCTTTCGGCTCCGTTTCTTTCGGGTCGGTCTCTTTCCCGACGGGCTCCTTGGCCACCGGTTCGTTTGCCGCCGCCGGATCTTCGCCCACGGTGTCGTTCGGCGCGGTCTCCTCGGTGGTTTTCCGGAAGATCCGGGACGGGGTACGTGCCATGTCGATATCCCTCCAACAGGAAAGCGCGGTAGACAACGAAAATCCGGCTCAGGCCCGAGGGCCGGACACCGCGCCGGACTTCTTCTTGTTCATGCCGAGCACGGACTCGAACACCGACCGGTAGTCCAGCAACGACCGGCGCAACTCGTCGGTGTCCGTGTCGGCGGCGGGAACCGCGGTGGAATCGGCGCCGGCCAGAGCGGGCAGCACGGCATGCGCCCGCCGGTAGGGCTCGACCGCGTCAGCGTGGTCCACGGCCAGGTCCTGGGCCTGCTGCTCGAATTCCTGATCCGGATAGCCGACCTCGGCCAGCAGCCGGTTCACCAGCGCGGCGGCCTGGCCGACCGCGTCGGCGGGCGCGTCCACGAACCGCTCCTGCACCCCGGCCCAGTCCTGCTCGAACGCCGCCCGCGATTCGTCGGGCAACGGCCGCAACGTGAATCGGGCGGTCCGCCGGCGCGAGCGCGCCAGCACTGCCAGGGCCGCGGCAATCACCACGACCACCACCACGATCAGGATGACAATGCTCGTGGACATCCCATACCTCCGCGAAATTCAACAGGTGATCGGCGGCCGTGTTCCCCGCCGGAACACCGGCGAAACGGGCGCCGCCTCCGGTTGCTCCGGGTGGAGCAGTGCATTGCATCGAGCGCGGACACAACAGGTCGAAAAATCGCCCGTCCGAGCGAACCGAGACCAGCATGCGTCATACCCGGGGGTGGTACTGTCGTGCCCTCTTGTTCGGCCTGCGCCGGACTCCTCGCCACTAGGAGCTCAATGACCAGCGGTGTCGCGCCCGCCGATGTGGACCCAGGACTCGACGAGGTCGACGAACAACGATTCAACGGGGATTTCCCCTGGGACGAGTTCGACACCACGGCGTATCTGGACCACAACTACACCCACGTCCGTGAGGACGACCGGGAGATTCTGGAAATCATCGCCGCGCACTTCGCGCGGGAGTGCGGTGGCGAGCGGGCGGGCACGCTGCGCGGCATCGACCTCGGCACCGGTGCGAATCTTTATCCCACCCTGGCCATGCTGCCGTTCTGCGAGCTCGTCACGCTCTACGAGTTCTCCGCCTCCAACGTCTCCTGGTTGCGCGAAGAGCGCCGCGGGAACTGGCCGAGCTGGCGCACCGCATGGCAGGGTTTCTGGCAGGTCCTCTCCCGTATGCCGGCCTACGACCGCGCCACCGAACCGGACATGGGCGCCAAACTGGCCCGGCACACCACGGTCGAGCAGGGCAGCGTGTTCGACCTGCAACCGACCGATGACCAGCACTTCGACCTGGGCACGATGTTCTTCGTGGCCGAGTCGATCACCAAGGAGCGGGAGGAGTTCCGCTCGGCCATGCGGCATTTCCTCGGCGCGCTGCGGCCCGGGGCCCCGTTCGCCATCGCGCTGATGGAGCACTCCATCGGCTACCAAGTCGGTGACAATCACTTTCCCGCCACTGACATCGACGACTCGGCCGTGGGACAATTCCTGCGCGAACAGAAGTCGACCGGGGTCAAGATCAAGCGGGTTGGGACCGGCTCGGATCCGGTGCGCGAGGGCTACACCGGAATGATCATCGTGTGCGGTCGGACCCGGGGTGCGCACGACTGGGGATAGTGCAAATTGAGAATTCAACCGCGGCAACAGACGCTGGACGTGTGGCAGGCGGTGGCCCGGTTCTCCCGGCGGGAGGAACACGAGCGCTGGTCCTGGGGCGGACGGGACGGACGCAACTCCATCAGCGACGCGGAACAGTTGCTGTGCCTGATGTATCCGGCCGCGGAGGTGAGCATCTTCGGCCTCGACGCGCCGGACGAGACGGCCGAGGACGTGCTCACCGCGCTCAAGCTGATGGGCGACGCGCGGGAGATTCCGCGCCTGCTGGTGAAGGTCATCGGCGAGTACATGCGGACCTACACCTCGGAATCGGGCACCCCGATCTTCGCCGGTGGCAGTTATTTCCAGCCGGCCGATCCGGACGTCGAGCTGACGCCGGAACAACGCAGTCTGGACGTGGTGGACTCGTTCGCCACCTCGATCTCGCTGAGCCTGGCCACGCTCGGTTTTCTCAAGGTTTTCGCGCGTTCGGTGACCCGCCAGGAAACCAGGCGTGAGCTGGAAGAACTGGAGGAGGTCACCAGCACCCGGCTGACCGCGGCGATGATCGGGCTGCTGCGCAGTTTCGCGGTCAACGTCTTCAAACCGGCCTCCTCCTACGGCCGGGCGCTGGTCCGCACCCTCAACCAGAGCGGGCAGAGCGACCGGATGGTGCTGGCCGAGTTGAACCGGCGGTTGCAGGAGGTCCGGGCCAGTCTGCGCGACGCGGTGCTGGGCGTGAGCCAGGACGAGCGCCTCGACGACGAGAACATGTTGTTCGAGTGCGGCTTCTCCTGGGGCGTGGTGGAGGACGCGCCGGTCATCGAGACCCCGGAATCGGTGGGCGAGCAACCGGCGGGCGTCGCCCTCGGTGCGCCCTACCTGTATTTCACCGTGGTCGCCATCGACAGCATCGCCGACCTGTCCAGTGAACGCTCCCGGGTGCTGGGCCTGCTCAACGCCGAACAGCAGCGGCTGGCGCAGGCGCTGCAACTGCGCTGGGACCTCACCATGGGCTACTGGTCGGCGGTCGCCCGGGCCACTTCGGGACGCTGGCCGCTGGAGGACATTCCCTGGCGCACCACGGACAACGTGGAATCGGACTACTTCAGTCTGCTGGTCGTCGCGGTGGTGCTGCAGGAACTGCTCACCCGCCGGGCCACCGACGACGACCTGACCCGCACCGTCGCGGTACTGGAGGAGCTGGCGGTGCGCGGGCGGATCAACCGCCGGTTCGCCGAGGGCGACCCCTCCATCGGACTGCACTTCCCCGGTGTGCGACTGGGACTCAGCGGCGGCAAAGCGGACGCGCCGCGGATCTCCTGGCAGGTCACCGACTTCGCCGCGCTGCTGCTCAAGCGCACGCTGCGGGCGGCCGGGCTGTCCCGCAACATCGTGGCCCGGGACCGGTTGCTGGCCGTGGCCGAGGACGCGCTGGGGCACATGTGGCAGCGGCGGATCAGCACGGGCACGTCGGCCGGGCTGTGGGACGATCCGAGCGCGCTGTTCCCCAAGGTCACCGCGAACGCGGAGCTGCCGTCCTGGTACATGACCGAGCGGATGATCGAATGCCTGATCACCGCGGCCCGCACGGTCAGCCAGCCGCCGATCATCTCTCCCAGCCTGATCGAGACCGCGACCGATCTGCTCGGCGAGGCCGAGCATCTGTTCAGCCAGTACCAGCTGGAGGCGGGCGGGGAGAACGGGTCGGCGATACACCGCACCCTGTTGCGCATCGAAACCATGCTCGGCCGGGCCCGCATGGTTCTGCGCGAACGCCCAGGCACCGCGAACGCGCTGGCCTCGGAGGCGTTGCGCGCGCTGGACGAGCTGACCGTGGCCCGGCAGGACGCGGCAAGGATCGTGTGACGATGCTGATCTTCGCGCTGTCGGACAAGGGCGGCACCGGCCGCTCGGTGACCAGCTGCAACCTGGCCTATCGGCGAGCCTGCCAGGGCGACGACGTGTGCTATCTGGATTTCGATTTCGGATCGCCGACCGCGGGCGCCATTTTCGAGATCGTGACCGCGGAGACCGGAGTCACCCGGCCCGGGCTGCATTCCTTTCTGCGCGGCACGTGCGCCGAGCCGGCCCGGCTGGACGTGTGGACCCAGTCCGACCGGCGCAACCTGCGCTCCGGGCTGCACAACGCGGGCACGCTCACCCTGTTCCCGGGCGACCGGGGCGGCGGGGAGTTCCCGCTGGGCGAGCACGTGCTGGGCCGGTGCACCGAACTTTTCCTGCGGCTGCAGGAGGAATTCGAATTCTGCTTCGTCGATCTGAGCGCCGGGCGGTCACACGCGCTGGACGCGGTGCTCGCGGTGACCAGCCGCCCGGAACTGATCGGCATCCCGACCCGGTGGATGGTGTATCACCGGTGGACCCGCCAGCACATCGTGGCCGCATCGGATCTGGTGTTCGGCGAGCACGGAGTGCTCAAGACCGGGGTTTCCTACGGGCACGACGCCGGCCGGCTGCGCGATGCCGTGCGGTTCGTGCGCACCGCCGTGGTCGACCTCAACTCCCCCGAACTGGCGGCCAGCCCGCCCGCGCAGGCGATGTGGCGCCAGGACTGCGACCGGGACCTGCAGGACCGGGCGCGCCGTCACCAGCTGGGCAAGAGCGTGGTGCTCGGGTACACCCCGATGGATCCGGTGTTGCAGTGGCGCGAGCAGCTGATCACCGACACCGACGTGACCGCCAAGCAGGTGGCCAACGCCGCCACCTTGGAGTCGTTCGACCGGCTGGCCCGGCGGCTGACCGAGGACGAGGCATGGCAGAGCGCGTGAGCGAACCGGCGGCCACGTTCCACGAGCTGACCGCCGAACCGCGGGTGGAGCAGATTCCGCTGGCGCACCTGTCCATCGAGCTGGGCCACCTGTACATGGAGGATTTCGCGGCCGGGCCGGCCCGGCTGGCCGACCAGTTCGCCCGGGTCGCGCCGTGGGCCGCGGCGGCGAACAGTTCCGTTGTGCCGCAACGGGTTCGGTCGGCCGGGCGGACACCGCGGGTGAGCACCTGTTTTCTCATCGACGACTACTTCACCCAGTTCTCCTCCCCGGCCGAGGTGTTGCCGCAGTTGCAGGCGGCCGCGAGTGCGCACGGACTGGAGATCGACTATCTGGCAAGGGAATCGGCCTGCGCCGAGGCCGATGGCGTGCCGCTGGCCCGGTTGGTGGCCACCCGGCTGACCGCGATGCCCGCGCCGGAGACCAACGGCTCCCGGCCGACCGTGCTGGAGTCGGGCTGGCTGTGCAACGGGCAGCGCTCGCCGCACGAGCAGGGCCACGAGGCGATGGGCCGCCGCGGCGGCTGGGCGCCGCCGGCCGAGATCGGCGCCCGCAACCACTCGGTGTTCCTGGATGTCGAGCTCTGGCACGACAAGGGCGGACGACGGGTGTACTCGTGCGCGTTCCTGGCCGCGGTGTGGCAGTTGTTGCGGCTGGGCATGCTGCGTCACGAGGGGGCGAACGTGGTGCACCCCAAGACGTTGACCGACGGATTCCCGGACCGCTGGGAGGAGTTGCCGCCGGTGGTGAAGTTGCGCGAGAACGCGGCGCCGTTCTGCGCCTACCACAGTCTTTCCCTGCTGCCCGGCCGGTTTCTGGCCACCGAGCACGCGGTGCGGGTGATCCTGGACCAGATCGCGCCGCAACCGGAACTGCTCGACCAGCTGGTCGAACGCAGCGAACGGGACGGGCTTACCGTGTCGCCGGACCTGACCGATCGGGTGGATTACGTGCTGTTCAACGGGTTCTGACCGGCCCGATCGATCCGGGAGGAGGTGGGTCGGTGCTGATCCTGGGTGAGATCCGGACCTGTGTGCTGCAGCATTCCCGGGCGCTGGACCGCAGCACGGTGGCCGCGCTGCTGGCGCTGGTGGAGGGCGAGCCGGTCCGGCGCTCGGACCGGCCGGTGCCGCACGCGGTGTCGCCGACCCGGTTCACCGGCGTGGACTGCCCGTTGCCCACGCAGAAACGCTGCCGCGGCATCGGCACCATTGGCGCGCGGGCGGTGGTCACCGGTGGCCGGGTGTTGCAGGGTTCTACCCGGGTCCGGCTGGAACGGGCCGAGGCCGACCGGCGATTGCCGTGGGCGCATTATCTGGCCCGGCCCGGGGTGGTGCAGGCGATCGGGAAACTGACCACGGCCGACGCCGTCACCGGGTTCCTGGCCGCGAGCACGCCGGGGGCGAGCATCGATCTGGGTGCGGTGGCCGACCGGCTGGTCGGCTCGGTGCAGTTGTCGGCCCGGCTGGACCACGTCACTCCGTTGCGGGCCAAACGAATCCGGCTGCGCTGGTCGGCCGAGCTCACCGCCGAGGCCGCCGCCGAGGGCACGGCACCGGCCTGCGAGTTCACCGTGGTCGACGACACCATCCGCACGCTGCGCCTGCGGCTGCCCGCTGCGGCGGCCGAGGACGTGCAGGGCTTCTGCGAGAACCTGGCGCTGCACGACTGGGCCCTGTCCACCCTGCTGACCCTGGTGGAGCGCAGCGACCTGGACTCGGCCGGGCACGCGGCGTTCGTCCGGCTTCGTCCGGCCGTCGACCACCTGCTGCACCTGTGGATGCCCGGCGCGCACGTGGCGCCGGCGTTGCTGCCGTTGTGGGAGGGACTGGAGCGGCAGGCGGGATTCACCAAACAGTGGTCGGTCAACCGCGACCGAATTCGGGACCAACTCGCCCTACACACTCTGGCCGCGATGCGGAATTCTTGAGAAACTCCGAAGATTTCGGTCACAGACACGTAGGGGCGCGTGCAAGTGATACTCAACAGTGGGGCGCACTCGGTGGTGCGCAAGATCGTCGTCACCGGTCTGGTCGGGGCGCTGTCGTTTCCCCTGACCAATCTGTTGTTCTCCTCGACAGCGGTGCAGCTGGTCACCTCGGCCGGGGTGGGCGCGGTCATCCTGATCGTGCAGTTCCTCGTCGACGTCGATCACCGGCTCGCCGCCATCGAGTCCCGGCAGACCGAGCACGCGAACAACACCAGAGAGGCGGTGCAACGCGGATTCCGCAAGGTGAGCGAGGCGACCGAACTGTTCGCGGAGGTGGAATCGACCGGACTGAAAACCGACGCGATCACCCTCCTGGTACGAAAAGCCACCGAGATCGGACCGGGCGTGCCACCACTGGTGGCACGCTTCGTGCAACTGGAAATCGATCAGTTGGCCTATTTCCTGCACGGGCTGGCCGCCCGGCACCTCAGTTACGAGGGCGAGGACCGCAACTGGCTGCTGTCCCTGTCGCGCAGCGCCGAGCAGAGCATCGACGCGGTCAGCCTGCCCGCGGTGGACGCAGGCGACGACACCAACTCCGACGGCTTCTGGGGTTCGGATCTGGGCCACCGGTATCTGCAGTTGCAGTACGAGGCGGTGCGCCGCAACGTGCGGGTACGCCGGGTGTTCGTCATCGCCCGGCACGAACTGGAACGCCGCCCGGAGGCGCTGCGCGCCTGTTACGAGCAGGCCCAGCTGGGCATCGAGGTGCGGCTGCTCTACGACACCCGGCTGCCGCCGTCGTTGCTGTGCTCGGATTTCATCCTGTTCGACAACCAGCTCAGTTACGAGGTCACGCCGGACGCGGGCACCGAGTACACCGGTTCGCTGATCTCGCACACCCAGCTCGTGCTAGACCGCAACCTGGTGGCCGACCGGCGCAACACGTTCGCCGAGTTGTGGGACAACGCGACCGCGCTGCCGGAGAAACCGTCGGTCAGACAGTCCTGGCCATGAGCAACCGGTCCTCGCCCGGGCCGAGATAGTCGCGGACTCGTTGCTCGACGGTGAAGTGCAGCCGGCGGTAGAGGCCGAGCGCGACCGCGTTGCCCGGGTGCACGGTCAGCCGGGCGGTGCGCACCCCGAAGGTGCGCAACGCAGCCAGGGATTCGGCGGTCAGCCGCAGGCCGAACCCGCGCCGGCGGAATTCCGGCCGCACGCCCAGCCCCAGCAGCCAGCCGGTGCGGCGATCCATGGTCGGAACCCCGTAGGAATAGCCCAGCATCCTACTGCGGTGCTCGGCCACCAGCCAGCACCCGTACTGCACGTCCATCGACTGGCGCAGCACGAAGAACGGGTAGGCCAGCTCACCGAACACCGCGGTGTCCAGGGCGTGCAACTCGGCCAGATCGGCCGGATTCGCCACCCGGATCGAGACATCCTGGTCGGTTGCCTCGGCGCCGGCGCCGGAATTCCGATGCTGCGGAACCATGTTCCCGAGAATAGCCGCGCCGGCCGGCCCGGCGGCCCGCCAATCAGCTACGTGTGGTGCGCCGGCGCTGGTACTCCAGCTCGGCCTCGGCGTCCAGCGGACAGTACCTGGACAACCGGCCGCCCTCGGCGATGCGCATCCGGCTGAACGCCTCCCGTTCCTCGCGCGTCCTGGCTTTCACCACACAGTCCACTGTGGACTCCTACCGGCAGGGCCGATCACGGCTGGAGCCGGGTGCCTGGCCGGTGGGCGCGGCCGCGGCTATTTTCCGGTGGGGACGATCTGGGTTTTGATGCCCTCGCCGGATCGCACCGCGGTGAATGCCTGCTCGTACTCGTCCAGCGAGTACGCCGCGGTGACCAGCGAGTCGACCGAGATCTGCCCGGAGGCCACCAGTTCCAGCGCGGCGCCGTAGCTGTTGAGCACCGCCATCGAGCCGACGATGCTGATCTCGTCGTTGTAGACCCGGAACGGCGACACGTTGATCAGCGCGTCGGCCGCGGCCACCCCGAACACCAGCAGCCGGCCGCCGCGGCACACCGCGGACAGCGCGCCCTCGATCGCCGAGGGCACCCCGGTGACGTCCACCGCGGCGTCGAACTTCTCGCCGTTGAGCTCGCCCACCGAGGTGGTCACCGCGGTCGCGCCGAGGCCGGCCGCGGTGGCCAGCCGCTCGGTGTTGCGATCCACCACGACCACCCGGCTCGCGCCCGCCGCCTGCACCAACTGTTGCAGCAGCAGGCCCATGGTGCCCGCGCCGACCAGCAGCACCGACTCGCCGAGCACCGGGCCGAGCCTGCGCACCCCGTGCACCGCACAGGACAGCGGCTCGACCAGCGCGCCGGCGGAGCTGGACACGTTGTCGGGCAAGGCATACGCGTTGGCCGCGGGCACGGCGACCAGTTCGGCGAACGCGCCGTTCACGGTGTCCCCGGTGGCGCCCCAGGACTCGCACAGGTTGCCCCGCCCGGACCGGCAGGCCGCGCAGTGCCCGCAGAACAGCGACGGGTCGACCGCGACCCGCTGGCCCTCGTCAAGCCCGGTGACCTTCGGCCCCACCGCGGCGATCCGCCCGGCGAACTCGTGCCCGGGCACCAGCGGATAGGGCGCGGGCGGGAACTCACCGGCCAGGATGTGCAGGTCGGTGCCGCAGATCCCGCAGGCGTCGACCCGCACGACCACCTCGTCCGGTCCGGCGACCGGATCGGGTACCTGGCCGGCCCGCAGCGCGCCCGGTTGGTCGACGATCAGCGCCCGCATGCGGTTGCCTCCGTTTCCCCGTCGCCGCGATCTCGGCCGTCATGACTGATCGAACTCTTTGGACAATCGATTTCCAGCGACGGTAACCCCGCGCCGGGACCGACGTCAACGAACGACCGTCAGGCCGCGGATGACCGTCCTCAGTGGACTTCGATGACCTCGGGCGTGAGGGTGACGTTGCGGGGCGGCTGCCGGTCGCCGTTCATCCGCTCCAGCAGCATGGTGACCGCGGTGCTGCCCAGCTCCCGGGTCGGCTGCTCCACGGTGACCATCGGCCAGCCCACCACCTCGGTCCACGGCGCGATGCCGAACGAGGCGAACCCGAACGTGCCCGGCGCCACCCCGGCATCCCGCAGCGCGTGCACCGCGCCCAGGGCGAGGGTGTTGTTGATCGCGAACAACGCGTCCGGCCGGTCCGGCCCGGCCAGCAACTCCGACACCGCGCGGAAGCCGTCGTCGACCCGGGCCGACTTGTGCTCCACCACGGTGGCCCGCACCCCGGCCACCCCGGCGATCGCCGCCCGGAATCCATCCACCCGCTGCACCAGCGAGGGCACGTCCAGCGGCCCGGCCACACACGCCAGGTTCCGGTATCCGGCGGCCAGCAGCCGCGCGGTGACCTCCCGGGCCGGATCGGTGTTGTCCGCCAGCACGGTGTCCACCTCGACCCCGGCCGCCTTGCGGTCCACCGCCACCAGCGGCATGCCGGTCTCGGCCAGCCGGGCCAGCCCGGCCGAGCCGGAGGTGCTGGCGATGATCGCCCCGGCCATCCGGTCGGCCTCGATCACCTCCAGATACCGGGCCTCCTTGGCGGGGTCCTCGTCGGTGTTGCACAGCACCACGTTGTACCCGGCCTGCAGCGCGACATCCTCCACCCCGCGGGCCAGCGAGGTGAAGAACGGGTTCTCCACGTCCGGGATGACCAGCGCGATGATCGTCGAGGTGCGCAGCCGCAGATTGCGGGCCGCCCGGTTGGGCCGGAAACCCAGTTCGGCGGCGGCCTTCAGTACCTTCTTGGCCAGATCCGGATTGACCGGCCGACCTCCGCTGACGACGCGCGACACGGTCGAGGCCGACACACCCGCCCGCTTGGCGACCTCGTAGATCGTGGCCACCGTCACAGCCTACCTGGGATCTTGCGGCGGGAACTCGCCGACCGGCGTGGGCCGCCCCAGGTGGAAGCCCTGGGCCAGATCGCAGTCCAGTCCGCGCAGGAAGTCCAGTTGCTCGGCCGTCTCCACGCCCTCGGCGACCACGGTCAGATCCACCGCGTGGGCCATGGCGATGATGCTGGTGACCAGCGCGTCCGCGTCCCGGGACCGGCCCAGTCCGGCGATGAACGACTGGTCGATCTTGAGCGTGTCCAGCGGCAGCCGCAGCAGCTGGGCCAGCGACGAGTAGCCGGTGCCGAAATCGTCGATGGCCAGCCGCACGCCCAGTTCGCGCAGCGCGGCCAGGGTGCGGGCGGCCACGTCCGGATCGCGCATCACCGCGCTCTCGGTGATCTCCATGCACACCGCGCCGGCCGGCAGCTCGGTCTCGGCCAGCGCCGCCCGCACGTCCGGCACCAGCGCCGGATCGTCGAGCTGCCGCGCCGAGAGGTTCACCGTCAGCGCGAGGTCCGGATCGTCCTGCTCGCGCAGCCGCAGCGTCTCCTGGGTCGCGGTGCGCAACATGTAGGCGCCGACCAGGTTGATCAGGTCGCTCTCCTCGGCCAGCGGGATGAACTCCCCCGGCGGCACCACGCCGTAGCGCGGATGGGTCCAGCGCAGCAGCCCCTCCACCGCGGTGCGGCGGCCGGTGCGCAGGTCCACGATCGGCTGGTAGGCCAGCCACAGCTGACCCGCGCCGGCCGCGTCCCGCAGGTCCTGCTCCAGCTGCAGCCGCCGCTGGGTGCGCTCGCGCAGCTCCACGTCGAAGATCGCGTACCGGCCCCGGCCCCGCGTCTTGGCCTGGTACATGGCCAGGTCGGCGTCGCGCAGGATGTCCTCGCCCTCCCGCGCGTCGCCCGAGGAGACCAGCACGATGCCGATGCTGGCGTCGATGTGCAGCTGCCTGCCGTCCACCAGCACCGGCCGGGACAGCAGCCTGCGCAGCTGCTCGGCCAGCTCGACCGCCTCGTCCGGGCCGCCGATCGCGTCGGCGATGACCGCGAACTCGTCCCCGCCCAGCCGCCCGACCAGATCGCCCACCCGGGCCCCGTGCCGCAGCCGGGTGCCCATGATCTGCAGCACCCGGTCGCCGACGCCGTGCCCGAGCGAATCGTTGATGACCTTGAACTTGTCCAGGTCGACGAACAGCACCGCGGTCTGCCTGCCGGCGCGCTCCTGCCCGGCCCGGCTGAGCCGGTTGATGACCACCGTGCGGTTGGCCAGGCCGGTCAGCGCGTCGTGGGTGGCCTCGTACTCCAGCCGGGCGTCCATCATCCGGCGGTCGGTGATGTCGGTGAAGGAGATGACCGCTGCGTGCGGCGGATCGCCCTCCATGTCCAGTGCCCGGCAGGCGATGGAGATCCAGATGGTGCGCCCGTCCGGCCGCCGGACCTGCACGATCCGGGTGTTCTGGGGCAGCCCGGTGCGCCGGGTCAGGGCCGTGGGGTAGGCCGCCTCCGGGATGGGCGCGCCGCTCTCGTCGTACAGCTCGGCCAGCGAACTGGACTCGCCCATCACCTCGTCCTCGGTGATGCCAAGGATGCGCTCGGCCGCCGGGTTGGCCGACTCCACCAGCCCGGTCGGGCCGACCACCACCACGCCCTCCTCCAGCGCGGCCACCACCGTGGTGAAGTGCTGCTCGGCCCGCCGCCGCGCGGTCTCGTCCGCGCACACCAGCACGTACCCGGCGTCCATCTGGGCGGCCGACACCCGCACGTCCAGCAGCCCGCCGTCCTTGCGCCGGTGGGTGGCCCGGGCCACCCCGCCCGCGGCCAGGATGGTCTCCGGATCCAGCTCCGCGCCCACCACCTCGGCCACCTGCTGACCGATCGCGTCGGCCGCGGTGAAGCCGTACACCGTCTCCGCGGCCGGGTTCCAGCTGGTCACCACGCCGGCCGCGGTGGTCGCGATCAGCGCGTCACTCACGTGAGTGACCAGTGCGGCCTGGTAACGCAGCGCGGCCGCGGCCGCCTTCTGCTCGGTGATGTCCCGCATGATCACCTGGAACGCCGGGCGCCCCTCCCAGGTGGTGCGCACCGACACCGACTCCACGTCCACCGTGCCGCCGTCGAGTCGCTTCAGCGTCGCCTCGGCCGGCTCGCTGGCCGCGCCCGGATCGGCCAGGCCCTCGATCCGGCGCTGCATCTCCGGCGTGGAGTCGGCGTGCACGAACTCGGTGATCGGCCGGCCAAGGACCTGCCCGGCCGAACTCGCGCCGAGGGAGCGCACGGTGGTCGGGTTGGCGTAGACCACCAGCCCCTCCTGGTGCACCGCGATCGCCTCGGGGCTCAGCTCGACCAGCAGCCGGTACCGGTCGGCCAGGTCGGTCAGCGCCACCTGGTGCTCGTGGCGGCTGGTGACGTCGGTGATGATGCCCAGCATCCCCTGGGTGTCCGGGCCGACACAGGTGCGCGCCCGTAGATGGACCCACCGGGTTTCACCCTCAGGGGTGAAGAACGACTGCTCCAGGGCGAAATCCTGCCACACCGACGCGGCCCGGGCGGCCGAGGTCAACGGGGCGACCAGCTCCTCCAGCTTCGCCCGGATATGCTGCTCCTGGGCCCCGGGCAGGCCGAACAGACCATCCAGCCCTGGCGTCCAGGTCAGCTCACCGGTGCCGAAGTCCGACCACCACATCACGGCCGTGTCCACCGAAAGCGCCAGATCGACGACCAGTTCCTGGTCGATCTTGGCGCCACTCGTCAGCCCGTTGACGTCATAGCGCATTCCCTGTCCGATCAGCCGCGTGATGACATCCGGAAAGTAGTACTACCGCATCCGGGCATTACCCACCTACCCGAGTGAACTACAAGATCGGTCGGGACGGGGGCCGCGCCCACGACAAACCGCGTGGAGGTGGCAACGCCATGCGCATCGTCCACCAGAACCAGTCCCGAGTGGAATTCGCACTGCGCGCCGGAAAAATGCGCTGCCCGGCCTGTCACGGCCCCTTACGTCCCTGGGGCCGGGCCCGAATCCGGCCGATTCGACTCGGTTCGACACCCGACCGGCCGGTGCAACCCCGCCGGGCCCGCTGCGGAGCGTGCCGAACGACACACGTCCTGCTACCGGACTGGATGGTGGCCCGCCGCGCCTACGCCGCGCCGGTCATCTGGGCCGCATTGGTCGCACACGCCCAGGGCCTTGGCTACCGGCGCATCGCCATCGCCAACGACCTGCCGCAGACCACGGTCCGGGACTGGCTGCGGGCCATGCGCCGCAATCATCCCGGGATGCCCGGCCCCGGGCACGCCGCACGGGGCGCCGTGCTGGCCATCCAACGCTGCGCCGGAATCCTCCCAGCATGGCGGATGGCGTCCCGGGTCACCGATGGCCGTTTGCTGCTCAACACGAGTCCGCCCCACGCGAAGGGGTCATTCGCCGCCCACCGGTTGCGACGATGTCGTTACCAGCGGCGCGGCCCCTCGTGGGCGGTCAGCGCACCCGAGTAGGCGGATGAGCCGCGCCGCAATCGGGGAATCGAGGAATCACGACCATGACAGGACACGGGACGACACGCTCGACGGACAACGGCATCGGCATCTGCGGGATCGGCGCGGTCACCGCGTACGGCTGGGGGCGCGAACCCCTCTGGGACGGACTGATGTCCGGTAAACCGTCGGCCTCCGTGGTGTCCGGGCTCGGCCCAGAACTCGGGGACACCGGCTGGGTGGCCCGGGTGCCCGACGGAGGCGATCCGCAGGACGGACCCAGCCGGTTCCACCGGGCCATGCGCGCCGCCGCCCGGGAAGCCATCGAGGACGCCGGGCAACGCGGCTGGCAGCCGGGCCGCCGGGTCGGGCTGATGCACGCGGTGGTGCTCGGCGAGGTGGATCTGTGGCGGGACTTCTACGGCCAGCGCGGCGGCCGGGTGCCGGTGCGCGACTACCTGGCCCTGATGCCCTCCACGCCGATGTCCACCTTCATGCAGGAGTACGGCTTCCACGGGCCGGCGATGAACGTCTCGGCGATGTGCGCCTCGGGCAACGCCGGGCTGATCACCGCCAAGGCGTGGCTGGACGCGGACATCGTGGACGACGTGGTGTTCGTGGCCACCGACCTGTCCGCGACCGCGGAGAACGTGCGGCACTTCCAGCGGCTGGGCGTGGTGATCACCGATGCCGAGCCGCTGGACGCCTGCCGGCCGTTCCAGCAGGGCAGCCGCGGCTTCATCATGGGCGAGGCGGCCGTGTCGTTCGTACTCTCCCGCGGGTCGGGGCGGCCCTACGCGCGGGCGCTGGGCGGGGCCATGTCGCACGACGCGCACCACGTCACCTCCATCGCGCCGGACCTGGTGCAGGTACGCACCTGCTTCACCGACGCGCTGGCCAACGCCGACGTCCCGGCCGAAGCGGTGCGCTATCTCAACGCGCACGGGCCGGGCACCAAGCAGTGCGACCGGGCCGAGTCGACCATGCTGGAGGAGTTGTTCGGCGAGCAGGCCCGGGTGTACTCGGTGAAGCCACTGGTCGGGCACTGTCAGGGCGCGGCGGCCGCGGTCGAGGTGGCCACGTGCGCGCTCAGTTACGACCGTGGAGTCATCCCGGCGCCGACGCCGGTGGCGCCCGGGCATCCGGGGTTGCTGTCCGGCCCGACCGCGGTCGGCGGCGGGCTGACGGTGAAGTCCTCGCTGGGAATGGGCGGCCACAATTCCGCGGTGGTACTGGCTCCGTCGGCCTGAGTTGTCGCTGGGCGGCACCGGGACGATCACCCACATCGTGAACAGCCCGGGTGGACCGTCCAACAGCGGCGACAGCGTGGCCGACCTGGTCAGCTATCCCTGATCGACCAGCGGCAGCGGTTGGGTGACGAGGAGAGCCTCGTCACCCAACGGCTGGGACAGATCGGTCAGGTAGCGGGCCACCGTCTCGCGCAGGTGATCGGCGTGCAGGTAGATGCCCTCGATGGTGTCGATCGGGATCCTGGTCTCCACCTTGTGCTCGTCGAACACGCCGAGGTACCAGTGGGACCGGTTGAACCACAGCCGGGCGATCGGCTTGCGGTTGTTGTCGTCGAGCAGGACCCCGAAGTAGGTCTTGTTGTCCCGTCCGGCGATCCGGGCCGCGGGCACCTCGCTGCACACGATGGCGCGCACGATCCGATAGCCCTCCAGTTCGTCCTCGGTGGTCACGATCTCCGAGTCACGCTCGGCGGCCTTCACCGCAGGCACCTCAGCCATTTCCTCGCTGCCGGTCGCCTCCGCGGGCACGCCGAGATAGTTGTCCGGGTCGCCGAGCGCGTTCTTCAGCCGGTCGTTGACCTGCTCGGCCAGGAACTGGCGGGATGCCTTTTCCACCAACGGAAGGAACTGGTCGCGCACCTTCTGTGTGAATGATCCTTCGTAGACTCGGGTGGTGAGGAAACGCACCCACTCGTCCTCGGGCTGTTTGAACTGCACGGCCAGGATGCGCTTGAGCTGACCGATGTACTTCAACTCCCCCGCCGCGCTGATCACCGAGTCCAGATCGAATGATTCCTTGGTCAGCTTGGCCAACTCCGGAAGCAGCGTCGGATCGATATCGGAGAAATTCAGTACCAGGAAGGGTTTGGCGTCCATCCGGTTGGGCGCGTCCAGATCCGTGTAGAACTCGTAGATCTCCCCGTTGGTCAGGATCGCGATCCTGGCGTTGGTGACGGCGAAGTACCGGTAGAGCTGGGACGCATGCTCGATGCGCAGCTCCTCACTGATCTTCTTGGCCTCGACCAGCACCTGCACCTGGCCGTTGTGCACGATCGCGTAGTCGATCTTCTCGCCGCGTTTCGTACCGACGTCGGCGGTGAACTCCGGAATCACCTCGGCCGGATTGAACACGTCATAACCGAGCACGGTGCTGATGAACGGCATGACGAACGCGTTCTTCGTCGCCTCTTCGGTTTCGATCCCCGGCTTGTGTTTTCTGATCTTCAGGGCCAATGCCTGGGCCCGCTCCGCGATCTCCATCTCGACGCCTTTCCCAACCGAGTCAGCACCGTTTTCGCGCGGCGCAGTAGCCCCACGCCTGGTGGGGCCATGCCAATGCCGCGCTGCGCGAGTTACGTCGGCGGTCTCCGCCGTGGCGTTACGCGACAACCGCGAACAGTTATCGAATCAATCGCCAACGGCGGCCAAGGCGGCGCGACTCGCCGCCACTGTTGATCACCAAAGTCCTTGGCCGGCGATCATCGTCGTCGGTGCGTCTTTGGGCTCACTGTCGACGGCGGTCGCGTCGAACCGACATGCGAACTAAATTTCACTCTTCACTGAAGTCACAGTGGACAAATATTTAGTTAGGTAATCGACGAACATCACAGCTAGTATCTGTCACGCTGTGTCGCTTAAGATCACTAATGGGTTAAGCTGGGCAAGCGGACGCGAGGGCCAACGGTGACCGCGTGTCGCTGGTAGCGCTACGTAACTTCATCTGGAGGCTGGGTTTGCAACGTCCCGGGTTGGCCATCATCGGTCGCGACATGTGGGGACGTTTCTGCTCATCCGATCCAGGACTCTCCCAGGCCCGCCTGGCCATCCGGGCCGCGATCAGCGTGAGTATCGGCGTCCTGGTCGGGTTCGGCGTCGCCCAGCTCACCCACCAGATCGCGCTCATCCCGATGCTGCTGTGCGCGGTCCTCGGCCTGAACATCACGTTCACCGTCAGCGACCCGACCCGCGGCGCTCGCGCGCTCACCATCGGGCTCATGCCGATCCCCATCGTGGTCGGCATGGTGGTCGCCGCCCTGCTCTCGCCGCACCACATCGCCGCACTCGTCGGCTTCGTCGTGATCATGTTCGCGGCCGTCTACATCAGACGGTGGGGCCCGCGCCTGTTCGCCTACGGCCTGGTCGGCTGGATGGGCTACTTCATGACCATGTTCACCGGGCTGCCCCTCTCGGATCTGCCCGCGCTGCTGCTGGCCGTGGCCGCGCTACTGGTCGTGATGCTGGTCCTGCAGGTGTTCATCTTCCGCGACCAGCCCAGCAAGGTCACCGAGCGTATGCTGCACGCCTTCCGGGCCCGGCTGCGCGCGGTCGCCGACGCCGGGCTGGAGCTGGTCGAGGCCGGCCCGGACGACGTGCGCGCCACCCGGAGGCTGCACAACCGGCTGATCCGGCTCAACGAGGCCGCCCTGCTCATCGACGGCCAGCTCGCCACTCCGGGCTCCCTACCGGAAGGCAGCTCGGAGGAGGTGCTGCGGCACCGGGTGCTGGCCTCCGAACTGGCCGCGGGCGCCGTCGGCACCGCCATCAACCGGCTGCACGAGCAGCAGGAAACCGTTGCCGCCGAACAACTCTCCGACATCCGCCAGGCGCTGACCGCGCTGCGCCGCAACGACCCGGACGCGGCGCGCGCCGCCGGTGGGCGGCTGACCGCGCTGGGCGTCAACAGCGGCGGCGGATACGCCTCCACCGCCGCCGCCTACCGGCTGGGCACCGGCGTGGTCGACCTGGCCGACTCGGTGATCGCCCTGGACGCCGCGAACTCCACTGTGGACACCATCGGGGAACGCGAGTTCACACCGTCGATCCTGCTGCTCAACGGCCGGCTCCCGGGCGCGGCGGCCATCGCCGACCAGCTCGGCGAGCGGCGGCCGCGCGGACTGCGGGGCTGGCTGATGGGGCTGCGGCTGACCACCCGCCAGGCCATCCAGGTCGCGCTGGCCTCCGGCCTGGCCATCGTCGTCGGCTCGGCCATCAGCGAGCGCCGCTACTACTGGGCCGTGCTGGCCTGCTTCATGGCGTTCACCGGCACCGCGACCGCGGCCGAGACGGTCAACAAGGCGGTGGACCGCGCGCTGGGCACCCTGGTCGGCGTCGGCGTGGCCATCCTGTTCGTGGATCTCACCCACGGCAACCTGATCGCGGTGTTCGCGGTCATCCTCGGCTCGGTGGTCGTCGCGTTCTTCCTGATGCGCTTCACCTACGCGCTGGCCGTCGTGTTCATCACCACCATGGTCGCCCAGCTCTACACCATCCTCAACGAGTTCTCCGACGGGCTGATGTTCCTGCGGCTGATCGAAACCGCGGTCGGCGCGATCATCGGCTGCCTGGTAGCGGTCTGCTTCCTGCCCACCAGCACCGGCCGGATGGCCCGGCTGGCCGCGGACAACTTCTCCACCGCCCTGGCCGACCTGCTGGAGAGCAACGCCAAACACCTGCGGGCCAACGGTTTCGGCGAGGAGAACCCGCGCGCCTCGGCCCGCGCCATGGACGCCACGCTGCAGCAGCTGCTCACCATCACCCGGCCCTGGACGCTGCCGCTGCTGTTCGGCTCGGCCGCCCCGTTCCCGGGCGTGCGGTCCGAGCGGCGGCGCTTCGCGATGTACTCGCTGCTGGCCCACCAGGCGCGAGGCCTGGCCCGGGAGGTGCACACCACTCCGCGCGTCGGCGTGCAGCTGGCCGCCTCGCTGGCCCGGGTGTGCGATCTGCTGGCCGCTCGCGCCAGGGCCCTGGCCGCGCGGGAACCCGGCCCGGCCGCCGAGGCCGCGCAGCAGCTGGACGCGATCGGCCTGACCCTGCGCTCCTGGTACGGCTCGACCGGCGAGGCGCCGCGCGCCATGCTGGCCTACCTGCGCCGCCTGGACGAGACGCTCGACCAGCTGGACCCCACGGCGAAACCGGAGCCCACCGCACCGGCGCACACCCAGAAGCCCTCGCACCAAGCGAAAACCGCGTCCGCCGCTCCCCCGGCCCGCCCGGTTTCCGTTGCCCCGCGACAACGCAGCGCGCCCCCGACGTTCTCGCCAGCGCCAAAGCCCGTCGCCCCAACGCAAACCCCGACAGCGACGACGGCCCGGCCGGCCCCGGCCCGCGCGAATCCGGTGAAGACCGGCGCTCCCAGGACCGGCGCCCCAGCCGGGCGCAGCGGACCGGTGGGCCGGCACGCGCGGGACTGCGCCCGCAAGTCCGGGACGATCCGCGGGGTGGTGTCCCGGCCGGACAAGCGGCCGGTGCCGGTGACGGTGACCCTGGTGGACGACGTGGGCCGGGAGGTCAGCCGGACGGTGACCGGCGAGGACGGCAAATACTGCCTTACCCCGCCCGGCCCCGGCGCCTACCTGCTCATCTGCACCCCGCGGCCGGACGCGCTGGCCTGCGTCTCGCCCCGCGCGGCCAGCGTGGTCGCCTCCAGCCACCCGGTGGTCCGGGACATCACGCTTCCCCGGACCTGAGCGAACCCAGGCGGACCTGACCGAACCCAGGCGGGCCCGGCCGCGCCCGGAACGCGACCGGACCGCGTCTCACCAGGTGACCGGCACCGAGGTGACGCCGCCGGTGACGTGGCTGGTGCGCATGGTCAGTTCCTCGATCGGCACGGCCAGCCGCAACTTCGGGAACCGGCGGAACAGCTCGGCGAACACCACCCGCAGCTCGGTGCGGGCGAGGCTGGCGCCGATGCAGAAGTGCACGCCGTAGCCGAACGCCACGTGCGCGTTGGGACTGCGGGCCGGGTCGAACTCGTCGGCCGCTTCGAACACCGAGTCGTCCCGGTTGGCCGCGCCGGTGGGCAGCAGCACCGCCTCGCCGCGGTGCACCACCTGCCCGCTGACCTCGATGTCCTCGTGCGCGTAGCGCAGCAGGCCCAGCCCGCCGGGCGAGGACAGCCGCAGGATCTCCTCCACGGTGCGCTGCACCTGGCTGTCCGGGTCGGCGGCGAAGGCGTCCCGACGGTCCACATCGGACAGCAGGATCAGCACGCCGAGGTCGATCCGGTTGACCGTGGTCTCGTGCCCGGCGAACAGCAGGCCCGCGCCCAGCCGGGACACCTCCTCGTTGGTGAGGGTGGGGTCGGTTTCCTGCGCTCGCACCAGATCCGACACCACGTCCTCGCCCGGCGCGGCCCGCTTGGCCTCGGCCAGCCGGCCAAGGTAGGCCCGGAACTCCTGCTGGGCCACGGCCGCGTCGCCGCCGGAGTTGATCCGGTTGACCCGGTTGGACAGCTCGTGGAAGTAGTCGCGGTCCTCGAACGGCACCCCGAGCAGCTCGCAGATGACCAGCACGGGCAGCGGGAAGGACAGCAGCGCGTGCAGGTCCAGCGGCTGGTCCGGGGCGGCGTCGTGGGCCGCCTGCATGGCGTCCAGCCGCTGCTGCACCAGGTCGCGCACGTGCTCGGCGAGCCGGCGCATCCGGGTCGCGGAGAACGCCGGGACCAGCAGTTTGCGCATCCGGGTGTGGTCGGCGCGTTCGGTGTCGTAGTCGCCCTGCGGGCCGCTGATGATGGCCGCGTCGGACACCACCGCGGCCTGCTCCGGTCGCGGGTGGGAGCGGCCGAGGCGCACATCGCCCAGCAGCTCGCGGGTCTCGGTGAAGCGGGTGACCAGCCAGGCCTGATCGCCGGCCGGGGTGCGCACTCGCACCAGCGGCGCCTCGTGGCGCAGCGTCTCGTATTCCGGGGCGATGTCCAGCACGCTGGGTCGGTCGAACGGAAGCTGCGGGCGGACGTCCTCACCGATCGTCATCGGTTTTCTCCTCCTGGGTCGACTCGGCACGGACCCGCACGGCGGCGAGCCAGTGTTGTTCGTCGTGGGTGCGGCGCAGCACCTCGTCGAGCACCAGCCGGGACCAGCCGTCCGGCGGGGCTTCCTCGGCGGGGCCGTGCAGCCGGGTGCGCAGCCGGTCCAGCGCGGCCAGCCGGGCGTCCAGCACGCCCAGCCGTTCGGCGATGTCCAGCCGGTCGAAGCTGGCCAGCCGGGCCAGGAACTCCGCGCTCTCCCCGGCCAGGTCGTCGGGCAGGTCGGCGAGCATGTCGTGCAGCAGTTCCCGGCCCACGTCGGTGATCTCGTAGACGTGCCGGACCGGGCGGTTGGCCTGTTGCTGGGGCGTGCGGGTGACCGCGGCCGCGTCGTGGAACCGGCGCAGCACCGGATAGAGCGAGTTGTTGGACAACGTGTAGCCACTGCCCGCCTCGACGCGCTGGCGCAACTCGTAGCCGTGCGCGGGCCGCTTGGCCAGGTTGGACAACAGCAGAATCTCTACCCACACATAGGTCACCGTAACCTATGCCGGTGACGCTGAGCAGTAGTCCGGCTACGGAATCCACCCGGACTCCACCCAATCTCCACCCGTGACCAGGCCGGAGGTCGCCCGGCTGCGAAAATCGGGTGTGCATGAAACGGATCCGGACAGCCGGATGTGGCGGCGGACGACCCAGCTGGCGCGCACCCCGCGGCGGGGGCGGGGTTTCTGGTACGGGCTGGCCATCGACGTGCTGTGGCCGTGGCTGATGGTGTTCACCCGGCAGATCTGGCTGGGCGGGGAGAACGTGCCGCGCTCCGGCGGGGTGCTGGTGGCCAGCAACCATGTGTCGTTCCTGGATCCGATCTCGGGCACCGGGTACGTGCTGGCGCACGGCCGCATCCCGCGCTACCTGGCCAAGGCCGAGCTCTGGAAGCTGCCGCTGGTGAAATCCGTGCTGGCGGGAGGCGGGCACATCCCGGTCCGCCGGGACACCGCGGCGCCGCTGGGCGTCTACTCCCGCGCGCTGGAGGCACTGCGGGCCGGCGCGGCGGTGGTGGTGTACCCGGAAGGCACGTTCACCGACGATCCGGACGGCTGGCCGATGCGCGGCCGCACCGGGGTGGCCCGGATGGCGCTGGCCACCGGGGTGCCGGTGGTGCCGGTGGTGCACTGGGGCGGCCAGCGGGTGCTGGTCCGCGGCAAGGCCGTCCCCCGGCTGCTGCCCCGGCACACCGTGTACGTGGTCGCCGGGAAACCGGTGGACCTGTCGGACTTCCTCGACCAGGAGCCGACACCCGCGGTGCTGCGGGCGGCGACCGCGCGGATCATGGCCGCGATCACCGAGCTGGTGGCCGAGGTCCGGGGCGAGACCCCGCCCGCCACCGCCGCCTGACGCCGCTTCGCCACCGCGACCTAAAGTTCCTTTTTGGACAGTTCGCGCACCGTCTCGGCCAGTTCCTCCATGGCGGGCACCGAGTCCAGCAGTGTGCTCGCGGTGGCCGCGGGCAGCTGGTCGAGGCAGTGCGTGAGCACCGTGGTGCGTCGCTCCCGGATGCGCTGGTGCACCAGTTCCCCGGCCGGGGTGATCTCCACCCGCACCGCGCGCAGGTCGGTCGGGTCGGGCAGCCGCTGGATCAGGTCGCTGTCGTCGAGCTTGCGGATGATCCGGGACAGCATGGTCGGGTTGAGCCCCTCCAGGTCGGCCAGGTCGGCCAGGCCCAGCGGTCCGCGGGTGCGCACCAGGCCGAGCACCGAGTACTGGGTCGGCGTGAGGCCTTCTCCGGTGGAGGTCTCGTTCAGTTGACGGGCCAGTCGGCCGATCACGCCGCGTAGCCGGGCCACGAGGTCGACGTCCATCACACCTCCAGAGGATTTGATTGCTTGCTAGTTAGCAAGTACCGTAACAGGATGTGAGCGGTTCGAGTTCTGAGCGTGATCAACGGCGGGTGGCCCCGGCCCCCGCCACATCCGGGCGCACCAGGTGAGCGCCGTGGGCCACGGTTCCGTCTCCGCCGATCGCGTCGGCGCGGACGCCGGGGAACCGCTGGCCCGGCGACGACTGATCTTCGTCATCGTGTCCATGGGCCTGTTCATGGCCTCCCTCGACCAGACCATTGTGGCCACCGCGCTGCCGGCCATCCAACGGGAACTGCACGCCCAGATCAACTGGAGCGGCTGGACCATCACCATCTATGCGCTCGGCCAGGTGCTGGCCATGCCCATGGCGGGCAAGATCAGCGACATGTACGGCCGCAAGAAGGTCTACCTGATCTCCGCGGCCGTGTTCACGGTGGCCTCCCTGGCGTGTGGCTTTTCCGGCAACATCTACCTGCTGGTGGCACTGCGCGCGGTGCAGGCGCTGGGCGGCGGCGCGTTCATGCCCTCGGCCACCGGCATCGTGTCCGACCACTTCGGCCGGGACCGGGACAAGGCGCTGGGCATGTTCACCAGCATCCTGCCCATCGGCGGCATCGTCGGCCCGATCATCGGCGGGGTGTTCGTGGCGTTCTGGTCCTGGCGCGGCATCTTCCTGGTCAACGTGCCCATCGGCGTGGTGCTGATCGCGCTGGCGGCCAAGTACGTGCCGGGCAGTTCCACCCGGGTCAGCCGCCGCATCGACGTCCGCGGCGTCACCCTGCTCGGCGTGCTGATCCTGGCCGCCATGTTCGGCATCACCTACCTGGGCAGTGGGAAGATTCCGTTGTACAGCCCGGTTTTCCTGAGCTGCGAGGCGATCGCGGTGGCGGCCGGGGTGCTGTTCGTGCGGCATTCCCAGCGGTTCTCCGCGCCGTTCATCCCCTACCAGTTGCTGCGCGGTCGCGGTTTCGGCGTGATGAACGTGATCAACCTGCTCTACGGCGCGGCCGTGCTGGGCTTCGCCGCGCTGGTGCCGCTGTACGCGCAGGACCGGTTCGGCATCCAGCCGCTGGGCGCGGGCACCCTGCTCACCGCCCGCGCGGTCGGCATGATCTCCATGGCCGGGCTGGCCGTGCTCACCCTGCGCCGCACCGGATACCGGCTGCCCATGATCCTGGGTTTCTCCGCGATGGCCGCCGGCCTGTTCCTGATGTCGCTCTCCCCGCCGCTGACCCCGTATGCCTGGCTGTCCATCGCGGCCGGGATCACCGGCTGCGGCATGGGTCTGGCGGTGCCCGCGTCCAACAATGCCAGCCTGCAACTGGCGCCCGAGCAGGTGGCCGCGATCGCCGGGCTGCGCGGCATGTTCCGGCAGTCCGGCGCGATCATCGCGATCTCGGTGACCACCGCGGTCATCGCCCGGTCCGCCGCGCCCGGATTGGCCGAGGCGCATGTGTTCCTGATTTTCGGTGTGCTGTTGCTGATCGCGCTGCCATTGGTGTTCCTGGTGCCCGACCACCACGGCGGCTGGTGAGTCAGCGCGACTGGGGCAGCTTCACCGAGCCGCGTTTGCCGCCGCGGGCCGAGGGTGGCGGCACCATCGGGCCGATGTCCCCGTCCGGGGCCTCGTCCAGGTCGACGATCACCGGGGCGTGGTCGCTGGGCCCGGTGCCCTTGCGGGCCTGCCGGTCCACCCAGGCCGCGCGCACCCGCCCGGCCACCGGCTCGGCGGCCAGCACCAGGTCGATACGCATGCCCAGGTTCTGGTGGAACATGCCGGCCCGGTAGTCCCAGTAGGTGAACACCCGCTCCTGCGGCCAGCGCTCGCGCACCACGTCGCGCAACCCCAGGCCGGTCAGCTCGCGCAGCGCGGCCCGTTCGGGCGGGGTGACGTGGGTGTGGCCCTCATAGGCGGCCGGGTCGAACACGTCGGCGTCGGTGGGCGCGATGTTCATGTCTCCGCACACCACCGGCTGCTCCGGCCCGTCTTCCACCATCGCCCGCAGCGCGGCCAGCCAGGCCAGTTTGTAGTGGTAGTGCTCGGAATCCGGCTCCCGCCCGTTGGGCACGTACACCGAGTACACCCGCACCCCGGAGCAGGTCGCGGACACCGCGCGGGCCTCTTGCCCGGGGAAGCCGGGGCCATCCGGGATGCCGGTGACCACGTCGTCCAGGCCGGCCCGGGACAGGATGGCCACCCCGTTCCACCGGCCCTCGCCGTGCGCGGCGAAGGTGTAGCCGCGGCTGTCGAGCTCGTCGGCGAACAACTCGGTGAACGCGTCATCGGCGAGTTTGGTCTCCTGCAGGCAGACCACGTCCGGGCGCCGCTCGTCCAGCCAGGGCAGCAGACGGGGCAGGCGTTGTTTGGCCGAGTTCACGTTCCAGGTGGCGATCCGCACCCGGCTCACGGTAGCCCCGTCCGGCCGCCCCGGCGCACGCCGAGACGGCCGGGCAGTCCCCGCTTACGGAATCCGGTCTGACTCACCGGCTCGGCGCCGGATATTCCGACACCCGGCTGAATCAGCATGGCCCGGTCCACACCCGGCCACATCCCCCGCGAGAACGATGTCCGCGCGGGAAATAGTAATTCGCGAGAAGTACGGGGATCCCCGACAGGATGCCCGGCGCGATCGCGGACGTGCTCAGGCGAACAGGTGCTCGGCGATCATCACCAGGCCGAGGACGACCAGTACCAGCCCGGCCAGCCGCTCCGCCGCTTCCCGGTGCCGCTCGGCCATCCGCGCGCCAAAGCGCAGTCCGAGCTGGGCGGCGATGAACGCCTGCCCGCCGATGGCGATCAGCACCGGCACCAGCGGCAGGTGGGCCAGGCCCAGGCTGAACCCGATGGCCAGCTCGTCCAGGCTGATGCTCACCCCGAGCCCGACCAGCCCGGCGCCCCGGGCGCTGGCCAGCCGCTCGGCTTTCTCCTGTTCGTCCTCGGATTCGCCGTGCACCAGCATCCACCCGCCGATGGCCAGCACCGCGCCCGCCGCCACGTAGTCGGCGGCCGGACCGACCACCTCCGCGAGCGGAGCGCCGATCGCCAGTCCGAGCACCGGCATCCCGGCCTCGAACACCAGGAACAACGCCGCGATCCGCCACCGGTCCCGCTCGGCCAGCCGGCCGGCGGCGCCGATCGCGGCCGCGACGGCCAGGGAGTCCAGGCCAAGCGGCAGCACAAAGCCGATCAGCGCCAGCACCGCGGTCATGGGGACATCACCCGCCGAGTGTGCCAGCCGGGACCGAGGTGCGCGGTCAGTCCAGGGACACACCGGGACGTTCGGGCAGCCCGGCCAGCACCGCGCGCAGCTCCTCCGGGCTCTGCGCCGCGACCACCGCGGCCAGCCGTTCCTCGGCCTGCTCGGCGCTGAGCCGGCCGAGGCTGGCCTGCACCCGCACCGCCGCTTCGGCCCGGACCCGCTCGGCCTGGGACACCAGCGGTTGCGGCGGTGGGGGTGGGGGTGACAGCTTGCGGCCCCGCCACACCGTCCACAACACCCACAGCCCGACCACCAACGCCACCGCCAGCAGCGCCAGCGGCACGGCCAGTGCCCACCAGCCCATCGGGCCGGTCATCTCGGGGGCCGCCACGCCGTCCTCCGCCTCCGGTTAAAGAAACCTTGCGCGGCAAGGAAATCCGAATCGTGACCGCGGCGTCACTGTCCTTGGTCACTCAGCGGAGAACCCTTGGTCCTCACGGGGCGGCAAGCGCGGAGGAAGCGCGCCAATGACCGATCAAAAGATCAGATTGCGCGGAGGTACTGCGGCGGCGTGGGCAGCTCGGCACCGAGCGTGCGGGCGGCCTGCCGGGGCCAGTACGGGTTGCGCAGGAGTTCCCGGCCGATCAGCACCGCGTCCGCCTCACCGTTGGCCACGATCTTCTCCGCCTGCTCGGCCTCTGTGATCAAGCCGACCGCGGCCACCGGCAGCCCGGTCTCGGCCCGCACCCGCGCGGCGAAGGGCACCTGGTAGCCGGGGCCGACCGGGATGTGCGTCCGGGGCGCCAGTCCGCCGGTGGACACGTCCAGCAGGTCCACGCCGTGCTCGCGCAGCCGCGCGGCCAGCGCGACGGTGTCCTCGGCGGTCCAGCCGGTGCGCTCGTCCTGGTCGTTCTCGGTGAGCCAGTCGGTGGCCGACACCCGGAAGAACACCGGCAGCTCGTCCGGCCACACCTCGCGCACCGCGTCGGCCACCCGCAGCGCGAGCCGGATGCGGTTGTCGAACGAGCCGCCGTAGGCGTCGGTCCGGTGGTTGCTGTGCGGGGACAGGAACTGGTGGATCAGGTAGCCGTGCGCGCCGTGCACCTCGGCCACCTCGAACCCGGCCTCCAGCGCCCGCCAGGCCGCGCCGGCGAACTGGGCGACCACCTCGCCGATCTCGGCCTCGGTCAGTTCGTGCGGGGCGGGGTAGCCCTCGTCGAACGGGAGCGGGCTGGGCCCGACCGCGGTCCAGCCGCCCTCGGATTCGGGCAGCGGGCCGCCGCCGTCCCAGGGCCGCCGGGTGGAGGACTTGCGCCCGGCGTGCGCCAGCTGGATGCCCGCGTGGGCGCCCTGGCCGCGCACGAACTCGGTGATCCGGCGGAACGCGGCCACCTGCTGGTCGTTCCAGATGCCCAAGTCGAACGGGCTGATCCGGCCGACCGGGCTGACCGCGGCGGCCTCGGTGAAGATCAGCCCGGCCCCGCCGACCGTCCGGCCGGCCAGGTGGGCGAAGTGCCAGTCGCCGGGGGCGCCGGTCCGCGGGCCGGAGTCGGCCGCGCTGTACTGGCACATCGGGGACAGCCACACTCGGTTGGGCAGGGTCAGCGATCGCAGCCGGTAGGGCTGGAACAGCGTGCTCACGGCGCTCCTCGGGCTCGGGGTCTCCACTAGATCGTACTCTTACGAACTTCGAACGACGAGTCGCACCATTCATCTTCACACAATGGCTGCCGCGGGTGAATTTTCACGGCTTTGACAATTGATTCCACGATATGCCGCAATTACCCCCGACGATAGTCGGGTTTATCGCGGAATTCCTTGCCATCGGCAATTTTCGGCCGCACGATCGTTCCGCGTCCGCTTTTCCGGCTGGCGCGTGGACCACGAGAAAGGCTTGTCAAGATGGGCCTGAAATCCCTGCGCGCCGGTGCGCTGGCCGGAGTCGCCGCCGGCCTGGCACTGGCGGTATTGCCCGCTGTGGGCGCGGCCGCACCGGCCCAGCACGTCAACGCGACCGACCACGTCGTCGGGCACAACAAGAATGCCCAGCAGTCCGGAAACTGGTCCGGCTACGCCGAAACCGGTAGCGGCTACACCAGCGCCGAGGCCACCTGGACGGTGCCCTCGGTGTCGGCGTCCAGCTCGGACACCTACTCCTCGGCCTGGGTGGGCATCGACGGCGACGGCAACTCCAACCTGATCCAGACCGGCACCGAGGCCGACTACACCGGTGGCTCGGCCCACTACAACGCCTGGTGGGAGATCCTGCCCGCGGCGGAGACGCCGATCGACAGCATGACCATCTCCCCCGGTGATTCGATGACCGCCTCGGTCGCCCAGGACAGCGGCAGCACCTGGACGATCAACATCGCCGACAACACCACCGGCCAGAACTTCAGCACCCAGCAGCAGTACGGCGGCTCGGGTGGCTCGGTGGAATACATCCAGGAGGCGCCGGAGATCAACGGGAACATCGCCCAGATCGCCGACTTCTCCACGTTCGACTTCTCCAACCTCAAGGTCAACGGCAACAGCCCCGGCCTGACCAGCGACGACGAGATTCTGCTCGTGCAGAACGGCACCACGTACTCGACGCCGTCCGCGCCCAACTCCAGCGGCGACGGGTTCAGCGTGTCCTACACCGGATAGCCGCTCCCCCGCGCGGCGACGGGCCGGTCCGGATGTCGATCCGGACCGGCCCGCTCGCGTTCGCGGGACTCAGGCGGGCACCGCGGCCGGTTCCTCGGCCTCCTGCTTCGTCTCCTCGGACCCGGACTTCGGGCTGCGGCCGAGCACGCCGTAGGCCGCGCCGACCAGCAGGCCGCCGCCGACCAGGTTGCCCAGCCCGACGAACAGCAGGTTCTTCGCGTAACCGCCGATGGTGGCGTCCTTGATGTGTTCGAAGATGCCCAGCGCGTAGATGGTCATGTTGGCCACCACGTGCTCGAAGCCGGAGCCTACGAAGGCCAGCAGGCACCAGAAGATCAGCGCCAGCTTGGCGCCGTCGGACTTGGTCCGGGCGGCCATCCACACCGCGAGGCAGACCAGGAAGTTGCACAGCACGCCGCGGAAGAACAGCGCCGAGGCCGACTCCGCCGCCTTGGCCTTGACCAGACTGGTCAGCGCGAACAGGCCGGGGGCGACGTGCCCGGCGGTGGCGCCCGCGCCCAGCGCGCCGCTGGCGTGCACCAGCCAGGCGAACACGACCGAGCCGACGAGGTTGCCGACGAACGAACCGACGATCAGCGCGACACTGCCGCCGATGGAAGCGCGGCCGGTCAGCACGCCCTGCACCGCGGTCATCATGTTGCCGGTGGACAGTTCCGCGCCTGCGAACACGACCAGGGTCAGCGCGACGCCGAAGACCAGGCCCTCGACGAGCTTGGCCCACGGCGAGGAGGCCGCCAGCAGCGGACCGGCGGCCGAGCACAGCAGCACCACCGCCACACCGATGTAGGCGCCGGCCAGCATGGAGCTGATCAGATAGCGGCCGGGGCGGCGGAGATCCTCGATCTTGCTTGCGGCCACCTGCCCCTGATCGGACAGCGCGGCGGTCACTGAGATGGGCACAGGTGGTCCTTCCGGGTGGGCTGGGTTGACCGGGAATCGTTGTGGTTGACGGGGAATTGGTTCTGCCCAGTGAAACTGTTGCGCACGACAGCCGTGTGCCGTCCCGGTAAGACCTGGATGTCGGGGATCGCACCGCGCCGGAATGTCCACTGTGAACTCCGCGCGGCCCGTTTCGTCTGGCGGTACCCGCGCGGACGTGGCCGGATCGGGCCAGACGGTCGACCGGTCGAACACCAGGACGCGTTCGACGACCCGTTCGACCTGGTGTCGCCCTACCGGCGCATTGACTTCTGTCCACGGCCGGACACGATGGTTCTGTTCTGTTCACTTCCGTTGCGCTGTGCGCGGGAATGTCTGGTCTTTGCCGAGGGAGCCATGGATCGGAAAATCTCGTCCCCTGTCACGCCGTCCCGTCGCCAGGTGCTGGGCGGGGTCGGCGCCGGGCTCGGCGCACTCGCGCTGGCCTCCGCCTTCGCCCCCGCCGCCCGGGCCGCCGACGCGGTGGCCGGGCTGTCCCCCGGTCTGTCCGGACGCAGCACGAACATCGGCGCGCAGTGGAAGTTCGCCCTGGTCAACACCACCGATGTCACCGACCCCACGGGCGCGTACGCGCACGCCGCCGACCCTGACTACGACGATTCGGCCTGGCGCACGGTGGATCTGCCGCACGACTGGAGCATCGAACTGGCCCCGGTGCAGCAGGCCGACACCAGCAGCGCCACCGGCTTCTTCCCGGGCGGCCTTGGCTGGTACCGCAAGACCTTCACGCTGCCGTCGTCGCTGGCCGGCAAGCGGATCTCGGTCGAGTTCGACGGCATCTACTCCGACGCCTTCGTGTATCTCAACGGCGCCCTGCTCGGCAATCACCCCTACGCCTACACCGGCACCAACTACGACCTCACCGCGCTGCTGCACACCGACGGCGTCACCCCGAACGTGCTGGCCGTGCGCGCGCAGAACCAGTTGCCCAGCAGCCGCTGGTACTCCGGCAGCGGCATCTACCGCAACGCGCACCTGATCGTCACCGACCCGGTGCACGTGGCCCGATACGGCACCGTCATCACCACCCCTGGCCTGGCCACCACCCTGCCCGGCTACGCGCAGGTGAACGTGGCCACCCAGCTGGCCAACGACGGCACCGCCGCGATGTCGGCACAGGTGCGCACCACCGTGCTGGACCCGGCCGGGCATTCGGTCGCCACCGGCTCGACCACCGTGGCCGTGCCCGCGTCGGGCAACGCGACCGCAACGACCGGCATGCGACTGGCCAAGCCCGCCCCGTGGTCCACCGACGCCCCGCACCTCTACCAGCTGCGCACCGATGTGCTGATCGGTGGCCGGGTGGTGGACAGCACGACGACCGACTTCGGCGTGCGCACCGCGGTGTTCGATCCAGACGAAGGATTTTCGCTCAACGGCAAGGAAATGAAGCTGCGGGGCGTGGACCTGCACGCCACCCAGGGGCCGTTGGGCGCGGTGATCGACGCCGACGCGCTGACCCGGCAGTTGCTGCTGATGAAGAGCATGGGCGTGAACGCGGTGCGCACCGCGCACAATCCGCCCGCGCCGGAGCTGGTCGCGGTGTGCGAGCGGGTGGGTGTCCTGCTCATGGTCGAGGCGTTCGACTGCTGGCACAGCGGGAAAGTCGCCTACGACTACCACATCTGGTTCGATCAATGGAGCCAGTTCGACATCACCGAAATGGTGTGCGCCAACCGGAACTCACCGGCCGTGGTGTTGTGGTCGATCGGCAACGAGACCCCGGACACCTGGATGGCCGGCGGGCCGGCGATCGCGGCCAAGCTGATCGCCACCGTGCGGTCACTGGACCCGACCCGTCCGGTGGTGATGGGCTCCGACCAGTACCGCAGCGTGCCCGCGCCCGGCTCCCCACAGGACGGCATCCTCAAGCAACTGGACGGCCTCGGCCTGAACTACAACACCGCGATGTCGCTGGACGGGTTGCACGCGGCCTATCCGGACAAGTTCTTCTTCGAGTCCGAGTCCTCCTCGGAGACCTCCTCGCGCGGCTGTTACCAGGACCCGCAGTTGCTCAACACCGGGGAGAACTACACGCCCGGCAAGCGGGCCACCTCCTCCTACGACAACAACCTGGCCTCCTGGACGCTGTCCGGCGAGTACTCGCTGAAGAAGGACCGGGACCGCAAGTTCTTCCAGGGCCAGTTCCTGTGGGCCGGACAGGACTACATCGGCGAGCCGACGCCCTATGACGTGTTCCCGGTGAAGTCCTCGTTCTTCGGCGCCACGGACACCGCCGGCCTGCCCAAGGACGCCTACCACGTGTTCCGCAGCCAGTGGTCGGGCGAGCCGATGGTGCACCTGACCCCGATGAACTGGACCGATCACCAGCCCGGCGAACCGGTGTCGGTCTGGGCGTACGCCAACGTGGCCACGGTGGAGCTGTTCCTGAACGGAAAGTCGTTGGGAGTCAAGCAGTTCGACCGCAAGACGACCACTGACGGCCGCGGCTACCTGGAAACCACCGAGCCGACCGGCGACGACCGCAACTACCCCTCGGGCAGCTACACCAGTCCCAACGGCAGCACCGGAAAACTGCACCTGACCTGGACCGTGCCGTTCGCGCCGGGCACCCTGACCGCGGTGGCCCGGGACGGCGGCCGCGAGGTGGCCCGGGACCAGCTGGTCACCGCGGGCGCCCCGCACGCCGTCACGCTCACCCCGGACCGCGCGGCCGGCGGCAGCATGTCGTTCGTGATCGCCACCGTGGTCGACGCGCACGGCGTCCGGGTGCCCAGCGCGGACAACACAATCCGGTTCACCGTCGAGGGCTCGGGACGACTGTCCGGAGTGGACAATGGCAGCCAGGACAACGCCCAGGGCTACCAGGAGCCCACCACGCCCGCGTGTTGCGGCCTGGCTGTCGCGGTCGTCGGCGCGACCGCCGGACGCGGTCCGATCACCGTGCGGGCCAGCTCCCCCGGCCTGTCCTCCGGCGCCCTCACGCTGCCCGGATCGGTCGCCGGACAACGCAATGGCCCCGGTTCGGGCATGTCCGGCCCCGGCCCGGCACCCGCGGCCGCCCCGGCGGTGGACGCCAGTTACTCGGGTGCGCCGGACACCGTGCCCGCGGCCATGACCGACGGCGATCCGAGCACCGGCTGGTCGAACTACTACGACAAGCCCGCCACACCGACTCTCAACGCGGTCAGCGTGTCCCGGGCCACCGACTGGGTTTCCCTTTCCTGGCCGGGAGATCAGCGAATCGGCACGGTCACCGCGAACTTCACCACCGGCGCGCCGCTGGCCCGGCCGGCCGGTGTCACGGTCAGCTACCGCACCGCCGCCGGTTTCGTGCCGGCCGCACACCAGCAGGTCAGTTGGGCGAACGCGTCCGACCAGCCCACCACCATCGCCTTCGATCCGGTGCGCACCACGGAGATCCGGCTGACCATGACCAGCCCGGCCCCGGGCACGGCCGCCGGATTCCTGCGCATCAGCGCCCTGTCCGCCGGCTGACCAGCCTTATACCAGGATGCTGTCCAGGGTCTCCGGCGCGAACAGTTCCGCCGGGGACAGCATCCGCTCGGCCAGGCCCTGCTCGTGCGCGTAGCGCAGGAAGGTGGTGAGCGTGGTTTCGTTGCCGGGCAGGCCATAGGGCCAGAAGTCCGCGCCCATCAGCTCCCGGGCCGCGGCGTACTCGGTGTGGGCCCACGGGATCATCGAATACGGCGCGGCCGTCTCGGCCAGTCGTTGCTGCGCGGCGGTTTTGGCTTCCTGGAAGGCTTTGTACAGCGAGCGGGCCAGCCACGGCCGGGCGGCGTATACATCGCGGCGCAGCACCACGGTGTGCATGATCGGGAAGATCCCGGTGGCCCGGAAGTAGTTCTCCTCCTCGGTGCGCGGATCGGCGAACAGACGGCGCACCCGGGGGTCCCCGGCCAGGAACGGCTGTGGGCTGCGCGGGGTGTAGATCGCGTCGATCTCTCTGCGCAGCAACAACTCCGACAGCGTCTCCCCCGGCCCGACCGGCCGCAGATCGATGCCGGAGGGCAACCGCACCGCCGCCTTCTCCTCCCGGCCCGGATCGTGCAGCCCGCCCTTCCGGTAGTGCACCGCGTCGACCGGCAGGCCGTGGTGTTCGGCAAGCATCCCGCGAATCCACACGTTCGCGGTCAGCTGCCACTCGGCGATGCCCACGGTGCGCCCGGCCAGGTCGGCCGGGGTGCGCAGGCCGGAATCGACGTGCGTGTAGATCCCGTTGTGCCGGAAGGAACGCGAGGGGAACACCGGGATCGCGATGAACGGCGCGTCCTGGCCGAGGCTGACCACGTAGGAGGACAGGGACATCTCCGCGATGTCGAACTCGCGGTGCCGGATCATCCGGTAGAACGTCTCCTCCACCGGCAGCGAGAGATAGGTCAGATCGACGCCCTCGGGCCGGATGCTGCCCTCGGCCAGAGCCTGGGTGCGGTCGTAGTCCCAGCAGGCCAGGGTCAGCGAAATCCGGCTCATACCGCCACCGCCTCGGCCCGCGCGGCTCGTTGCCGGGCCAGTGGCTGACACAGTCCGAAGGCGATCAGCGCCAGCAGCCCGCACACGGCGAACGAGGCCAGGTAGGAGGAGAGCGCGGGTTGCCCGGTCGGGCCGGTGAGCCCGGCGAAGAACACCCCGACCACGGCACTGCCCACCGAGTTGCCGATCGCGTACATCACCACGGACAGCCCGAGCCCGATGCCGGATGCGGCGCGGGAGACCACGCTCAGCACCAGCAGCTGGGTGGCGGCCAGCGCGATGGCCAGACCCATCGAGTCGACCCCGAGGGAGGCCAGTTCCAGCACCGGATGCGCGTGCCCGGCGGCGAAACCAACGAACGCGATGGTGATCGCGGCGCAGCCGATGGCCGTGGTGAGCACGAGTCCGCGACGGCGCGCGGTGCGCAGCACGACCAGGCCGACCAGGCTGCCGACCGCCTGCGGCAGCGCGAACCAGCCCGCCGTGAGACTGGACCAGCCGTAGCCGAACCCGCTGGCCAGCGGCGTTTGCACGAGCCGGGTCACCGCCGACAGCGAGCCGTAGACACCGAACGCGACCAGAAAGGTCATCAGATAAGGCAACCGGATCTCCGCGCGGGTCAGATAGGCCACGTCGATCAGCGGATGCCGGACCTTCCGTTCCAGCCACCACCACAGCGCGCCCGCGATCAACCCACCGGCCAGCAACCCGATCACCCGGGGTGAACCCCAGTGCCAGGCCGGGCCCTCGGACAGGCCGAGCAGCAGGGCCACCAACGCGACGGTGAGCAGGGCCGCGCCCGGAATGTCCAGCCCGCCGCCGGCGCGGGCCGGCGAATCGCGCACGAAGGCCAGGGTGGCCACGATGCCGACCAGGCTGGCCACGGCGGCGACCACGAAGAACAGGTGCCAGTTCTGCGGGTGCACACCGATGATCGCGGCCAGCAACAGCCCGGCCGCGATACCGAGGCCGGTGCCGGAGTGGATGGAACTGATCGCGGTGTGCGCGCGGGCCGGGGGCATGGTGTCGCTGGCGATGGCCTCGGGCAGGGCGAGCATGGGGAGTTGGGCGCCCATCAGCACCCGGCCGATCATGAGGACCGGGAAGGTGTCGGCGAAGCTGTCGATCACACAGCCGGCCAGCACGAGCGCCATGGCCAGCACGATCACCGGCTTCTTGCCGATCAGATCGGCCAGCCGGGTCAACGCGGCGAGAAACACCGCCCCGGCGAGGAGTTCGCCGGTGAGAATCCAGGAGGTCGACACGGTCGAGGCGTGCAACGAGCGGCCGATCACCGGCAGCAGCGGCAGCACGCCGACCTGGAGTAACTGCAGGGCGAAGCCGAGGTAGACCAGCGTGGCCAACGCGGTCCGCCCATTGATCCGAGCCGTCCCGGCCAGGGACGGGGTTTCGACGTCGTGCACCACAACCCCCCGCGACGTTGCGTTGACTGGAGTGAAGCCACCCCAGTCTGGACCGCTCACGCCGGTGGATCTACCCCCGTGCCGGTGGAGCGGCGGTCAAGGACGCTTGCGGATCATGGCGAAAACTCACGTGCTCCGGCGCGGCCCCGCAAACCCAGGGGCCGCGCCGGATTCGCGGATTGGTCAGGTGTACCAGGTGGGTTCGGGCAGTTCGCCGAGCAGCGCGTAGCGCCCGACCTCGGCCCGCTTGTGGGCCACCGGGTCGTGCAGGCTGTGCGTGCGCAGGTTGCGCCAGAACAGATCAAGGCCGACGGAGTTGGCACTGGCCCGGGCGCCGGTGACCTCGAAGATCCGGGTGCCGATCTCCAGGCCGGTGTCGATGGCCCGCTGTTTGGCCGCGGCGATCACCACCGCCGCCTCGCCGCGCTCCTGCTCGGTCACCTCATCGGCGTGCGCGTTGATCCGTTCGATCGACGCGGCGGCCCGCTCGGCCAGGGCTTCGGCCGCCCAGAGTTTGGACTGCAGGTCGCCGTAGGTGTCCACGATGTAGAACTCGTCGGCCGCCGCGTTCTTCTTGTCGACGGCGTAGGGCCACGGGCGGGTGCGCTCGCGGGTATAGGCGGTCGCGGTGCGCAGGGCGCCCTGTGCGATACCGAGATAGAAATTGGTGAACACCAACTGGATCAGCGGCACGTTCAGCGTGTTGTACACCCGAGGCCGGAATTCCTTGTCCACGTAACCGGCCGCCTGCGCCCACGGCACCCGCACCTCGCGCACGGTCACGCTGCCGCTCTCCGTCAGCCGCTGCCCCAGGTTGTCCCAGTCGTCGTCGAACACGATACCGTCCTGAACGGACGGAACGATCGCGAACACGTGCTTGTCCGTGCCGTCCAGCACGCCCTCCAGCACGGTCACGTCGGACACCTTGCTGCCGGTGGAGAACGACTTGCGGCCGTTGAACACCAGCGATTCGCCCTCGTCGCGGATGGTCAGGTCACCGTCGCGCGGATTGACCGCGCCGCCGAAGAACCACGCCTCCCGCGTCGCCTGCTCCTCCACCGCGGCAATCTGCTCGGGCGTGCCGACCAGACGCGCGGCCCACCACCACAGGTAGTGGTAGCCGATCAGCTGGCCGATCGATCCGTCGCCGGTGGCGATCTCGCGGATCACCCGGTAGGCGGTGGTCCAGTTCTGGCCGCCACCGCCGAGTTCCCTTGGCCCCAACAGGGTCACCAGCCCGGCATCCCTGAGCAGGCGGATCTCGGCGTGCGGGGTCGCGCCGGTGCGGTCGCGGGCCACCGCGTCACTGGCCAGGATCGCGGCCACCGCGCTGGCTCGCTCGAGCCATTCCTCCGGGGTGTTCGGCCGTGGCTGGGCCGAAAAGTCGACGGCATGGGATTCGGTGGTGGTCACCGGGGCTCCTTGTCCTCGTGCGAAAAACGGCCGGTCCGGCCCGTACCAGGCACGGAACACGAATCCGCCGCACACCGTCAATGCCGCGGATTTCCGTTCCACAGAAAGGGAAATCCTCGCTGACCGAACACCTCGGGGTCCGCCTGTGTCCGGCGCGTTGGGCTCACGCGCGATCAGCGCGGCGGTACACCGTGCGACTCTCGTAGTCCTTGCGCGGCCCGCGCACCCGCATGCGCACGCTGAACTGATCCTCGTCGACGAACGAGTACTCGCCGGTGTACACGTCATCCCCGCACAGGTGCACATCCGACGCCGTGTCGGCAGCCCCATGAGAACCGGGCAAGCGGAGCACGTGGAAGGTGCGCGGCGGCCCGGGTTCGGCGAAGCAGATGCGGATCTGCCCTTCCTCCAGCCGGTAGTGGTACTCGCGGTAGACCTCCAGCGACCGGCCGCCGGGCAGGACCAGGGTGCCGTCCTCGCGGTAGTGCAGCACCGCCGGTTCGAACTCGCGGAACCGTGCGGTGCCGGTCATGCTGCCGTTGTCCGGCAGGTCCCGGGTCAGCGTCCAGTCCCCGGCCAGGCCGGCGAACAACCGCTGTTCCGGTGGCGGTTCGCCCATCCTCGCTCCCTTTCCCCCGGCGCCTCCGGCACCGATTATCCAGGTAGCGCGGACACGTCCAGGTCGACCACCACCAGTCGCAGCGCGGCCTCCGCCCACGGGGTGTCGGCCAGCGCGGCGCGGCAGGCGGCCTCAGCGGCGGACAGCAACGGCGGCAGCGGCAGGGCCTCGGCGATCAGCCGGATCTCCACCAGGTCCTCGCCCAGGTCCACGGCCAGCACCGCCGGATCGACCGGCAGCCAGCGCGGCGCGCTCGCCTTGCGCGCGGGCGCGGCGGGCCGCAGACCGGCCACCTCGTCCAGGGCGGCCAGCAACGCGGTGGTGGTCTCGGCGGACTCCGGGCGCGACATGCTCACTCCGATCCGATACGACATCGACAAGCTACGACAGTTCTATATCCACAATGGACACTTCGATGGATCTCATTACCACACCGGTATTCTCGGTCACCGCGTCGCGCACCGCGCGCTGCACCGCGGTGGCCACCCGCACTGCGGTGCGATCACCGGACACCACCAGATCCACCCGCACACTGATGTCCCCCGGCTCCGGCTCGTCCCGCCGCACGGTGACACCGGTGCCCGGCGCGGGATCCAGCCCGGACCAGCGGGCCCGGGTCTCCCTGCGCAGCTGGGCCACCAGCCCGGCCACCCCGGACGCCAACCTCAGCACGCCGGGCGTCGCCTGGGCGGCCTCCGCGGCGATCGAGGCGATCACCGGTTCGGCGACCACGCACTCGCTCGGTGGGGTCATATCCGCTCCGGATTCGTTGCCTGCCATCAGTAGATGTCCTCCACCCGCAGGTCGCAACCGGCCACCCGGACGCCGACCCCGTTGCCCGCGGCCGCGGCGACCGCCTCGCGCACCGCGGTCAGCACCCGCTCCGCGGGCCCGGTGCCGTAGCGCAGCGCGATGGACAGCTCCACGTCGATCACCCCGGGCGGCGCGTCCGGCCGGGCCCGCACCACGCAGCGCCGGGCCCGCACCCCATCGACCTGGTCGGCGGCGAACCGCAGCACCACCGCGATGGCCTGCTCGCTGATCCGCACCGGCCCCAGCTCGGCCGGCACCGTCACCGCCGCGGTGCGCCGGATCTCCGCGCGCACCGCGGACATGATCCGGTCGGTCAGCCCGGCGGGCGGGATGACCTGTTCCTCGGTCAGCCGGGTCGTGGCCGCGCGCAGCGCCAGCAGGCTGTCCCGCGCGGTGCGGCAGTGCGGGCAGTCGCGCTGATGGGCGTCGGTGTGGTCCGGGTCGGCCGACAGCTGGTCCCACAGCTCTTCGATGTCGCGGCCACACGGCAACTGGTAGTCCGTCGGATTCACCTCCACGGCTGCATCGCCTCCGCCAACTGTGCGCGCGCCCGCGCGATCCGGCCGCGCACCGCCTGGTTGGTGGTGCCCAGGATCTGCGCGATCTCCTCGTAGGACCGGCCGTGCGCCTCGCGCAGCAGCCAGCACGCCCGCTGGGCCGGGGTCAGTTCGTGCAACGCGGCGGTCAGCGCGGCCAGTTCGCCGCTGATCTCGGTGGCCCGCTCCGGCTGGGTGTCCGGCCGCTGCGACACCGGGCCGTCCACGTCCAGTTCCACCGTCGGCCTGCGGGCGCGCAGCACGTTCAGGCAGCGGTTGGTGGTCATCCGGTAGAGCCAGGTGACGAACGCGGCGTCGGCCCGCAACGTGCCCAGCCGCCGCCACGCGGTGAGGAACACCTCCTGCACCACGTCCTCGGCCTCGCCGCTCCGGCCGAGCATGCGCAAGCCCAGCCGGTACATGGCGCCCTGGTAACGCACCACCAGCGCCTCGAACGCGCGCACGTCCCCGTCCCGGGCGCGGGCCACCAGGGTGCCCTCGTCCAGGTCGGTCGTCCCCGGCGTCGGCGTGTCCGGCTTCACCACACCGTCCCTGGCTTGCGACGATGAACCGGATGACAGCCCCGCCCCGGAGCGGGCACACTGGATACAGCTTCGAGGGAGAGTGGATGAGCGCCGAATTCGACCCGGACGCCGAGCGTGCGGCGTACCGCCGATTCGTGCGCACCCACCACCCCGACGTGGGCGGTGACCCCGAGGTGTTCATGGCGGGGCTGGCCCGGTTCCGCGCCGGGACGCCTGCGGCCAAAGCGATCGGCGAGACGCCCGACGACCGGTATGCCGCGCCGGTGGTGTTCGTGACCCGGCCGCGCGGCTTGCGCCGATTGCTCGCCCCGCTGCGCCGCAAGCGCCGCCGGCCGTCGCGGGTGCGCTGAGCCGACCCGGTTCTTGTTGTCGGTCAACGGATTCGGCTCGCGGTGGCGGTCGGTTCGAACTGGATGGTGGCGTCCAGCTCGGTCAGGTCCAGCGCCTGGCACAGCCGGGGCAGCGCCTCGTCGGTGATCTCCTGGCGCAGCGCGGCCAGGTTGGTGTCGTGTTCGGTGCGCACCCGCAGCAGTAGCCGGGGCTCCCCGGAGTGCCCGGACAACCAGGCCCCGGCCGCGTGCACCCCCGGATACTCGGACACCTCGTCGGCCAGCGGCTGTACCGCGGTGGCCGAGGACAGCACGGTGACCCCGGTGTCCGGGTCGTCGGCCAGTTGCCAGCTGCTGGTCCTGGGCCGCTTGCGACCCTGCGCGGCCAGCCAGCGCAGGCACAGCAGACCGAACACGACCGCCGCGGCCACCACCGCGTAAGGGGCCCAGTTGGTCAGCTGCCGCCCGGCCGGGAATACGGTGTGCGCCTTGGGAATCCAGTGCACCACCCCGTACGCGGTGAGCAGGGTGAACGCGCCCGCGGCCAGCAGCACGAGGCCCAGCAGCGCCAGCAGGGTGCGGTTGGCCGCGGCGGGCCGGTTGTGTCCGCTCATGCCGCGTTCCTTCCCTTGGCGCCGCGCACCTTCACCCGCAGCCGCGCGGGCCGGGCCAGGTCGGTCTGGGTCAGCCTGCGTTCCAGCGCCTCGCGGGCTGCGGTCCTCGCCGCCTCGATGTCGTTGTCCTCGGTCCACAGGCGGGCGGACACGCTGTGGTGGCGCACCCGGACCTTCGCGGCGGTGATCCCGTCCAGGTCAGCGGCGGCCGCGCGCAGGGCCCGGGCCAGTCCGGCCCGGCTGACGCCGGCGAGGGTCACCCCGTCACCCTCGCCCAGCGGCAGCACGGTCGGCTTGCCCGGGATCAGCGCGCAGGCCAGCAGGATCAGCCCGAGCGCGGCGGCCACCGCCCCGGCCACGATCACCGGGGTGTCGGACAGACGCAGGCGCCGCCCGTAGCCGGCCAGCCGGCCGAACGGGATGAACGGCTGATGTCCGCTGAGTTGTTGCAGCACCGCGACCGCGACCACCACGCAGACGGCCAGGATCACCAGTGCCACCAGGGAAGCCGGGGCGGCCCGGCGGGCGCGGGTGATCACCGGCCCCACCGCCTCGGCGCCGCGCGGATCGCCTCGTCCGGTTCGACCACGGTCACCGCGGCCGGGCCGATCACCGCAGCCGGGCCGATCACTGTCGTCGGGCCGATCACTGGACCCTCCGTCCGACCGTGGTGGTCAGCGCGGTGACCGTGATGTCCACCCGCCGAACGGTCATCCCGGTCAGCTCGCCGACCCGGTCGGTCAGCCGCTCGCGCAGCTGGGTCGTGGCCTGCCGCACCGATCGCGGATACGGCACCGAACAGCGGACGGTGAGGCTGACCGCGCGTTGCCCGTGCAGCCGGGCACTCACCTCGGCGTCCCCGTCCTGCCGGGCCGAGGACAGCGAGATGCCCAGCAGGCTGCTTCCGGCGCCGCCCACGTCCTGGCATTCGCCGACCACCCTGGCCGCGATCCGCTCCACCACCCGGGTCGCGATGGTGGTCTGCCCGCGCTCGGCCGGCTCCTCCCCGGTGGGAGCCGGAACCGGCGGACGCTCCTGTGCTGTCAGGGTCACCGCTGCCGCCGTCCGAGCCGGTCGCGGTCCGGGCCGAACAGCGCGGACAGGTCCAGCTGTCCGTCCAGCCAGCGCCCGACGCCGAAGCCGACCGCGCCCAGCACCAGCACGATGATGAACGCGGTGAACCCGCCGAACGCGCCGGCGAAGCCCAGCGCGAGGCCGACGAACAACCCGATCACACTCGCACTCACAACGATGTCTCCGTTTCGCTCCCGGTCGGCCCCATGGCCGGCACGGACCGGCTACCCGGCTGGATTGGGCGCACTCCGTGCGCACCCGGCTTGCTCACCCGATGCTCATTCGACGCGCGAGCCGCCCTGGACGGGCTCGCCGTCCTCGTCCTCGTCACCCAGCGACACGTCGTTGACGTTGATGTTGACCTCGACGACCTCCAGGCCGGTCATCCGCTCGATCGCGGTGATCACGTTCTTGCGCACCGCGCGGGCCAGATCCGGGATGACCACGCCGTACTCGACGAAGATCTCCAGGTCCACCGCGGCCTGCCGCTCGCCGACCTCGACGGTGACGCCCTGGCCGTGGCTGGTGCCCGCGCCCGGGATGCGCTCGCGCAGCGCGCCGAACGCGCGGGCCGCGCCGCCGCCGAGCTGGCGGACCCCGGCGATCTCCCGGGCGGCCAGGCCGGCGATCTTCTGCACCACGACATCGGCGATCTGGGTACGGCCGAAGTCGCTGGCCAGGGCGTGATCCGACGAGTGCACGCTGACCTCCCGGCCGCCGTCGGGCCGGGCGGTGGCGCCGCCCGTGCTGTTCTTCTCGGTGGTCGTGGTCGTGTTCGGCATGCTGGCGCTCCTCGGGTCGCGTGGTGGTCTGACATGGTTCAGACACAGCTGGTAGACCATCCGTCACGCACCAAAGTAGTGAGGTCGGTCACCATCCGCAGGACCAGCGCCCGGCACGTCCGGCTGACCCGGCGGGCAATTCGCGCACGTCACCCGGGTGAGCGAGTACCGGTGCGCCAACTGGTCCAGCACCGAGCACCGCGCCGGGACCGGACCATGAACGGACATTGATCTCGTTTACGTAGCGATTGCCGAGATCGGTTAACATCATCAACAACGACCCACGAAAAAGCCATTACTCCGTTCGGCGCAATAAAGGCCGTGGGTACAAATGACAGACCGTGATCTCGTTGCTTCTTCACCAGTCGGCGCCGGCCGCCGAGAAAAAGGCGTCAGGTGTAATCCGATTCGATCACGTAAACGGCTTGTCACCAAGAGTAATAGACTGGTCCCCTTGCTACCAGCCGGTTAACCTGAAGTGATCACAAGTCGTCACCGGTGCGATACGTCCGGTAAGGCGATCTTTCGAATCCAAACAGCTTCTTGACACGACCACTGTCTCTGCTGTTATCTGCACCGGAACCCACAAACTGTCGGCCCTTTTTCAGGATTTCTTCGATGTCCGCGGGACTGGATCTCACGGATTCATTAGCCATGCGAATAGAGCTGCCCCGCACATGGAAGAAGTAGTAGAGGCACCGGCACCCCGCCTGCCCGGTCACGACCGGTGGCGCCCCAGCGCCTGGAGCCTGCGGACCAAGATCTCCATCGTCCTGCTGCTGCCGGTGGTGGTCGCGCTCATCCTCGCGGCGGGCCGCATCCAGACCGAATTGTCCCAGGCCAGCCAGCTGTCCGTGGTTCGCGACCAGGTCCCGGTGATGACCGGCATCGTGCAACTGGGCGACCTGGTCGACCAGGAGATGATCGCCGCCGTCACCACCCCGGACAGCGTCGCGGTCGGCGCGCGGGTGGCCGCCACCGACGCGGCCGCCGCCACCGTCCAGCAGGACGCCCAGTTCGGCAATCTGGCCGCGGACAGCGGCAAGGACCTGAGCAACACGCTGGGCCGGCTCGCCGGACTGCGCACCGCCGGAACCTCGGGCACCACCGGCAACCTGGCCGCGGTGAACACCGCCAACGGCTACCACGACATCGTGTTCGCGCTGTCCCAGGTGGTGCCCACCGTGGTGTCCCCGGCCGGTCTGACCGACCTGGACGACACCGCCACGGCGGTCGAGGCGCTCATCCAGCTGCGCACCGACCTGGCCGTCGAGGAAGCCCTGCTGTCCGACACCCCCAGCGGGGACAACGCCAACGACGTGGTGGTCGCGGCGAACCGGGCGGCCACCGAGGAGGGGGTGCTGGTCGGCCAGATCAAGCGCACCATGCCCGCCGCCCTGGCCGCCGCGTTCGATCAGGCCACGTCCTCGACCACGAACCGGCAGAACGCGCTGCTCAACGTGCAGGCCACCGGCGACACCGACCAGCTGACCGAACTGGTCGCCCCGCTGCAGATCGAGTCGACCACGCTGGGCAACCTGATGAACGACCTGGTCGGCACGCTGTCCAACCGGGTCGGCACGCTGACCGACCAGGCCCGCTCGGACGCGCTGCGCGACAGCGCCCTGGTGCTGGGCGCGTTGCTGGCCGCGGTGGGCATCGCGCTGTACGTGGCGCGGTCGCTGGTGTTCCCGATGCGCATCCTGCACGCGGCTGCCGTTGACGCGGCCACCAACCGGCTGCCCGACACCATTCGCCAGGTGCGCACCGGTAGACACGTGGACTGGCGTTCGGTCGAACCGGTGCCGGTCCGGACCACCGAGGAAATCGGCCAGCTGGCTCGCGCGTTCGACGAGATGCACCGGCAGGCCGTCCGGCTGGCCGGCGAGCAGGCCGAACTGCGCGGCCAGGTCAGCGAGATGTTCATGACGCTGGCCCGGCGCAGCCAGTCGCTGGTGGAACTGCAGCTGTCGGTGATCGAGGACCTGGAGACCGACGAGCAGGACCCGCAGCGGCTGGACGATCTGTTCCGCATCGACCACATCGCCACCCGCCTGCGCCGCAACGGCGAGAACCTGCAGGTGCTCGCGGGCGGCAGCCCGTCCCGCCCGGACGACGGCCCGGTCACCATGATCGAGTTGTTGCGCGCGGCCACGTCCGAGGTCAAGGACTACCGGCGGATCGCGCTGGGCAACGCGCCAAGCGGACTGGTCCGGGCCCAGGCCGCGGCGGACGTGGTGCACATCCTGGCCGAACTGCTGGAGAACGCCACCCGGTTCTCCCCGCCGCAGGACAAGGTGGTGCTCACCGCCGACCGGGGCGCCGACGGCGGTGTGCTGATCGAGGTGGTGGACACCGGGCTGGGCATGGCCGCCGACGACCTGGACGCGGCCAACACGCGACTGGCCGCGGGCGACTCGGTGAGCCCGGAGACCACCCGGCGGATGGGGCTGTTCGTGGTCGGCCGGCTGGCCGCCCCGCACGGGGTGACCGTGAAGCTGCGCCGGACCACCACCCGGGTCACCCAGGCCGGCATCACCGCCAGCGTGCACGTGCCCGGTGCGCTGGTGATCGCCGAGGCGCTGCCCAATTCGCCGCTGTCCCGGCCCGGCCGGGCGGCCGCGCAGGAGCTGATGTCCGGCTCCCGTCCGGCGCTGCCGGGCGTCCCGTTCAACCCGGCCGGACCGGCCGCGACCACCGGCAGCATGGTGCCGATCAACGGAAACCTGACCGGCCCGGTCAACGGCGGCCACCCGGCCAACGGCCCGATGACCGGCCCGCTCAACGGGATGGCCAACGGCGCGGTCAACGGCAGGGTCAACGGAGTCGCGCACAACCCCGGCCCGCACCGCACCGAATCGTCCGAACCGGCTTGGCCGCGGAACGAGCCGTCACCGATCTTCGACCAGATGATCACGGGGTGGTTCATGGAGGATCCGCACCATCCCAACCAGCAACCCCGGAAACCGCAGCCGCCGCCTCCTGCTGCCCAGACCCCGCGCAACAGCGCGCCGCCGCCCCGGCGCGATCCGTGGGCCGGCCCCGCGGACGTGGCCCGCCGGGCCGCCGAAGAGGCGGTCGGGCACGCCAAGCACAGCGCGGTCACCCCCAAGGGGCTGCCGGTGCGCCGACCTGGCGCGCAACTGGCTCCGGGAACCGCGAACCCGACCGGGAAACCGGCCGCGGGCCGGCAGGGGAACCCGGCGGATTTCCGTGATCCGGCCGCGGTGCGCAACAACCTGGCCCGGCACTACAGCGGGATGCGGGCCGCCCGGCAGCGCACCCAGGGTGACGCGGAGTCCTCCGTGGAGGGGAAGGCGGACCCGAAGTGACGGGACACGGCGAAATGTCGCCCTGGCAGGAGATCGACCGACCGGCTGGGACCGGCGCGGCAGGAAAGGGACCAAGAATGACCACCGACGCGACGGTTTCCGGCACGACCCAGTCCCTGAGCTGGCTGGTTTCGGCGTTCACCCAGGACATCGCCGGCGTGGCGCACGCCGCCCTGGTGTCGGCCGACGGCCTGCTGGTGGCCTCGGACGAGAACCTGCCACGGGACCGGGCCGACCAGCTCGCGGCCATCGCCTCGGGCCTGTCCAGTCTCGCGGTGGGCACCGCGGAACTGTTCACCGCGGGCCAGGTCGTGCAGTCGGTGATCGAGATGCAGCAGGGTTTCCTGCTGCTGATGAGCGTCGGGGACGGGTCGAACCTGGTCGTCCTGGCCAGCAGCGGCTGCGACATCGGGTTGATCGGGTACGAGATGACGCTGTTGGTGGACCGGGTCGGCCGGATGGTCGACACCCCGGTCCGGCAGACAACAGCGACACAGGTCAGGCCGTGAGTGAGCCGGGACCCTGGGCACCACGCGAGAAAACCCGATCGGCCTCGCTGGCGCGGCCGTACTCATGGACCGAGGGACGAACCCGGCCGACCGTGGAACTCGCGGTCGAAGCGCTGGTACAGGCCACCACGGAGGGTGGTGCGGTGCCATATCACAGCGCCAACCCGGGGTCCATGGTGATCGAACTGTGCCGGCAACCGCGCTCGGTCGCGGAGGTCGCGGCGCTGATGGCGGTGCCGCTGGGAGTGGCCAGGGTACTGATCGGGGATCTGATCGAGGCTGGCTACGTGGACGTGCGCAGCACGCTCAGCGAGAACGCCACCTGGGACCAGAGACATGAGTTGTTGGAAAGGGTCCTGGGTGGATTACGCAAGCTCTGACCGCAGCCGGATCACCTCGGCGAAGATCGTGGTGGCAGGCGGATTCGGCGTCGGGAAGACGACATTCGTGGGCGCGGTCTCGGAGATCGTCCCGCTGCGCACCGAGGCCGTGATGACCTCGGCCAGCGTCGGCGTCGACGACCTGATGGCCACGCCAGGCAAGACATCCACCACGGTGGCGATGGACTTCGGTCGCATCACCCTGGACGACGAACTGGTGCTCTACGTGTTCGGCACGCCGGGCCAGCACCGATTCTGGTTCATGTGGGACGACCTGGTGCGCGGCGCGGTGGCCGCGGTGGTGCTGGTGGACACCCGCAGGCTTGCCGACAGTTTCGCGCCGATCGACTACTTCGAATCGCGCGGGGTGCCGTTTCTCATTGCGGTGAACCAGTTCCACGGCAGCCAGCAACATTCGGTCGAGGACGTGCGGGAGGCGCTGATGGTGCGCCCCGGGGTCCCGATCATCACGTGTGACGCGCGGTCGGCGGAATCGGCCAAGGAGACGCTGATCGCCGCGACCGAGCAGGCACTGTCCGAAATGGCCAAATACGTGACGTCGGCCGAGCAGTTCTGAAAGTCAGGGAGTCACCACAGTGGGGCAGATGCAGGACTTCGCGATGGGACGGTGGCTGCTGTTCCTCGCCTACGGCACCTCGGTGGTCGGGTCCACGGTCGGGCTGGCGTGCACGCTGCAGGCGCGGCACGCGAGTACCGACCGGCGGCGGCTGGGCTGGCTGGCGCTGGCCGCGCTGTCCATCGGCGGGGTGGGCATCTGGTTGATGCACTTCATCGCCATGCTGGGTTTCGCCACGCCGGGAATGCCGGTGCGCTACGACATCAGCCGCACGGTGTTGTCCGCGGTGCTCGCCGTGGTCGCGGTGTTCGCCGGTCTGCTGGTGCTGGGCGGGCGGGCGAAGTTCGCCTGGTGGCGGCTGATCGTGGGCGGGCTGATCACCGGGATCGCGGTGAACGTCATGCACTACACCGGAATGTGGGCGGTGCGGGTCCGGGGCACCTGGACCTACAACCCGGCGCTGGTGGCCCTGTCGGTGGTGATCGCAGTGGTGGCCGCGACGGTCGCGCTGTGGTTCTCGGTGAGCATCGCCAAGCCGTTGTACCGGTTCCTGGCCGGCCTGGTGATGGGCGTCGCGGTGACCGGCATGCACTACACCGGCATGGCTGCGGTGGAACTGCATCTGGACATGAGCGCGCCGGACCCGGCCGGGGTGGAGGTGTTCTCCTTCCTGTTCCCGGTGTTCGTACTCGCCGCGGTGGCGCTGGTGGTGCCGGTGTCGGCGGTGCTGATGGCCTCGCCGGCCAAACCGCAGCCGCCGGCGCGGACTCCGGCGCACGAACCGCCGGTCACCATCGACGCGCGGTGACCGGCCTCGGTCAGCGGCGGGCCGTCAGGCGGCCGATGATGATCCCCAGGATCAGGCCGACGATGAAGCCGATCACCACGAAGAACAGGATGGCCCCGGCGGCGATCTTGCCGACCGTGCCGAGGAAACCGCTGGCCTGAATCTCCTGGATGGCCAGCATGGTGTGGATAGTCATCGGCCCAGCATGGCGCAGCCGCCGGGGTTTCGCTTGGCTCCGGCCGCAGCGGTGGTGCTGACCCCACCCCGGAACGGGGGCGAACCCCCCTGACCGGCGGCCGGTCTCCGGCCAGCATCGAGGTCATGCTGACCGAGACGCAATCGACCCCGGCCGTCCGGCGCCCCGGGCCGCGACGCTGGCCGTTACGGGTGCTGGCCGCGGTGACCGTGGGCATGGTGCTGTACCTGGTTTCCGCTTATGTGCCACCGGATATCGCCACCAGCCGGATCCCGGTGCGCGGCACGCTGCACTACGGGTTGCTGGTCGGGCACATCGCCACCGCGGCGGTGGCCGCGCTGGCCGGGCTGCTCCAGTTCTGGCCGCGGTTGCGCACCCGGTATCCGGTGGCACATCGCTGGACCGGCCGGGTCTATCTCTTTCTCGGTGTGTTCCCGTCGAGTGTGCTGGCCGTTCCGGTAGCCGCGCTCGCCCCGTTCGGCGCCGCGAACCAGGCGGCGCTGATCATGCTCGACGTGCTGTGGCTGGGCACCGCGATCGCCGGCTTCCGCGCGACCCGGCAACGCCGGTTCGCCGACCACCGCCGGTGGATGATCCGCAACTACGGACTGACGTTCGCGGCCATCGCGACCCGGTTCTGGATTCCGGTCATGGTGCTGGCCATACTGCCGGAGTCGGCGTCCTACGCCGGCGACCCGTCGGGAGTGGCGGTCAGCCACGACATCGCCAGCGGCAGCGCCTGGCTCGGCCTGGTCACCACCGTCCTGGCCACCGAGTGGATCCTGAACCGTCGCGCTGATCGTCACGGGTAGTCCTCAGACGTCTGCGGTGTCGTGCTAGCGTCCACTCCGCGACGCGGGCGGTGCCTGTTCGCCGCGGCCGAGCCGGTGGTGCGCACCGCGCTGATCGGCTTGGTACGACTGGAAACCTGGCTGCCGGACGCGTCCTGCGCGCACGCCGAACTGGTCACCGCACTGGCCAACGGCGACGCCGCCGCGGCGGTGGCCGCGACCCTGGCCAACCTGGGACCGGTGACCGAGGGCGTGCGCAACGCGATCACCGAAGGCCCGGATATCCTGGACACCGCAACAGAACGGGGGACCCGATCGTGAACGACGCGCGACCCGCGGACACCGGGCCGGTGCTGACCGCGCGCGAACAACTACTGTCCGGTTTGGACACCATGCGCGCCACGCGGGAGGCCCGGTGAGCGGCGAGCTGAGCGCGTTGCTGCGCGCCGGGAACGGCCTGCTGCTGCCCGGCGTGGCCAACGCGCTGACCGCCCGGATCGCCGCGGATCTCGGCTTCTCCGCGGTGTACGTGACCGGCGCCGGGGTGAGCAACACCTTCCTCGGCATGCCGGACATCGGATTGTTGTCACTGACCGAGATGGCCGCGCACGTCCGGGCCATCGCCGACGCGGTCGACGTTCCGGTGGTGGTGGACGCGGACACCGGGTTCGGCAACGCGGTGTCCGTCGGCCGGACCGTGCGGTTGCTGGAGCAGGCCGGGGCCTCGGGCATCCAACTGGAGGATCAGGTCGCGCCCAAGCGGTGCGGGCATTTCGACGGCCAGCAGGTGATCTCGGCCGCCGAGATGAGTCAGAAGATCCGGGCCGCCACCGAGGCCCGCCGCGATCCGGGCACGCTGATCATCGGCCGCACCGACGCGCGCGGCGCGCACGGGCTGGACGAGGCGCTCTCCCGCGCGGCCGACTACGCCGCGGCGGGCGCGGACGTGTTGTTCGTGGAGGGTCTGCGGTCGGTCGAGGAGTTGCGGGCGGCGGGGGCCGCGGTGCCCGGGGTGCCCAAGCTGGCCAACCTGGTGGAAGGCGGCAAAACGCCCATGCTGCCCCGGGAAGAGCTGGTGGCCCTGGGGTTCTCGGTGTTGTTGTACGCCAACGCGGCCATGCAGGGCGCCATCCACGGCACCCAGGTGGTGCTGTCCGGGCTACGCGATGCGGGCAGTCTCGATCCGGTGCGCGACCAGCTGGCGCCGTGGGCGGAGCGGCAGCGACTGGTCGGCAAGGACGATTACGACCAACTGGAAATTCGCTACCGCTCCGACTGACGGCCGAATACCTCCATTCCTAGGTTTTCCCGGCGGTCTTGTACCGCGGACTTGTGGAGTGCCATTCGAAACCGCCGCCCATCCACGCTCGCAGCCCGCGCAGGAAACGCTGCAGTTCCACCGACGGCACGGATTGCAGCTTTTCGTGGCCGGCCTGGAAGTCGCGGACGAGTTCGTTGTGCAGTTCGACGACGATCTCGGTGGCCTGCTCGATCGAGCATTTCCGGTCGGCCGCCACCAGCAGGACCAGGTTGCACGGCGGGTTCTCGTCGGCCAGGTCCTTGGTCACCGAATGCAGGTCGTTGACCAACACCGAGGCCGTGCCGGCCTGGATCGCGGCCCGCCGGACATCGGCTTCGTAGAACAGGTTCGCCGGGAGTTCGTAGCCGCCGAGCACGTCGATCAGGGTCATCGACGTGTAGAAGCTGTCGTGCTGCCGGGCGGCCAGGTACTCCCAGGCGGGCGGGTACTCCTTCGCGTGCTGCCAGGCCGCGTAGGCCGTCCAGGACACGAACATGGCGAACGTGGAGTAGCAGACCCGCTGGACCTGGGCCGGTGTGCCGGCCCGGTTCAGATGCTCGATTCCCTTGTGCAGCGCGACAAGCACCCGGTCGGCGGTCAACGTCTCGTCGAGTTCGCGGCTGAACTCCCCCACCGGTGGCAACGGGTCCATGGCGGCCATGGCCAGGGCCAGCCGGGGTGGCAGCTTCTCCGGCACCGCGCCCAGCGCGGTGTCGTCGGCGTAGAGATCGTCGGCGGCCCACCACGCCGCGTTCAGCTTGGCCGAGATCAGCAGCTGCTCCGGGTCCTCGCAGTCGGGGTGGGCCAGCATGACCAGCCGTCCGAAGCCGGCCTGGCCGAGTTTTTCGCTTTCCTCCTCGGAGAATCCGCAGTCCAGCGCCCAGGCGATCAGCCGCCGGTCGACCTCCTCGGCCAGCGGGTCGTTGATCCGTTCGGTGACCGGGCAGTACAGCGGCGAGGCCGTGCCCTCGCCCCACGGCCGGTAGGCGTAGGCCGGGTCGGGCAGCGGTTGCGCCGGTTCGGCCGCGGGCCGGGTGAACAGCTCGGCCAGACGGGCCGAGGCGGTGCCCAGACCGGCCGGTCCGGTCGGCAGCGCGGTGAGCTCGCGCCCGGATTCGGTGTCCGTCATCGTTTCGCTCCAGATCTCCGGTGCGGTGGCGGCGATTGCGGCCTTCAGATGCGGTCGGCGGCGATCAGCAGGTAGTGGAAGCTGCCCTCGCGGTAGGCGGTGAGGAACGGCCCCTCGACACCTGTGGCCACCGGCGACTTCGCCCGCAGCTCCCAGTACGGGATGGTCTGCGCGGTCAGGTCGACCACGCTGATCGGCACGAGGTTGTTGGCGGTCATCGCCTTGAAGTACTGGCTGCGCGGATGGATGTTGCACGTGTAGTGCTGGTCGATCTCGCTGACCGCCTTGGACCGGCCGCCGGTCACGTCGTTGTAGCAACCGGTGATGGTCACGTACCGGCCACCGAACTCCAGCTGGCGCGAGTGCTCGGCGAACAGGTCGAACAGGTCCACGTACATGGTGCTCTCGTTGTTCCAGATGCCCCGGTACGCGCCGGTTTCGAAGCCGGTGTCCAGCATGTTGGCGAAGTGGTAGCGCACCCGGTCGGACACGCCCCGCCTGCGCGCCTCGTCGTTGGCGAACTCGACCTGCTTCTGCGAGATCGACACCCCGTCCACCGCGCAGCCGAACCGCTGCTTGGCCATGATGCTGCTGCCGCCGCGCCCGCAGCCCGCGTCCAGCAGCCGATCCGCCGACCCGACCTCGCCAAGGTGGTCCAGCAGCACCTCGGCCTGCGCCGTCTCCAGCCGGTGCATCTCGGCGATGATCCGCTCGTCGCGGGTGTCCGCCGCGCCCTCCAGCACCGACCAGTCGACCTCACCGACGCCGTAGTGGTGGTGGTAGAGCCCGTCGACGTCACCGAGCCGCAGGTTGACCGGGTCCTGCTCGGCGTTCCAGTAGGCCGCGACCGACCGCTGGTAGTCGCTGCGCAGAACCGAAGTGCCCGCGGGGGCGGTGCGGGTGTTGGACATGGATATGGTTCCTTTCCCTTGGCACACTGCTGCTGCACAATTACCGGATCGCCCTGTTCCGATTTTCCTGGAAATAGTTTTCGGGAAATAAACGAGCAATTCACGAAATCGGACGGCGTCCGCACCTCTCGCGTCGGCGACCCTGCTGACTCGAAGATAGCAAGTCAGCCCGGTGACACAAGAACACTTTCGGGTCATGGCCGGGCGCTCGTCACCCGGATGCCGCAGCCCCGGCGAATTGGCGCCAAAGCGGTCCACCCCAGGTAGACAGAATTCACCGGCGCTACCCAATCGATCTAAAATACGCACAGTCGAGTTAATGCGGCTTCCGACGAATACGGCCGGGCAAAAGACCGCTACCGCCAATCGGGCGAAGTTCGGGCCGGGCGCGGCCGGTTGGGCGGTTCGGGCCAGCGCGTCCGGCCGGTTGTCGTAGAGTCGCCGGAGAGCTCAACCCCGGAGGTGGCGCCATGGCCCGTCGCGACCGCCAGCCCAGTCATGGGTTCAGCGTCGACGCCGCACCGCTCCCTGCACTGGTGCGATACGTGCCGCGCGTGCGGGGACGGGACCGGGCGCCGTCGGAGCGGGTGGCCACGCTGCCGCTGTACGCGGCCGGGGTGACGACGGCGCTGGCCATCACCGGCGCGGTGCCGAGCTGAGATGGACGAAACCGAGCCGCGCGGCGAGTCGCTCGCGGAGCGGGTGGCCGCCCGGCTGCCGGAGCTGACCGATGAGCTGGTGCGGGTGATCGGCGAGCGCAATCCCGGCTACCGCACTGCGAACGTGGTGCCCGCGCCCGATCTGTGGCAGTCCTGCCACGACAACATCAGCCGGGTGCTGGAGCTGATCGCCGAGGCCGAGCGGAGCATGCAGGCGCAGCAGCCGGCGGACACCGACCGCCGCTACGACGCGGCCCGCGCCACCGGCCGGACCCGGGCCGAGCAGCGGATGCCGCTGGACGATGTGCTGCGCTCGTTTCGATTGGGCGGGCGCCTGATCTGGGAGGCGCTGATCGCCCAGGCCCACACCGATCATTCGGCCGGCGGGGAGGAACTGCTGGCCGTGGGCACCCGGGTGTGGGAGGTGGTGGACACCACCTCGGCCCAGGTGGCCGCCGCCTATCACGTGACCGAGAGCCAGCTGCGCCGGCTGGACGAGCAGCGCCGGGCCGCGCTGTGGGAGGGGCTGCTGCGCGGCCGGGCCAAGGACCTGGCGTTCGCCTACGAGGTGGCCCGGACGCTGGGCGTGCCGGTGCAGGGGTCGTGCGCGATGGTGGTGATCGAGTCGACGGTGGACTCCGACCGCACCGGCGCCGCGCTGGAGCGCTCGCTGGCCACCGTGCGGGTCGACTCGGCCTGGCAGGTGCGCTCCAGCCTGCTGATCGGATTGCTCGTTTTGCCCGAACCAGATTTGGGCGTGACGCTGCGTGTTCTCAGTAAATCCTTGGACCTGCCGACCGGGGTCTCGCTGGTGGTGCCCGGGCTGGCCGAGGTGGACCTGGCTTACCAGCAGGCCAGTCTGGCGCTGCGCAGCACGCCGCCGAGTCAGGCCGGGGTGACCGCGCTGGACGACCGGCTGCCCGAGGCGGTGCTGCTGAGCTCCCCCGAGCTGGCCGAGCGGCTGGTGCAGCGCTGGCTGGGCCGTCTGCTGGGGCTGCCCGTCGCGGAACGCCAGGTGCTGCTGGACACGCTGCGCTGGTGGGTGGCGACCGCTGGTTCGGTCTCCCAGACCGCCGAACTGGCCCGCTGCCACCGCAACACGGTGCTCAACCGGCTGCGCCGGGTGTATGCGGTGACCGGCCACGACCTGGCTGATTCCGGCCCGCCGGTGGAACTGGCGCTGGCCCTCCGGGCCTGGTGGCTGACCGAGGTACGCACCCGCGGCTGATCACGCGAGATCCAACCGCATCTGCGGCGCAGTGTGCACGGCGCACAACCCGGGTCGCCCAAAAGTAGGCAGCTTGGTCATGGCTTCCACGTATGCCAAATGACACACTCTGCGTTAACCCGAACGTCAACTTGTTGACCCGAACGTCCCCATGACCATGCGCCCGAACGGCTCAGCCGACCGGGCGCCGAGAGGATTTTTCATGGCTGAACACCGTCGTTCGCCCGATGCCTCGTCGAGTGAGTCCGGTGGCCTCGGCAGGCGCCGGTTCCTGGGCTATCTGCTCGCCGCGCCCACTCTCGCGGTCGGCGTGCAGTGGGCCAGCGCGGAGAACGCACCGCAGGCGCACGCTTCGATTCCCTCCGTTCCGCAACCAGAGGACCTCTTCGACCTCGGTGATCTGCAGAACCTGGCCGCGGCGCCCACCAGCGGACTGATCGCGGTGCAGGTCAACCCGGACGGCAGCGCCTCGTTCGCGGCGCACCGCACCGAGGTGGGCCAGGGCATGACCACCGCGATGGCGATGATGATCGCCGAGGAGCTGGACCTGCCGTTGGCCAAGGTGCACATGACCCTGGCCGACGCCCGGCCGGAGCTGGTGATGAACCAGCTCACCGGCGGGTCCAACTCGATGCGCAGCACCTATCTGCCGGTGCGCACCGCCGCGGCCATCGCCCGTCAGCAGCTGGTCCTCGCCGCGGCCACGCAGTGGGGCGTGTCGCCCTCGACGCTGCAGACCGCCAACGGGGTGGTCACCGGCGCGGGCGGCCGAGCGGCCGACTACGGCTCGCTGGCCAAGGCCGCGGCCAGCTCGACCACCACCCCGGTCTCGGTGCCCGCGCTGAAGTCGGCGTCGAACTTCACCGTCCTGGGCAGCCCGCAGAACCGGATCGACGCGCTGGACGCGGTCACCGGGCGCAAGACCTACGGCATGGACATGCAGGTGCCCAATGCGTTGCCGACCATGGTGCGCAGGCCACCGACGATCAACGGCACCGTGGTGTCGGTGCAGAATGCCGACACGGTCAAGAACATGCCGGGTATCACCGACGTGGCGACGATCAGCCACGGGGTCGCGGTGCGCGGGCAGACCTTCGGCCAGTGCATCGACGCGATACGCGCGCTGGAGGTCACCTGGGGTCCGGGCAGTGTGGACGGTCAGTCCGACGAGACGGTGCTGGCCGCGCTGAAGGCCGCGCAGCTGCCCATGCTGGTCCCGCCGCTGCTGTCCCAGACCATCGACGCGGAGTTCGTGTTCAACTTCGCCAGCAACAGCCCGCTGGAGCCGGACAACGCGATCGCCGACGTGCGTTCCGACAGCGCGGAGATCTGGTCCTGCGTGAAGGTGCCGATCACCGCGTTGCAGGACATCGCCGCGCAGCTGGGCCTGCCCCAGAACAAGGTGACCGTGCACGTGCTGCAGGGCGGCGGCTCGTTCGGGCGGCATCTGTTCCACGACGCGGCCTCCGAGGCCGCGGAGATCTCGCAGAAGATGGGCAAGCCGGTCAAGCTGATGTGGTCGCGCACCGACGACTTCCGGCAGGGCCGCACCCACCCGATGTGCACGTCCCGGGTGCGCGCCTCCTACCTGGCCGGCAACGTGGTCTCCTACGAGCAGCGGCACACCAGCGTGCAGACCGACTTCAGCCACGGCCTCGGCGAGATGATCACCGCCACCGCGTCGCGGCTGCCGATCGGCGGCAATCTCAGCTTCGCCGAGTCGATCTTCGAGCTGACCGAGTCCTCGCCGTACAACTTCGGCGTGACCACGCAGCTGCTCAACGAGGTGCCGCTGGCGTTCAACACCGGCAGCATGCGCAACATCTACTCCCCCAACGTGGTGACCGCCGAAGAACTCGTGGTCGACCAGCTGGCCGCGAAGATGGGCAAGGACCCGGTGGAGTTCCGCCGCGCCTTCCTCAAGGACCAGCGGCTGCTGGCGGTGATGGAGGCCGCGGTGAAGGCAGGCAACTGGGGCGCGGCGCTGCCCCAGGGCATGGCCCAGGGCATCGCGGTGCACGCGGAGTACCAGGGCGCGGTGTGCGCGCTGGTGGAGATCGACTGCCGGCCGGAGACGGTGAACCGGCCGATCACCGACGGTGTCAGCGGGCCCCGGGTGACCAAGGCGCTGATCGTGGTGGATCCCGGTTTCGCCATCAACCCCAGGGGTCTGGAGGCGCAGATGATCGGCGGTATGAACGACGGGATCGCGATGGCGCTGACCTCCAGCCTGCACATGAGCAACGGCATCCCGCTGGAAGGCAGCTGGGACAACTACTTCTACACCCGGGAGTGGAACACCCCGCTGGACCTTCAGGTGATCATCATGCCCAACACCTCGTCCTCGCCAAGCGGGGCCGGGGAGCTGGCGGTGGCGCCCTCGATGGCGGCGGTCGCCTGCGCCTACGCGCGAGCCACCGGCACGCTGCCGACCCGGTTCCCGATCAACCAGGGCACGCTCAGTTTCGACCCCTACCCCACCGAACCGTCCACTCCGCAGTCGCCGACCGACGGTCTCGACCACGCCTACTAAGAGGAGCGATTCCGTTGCCCAGTCACACTTTTGTACTCAACGGCAAGCAAGTCACGGTGGACGTCGAGGATGACGTGCGGCTGCTGTGGGTGTTGCGTGACCTGCTCGGCGTGACCGGTCCGAAGTACGGCTGCGGTCTGGACGTCTGCAAGGCGTGCACCTCGCACATCAACGGCAAGGCGTTCAACCCGTGCTCGGTGCCGGTGTCGCAGATCCGGCCGACCGACCAGATCACCACCATCGAGGGCCTGCCCGCGACGGTGAACGCGGACCTGCACCCGATGCAGGAGGCCTGGCTGGACCAGGATGTGCCGCAGTGCGGTTACTGCCAGCCCGGCCAGATCATGGCCGCGGTGGCGAAGGTGAAGCAGGTGCGGGCCGAGGGCCGGGAGATCGCCGACTCCGACCTGGATGAGATCCGCAACATCTGCCGGTGCGGCACGTACTCCCGGATCCGTAAGGCCATCAAGGAAGGCTCGACGAAGATGTAGCGTTTTCGTTGCCGGACAGGACAATCCCGGATTCGCCCACCGCGCCAGGGCGAATCCGGGATTTCTTTCCCCGGATCTAGTCCGGCGGCAACGACAGTCCGGCGGCACGCAGCTTGGCGGCGAGCCGGTCGAGGTAGCCCAGGATGCTTGCGTTGTCCTTGTCCGGCAGGCCGTAGACCGTCTCAGTGACGCCGAGTTCGGCCCATCGGGCGAGTTTGTCCGGGTCGGGTTTGCCGTCCAGCACCACGATCTGCGGCTGCCCGTCCCGGTCCGCCTCCTGCCACAGCTTCCGCAGCAGCCGGACCCGGTCCTCGATGCCGTCCTCCCCCGGGGTGCTGATCCAGCCGTCGGCCGACCGGGCGATCCAGCGGAAGTTCTTCTCGGTGCCGGCCGCGCCGACCAGGACCGGGATGCGCCGCGCCGGTTTCGGGTAGGCCCAGCTCGGCCCGAATTTCACGAATTCGCCGTCGTAGCCGGCTTCCTCGTACGTCCAGAGCGCCCGCATGCTCTCCAGGTACTCCCGCAGCACGGTGCGCCGCTTACCGGCGGGCACGCCGTGGTCGGCCAGTTCGTCGGTGTTCCAGCCGAAGCCGACGCCCAGCACGACCCGGCCACCGGACAGGTGGTCCAGGGTGGCCAGCGACTTGGCCAGCGTGATGGGATCGTGTTCCACCGGCAGCGCGACCGCGGTGGCCAGTTCGATCCGGCTGGTCAGCGAGGCCGCGGTACCCAGCGACACCCACGGATCCAGGGTGCGCAGGTAGCGGTCGTCGGGCAGGCTGGCGTCCCCGGTGCGCGGGTGGGCGGCGTCCCGGCGCACCGGAATGTGGGTGTGTTCGGGCACGTAGAAGCTGTGGAAGCCACGCTCCTCGGCGGCCTGCGCGGCCTCCGCGGGCGTGATGCCCCGATCACTGGTGAACAGCACGATCCCGGCTCGCATGGGCAAAAGTAGAACACGTTTCAGTTGCGCCCGGCAAGCCCGGTCCCCCCTCAGCCATCTCCGGGCCCGCGCTCAACCCAGTACCAGGGTCAGCACACCGGCGGCCAGGATCAGCCCGCTGGCGGTCAGCGCGCCCGCCGCGTGCCGGCTCCACCAGCGAATCCGGGCCATCGCCCAGGCCGGGCCGTGGTCCAGGTCGCCGTATCGGATGGCCGCGCGATACAGCAGCATGGCCAGCACCCCGGTCGCGCCGAGCACGACCAGGTCCACCGCGAGCGCGTGCCGGGCGATCTCGTCCATCACATCTGTCCTTCCTCGTGCCTGCCACTGCGCGCGGGCGCCGGCCGTGGGCCGAACGCCGCGACACGTCCGGCCCACGGCCCCGCCCGGCCGGCGTCCCGGCCAGGTCCACATCGGGTCAGGTCCACACCGCGGTCACCACCAGCCAGGCGTTGAGCCCGATGATCAGCGCGGCCGCCGCGCCCGCGGCCAGCGCGGTGCCCTTGCGGTTGACCAGCTTCCCCATCAATTTCCGGTCCCGGGTCATGATCAGCAGCGGTATCAACGCGAACGGCAACCCGAACGACAGCGCCACCTGGCTGGCCACCAGTGCCTTGGTCGGATCGACCCCGATCACCAGGATCGCCACGGCCGGTGCGGCGGCCACCACTCGCCGCAACCACAACGGAATCGACCGGCGCAGGAACCCGCGCATGACGATCTGTCCACTGTAGACTCCGACGGCGGAGGCGGCCAGACCCGAGGCGAGCAGGGCGATCCCGAAGGTGTCCCCGGCCAGCACGCCCAGCCGGTGGGCCAGCGCGGCGTGCGCGGTGATCAGCGAGTCGCCCTCGTGGCCGCGCAGCACGGTCGCGCCGAGCAGGATCGCGATGTTCACCAGTCCGGCCAGGCCCAGCGCCACCACCACGTCCCAGCGGGTCATCCGCAGCGCGAACGCCTTGTCCTGGCCCGGGCCGAACTGCTGGGTCAGCCCGCCGTGCAGGTAGATCGCGTGCGGCATCACGGTGGCCCCGACGATGCCGCAGGCCAGCAGCACCGCGTCCGGGCCGGACAACCGCGGTGACAACCCGCCCAGCACCTCGGTGACCGACAGCCGGGCCTGGCTGAGCTGATACAGGAAAGCCAGCAGCACCACGGAAAGCAGCGCCACCACCACCGCCTCGAACGCGCGCCGGCCGCGTTGTTGCACCAGCAGGATCAGCAGCATGCCCAGCGCGGTGAGCACTCCCCCGGCCGGCAGCGGCACGCCGAACAGGATGCGCAGCCCCAGCGCGCCGCCGACCACCTCGGCCAGATCGGTCATGATGATGATCAGTTCGGCCTGCGACCACAACGCGATCCGGGCCGCCGGCCGATAGCGTTCCCGGCACAGTTCGGACAGGTTGCGCCCGGTGGCGATGCCCAGCTTGGCCGACAGGTACTGCACCAGCATGGCGATCAGGTTGGCCAGCACCACCACCCAGAGCAGCTCGTTGCCGAACCGCGCGCCGCCGGTCACGTCCGTGGCCAGATTGCCCGGGTCGACATAGGCCACCGAGGCCACGAACGCCGGGCCGAACAGGGTCAGCGCGGAGATCCGGCGCCGCCGGGGCACCAGCCGCACCGCGCCGGGCGCCACGATCGTCGGGTCTCGTTCCAGCATGATCATGCCCTTCCTCGACCCGGCGATGCGCGGCGATCTGCCGGACTACCCCACCGACGGTCCGAGCCCGAGCGACTGCGGGGTGCTGGAATCCGGCGAGGGCTGGTGCAGGCCCTCGTCCAGCGGGCCGAACTCGGTCATCAGCGCCCGGCTGCCGCCCCACGGCGTCTGTTCCTCGGCGACCAAGGTGTTGGTGGTCAACAACAATCCGGCCACCGAGGCGCCGTTCTGCAAGGCCGAGCGGGCCACCCGCAGCGGATCGATGATGCCCAGTTCGATCATGTTGCCGTACCGGCCCTCCAGCGCGTCGAATCCCTCGTCGGCACCGAGCGTGCGGCTGTGCTCGACCACTTCGGCCGCCGGATAGCCCGCGTTGGACGCGATCAGGTACGCCGGTTCGGACAGCGTGCGGCGCACGATGTCCACGCCGGTGGCGTAATCACCCTCCGCCCGCACCGAATCCAGCGCGGAGGCCGCGTGCATCAGCGCCGCGCCGCCACCGGCCACGATGCCCTCGGCCATGGCTGCCCGGGTCGCGGACAGCGCGTCCTCCACCCGGTGCTGCAGTTCCTTGAGTTCGGCGTCGGTGGGCGCGCCGACCCGGATCACCGCGACCTTCCCGGACAGCGCGCCGATCCGCTCGGTCAGCACGTCCTCGTCCACGCCGAAGGTAGCCCGCTGCAGTTCCGAGCGCAGCTGGGTGAGCCGGAAATCGACCTCGTGCGCGGTCGCGCCGCCGATGATGGTGGTGCGGTCGGCGGTGACCCGGACCTGCGCGGCCCGGCCGAGCTGCTCGATTCCCATGGTTTCCAAGGTGAATCCGGAGTGCCGGGAGTAGACGGCGCCGCCGGTGAGCGCGGCGATGTCCTCCAGCTTGTGCAGCCGCCGGTCGCCGAACCCGGGCGCGCGCACCGCGACCGAGGTGAACGCGCCGTTGACGTGGTTGTGCACCAGCATGGACAGCGCGGTGCCCTCCAGGTTCTCGGCGATCAGCACCAACGGCCGGGGCGCCCGCATGATCTTGTCCAGCAGCGGCATCAGCTCCTGCACCTTGGTGATCTTCTCCGCGCACAACAGGATGTACGGATCGTCCACCACCGCTTCCAGCGCGGCCGGGTTGGTGACCATGTAGGGCGAGAGGTAGCCGTTGTCGAATTCGAAGCCCTCCACGAACTCCACGTTCATCCCGGGCTCGGGCTTCTCCTCCACGGTGACGATGCCGCCGTCGCCCACGGTGTGCAGCGCCTTGGCGATCACCGCGCCGACCACGTCGTCGTCGTTGGCCGAGATCGCGGCCACCCGGGCGAAATCCTCCTCGGTGGACACCGGGTGCGCCACCGAACGCAGGTGCTCCACCAGTTTCCCGACGGCCAGGTCGATGCCCCGTTTGACCAGTACCGGGTTGCCGCCTCCGGCGATGGCCCGCATGCCCTCCCGCACGATGCCGTGCGCGATCACGGTGGCCGTGGTGGTGCCGTCGCCGACGATGTCGTTGGTCTTGATGGCCGCTTCCTTGACCAGTTGCGCGCCCATGTTCTCGAACTGGTTGCGCAGGTGGATCTCGCGGGCGATGGTGACCCCGTCGTTGGTGACCACCGGCGAACCGGTGATCTTCTCCAGGATCACGTTGCGCCCCTTGGGGCCCAGCGTGGACTTCACCGCCTCGGCGAGTTGGTCCACCCCGGAGAGCAGGAGGTCGCGGGCCGTCGGTCCGTAGCGCAGTTCCTTGGACATTCGGTTTCTCCTACGGGGGAAGGCGTGCGGTCAGGGAACGAGAATGGCGCGGCCGCGGACCTTGCCCGCGTCCAGATCGTGCAGTGCGTCGTTGGCCGCATCCAGCGGGTAGGTCCTGGTGTGCAACGTGACCTTGCCCGCCTGGGCGAGTTTCATCAGTTCGGCCAGATCGTTGTAGGAGCCCACGATGTTGCCGATGATGTTGCGTTCGGTGGAGATGATGTCCAGCGTCGGCACGTGCAGCGTCCCGCCGTAGCCGATGACGAAATACGAACCGGCCGGCCGGGTCATGGCGAACCCGTCGGCCTCGGCGCCGGATTCGGCGACGAAGTCCAGCACCACCTCCGCGCCCGGGCCGCCGGTCAGCGCCTGCACGGCGGCCACCTGGTTGCCGTCGGCCACCACGGTGTGCGTGGCGCCCAGAGTTTCAGCCAGGGCCAGCGCGTCGGGGTTGCGGTCCACCACGATGATGGTGGTCGCGGTGAGCGCGGCCAGGCACTGGATGCCGATGTGTCCCAGTCCGCCCGCGCCGATCACCACGCAGGTGGTTCCGGGATACAGCAACGGAATGGCCTTGCGCACCGCGTGGTAGGCGGTGATGCCGGCGTCGGCCAGGGCGGCCACGTCCTGCGGCCGGGTGTCCGGGTCCAGCTTCACGCAGGCCCGGGCCGAGGTGAGCAGGTACTCGGCCATGCCGCCGTCGGAGTCAAGGCCGGGAAAGGAACTGGCCGAGCAGTGCATGTCCTGTCCGGCCCGGCAGGCCGGGCACAGCCCGCAGGTCGGCGTGGGGTGCAGGATGACCGGATCGCCGACCGCCACGTTGCTCACCGCGGAGCCGATTTCCTGGACCCAGCCGGCGTTCTCGTGGCCGATCGTGTAGGGCAGTGCGATGTTCATCGCGGCCTGCCACTGTTCGTCGATGATGTGCAGATCGGTGCGGCACACCCCGGCGCCGCCGATCCGCACCACCACGTCCAGCGGCCCCTTGGCCACCGGCTCCGGCACCTCCTCCACCACCGGATCCTGGTGGAACTGGCGCAGCCGAACCGCTCTCATAGCGTTTCCTCCTCGGTGAGTCCGGGTGCTGGGTAGCGGTGCCGCAGCATGCCGCGGCAGATTCCGGTGTTCGCTTCGATGCCGACCCTGGTCAGCCGGGCCTTGCGCAGGTGCAGCGGAAGGTCCTGGGCGCCAACGGTTTCGCCGGTGGCCGGGTCGAGCAGCAGCGGCGCGTCCGGTCCGGCCGGCAGGCCCAGTTCGGTGCGCCGCCGGGCCAGCCGGTCGAGTTCGGCGCTGGGCGGCACCTCGCCCAGCCGCATTCCGGCCAGTTCTTCCGGGGTGCGCCCGGCGGCCAGCAGCGGCCGGCACACCAGATCCGTGCCGGCCAGCACCGCCTTGCGCAGGAAGTCCCGGCGCAGCTGGTCCAGCTCGCCGTTGGCCTCCCCGGCGAAGGACCGTTCGAAACCGGCCCGGGCCGCGACTCCGGAGTTGATCGCGTCGGCCGCGAAGTGATCCAGCAACTCCACGGTCACCGCGCCTGCCCCGGGCAGGGCGGCCAGCGCGTCGTAGGCGTCGGCCACCATGAGGAAGGCGAAGTTCGGCGCGCAGAAGTAGGTGGGCAGCCGCAGCCGCACAGCCACGTCCCCGCCTGCGGAGGCGGTGCACGACGCCACGAACCCGAGCGAGGTGATCGGCTCGTCCAGTTCGGGGTCGCGCACCGCCGCCAGCGCGACGAGCGCCCGCGCGGAATCGACGGTGACCGCGCGGGTCATTCGCTCGTCACCAACTGCGCGTCGTCACGCGCCGCGGGGGTACCCGCTCCGGCGTCCAGAGCGCATTCGGCCGGCACCTCGATGTCGTAGAGCCGGGCGGCGTTCAGGCCGAGGATCTTCTTCTTGGTCGCGGTGGTCACCCTCGGGTAGTCGGAGTAGTCGTCGTTGGGGTAGTCCCAGTCGACGAATCCCTCGACCTGCCACCTGGGTTCCCAGATGCCGTAGTCGCTGCCGAAGGTCATCTTGTCCTCGCCGACCCAGAACAGCAGCTCGCCCATGACCTTGGCGAAGAACTTGGGCCGGGCGTGCATCAGACCGCCGATGACCACCGACAGCCCGGCGTACACGTTGGGTTCCTGCGTTGCCATGAAACAGAAGTCCTCGATGCGGGGCAGGCCGACATGCTCCACGATGAAGTTCAGCTCGGGGAAGTCGGTCGCCGCGTGGTCCACATCGGACACATCGAAGGCGTCTTTGTCCAGCGGCCAGATGGTCGGACCCTTGTGCACGTGCACGTTCTTGATGCCCAGCCGCTGGCTCTCCTCCAGGTACCGGTAGGCCTCCGGGTCGGAGAGCTTCCAGCCGCGGGAGCCCTGCCGCCATTCGGCGGTGTAGAGCTTCACGCCCTTCGAACCGTACCGGGACACGTTCTCCCGCAGCTCTTTCAGGCCCGCGTCGCCTTCCCGCGGATCCCAGCGGGTGTTGAGCACGAACTTGCCGGGGTGCTTCTCGCCCAGCGCCGCGTTGCGCTCGGTGGTGTTGAATCCTTCGGCGTACCACTCCTTGAGGTAGGTGGGCTGGAAGACCGCGACGTCAACGTGTCCGTCGTCGAACACGTCGCGCATCAGGTCGTCCTCGGTGTAGCTCTGGAACTTCTCGATGGGCCAGTGCGTCTCGGCCGGGCCGAGCGCCTGGTAGGCGTGGAAACACTCGATCCAGCCCTTCGCGTACTGTTCCGCGCCGGCCACCCAGTTGGACGGCGCCGCGTTCCAGTAGTGCATGTGGCTGTCCACGACGAAGTACTTCTGCCCGTCCTTCTCGTACACCATGACCTCCCAGGCTGAATCGAGTGTTTCCCGCAAACGGCTCTACGCGCGGGCTTTGAGGTCGAAGTCGAGGTACTCGGCCGCGTCCTCGGGATTGGCGAACATGATGGTGCGGTCGTCCAGGTGCACCATCCGGCCGTAGTGGGTGGACATGCTCTCCTCGAACTCGGCCGAGTCGAACCAGCCCCCTTCCTCACCGGCGGCCTCGTCGACGTCGGCGTAGACCACGTCCATCCGACCGTGGGCGTCCACCCGGATCATGGAGGGCAGCGGGGTGACGGTGACGTTGTCCAGCCGCCCCATCACCTCCGCGACGATCGCGCCGACCTGGTTGTTCATCAGGGTGAAACCGCACCGGTTGGACGCGGTCTTGTCGGATTTGTACGGCGACTCCACGGATTGCTTGAGCGAGGTCACTGGGCCAGCTCCTTCGGGGTGCGCAGACCGAGGTCGGACAGGATGCCGCCGAACCGGCTCTTGACCCGGTCCAAGCCGTCCTCGAAACGCGGCGGTTTGGCGTCGGGCAGCGACCACAGCGGCTGCATGGTGCGGGCCGCGGCGATGCACCTGGGCACCCAGGTGGACAGCCAGGACTGCATGGTCGCCTTGTTGTGCTCGGCGAATTCCTTGTCCTGCACCAGGAGCTGGAACATCGCCCGGGTGTAGCGCAGGTCCCGTTCGGCGAAGTCGTACTCCTCGGCGCCGATCAGCGTCGGGGTGACGAAGTCGCCGTTGCCGGGCGCGGCCTGCTGCACCAGGTTGCTGCGGAACAGCTCGCCCACCAGTGGCTCGAACACCACGTTGGCCGCGAACACCGCCTCGCACCAGTCCCAGATGCCGGTCAGTTCCTCGGCCACCCCGCGCACGCCCTGCCAGGCCGGATCCTCGTTCCACGCCTGCAGATGCGCGCTGCCGTCGAAGTCGTCGATCTGCTCGGACAGCGTGAGGTTGTACAGCGCCAGGTCCTGCGCGGCGCGGATGCGGTGCATGCTGTTCACCGAGATGGCGTTGTTGTGCATGTTCGTCGGCGCCCTGCGGTTGGCGTTGGCGAACAAGTACAGCCCCAGCCCGTGGTCCACGTGCATCCAGGCGCCCACGTGGGCGGCGGTGAACTGGACCCAGTTGCGGTTCCACTGCTCGAACGCCTTTGACTGGCGGGCGGCGTCCACGTTCTGGTTGAGCTGGCGGACCACGTTGGCGTTGTACCGGTAGAGGGTCAGTTCCCATTCCTCGTTGGGATCCCGGAACTCGTGCCAGCCGTGCGCGGGCCAGTCGTAGCCCTTGCCGCCGGAACCGGGCGAGCGCTTGGGTTCGGGCCGGTCCGATCCCCAGGCCTTGAGCGCGGTCCAGTCCAGCGGGTAGCCGCCGCGGCCGTCGGCGAAGCCGTACAGCCAGCCCTGCGACAGGTAGTGCCGCGGGTCGGGCTGCACCTCGACGGTGACGTCCTCGTAGTGGCTCTGCTTGCGCTTGGCCGGGTTGTAGTAGTTGAAGCGGCGCAGCCCGGAGTCGGGAAATTCCTTGGCCCCCGCCTCGGCGTCGGTGAACACCGGCTTGGGCACACTGCGTTCCGCACCAGGAGTGGATTCCTGTGTGGTGGTCATTGGTTGGCTCCTCCGTCCTCGGTGTCCCCGGTGGTGGTGAACTTGTCGTAGAACACGCGCCGGTCCGCCACCCCGAGCGCCGGCAACAGTTCCAGCGCCGCCTCGACCATCGGCGGCGGTCCGCACACGTACGCGTCCGCCCCGGCCAGGTCGGTTTCCCTGCGCCGCAAGACATCCGTGATCAGGCCGACCTCGCCGTCCCAGTCCTCCGCCGCCGCATAGTCCACTTCGGACAGTGCGGGGATGTAGCGGAAATCGGGCAGGGTGTGCTCCAGTTCCTTGAGTTCCTGTTCGAAGCACAGGTCCCTGCGGGTGCGCGCGCCGTAGTAGAAGGTCGCCTTCCTGGTGATGCCGCGCTCGGCCATGGAGCGCAGCAACGACAGGATGGGCGCCATGCCCGCGCCGCCGCCAAGGAAGATCAGGTCGGCATCGGGCGCGTCCCGCAGCGTGAACACGCCGAACGGCCCGGTGACGGACAACCGGTCGCCCACGGACACCTGCGTGTCCAGGAATTCCGAGAACAGCCCGTCGGGATAGATCCTGATGACGAACTCCAGCCTGCCGCCCTCCCGGCACGAGGTGTTGGCCATGGAGAACGACCGGGTGGCCGCCCGGCCCGGCACCTGGAAATCCAGGTACTGGCCGGGAAAGAACCTGATGGATTCCGGTTCCACCAGGCGCACCACCAGATGGCGCAGGTCGTGCGTCACGTGCTCGTTGGACACGACCTCCACCACGGCCTGCTGGATCGGCAGGCCGGAGTGGATCATCTCCTCGTCGTAGTTGAGCAGTTCGATGGTCAGGTCCTCGTAGGCGTGCGCGCGGCAGAGCAGGGTGTAGCCCTCCTCCTTCTCGAAGTCGGGCAGCGCGAACGTGGAGTACCGGTCGTGCTCCACGTCGTCGCCGTCCAGGATGAACGACTTGCAGGAGGCGCACTGCCCCTCCTTGCAGCCGTGCATCAACATCACGCCTTGCTCGGCCGCGGCGCGCAGGATCGTCTGGTCCTCGGCCACTTCGATCTCGATGCCGACCGGTTCGAAGCGGACCGTGTGCTTGTCCTCCATCAGCTCTGGGCGGGCGCCGGACGGCCGGCGGGGCCCTGCTGGTTGTAGTCGGCCACGAAGGCCGCGCGCTGCGCGTCGGTCATCTCGTTGAGCACCACGTTGGGGCTCTGCAGCGGCGGGCACCGGCGCAGGTGATCCAGCGTCCACATCTTCTTCGGGTCCAGGTCCAGGTGCGGCTGGGCGACCAGGGTCTTGCCGTCGTCGCGCACGAAACCCATGTCGGACACGATGTCGGCCCAGTTCCAGCCGTGGTAAAGGGTTTCCCATTCCCGGGAGCCGATCAGCTTGCCCATGTTCGGCGTGTTGCGGCCCTGGTAGGTCGGCCGGAAGGCCTCCTTGTCGGTCCAGGCGCAGGGTTCACTGCAGTAGGTCCGCCACTGACCGTCCACTTTGTCCATGACCATGTCCTCGCGCACCAGGCAGGGCACCATGCAGGTCCAGCAGCGGTGCGGGTAGACGTAGTCCACGTCCTCCAGCGCGATCGGGTTGTGCCCGTTGGGCTTGGACAGGCGGTTGTAGTTCTCCCACCACTTGCCGTACTTGTCGTACCAGCCCGGGTACTTGTACTCGAACCACTCGAAGTCCTTGTCGGTCATCGGGTCGATGCGCCAGTAGTTGGCCAGCCACCCGGTGGCGAAGAACTGCGCGACCTCATGCACGTAGCCCTTGTTCCAGATCTGGTTCCAGGCTTCCTCGATCAGGTCGTGCGGGATCTCAAGGCCGTACTTCTCCAGCGGGACGAGGTAGCTGCGGTAGTAGTCGTCGTAGATCCACCGGCGCCACATCTCCGCGTAGCTTTCCCGGTCCTTGCGGCGGTCCTTGGTGCCGTACTCGATGAACGTGCCGATCGCGGCGTCCACCACGCGGTGGTTGTTCCACCAGGCGTAGCGCAGGTCGCGGGCCAGCAGTTGGTGGTTGCTCTCGTCCGACAGCGCCATCAGCAGGGTGGCGTAGCCGTTGGAGATGTGCCGCGACTCGTCCGACTGCACCGAGTGGAACACGGTGGGCAGCAGGTAGTCGCCGTTGGCCGCGGCCTCGGCCGGCATGGCCACGAACAGCGTGTTGGTGAACGCGGTCTCGGCCACGATGGTCAGGTAGACGCTGGCCGCGGTGATGGCGTCACCGGTGATGAAGCCCTCCGCGAACTGCCGGCCGATGGTGCCGCAGTAGTCGTTCTGGAAATTGCGCAGGCTGGAGTTGAAGCCGGCCGGGTCGATGTAGTTGTTCATGTAGATGCGCTTGAGGTTCTGCTGGATCGTGGAGTGCCGGACCTCGTCGATCATCTGGATGGCCTGGCCGTTGTGCAGCTCCGGGTTGGGCACCGTGCGGAACAGCAGCGGCATCGCGCGGGCCGCGGAGATCTCCGGCAACGGGATGATGCTCAGAAACAGTTTCTGCCATTCCAGCCAGCGTTCCTGCACCTGGCGGAACATGTTCCCGCGGATCGCACCGTCCTCCGCACCGTAGACCCGGTGGTCCTTTTCCTCCTGCATCGGGAAATACGAGCGCAGGACCTGCTTCAGCGGATCCTTCTTCTTGGCCTTCTGGAAGGTGTAGTCGGTGCCGTAGTGGGAAACCGGCTCATGGTAGGCGGGTTCCCAGGACAGTTCCTGAATCTTCTGGTGGGCCTTGGCCACGCTCTGGCGGCTCATGATCACTCCTCACCCGTCCGATCGGGTCCGGCGTTGGGGAAAAGTCCGGTGGAATCAGAACGATGCTGATTACAGCGCGGGCGGTCGTGCGTTTCGGTCTCAATGTGAGACGGCGCGCCCGCCCTCACTCCTCGCCCAACATGGACTGTCTGAGTTGGGTCAGTCGATCGCGGTTGTCCGCCGGTATCCGGGAATCCCCTTCCACCGTCGGCTCGATGCCCAACGAGCGCAGCAACGCTGCGGCCGGTTCGCCGGGAGGCCCCGTCTCCCCGAGCGTGGGATGCAGCCCCTGTTCGGCCAGATGGTTGAACACGAGATTCACCACGGTCCAGGGGTTGTAGGTCTCCTGTGCTGGTGCGTTGGACGCGCTCACCAGAAACCTCCTGACGTGCCGGTGCCCTCATCAAAGGGGGATTGGGCCGATCGGCCGGTCTCAATTTGAGACGCGCGGCAACGCGCTGGGCCGTACGCTGGACAACGGCCCGGGGCGCGTTGGGGCGCCCGGTGGCCGGACTTCGCCCGCCAAGGCTGTCGGGAGGCGCCCGTGGATTACTTCGGCCAAGTCGGCGATGGCCGCGACGCCCGGGGATCACGTGCCCGGGGCGAGGTGGCGCTGCCGTCCGACCAGAACCGGCTGGCGCTGGCCAGAGAGCATTTCCTCACTCAGGAGACGGTCGAACCACGCGCGGTGCGCGAGTCGATCCTGGCGTCCTGGTGGCGATCCCGGCGCAGCCAGGTGGTGGCCGACCACGTGGCCGTCCCCTACGTGGACAATCCCGATCTGGACCTGCCGCTGGCCCGCAGCGCCGACGACCTGCTGCGCCGGCTGGCCGAGCAGCTGGACGGGCAGCCGGTCAGCCTGATCCTCACCGACCGCGCCGGCATGGTGCTGCGCCGCCTGACCGGGGACAGCGGCCTGCACCGGCATCTGGACCGCGTGCTGCTGGCCCCGGGCTTCCGCTACGCCGAGGACGCGGTGGGCACCAACGGCATCGGCACCGCGCTGGAGAACGGCCGGGCCAGCCACGTGTTCGGGCACGAGCACTATGCCGAGTACCTGGAGGACCTGGCCTGCGCCGGAGTGCCGATCCGGCACCCGATCACCGGCAAGACGGTCGGCGCGGTGGACCTGACCTGCTGGCGCAAGGACGCGGGCCCGCTGCTGCTCACCCTGGCCAAGACCGCCGCCGACCAGATCTCCCAGGCGCTGCTGGCCGACACCGGCGTGCACGAGCTGGAGTTGTTCCGGGCCTACCTGCAGGCCTGCCGGCGCACCACCGGCATGGTGCTGGCGCTGGCCGACGACCTGATCATCATGAACGAGCTGACCCGCAAGTCGCTGGACCCGGCCGACCAGTCGGTGCTGCTGCGCAGCGCGAGCGAGGCGCTGGCCGAGGGCAGGCGCGGCCCGATGCTGGTGGCGCTGCCCGGTGGCGAGACCGCCCGGATGTCCTTCCGGCCGGTGCACGCCACCGGCCACACCAGCGGCGCGGTGCTCACCGTGAACCTGGTGGAGCAGCCCGAGGACAGCGGCGCGGGCGGGGTGCTGCTGCGCATGTTCCTGCCCGGGCTGGTCGGGTCCGGCGCGCTGTGGCTGCGCTGCTGTCACGAGGCCGATCGCGCGCACCGAGCCGGGGAGTGGGTGATCCTGTCCGGCGAGCCGGGGGTGGGCAAACTGGCCCTGGCCCGCGCGATCCACCAGCGCTACCACGCGTCCTGCCGGTTCCCGGTGGTGGACGCCGCGGCCCTGACCGGGCCCGAGGTGCTCGCCCAGGTGCGGACCGAACTGCACGACCGGGACGCCCGCGCGCTGGCCGTGACCCACGTGGACCGGTTGCCGGCCGAGCAACTGTCCGCGCTGGCCGAACTGCTGCGCGGCGTGCCCACCGGGGCCGCCGGTGCGCTGCCTTGGGTGGTGGTCACCGAGGGCGCGGCCGGAGGGAGCGAGCCGGGTTCGGCCGCCCTGCGCGAGCTGTTCCCGACCACGGTGGAGGTGCCGCCGCTGCGCCACCACATCGAGGACCTGACCGAGCTGGTGTCGTTCCTGCTGGCCCGGTTGAGCCACGGCGGCGGGCTGCACTGCTCACCCGAGGTGATGCACCGGCTGCGCCGGTCGACCTGGCCGGGCAATGTGGCCCAGCTGCGCCAGGTCCTGTCCCACGTGGTGGCCCATCACCGGCGGGCGGGCGCGATCCTGCCCACCGATCTGCCGCCGGACTACCACGCGGTGTCCCGCCGTCCGTTGAGCCAGCTGGAATCCATCGAGCGGGACGCGATCATCGAGACGCTCATGCTCTCCGGCGGCAACAAACAGACCGCGGCCAAATCGCTGGGCGTGTCCCGGGCGACGATCTATCGCCGCATCCACGAGTACGGGATCGTCACTCCGGATTAGCCGGCGCCGCCTTCCTGGACCGGAGCTCACCGCGGCCACGGCACCGCTACCGAACTCCAGTCCTGGCCGGCCACCACGGTCCGGCGCCTGGCCGACGGATGAGGTGCGCCTACTGGTCGTAGTCGACGATCAGCTGGTCCGACACCGGAAGCGACTGGCAGGTAAGCACAAATCCGGAGTCCACTTCGGACGGTTCCAGGGCGAAGTTGCGCCGCATGTCCACCGCGCCCTCGGTCACCCGGGCCCGGCAGGTGCCGCACACCCCGCCCTTGCAGGCGAAGGGCAGATCGGGCCGGACCCGCTGCGCGCCGTCCAGCACCGGGGTGTCCCGGGGCAACGCGACCGTGGTCGATCGGCCGTCCAGCACCACGGTGACCTCGCTGGTCTCCCCCGCCACCACGGCGTCGGTGTGCCGCACCGGGGCGGGCGGCAGGTCGTCGACGTAGAACAGCTCCTGGTGCACCCGCTGGGCCGCAACCCCTTGGGCCAGCAGCAGTTCCCGCGCGGCGGTGACCAGTTCGAACGGCCCGCACAGCCACCAGTGGTCGACCCGGTCGAGCTCGGGCAGCAGCGGCAGCAGCGCGGTCAGCTTCGCCACGTCCAGCCGGCCGGTGAACAGCTCGGCCTCGCGCGGCTCCCGGGACAGCACGTGCACCAGGTCCAGCCGGGCCGGGTACCGGTCCTTGAGATCGGCAAGTTCGTCGGCGAACATCACCGTGTCGGTGCGCCGGTTTCCGTACAACAACGTGGCATTGGCCGCCGGGTCGCGCAGCACGGTGGCCGCGATGGACAGCACCGGCGTGATCCCCGAACCGGCCGCGATCAGCACGTGTTCGCCTTCGGGCGCGTTCGGCGTGAACGCGCCGGTGGGGGTGCCCACCTCGATGGTGTCGCCGGGTCGGACCTCGTGCACCAGCCAGGCCGAGAACAGCCCGTCGGGCACCTCGCGCACGCCGATGCGTGGCGCGGCCCCCTCCGGCGCGCAGATCGAGTAGGACCGGCGCTCGTCCCGGCCGTCGATCTCCCGGCGCAGGGTCAGCGACTGCCCGGCCCGGAACGCGTAGCGCTCGGCCAGTTCGGCGGGCACGTCGAAGGTGACCGCGACGGCGTCCGGGCACAGCCGGTCCACCGCGGCCACGGTGAGCCGGTGGAACTCCCCGCGCAGCCGGGGCGGAGTTGTCACGGTGGCGGTCAACTCAGATCTCCTTGACGTGCTCGAACGGTTCGGCACAGGCTCGGCAGCGGCGCAGTGCCTTGCACGCGGTGGCGCTGAACCGGGCGATCTCCTCGGTGTCCGCGCTGCCGCAGAGTGGGCACGGCACCCGGGCCGGAACCGGTTGCAGGGTCAGCGGAATCGGGCCGGTGGCGGCCTTCCGGGCACCGCCGGGCGGGGCGATGCCGGCGGCGGCGAGCTTGCGCCTGCCCGCCTGGCTGATCCAGTCGGTGGACCACGCGGGGTTCAGCACGGTGCGCACCTCGACCTCGGCGTAGCCCGCGTCGCGCAGGGCGTGCACCAGGTCGTCGCGCATGGTGTCCATCGCCGGGCACCCGGTATAGGTCGGGGTGATCGACACCGTCACCCGGCCGTCCAGTTCGGACACCTCGCGCAGCACGCCGAGATCGGCCAGGGTCAGCATGGGCAGTTCCGGATCGGTCACCGTCTCGGCGACCGTCCGGGCATCGCGCAGCGCGGTCACCAGGTCGCCCCCGGGTAGGCCCGGGCCACGCTCTGCAGTTCGGCCAGCAGATAGCCCATGGCCTCGGTGTGCACGCCGTCCCGCCCGGCCCGGCCGGACACCCCGGCCCGCGCCGGTGTCTCCGGCACCTCGACCGTCGCCGCCGCGCAGGCCTGCCCGAGCACCGCGTCGAACTCCGGCCGCAGCTCGGCCGGGTCGACCGCGATCCCGGCCGCGGCCAGCCGCAGCTCGATCTCGTTGGTGGCGAACAGTTCCTCGACGTAGGGCCACACCGCGGCCAGCCCGGCCCGCACCCGCTCGCGCGAGTACTCGGTGCCATCGCCCAGCCGCACCAGCCACTGGGCCGCGTAGTCGCGGTGGTAGGTGAGCTCCTTGACGCCCTTGGCCGCGATCGCGGCCAGCACCGGGTCGCGCGATTCGACCAGCGTCCGCAACACCGCCAGCCGCCAGCCGGAGAACACCAGCAGCACCGCGATCAGCTGCCCGAAATCGCCGGGCGGCAGCTCGGCCAGCCGCACGTTGCGGAACTCGTGCTCGGCCCGGGCGAACGCGTAGTCGTCCTCGCCGCGGTCGGTGCCGTCGGCCTTGCCCGCACGGGCCAGCAGCAACCTGGCCTGCCCCAACAGGTCCAGGCCGATGTTGGCCAGCGCGACCTCGTCCTCCAGTTCCGGAGCGTTGGTGCACCACTGCTGCAGCCGGTGGGACATGACCAGCGCGTCGTCACCGAGCATCAGGGAGTAGGCGGCCAGATCCGCGCCGTCGACACCGTCCGGCACGGCAGTGTCCACACCGGACAGCGGGTCGGCGAAACCGGTGCCGAACGCCCAGCGGGAGTCGTCCGGCGCCTCGGAGAGGGCCTCGTAGGCGTTGTCGAAGGACATCACAGGCTCACATGTGCGGAACGTCGTCGGGAATGTCGTAGAAGGTCGGGTGCCGGTAGACCTTGTCCGCGCTGGGCGCGAAGAACGGGTCCTTCTCGTCCGGCGAGGACGCGGCGATGTCCGCGGCCCTGACCACCCAGATGCTCACGCCCTCGTTGCGCCGGGTGTACACGTCCCGGGCGTTGTGCAGGGCCATCTGGTCGTCGGCCGCGCGCAGCGAACCCACGTGCACGTGGTTGAGCCCCCGCTTGCCGCGCACGAACACCTCGTACAGCGGCCAGTCACTCCGGCTCATGCGGCCACCTCCCGGGCCTGTTGTTTGGCGGCGTGCGCGGCCGCGGCCTCGCGCACCCACGCCCCGTCCTCGTGGGCCGCCCCGCGCCGCGCGGTCCGCTCGGCATTGCACGGCCCGCCACCGGAGATCACCCGCTTGAGCTCCGACCAGTCGATCGCGCCGAAGTCGTGCGACCCGCGCTCCTCGTTCCAGGTCAGGTCGGGATCGGGCAGCGTCACGCCCAGCGCCCCGGCCTGCGGCACGGTCATGTCCACGAACCGCTGGCGCAGCTCGTCGTTGGTGTGCCGCTTGATCTTCCAGGCCATCGACTTCTCGGTGTTGGGCGAATCGCCGTCCGGCGGGCCGAACATCATCAGCGAGGGCCACCACCAGCGATTCACCGCGCCCTGCACCATGTCCCGCTGCGCCTGGGTGCCGCGCATCATGGTCATCAGCAGCTCGAAACCCTGCCGCTGGTGAAACGACTCTTCCTTGCAGATCCGGATCATCGCCCGCGCGTAGGGACCGTAACTGCTGCGGCACAACGGAACCTGGTTGCAGATGGCCGCGCCGTCCACCAGCCAGCCGATCACCCCGACGTCGGCGAAGGTCAGCGTCGGGTAGTTGAAGATCGAGGAGTACTTCTGCCGCCCGGAGATCAGCTTCTCGGTCAGCTCGGTGCGGTCCGCGCCCAGCGTCTCCGCCGCCGAGTACAGGTAGAGCCCGTGCCCGGCCTCGTCCTGCACCTTGGCCAGCAGAATCGCCTTGCGCCGCAACGACGGAGCCCGGGTCAGCCAGTTGCCTTCCGGCTGCATGCCGATGATCTCCGAGTGCGCGTGCTGCGCGATCTGCCGGATCATCGTGGCCCGGTAGCCCTCGGGCATCCAGTCCCGCGGCTCGATCCGCTGGTCCCGGTCGAGCACGTGCTGGAAGTGCCGCTCGACCTCCGCCGTTTCGTCCTTTTCGGACAGTGTGCCGGTCATCACTGCTCCTTGGCGACCAGGGTGAGCACGTCGTACTTGGCCACCGAGTCACCGTTGGCGTTGGTCACGTCGGTGTCCCACCGGACCTCGCCGTAGTCCTGGTCCAGTCGCGGGGTGATCTGCCTGCAGGTCAACGTGACGGTGAGTTCGTCCCCGGCCTTGACCGGAGTGAGGAACCGCAGGTTCTCCAGCCCGTAGTTGGCCAGCACCGGCCCCGGCTCGGGCGAGACGAACAGTCCGGCGGCGAAGGACACGACCAGGTAGCCGTGGGCCACGATGCCGCCGAACAACGGGTTGGCCGCGGCCGCTTCCTCGTCGGTGTGCGCGTAGAAGGTGTCGCCGGTGAACTCGGCGAAGTGATCGATGTCGGCGCGGGTCACCGCGCGCGGCCCGGCCACCACCGAGTCGCCGATCTTCAGCTCCGCCAACGACTTCCGGAACGGATGCACGCCCTCGGCGCGCGGCGCGCCGGCGATCCAGCGGCCGGTGACCGCGGACAGCACGGCCGGGCTGCCCTGCACCGCGGTGCGCTGCATGTGGTGCAGCACGCCCCGGATACCGCCCATCTCCTCGCCGCCGCCCGCCCGGCCCGGACCGCCGTGCACCAGCGCGGGCATCGGCGAACCGTGCCCGGTGGACTCGGCCGCGTCGGTGGCGTCCAGCACCAGCAGCCGGCCGTGCCAGGGCGCCACGCCCAGCACCACCTCACGGGCGAAGGCGACATCCCCGGTGACCACCGAACCGGCCAGGCTGCCCGCGCCGCGGGCGGCCAGCTCGATCACCTGCGCGGTCGAGGTGTAGGGCAGCAGGGTGGACACCGGGCCGAACGCCTCGACCTCGTGCGGTTCGGCCCGGTCCGGGTCGTCGGCCCGCAGCAGCACCGGGGAGACGAACGCACCGCGCTCGGCGTCGGCGTCGAGCACCTCGACCCGGTCCGGGTCGCCGAACACCGGGGTGGCCGCACCGTACAGGGCTTTCAGCGAGCGGCGCACCTCCTCGCGCTGCTCCAGGCTGGCCAGCGCGCCCATGGTGACCTCGCGGTTGGCGGGGTTGCCCACCCGGACCTCGGCCAGCTTGGCCGACACCGCATCGGCCACCTCGTCCATCCGCTCGGCGGGCACGAACGCGCGCCGGATCGCGGTGCACTTCTGCCCGGCCTTCACCGTCATCTCGGTGATCAGCTGGCCGACGAACAGGTCGAACTCGGCGCTGCCGGACACCGCGTCCGGGCCGAGGATCGAGCAGTTCAGCGAATCGGCCTCGGCGGAAAACCGGGTCGAGTTGCGCACGATCGCCGGGTGCGCGCGGAGTTTGGCCGCGGTGGAGGCGGACCCGGTGAACGACACCAGGTCCTGGCCGGTGACGTGATCCAGCAGATCACCGGCGCTGCCGGCCAGCAGCTGCACCGAACCCTCGGGCAGCAGCCCGGACTCGACGATCAGCTCGACCAGCCGCGCGGTCAGGAACGCGGTCTGGCTGGCCGGTTTGATCAGGCTGGGCACCCCGGCCAGGAACGCGGGCGCGAGCTTCTCCAACGGGCCCCACACGGGGAAGTTGAACGCGTTGATCTGCACCGCGACCCCGTGCAGCGGGGTGGCGATGTGCTGGCCGAGAAAGGTGCCGCCGCGGCCAAGCGGCTCCAGGCCGCCGTCGACGTGGACCGTGTCGTTGGGCAGCTCGCGCCTGCCCTTGCTGGCGTAGCCGAACAGCACGCCGATGCCGCCGTCCACGTCGAACTTGGCGTCACCTCGGGTGGATCCGGCCTGAGCGGACAGGGCATAGAGCTCGTCGCGGTGCTCGCGCAGGTTCGAGGCCAGCGCCTTGAGCAGCGCGGCCCGCTGGTGGAAGGTCAGCTCGCGCAGCGCGGGCCCGCCGACCCGGCGGCCGTGCTCCAGCGCGGCGGCCAGATCCAGCCCGGTCGAGGACACGCGGGCGAGTTCCGCGCCGGTCACGGCGTCGTGCAGCAGGGTCCCTTCGCCGGAGCCGGTCTGCCAGCGTCCGTCGAGGTAGCTGCGCAGCACGGTCGGTGCATCCTGGCTCATCGAGCCGGCCTCCCATCGGTATTTACCAACCGAACGTTCAGGAAGTCATCGTAGCCGCTCGGCCCGCTCGACGGAACCCGCGTTTCCACGTCAGCCCCTTGACATCGGGTGCGGCCGGGCACACATTAACAACCGTCCATTCGGTCGGTTAGCAAGGCGGTGCAGCCCGGTGACCCAAGCGATGTTCGCCAACGACCTGGCCTCCAAGGCCCTGGGCATCGAGCTGGTGGAGACCGGGACCGGCCGGGCGGTGACCCGGATGCGGATCACCGAGCACATGGTCAACGGGCACGACATCGCCCACGGCGGCTACCTGTTCCTGCTGGCCGACACCGCGTTCGCCTGCGCCTGCAACAGCCACGGCCCGGTGACCGTGGCCGCGGGCGCGGAGATCTCGTTCATCGCCAGCGCCAGGCTGGGCGACGAACTGGTGGCCACCGCCGAGGAGCGCACCCGCTACGGCCGCAACGGCATCTACGACGTCACCGTGCACCGCACGAGCGACGCGGGCCAGGACGTGATCGCCGAGTTCCGCGGCCGCAGCCGCACCATCGAACGCAGTTGAGCCCGAGGGAGTACCCCGCCATGACCACGACCCACCGCGAGGTGCCCCTGGCCCGCAGGCTCGGCCCGGCGCCGGCCCCGGACGACCTGTCCCCCGCCGAGCGCCTGAGCGCCGACGAACTGGCCGCCGTGCAGCTGAAACGTCTACAGTGGACCCTTCGGCACGCCTACGACAACGTTCCCTTCTACCGCGCCAAGTTCGACGCGGCCGGGGTGCATCCGCAGGACTGCCGGGAACTGGCCGATCTGGCCAAGTTCCCCTACACCACCAAACACGACCTGCGGGACAACTACCCGTACGGCATGTTCGCCGTGCCGCGCGAGCAGGTGCGCCGGGTGCACGCCTCCAGCGGCACCACCGGCAAACCGACCGTGGTCGGCTACACCGAGGCCGACCTCGACACCTGGGCCTCGGTGATGGCCCGGTCCATCTTCGCCGCGGGCGGGCGGCCCGGGCACGCAGTGCACGTGGCCTACGGCTACGGCCTGTTCACCGGCGGGCTCGGCGCGCACTACGGCGTGGAAAAGCTCGGCGCCACGGTGATTCCGGCGTCCGGCGGGATGACCGCGCGACAGGTCCAGCTGATCACCGATCTGCGTCCCGAGGTCATCATGGTCACCCCGTCCTACATGCTCACCCTGCTCGACGAGTTCGAACGCCAGGGCGTCGACCCGCGCGGTTCTTCTTTGCAGGTGGGCATTTTCGGCGCCGAACCGTGGACCGAGCAGATGCGCACCGAGATCGAGGAGCGGATGGACCTGCACGCGGTGGACATCTACGGCCTGTCCGAGGTGATGGGACCCGGGGTGGCGCAGGAGTGCGTGGAGACCAAGGACGGCCTGCACGTCTGGGAGGACCACTTCTACCCCGAGGTGATCGACCCGATCGAGGAAACCGTGCTGCCGCAAGGGGAAACCGGCGAGCTGCTGTTCACCTCGCTGACCAAGCAGGCGCTGCCGATCATCCGCTACCGCACCCGGGACCTGACCGCGCTGCGCCCGGGCACGGCGCGCCCGGCGTTCCGCCGGATGGACAAGGTCACCGGCCGCAGCGACGACATGATCATCCTGCGCGGGGTCAACGTGTTCCCCACCCAGATCGAGGAGATCGTGCTGGCCACCCCCGGCCTGGCCGCGCACTTCCAGCTGCGGCTGACCGCCAAGGACCGGATGGACCAGCTGACCGTGCTGGTCGAGGCCCGCGCCGACACACCCGCCGAGCGCCGGGAGACCGCGGCCGCGGAGATCGCGGTGCGAGTCAAGGACGGAGTGGGTGTGACGGTCGGGGTGGAGGTGCTCGACCCGGACTCGCTGGAGCGGTCGGTTGGCAAGATGCGCCGGGTGATCGACCAACGGCCGAAGAACTGATCGGATGATTGGGATACTGCCGGTATGACGAGCGCACCCCCGGCCCGCGCGGCCCGGCGCGGCCGGCCCGGCTACGACCTGGAGTCGCTGCTGGCGGTCGCGGTCCGGCTGTTCAACGAGCGCGGCTACGACGGCACCAGCATGGAGGACCTGTCCCGCAAACTCGGCATCACCAAATCGGCCATCTACCACCACGTGCCCAGCAAGTCGGAGCTGTTGCGGCTGGCCGTGAACCGGGCCCTGGACGGCCTGTTCGCCGAGGTGGAGAAGCTGGCCGAGGTGGACGGTTCGGCGGTGGCGCGGCTGGAGCATCTGGTCCGGGGCAGCGTGGTGGTGCTGGTCGAGCGGCTGCCGTTCGTCACCCTGCTGCTGCGGGTGCGCGGCAACACCAAGGTGGAACGGGACGCGCTGGCCCGGCGGCGCGAGTTCGACCACATCGTGTCCGACCTGGTCAGCCAGGCGGTGGCCGAGGGCGACCTGCGCCCGGACATCGACCCGGCCACCGCGGCCCGGCTGCTGTTCGGCATGGTCAACTCGTTGATCGAGTGGTACCGCCCGCGCGGCGGAGCGAGCGCGGACGATGTGGCCGACATGGTGGCCACGGTGGCCTTCAACGGTTTGCGCGTACGTGGCCGCTAGACCCTGAGGTATTCCTCGACCAGGTCGGCCAGCATCGCGCGGTAGTGCGCGCGCCGGTCCGGGTCGAGCATGTCGCGCTGGAAGATGGCCTGGAAGGTGTCCCGGTTGGCGGTGCGGAACACGCAGAACGCGCTGATCATCATGTGCACGTCCAGCGGGTCCACATCGGACCGGAACACGCCGGTTTCCGCGCCCCGGCGCAGAATCCGGGTCAGCACGTCCAGCGCGCTGCCGGCCATCCCGGCCAGCACGGTCGACCGCGTCAGGTATTCGGCGTGGTGGATGTTCTCGATGCTGACCAGCCGGATGAAGTCCGGATGCGACTCGTGGTGGTCGAAGGTCAGCCCGGCCAGTTCGCGGATGGCCGCCACCGGATGCAGGTCCTCGATGTCCAGCGTGGATTCCAGCGAGCGGATCACCGAGTAGGCGCGCTCCAGCACCGCGACGTAGAGCTGCTCCTTGCTGCCGAAGTAGTAGTAGAGCATCCGCTTGGTGGTCCGGGTGCGGGCGGCGATCTCGTCCACCCGGGCGCCGGCGTAGCCCTTGGTGGCGAACTCCCGGGTGGCCACGTCCAGGATCTCGGCCCGGGTGCGCTCGGCGTCCCGGGTGCGCTCCGGAGCCTTCTCGGTTTGCTTGGCCGGCTGCGCGGCCTCGGTCGCGGCGGACGGTCGTGGAATCACGACACCCCCTCCGCCCGGCTGAACAGTGCCCTCAACCCTACCCTGCACGACGCCTCAAGCTGTTCCCGAGTTCGGGCTTCCGCACGTCAGCGCCCTGCTCTACAATTAACCATCTAGTACGTTCATTAGCCAGCGTCGGCGGAGGGGAGCGCGCGTGCCGGAGACCAGCGCCGCGACGGACTACCTGGTGGGCCTGATCGGCTCGGGCATCGCCCCGTCCCTGACCCCCGCGCTGCACGAACGCGAGGCCGACGAGCTGGGCCTGCGCTACCTGTACCGGCGGTTGGACATCGACGCGCTGGGCCTGCCCCCGACCGCGGTCGGCGACCTGCTCTCCGCCGCCCGCCTCACCGGCTACCGCGGCCTGAACATCACCCATCCGTGCAAGCAGCTGGTGCTGCCGTTCCTGGACGAACTGTCGGCCGAGGCCCGCGCACTGGGCGCGGTCAACACCGTGGTGTTCGAGGCGGACGCGATCATCGGCCACAACACCGACGCCCCGGGTTTCGCCGCCGGCCTGCGCCGCGGCCTGCCCGGCGTGCGCATGGACAAGCTCGTGCAGCTCGGCGCGGGCGGGGCCGGTTCCGCGGTGGCCCACGCTCTGCTCGGCCTCGGCGCGGGCACCCTCACCCTGCACGACGCCGAGCCGTCCCGCGCGCACGGCCTGGCCGCCGCGCTGACCGGCCGGTTCGGCCCCGGCCGCGCGGTCGTCAGCACCGGCCTGGCCGACGCCGTGACCACGGCCGACGGCCTGGTCAACGCCACCCCGGTGGGCATGTGGAACCACCCCGGACTGCCCCTGCCGGCCGAACTGCTGCGGCCGGGCCTGTGGGTGGCCGACGTGGTCTACCGCCCGCTGGACACCGAACTCGTCCGCACCGCCCGGGAACTGGGCGCACCGGTGCTCACCGGCGGCCCGATGGCGGTGTTCCAAGCCGCGCACGCCTTCGCCCTGTTCACCGGCAGGGAACCCGACACCGACCGGATGCTGCGGCATTTCGACACCCTGACCACCCCCACCCCGCGAGGTCGCCACGATGCCTTCGCCCACAGCTGAGCCAGGTTCCGCGCCCGAACCGGTGCACACCGCCATCGCCACGGTCTGCCTGTCCGGCACTTTGGAGGACAAGCTCACCGCGATCGCCGCCGCCGGGTTCGACGGCGTGGAGATCTTCGAGAACGACCTGATCTGCGCGCCGGAATCGCCGTCCGAGATCGGCAAGCGCTGCGCCGATCTCGGGCTGGACATCCAGCTCTACCAACCATTCCGCGATTTCGAGTCGGTGCCGCCGGAGTTGCTGGCGGCCAATCTGCGCCGGGCCGAGCACAAGTTCACCGTGATGGAACGGCTCGGCGTGGACACCATGCTGGTCTGTTCCTCGGTGTCCCCGGACGCGGTGGACGACGATGATCTGGCCGCCGAACAACTGCACCTGCTGGCCGAGCGCGCGGCCGGGCACGGCCTGCGGATCGCCTACGAAGCCCTGGCCTGGGGCCGGTTCGTGGACACCTACGACCACTCCTGGCGGATCGTGCGCCGCGCCGATCACCCGGCGCTGGGCGTCTGCCTGGACAGTTTCCACGTGCTGTCCAAGGGCAGCGACCCGGCGGGCATCCGCACCATTCCCGGCGAGAAGGTCTTCTTCCTGCAGCTGGCCGACGCGCCCCGGCTGCACATGGACGTGTTGCAGTGGAGCAGGCACCACCGGCTGTTCCCCGGCCAGGGCGCGTTCGACCTGACCGGTTTCGTCGCAAATGTGCTGGCCGCCGGGTATTCCGGGCCGCTGTCGCTGGAAGTGTTCAACGACGTGTTCCGTCAGGCCGACCCGACCAGCGCCGCGGTCGACGCCATGCGGTCGCTGCTGAGCCTGCGCGAACAGCTCGCGGTGTCCGGCCCGGCCCGGGTGCGCGACCGCGTCCGGGTGGCCGAACTGCCGCCGGCCCAGCCCCTGGCCGGCTACGCCTTCACCGAGCTCGCCCTGGCCCCCTCGGCCGGCGCGGAAGTGGCGAACACCTTGGCCGCACTGGGTTTCACCCACACCGGCCAGCACCGGACGAAACCGGTGCAGCTGTGGGAACAGGGCCGCGCGCGGGTGCTGCTCAACACGCACGACCAGTCGCCGCAGGCGGTGCTGTCGGCGATCGCGGTCGACCTGCCCGACCCGGGCTCTGCCGCCCGCCGTGCCACCCGCCTGCTGGCCCCGGTGCTGCCCCGCGAACACGCGGCCGACGAGGCCGAGCTGTCCTCGGTGGAGGCGCCGGACGGCACCGCGCTGTTCCTGTGCCGCACCGAGGCCACCGGCGGCTGGCTGGCCGACTTCTCCCCCACTGGCAACGAATCCGGCCCGGGAACCGGTCTGACCGGCGTCGACCACGTGGCCCTGAGCCAGCCGTTCGACCACTTCGACGAGGCCGGGGTGTTCTACCGCTCGGTGCTCGGACTGGCCCCGGAACACACCGCGGAAGTGGCGGCGCCGTTCGGTTTGGTGCGCAGCCTCGCGGTCACCGACCCGGACCACACGGTCCGCATCGCCCTGGACGCGGCCCTGCTGCGTCGCGGCGACTGGGCGCCAGGCGTGCCAGACCCGCAACATGTCTGCTTCACCAGCAACGACATCATCGCCACCGCCGCCGCGTTGCGCGAGAACGGCGCGCCGGTGCTGTCTATTTCGGACAATTACTACGACGACCTGGCCGCCCGCCGCGACCTGGCCCCGGAACTGCTGGACGTGCTGCGCGAGCACCATTTGCTCTACGACCGCGACGAACACGGCGAATACCTGCACTTCTACACCGCGGTGCTCGGATCGCGGGTGTTTTTCGAGGTGGGCCAGCGCATCGACGGCTACACCGGCTACGGCCAGGCCAACGCCCCGGTCCGGATGGCCGCCCACCGCCACCACCGACTCGCCACCACCTGCCCCTGACCACTCCCCCTCCCGTCCCCGAACCCGGATGCAAAGGAGCATCGCCATGGCCGACCTGTCCCCTCCCGTCGCGCCGGCCCCGCCCGGCCGACCGCGCAAGGCCGCGCTGGCCGCGTGGATCGGCAGCGCGCTGGAGTACTACGACTTCTTCATCTACGGCACCTCGGCCGCGCTGGTGTTCGGCAAGGTGTTCTTCCCCTCGGCCAGTCCGGCTGCCGGCACCCTGCTGTCCCTGGCCACATTCGGTGTCGGTTACGCGGCCCGGCCGGTGGGCGCGTTCTTCCTCGGCCACTTCGGGGACCGCCTGGGGCGCAAGCGAATCCTGTTCGTCACCCTGGTGCTGATGGGCCTGTCCACCTTCCTGGTCGGCTGTCTGCCCACGTTCAAGCAGATCGGCACCGCCGCTCCCGCCCTGTTGGTGGCACTGCGGCTGTTGCAGGGCCTGTCCGCGGCCGGTGAGCAGTCCAGCGCCGGTTCGCTGAGCCTGGAACACGCCCCGGAGAACCGCCGCGCCTACTACTCCAGCTTCACCCTCAACGGCACGCAGGCCGGGCAAATCCTGGCCACACTGGCCTTCCTGCCGATTTCGGCGCTGCCCGACGCGCAGCTGTACACCTGGGGCTGGCGGATTCCGTTCCTGGCCAGCGCGATCATCGCGGTCGCCGGGTACATCATCCGGCGGCGCATGGAGGAGACGCCGGTGTTCCTGCGGGCGGTGGCCGAGGGCACGCTGGCCAAGGTGCCGCTGGCCGAACTGTTCCGGTACCACTGGGCCGATGTGCTGCGCGTGGTCGGTTCGGCGTTGTTCGCCTCGGTGAGCACGGTGGCCGGGGTGTGGGCGCTGTCGTTCGCGGTGGGGCCGGAGAAGTTGAGCAAACCGGCCATGCTGTGGCTGGGTGTGTTCGCCAACGTCGTCGCGCTGATGGCCATTCCGCTGTGGGCCCGGCTGGCCGACCGGGTGGGCCGCAAGCCGATCTTCGTGCTGGGCAACGTGGGGTGCGCGATCGGCATGTTCGGGTACCTGTGGGCGATCGCCTCGCACAGCCTGGTGCTGGTGTTCGTGGTCGGCATCCTGTTCATGGGTGTGGTGAGCAGCATGGCCAACGGTCTGCAGCCGGCCTTCTACGGCGAGATGTTCCCGGCGCGAGTGCGATTGTCCGGCATCGCCGTCGGCACCCAGATCGGTTACGCCATCGCCGGTTTCGCCGCCACCTTCGCCGCGTCCATCGCCGGTCCGCACGGCGACGGCTGGCACGGTGTCGCGGTGCTGGGCGTGATCCTGTGCGCGATCCCGGCGATCACCGCGCTCACCGCCCGGGAGACCTTCCGCGTCCCCACCGATCAGCTCGGCAACCCCTCGACCGCCGGCGCCCGGGCCGCCGACGTGCCCGTGACCACCGGGTCCTGAAAGACCCGAGTCTGCCCGACGGGCGACTGACGACTCATTAGGAGAAACCCATGCCGGTCGACCCGGAACTGGCCGAGATGCTGGCCGCTGTGGCCGCCGAGCAGGTTCCGGGCCTGCTGGCCGGGCCTGCGGTGCAGGCCCGGGCGCGCGGCCGCGAGGTCCGCGCCCGGTTCTACCCGCCGATCCTGAAGTCCATACGCAGCAGCGAGAATCTCGTCATCCCCGGCCCGGCGGGTGACATTGCGGCGCGGTTGTACCGGCCGGAGGCGGAGGTTCCGCTGCCCACCGTGGTCTACTTCCACGGCGGCGGCTGGATCATCGGCGACCTGGACTCGCACGACCGGAGTCCTCGCGGACGGCCGATAGCACGGCATCCCCGGTCATCCCGGCCATGGTGAGTTCGACCGATCGGCCTTGTTGATCATTACCGATTGGTGGATGATACGGAACGTGCACGATCAGCTACCGCCCTGGCCCACAGCTGGTCCGTGTCCCGTCGACCGCGGCTGCCGACCGAATAGAGCCAACTGAATGACGACACCGACGTCTCCCACTCCGGAGAGCATCGGCCCCGGCTCGCTGGACGCGGCCATCGTGCGGATCTTCACCGCGACCGGCAGCCCGGCCGGTCTCGGTTTCCTCGTCACCGATCAGCTCGCACTCACCTGCGCCCACGTGGTCACCGCCGCGCTGGACACCCCTCCGGACGGCCCCCCGCCGGCGGGCGCCACGATCGCGGTCGACCTCCCGCTGGGCTCGGCCCAGGCCACCACCGCCACCGTCGAGCAGTGGATCCCGGCCCGGGACTCGGGCGCGGGCGACATCGCCGTGCTGCGCCTGGCCGCGCCGCCCGCCGGGGCCCAGCCGGTCCGGCTGGTCGACGAGGACGACGTGTGGGGTCACTCGGCCCGGGCCTACGGCCTGCCGGACGGGTATCCCGGCGGCGTCTGGCACAGCGCGGTGCTGCGGCACCGGCAGGGCAACGGCTGGGTGCAGGCCGACCTGGTGGGCGAGGGCTACCAGGTGTCGCCCGGATTCAGCGGCGGCCCGGTGTGGGACGACGAACTGGCCGGGGTGGTCGGCATGGTCGCCCTGGCCGAGGCCGGCCGGCCGCCGGTCAGCTACCTGATCCCCACCTCCGGCCTGCGGTCGGCCTGGCCGGGCCTGCGCGAACTGGTGGCGCCGCCCTCGCCGTTCCGGGGACTGCGGCCGTTCCGGGAGTCCGACGTGGCGATCTTCCACGGCCGCGACGCCGAGAGCGACGAGGTGGCGGCCATCGTGGCCGAGCAGCAGTGGACCACCCTCATCGGGTCCTCCGGCTGCGGCAAGTCCTCGCTGGCCATGGCCGGGGTGGTGCCCCGGCGGCGGGCGGCCGGCGACTGCCCGGTCGTGATGCGGCCCGGCCACCACACCAGCCCGCTGCGCGCGCTGGCCGCCGAGCTGGTCCCGCTGCTGGAGCCCGGGCTCGGTGAGATCGACCGGCTGGGCCGGACTTCCACGCTGGCGGCCGAACTGGCCGAGCACGGGCTGGCCGAGGTGTTGCCCCGCATCCTCGAACTGACCGGCGCCCAGCGCCTGCTGGTCGTGGTCGACCAGTTCGAGGAGCTGCTCGACGTGCCGGCCGCCGCGGTCGACGAACTGGCCGGCGTGCTGTTCGGCGAGGACCTTCCGGCGACGGTGCGGGTGCTGAGCACGCTGCGCGCGGATTTCCTCGAACCAGTTTTGGCCCATACTCGCCTCGGGCCGGTCGTGAGCACCCGCGTCGCCACCCTCGCGCCGATGCGCCCGGATCAGCTGTACGGAATCATCACCACGCCGGTGGAGAACACCCCCGGCGTGCGGTACGAACCGAATCTGCCCGAGCGCATCCTCGCCGACGCGGGCACCGAGCCCAGCGCGCTGCCGCTGCTCGGCTTCGCGCTGGATCTGTTGTGGGCCAGGCAGATCAGCGATCAGGGCGTGCTCACCCACCACGCCTACGAACAGATCCGCGGCGTGTCCGGCGCGCTGGGCGACTACGCCGAGCGCGCCTGGGCCGACACCATTCCGGCGGCCGACGAACCAGCCGCCACCCGGCTGCTGACCCGGCTGGTACGGGTCCCGATCGGGGTGGCCGCGGCCACCCGCCGGATCGCGCCGCGGGCGGAACTGGGCGAACCGGAATGGCGCATCGCCCAGCGGCTGGCCGCCACCCGGCTGCTGGTCCTCAAGGGCGGCGAGGGCAAGGAAACCGTTGAGCTGGCTCATGAGGCGCTGATCACCGGATGGGACCGGCTGGCCCGCCGGATCACCGCCGATCGGTCCTTTTTGGACTGGCGGGAATCCCTGCGGCACGACCTGAACCGCTGGCAGCGCGGCGGAGGCCCGGCGGATCTGCTGCCCTCCTCCAGAGCGATGGCCGTGGCCCGGCACTGGATCGCCGATCGCGGCGCCGATCTCACCGCGTCCGAACGCGACTACCTCGACCAGGGCGAGCGGCACTGGCGCCGGCAGAGCCGCAGGCGCCGGGCCTGGTTCACCGGACTGGTGATCGTCGTGGTGGCCGCGCTGGTGTTCGGTTCACTGTTCGCCTACGCGCAACGACAGAGCAGCGAAAACCAGGCCCTGGCCAATTCCCGGGCGCTGGCCCAGGCGGCGCAGGACAACGCGGACTACGACCCGGCGCTGTCGGTGATGACCGCGATGGCGGCCTATCAGGCCTCGCCGACCCAGGAAGCGCGCAACCAGTTGCTGCGCGAATATCTCGAACAGACCGGAACCACCCATCTGCTGTCCGGGATGTCCGGCAAGATCGCGGCGTTCCGCACCAGCCGGGACGGCAACGTCGTGCTGGCCGCGACCGACCTGGGCCGGGCCACGCTGTACGTGCACGCGACGAACGGCACGATGCGCAGCGAACCGGTCGCCGACGGCCAGTACGTCTCCTACGTGCTGGTCACCCCGGACGGCAGGCGCGCGGCGTTCGTCGAGGACGACGGGACCGCGGGCTGGTTCGACGTTGATCCGGATGCCGCGCAGCCGGCCGGAAAGGTGCACCTGCTGCCCCCGGTGTCGGGGCTGGTCGCCAAGACGCCGTACACGGACACCGCGATGGCGATCTCGGCCGACGGGAAACTGCTCGCCGTGCAGACCGAGGACGGCCTGGAGTGGTGGAACCTGGACGCCGACACGATTGCCGGAACGGTGCCTGCGCCGGCGAACATCGGCATCGGCATGTGGTTCGCCCCCGGCGACCGGACGCTGCTGGTCCGGATCGACGACTACAGCGGCTCCGACCAGTTGACCGGCCTGGTCGCCGTGGACCTGCCCACGGGCGCGGTGCGGACCGTGCTGGCTCCCGCAGTCGATCAGGACTTCCTGGTGTCCGGCGATCGATCCGCGATCGCGGTGTGCCGGGAACAGAGCGACGGAACCTCTGTCCTCCAGTTGCAACGGGTGTCCGACGGCACACCGGAGGGAACGCCGTACCGGACCACCGACCTCATGTGCGACGACCTGGATCTGAACGCCATCGACACGACCGGGCACCGAGTCGTGGTCAACGTGAACGCGCTGACCCTGGTCGATCTCGACCACGGCACCAGTATCGGGACCACGACCAAGCCCGACACCATCTCCGGCTACACCACCGACCTGATCTCGACCGGCGGGACGCCGCTGCTGGCCGGTTACGGCGACGCGCAGATCACCTACACCCAGCTGCGTTCCGGTCCGGCCGGCGCCGAGGTCGGCGATCAGCAACTGAGCGCCGACGGGAAATCAACGATCACGCTGTTCAAGGACGGTTCGCTGCAACGACGACCGGCCGGTGTGAACAGCGACCGGCTGCTCGCCGGGGCGCCCGGCCCGCAACAGCCATGGTCGGACCTCGGCGAGCGCAACTATCTCGCGCAGAACCGGGACCGCAGCCTGGTCGCCGACCAGGAGAACGTGAACGTCGTGGTGGTTCGCCAGACTTCCGACCTGCGAACCACAGCCCGCATCGTCACCACCATGCCGCCGGTCGGCGACCAGGTCGGCGACCTGGACCCGAAAGACCATTTCCAGTACTTCTTCGACTGGACCGGTCGCCTGGTGACCGTCGCAGGCAGCCAGATCCAGCAATGGGATCCCCGTACCGGCAGGCTGCTCGCGCATGTCGATTTCGGTCCGCTGCTGCGCGCGGCCGGCGATGTCGTCAGCGCCGATCCGATTCCCTCGGTCGCGCCCTATCCCGCCCCGGACGAGGTTTCCGTGCTGCAGTTCGGAGATCCGGTCGTCCGCATCGTGAGTCTGGCCACCGGCCGGGTGGTGTCCACCCTGCCGACCGCGTCCGACGCCACCACCGTCCGGTTCGATTCGACCGCGGGTTACTTCGCGCTGTTGCGGCAGTCCTCGATCATCGAGCTGTGGCAGAACGACCCACCGCGCCGGGAGCTGGGACCGTTCCACAGCGTCAGCGACATCGGCCTGACCCCGTCGACCGGTCGCTTCCTCAACGACAGCGGCCGCTATGCGCTGGCGGCCAACGACTCCATCCACATCTATCAAGTCGGCCGGCAGACCCCGGTGGACACCTACGAATTCGGCCACCCGGACGGCAGCCAGAGCCAGAACCCCTATTCGTTCCGGGACATCTCCGCGGACGGCTCCACCGTCGTCTACGCCGACCAGAACGGCAACGGCGGCGCATTGGTCCTCGACCCGGCGGTGTGGACCCGCGACCTGTGCCGCATCATCGGCAACCGCGCCTTCACCGCCGACGAACTGGCCAGCCTCCCGGCCGCGGTGCGCACACCGCAGGTATGTGCGGCGGGTTAGCCGTGGCCGGTATTTCGGTTGCCCCGCACCCCATCGGGCGTTAGATATGTCGATGTGCTGATCCGCCGCGAGACGCCCCATGATGCCGCTTCGATCCGAGCGGTCGTCACCGCCGCGTTCGGCCGGCCCGATGAGACCCCGCCCGAGGCCCGGTTGGTGGACGAGCTGCGCGCCAGTTCGTCGTGGCTGCCCGCGCTGTCGCTGGTCACGACCGATCCCGGCGACACAGTCATCGGGCACGTGCTGGCCACGCGAGGTCAGGTCGAGTCGGCGCCCGTTCTCGGCCTTGGCCCGCTGAGCGTCCACCCCGAGCACCAGCGCCGCGGCGTCGGCATTGCCTTGATGCACGCGATTCTCGCCGCCGCCGACGCGTTGGACGAACCGCTGGTGGCCCTGCTCGGCGACCCGGCCTACTACCGGCGGTTCGGCTTCCAGGCCAGCACCGACCACGGCGTCGAGCCGCCGATTCCCCAGTGGCGACCGCACTTTCAGGTGCGCCCGTTGACCGCCTGTCGCCCGGACCTGCGCGGCGCCTTCAGGTACGCGGAGCCGTTCGACCGCGTGTGATCCACCCTTTCGCACGACGTCCCATAACGCCGAACTCCCGCTGGCCGCCCGGGGCGACCGGCCGGGTGTCCGGACGACACCGCCCCGGCAGCCGACCGCCGATTGAGCCAAGGCTGCCCAGCGCGGCGCTCAACCGAGAATCTTGTCCAGCTCGGCCAGGGCCGTGGCATCGTCGCGGTAATGCACAGCCCGCCAGCCCACTTCCCGGGCGGCGGCGCAGTTCCGCTCGCTGTCGTCGATCAACACGCAGTCACCCGCCGCCACCCCGAGCGAATGCTCGGCCAACGCGTAGATGCGCGGATCCGGTTTGCGCACGCCGTGTTCGTGCGAGCGGATCACCATCTCGAACACGGTCGGGTCGGGGACGAGCGCGTTCCGGTAGGGCTCCCACTCCAGCACGCTGTTGGTCAGCATGGCCAGCCGCACCCCACCGGATCGGCGGGCCACCACGGCATCGAACAGGTTCCGGTTGAACGTGCGGTCGGCGTACCAGAGTTCGCTGAAGCGGGTCAGGTCGGCCTGCGGGGTCCAGTCCGGGGCCAGGGCCGCGGTCACCCGCCGGCCCCACTCGGCCTCGTCCAGCATGCCGGTTTCCAACGGCGCCAGGCCATCCGCGCCGAAGTCGGCGGCGACCTTCGAGCACGCCGCGAGCAGCACTTCCGGTGGCAGCGCGCATTTCTCGGCCACCGCGGCCACCGTGCGGCCGGGCGGGTCGGTGAGCACCCCGCCGAAATCGCACCAGATCACCGGCATCCTCAGGCCTCCTCCGCCTCGACACAATCCAGGAACGTGCGCACCAGCGGGCGTTGCTCGTCGGCCCGCCACACCGCGAACAGTCCGACCCTGGGCACCGGGCCCGCACCAGGAACGAGACCAGGTGCCGCAGCTCCATCCTCGCCGCCCCGTCGGTGTCCCAGCAGCCTAACCGGCCGGAACAACCGCAGGTGAACTCCGCGCGCCTCGCGCCCCCACCGGCAGCGCGAGCGGAAAACCACTCAACCGATTACCGATTCCTCTCCTGGGTGCGAGCGGCGCGCGGGCTCGGGCATCATGTGGTGTGGAAGCGCGTAACTGGTTGTCCGGGCTCAGCGGCCCCCGGCGCCGCTATCTGGCCGTCGTCGCCATACTGGTGCTGGTGGTGGCCGCGTTCGTCGGGGTCCGGCTGGCCGCGAGCGGCGGCGACCCGGCCGCCGGGCCGCCGGGCCAGCAGCGGCCCGGCGCCGTGCTGCTGGTGCCCGGATACGGCGGCAGCACCGGTTCGCTGGACGGGCTGGCCGCCAAGTTGCGCGCGGCCGGCCGCACCGCCGAGGTGGTCGACCTGCCCGGCGACGGCACCGGCGACCTGCTGATCCAGGTCGACACGCTGAACACCGCGGTCGCAAGGGCATTGTCCGAGGGAGCGCCCTCGGTGGACGTGGTCGGTTATTCGGCGGGCGGGGTGGTTGCCCGATTGTGGGTGGCCCGGGACAACGGCGCGGCGCACGCCCGGCGGATCGTCACCCTCGGTTCGCCGCTGCACGGCACCCAGCTGGCCGCGGCCGGTGCGGCGCTGGCGCCGGGGGCGTGTCCGCTGGCCTGCCAGCAGCTCGCGCCCACCAGCGCCCTGTTGCGCGGGCTGGACGCCCAGCCGCTGCCGGCCGGGCTGCCCTGGCTGTCGCTGTGGACGACCGGCGATCAAACCGTGCTGCCGCCCGACTCGGCCCGGCTGACTGGCGCGGTGAACGTGCCGGTGCAGCAGATCTGCCTGGCCGAGTCGGTGTCGCACAGCGCGCTGCCCAGCGATCCCCTGGTGGACGGAATCGTGTTGCAGGCGCTGGATTCCGCGTCGTTCACTCCGCCCCGACCGGCCCAGTGCGCCGCGCTGACCGCGGCCGGCCGGATCAACTCGTGATGTCCTTTGTGGACAGATTGGCCCACGCGGCGGTGAAGAACACCACCAGATACGCGCCCTGGGCCAGCAATCCGCGATCGATGTTGTGCCAGAACACGGGATCTCGGAAGAAGTCGATCCAGGACAGCCAGTAGTTGGTTGGCAGATAGGGCTTGACCGGATTGGCCGCGTCCAGCGTGGCGAGTATCTCGCTGGTGATCAGGATGGCCAGCGCGCCGAGCGAAGCGCCGAGTCCGGAGGTGGTGACCGTGGAGAAGAACAGCGCGATCACGCCGACCCCGAGCATGCACACCACGATGTAGCCGATCGCGGCCAGCAGCCGCAGCGACAGGTCGAACGGGGTGAGTGCGCTGCCGGACAACGAGGTCACCCCACCCGGCTGCCCGACCGCGGCCGGCTGGCCCGCGCCGCCGCCGAACAGGCCCTTGCCGATCAGGTAGGAGGTGCCCACCACGAACGCGATGGACACCACGATGAACACCGCGATGGCGATCATTTTGGCCACCAGCAACCGGATTCGGCTGACCGGGCGGATGAGCAGGTAGCGCAGGGTGCCCTGGACCGCCTCGCCGGCCACCGCGTCACCGGCGAATGTGGTGACCGCGATGGGCAGGAAAATGGGCAGTACCAAGGCAAGCGCGGCGGCCGGGAACAGCGAACCGTTGCGTTCCACCGCGGACAGGAAGGCCGCGCCCTGACCGGGCGGCGGGGTGATGTGCGTGGTGGCCAGGAACACGGCCACCACCGCGGGCAGCGCGCACAGCAACAGCACGCTGACCCACATTCGCGGGCGCAGGAACAGTTTGCGCAGCTCGATGGTGATCACGCGCCACCACCGGGATTCTCGGCATCGGCCCGATCCGGCGGCGCGGCAGCAGCTCCCGCAGCACCCGGATCGCCCTCAGCGGCCCCATCCGAACCGGCGGAACCGCGGCCCGGTCCAGCCCGGCCCGCCCCACTGCCGAGCGGATCCCGTCCAGCCATCTCATCCGTCGAGGCATTGCCTTCGCCAACACGCTCCTGCCCGCGGCCGGGGCGTTCCAGCCCGGTGTCGGCCCGCGCCAGCCGGTCCGAACCGGCGCTGGTCAGCTCGAACACCACCTGTTCCAACGTGCGGCGCTGCGCGGCGATCTCGCGTACCGGCACTCCCCCGCCGACCAGCCGGGCGTTGAGCGCGGCCGGATCGGCGGCGCGGATCAGCAGCCGGCCGCCCTCCCGCGCCTCCACCTCCCCGTCCAGCAGCGCGGCCGCCGCGGCCGGGTCCGGGGTGTCCACCAGCACCCGGCCGGTGGGTTCGCGCAGTTCGGCCAGCTCCGCCTGGCGCACCAGCCGGCCGCGGTCCACGATGCCCACCCGATCGCACAGTCCGTCCACTTCGGACAGTATGTGACTGGACAGGAAGATCGTGGTGCCGTCCGCGTTGAGCGTCCGCAGCAGTTCGCGGATTTCCTTGATACCGCGGGGATCCAGCCCGTTGGTCGGCTCGTCGAGAATGAGCAGACGGGGGCGGCGCAACAACGCGGCGGCCAGCCCGAGGCGCTGGCGCATGCCCAGCGAGTAGGCCCGCACCGGCCGCCGGTCCACCCCGGCCAGCCCGACCCGGTCCAGGGCCTCCTCGATCCGGGCCCGCCGGGTCCGCCGAGCGCCGTGCGGTCCGGCCGCGTCGATCACGGCCAGGTTGGTCCGGCCGGACAGGTGCGGTATCGCGGCGGGCTGCTCGACCAGCGCGCCGACCTCGGGCAGCGCCTGCCGTACCCGCTTGGGCACCGCATGTCCCAACAGCCGGATCTCCCCGCCGGTCGGGTACACCAGCCCGAGCAGCATGCGCACCAGGGTGGTCTTTCCCGAGCCGTTCGGGCCGAGCAGGCCGTACCGGTCGCCCGGCGCGACGTCGAGGTCCACGGAGCTGACGGCGGTCACGGCGCCGTAGCGTTTGGTCAGCGACCTGGTTGTGATCAAAAGACTTCACCTGGCCTGGACACGAGGGTGGCAGCTGCCTTCTCCAGCACTGCTGGATCGGCCAGGCCGGCCAGCAGGAAGGTCACGTCGGGGCCGGGCTGCACGGACGAGGCGTCCCGGTGCATGAGCACCACGTTGACCAGCGAGGAGGTGACCAGCACGCCGGTGCCGTCGGTCGTGCTCAGCGGGGTGCCGCCTGCGGTCTGGGCCCCCTGGAGCAACTTGAGCCCGGTGCTGCCGCCCAGCGCCAGCACCGCGAACGTGCTCAGCCCCCGGCCGTAGAGGCCGATCGGCAGCAGGTCGGGCAGGACTCGCACCGCCCGCCCGGCCAGCTTGACCGGCAGCACGATCGGGGCCAGATGGTTCAGCTCGCCGGCCAGGCTGCGGGCGCTCGCGGTGGTGAACCCGGTGCCCGGCCCGCGCTGCGGGGTCAGGATGGCGCGGTCCGGCGTCCAGCGGCCCACCTGAAAGAAGTGGGTTTCCAGGGCCGGCTGGCGCGCGCGGCGGCCGACGACGCTCACGTCCAGTGGCAGCCCGGTCGCGGCGTCGGCCCAGATGTCGATCTGCCCTACGGTGGACGCCGGGTCGGCGGGCACCACGCGCAGCCCGTCCGCGGCCCGGCCCGCCACCCGGCGCGGCGGCAGCACCGTGAAGCGGGCGGCGGTCCCGGCCTCGCGCAGCAGCCGAACGGCCAGCGCCGGGGGCAGGAAGTCGGCGGCCTCGGGCAGCCGCAGCGACGGGCGACCGATGATCTTGGTCAGCAGCTCGCTGCCCGAATCCCACACGTAGGAGGACGCCGGGTCCTGATAGGTGTCCCGCTCGCCGGTGTCGGCCAGCACGTCCACCCGCCAGCGCGACGGCGACGCCTGCCACACCCGCATCCTGGTCACGCCGTCCAGCAGCGAGGTCACGTCGCTGAGCCCCGGCAGCGACGGCAGCCCGAACGTGGCGTTGCTCTCCGCGTACCCGGAGAAGGACAGGCCTCCCGACGCCAGAATCCGGCCGCGCAGCTGGCCCGCGGTCATCGCTGGCGCGCTGACGGGCAGCGCGTTGGCCAGCGCGGGCAGCGCGCACAGGATGGCCAGGCTCCCGGCCAACACTGCCCACCGCCAGCCGGGCCTGCGCCGGATCACACCCGCGGCCAACCGGTCACGGTTATCACGAGGCGTTTCCGCCGTTTTGTCCTCGGGTCACGCCATAACGGTACGATAACTGCCCGCGACCCGGGAGAGCTGAGTCACCTTATGGCTGAACACGTCACCGATCATCCTGACCAGTCGCGCTTTGAGATCGACGTGGATGGTGAGCTGGGCGGATTCGTCATGTACGACCGCTCCGAGGGCGAGCTGACCCTCATCCACACCGAGACCGACCCCCGGTTCCGTGGCCATGGGCTCGGCGGGCACCTGATTGGCGCCGTCCTGGACCAGGCGCGGCGCGAGGGTGTGGCTGTGCTCCCGTACTGCCCGTTCGCCCGCGCCTACATCGCCGCGCATCCCGCCTACTCCGGCCTGGTCCCGGCGGATCGGCGAGCCGAGTTCGGCCTGTAACGGCCGCCGGCGCCCGGAATTAGAGCAGGAACCGGAACAGGGGACTGGAGGAGTCGATCTTCTCGATGGACGGCGGGGCGGCCTTCATCCGGTCCAGCAGCGCGGGCAGGTCCTCGGGACGGGACAGCTCGATGCCGACCAGCGCCGGGCCGGTCTCCCGGTTGCTGCGCTTGATGTACTCGAACAGCGTGATGTCGTCGTCCGGGCCCAGCACCTCGTCCAGGAACCGCCGCAGAGCGCCGGGCTCCTGCGGGAAGTCGACCAGGAAGTAGTGCTTGCGGCCCTCGTGGATCAGTGCCCGCTCGACCACCTCGGCGTACCGGCTGACGTCGTTGTTGCCGCCCGAGACCACGGCCACCACGGTGCTGCCGGGCGAGATCCCCGGGGCGGCCGCCCCCTCGGCGGCCAGGTCGTTCAGGGCACCGGTGGCCAGCGCGCCCGCGGGCTCGGCGATGATCCCGTCGATCTGGTACAGGGCCAGCATCTCCCGGCACACCCGTCCCTCGTCCACCGTGACCAGCCGGGCCCCGGAGGCCGCGATGAGCGGGTAGGTGAGGTCGCCGGCCCGGCGGACCGCGGCGCCGTCCACGAACGTGTCGACCTCGGGCAGCGTGACCGGGCCGCCCGCGGCCAGCGCGGCCGCGACGCACGCGGCGCCGGACGGCTCAGCCCCGATGACCTGGATCCCGGGATGGCGCTGGCCGAGCCAGGCCACCGAACCGGCCAGCAGGCCGCCCCCGCCGACCGGGATGACCATCGCGTCCGGGGCCTGCCCGAGCTGGGCCACGACCTCCCGGGCCACCGTGCCCTGCCCGGCGATGGTCCGCGGGTCATCGAACGCCGGCACCAGCGTCGCCCCGGACGCCGCGGCGTCCCGTGAGGCGGCAGCCGAGGCCTCGTCGTAGGTGTCGCCGCCCAGCACGATCTCCACCATGTCCCCGCCCAGCATGGAGATCCGGTCCCGCTTCTGCCGTGGCGTGGTGCGTGGCAGGTAGACCCGGCCCCGGACGCCGAGCGCCGAGCAGGCGTAAGCCAGGCCCTGGGCGTGGTTGCCTGCGCTCGCCCCCACCACCCCGGCCGCCCGGTCGTCCTGGCTCAGCTGGGCGATGAGGTTGTAGGCGCCGCGGGCCTTGTACGAGCGGACGGTCTGCAGGTCCTCGCGCTTGAGCCAGACGTCGCACCCCAGCAGCGCGGACAGCCGCCCGTTCCGCTCCAGCGGCGTCGTCGCCACCACCCCGGCCAGCCGTTCGGCCGCCGCGTCCACCAGCGCAGCGTTCACAGTCACCGGCTCAGTTTGCCGCACCGGGCCGGGAACCCGCCGGCTCACGCCCACATCAGCGGCCTGGGAGGTGGTGCGGGACGCCTTCGGCGAACACGATGTGCCCAGCACGCTGATGGGCGTCACCGTGCTCGGCTACCGCGACCAGCTGGTGGAGATCGAAGCCGTGGCCGCAGTCGTGAATCCTGACCCGTAGTGCCGGATCAGCAGGCCCTGGTCGTCACACACGATCCGCCCGTCGACGTAGCCCGTCATGGCCGGCAGCCTACTGGTGCAGCCCGCGGACCCATTTCTCCATCGTGCGGCGGTCCCGCTTGGTGGGACGGCCGGCGCCGCGCTCGCGGACGGCCACCACGACGGCCCGTTCCCGGGGCGGCGGGGCCGGGCTGTTGTCTACGTAGCATTCGGCCGCCACCGGGGCGCTGACCCGCTTGCTGATGATTCGGACGATCTCCACGATGCGGTCGCGGTCCTCCTGGCGGACCCGGACCTCGTCGCCGGGTCGCACGACGTGCGCCGGCTTGACCCGCGTCCCGTTGACCCGGACGTGCCCGGCCCGGCAGGCCGTGGCGGCGGCGGACCGGGTTTTGGCCAGCCGGACCGACCAGATCCAGCTGTCCACCCGCCCGGATTCCGCGTCGCCCACCCGCACACTGTAATCTGGCCCGCCCGTAGGTGCCGGCCAGGAGGTGCTGCCATGGAACCGGGAAGTGGCCCGGATTCGCGGGACGAGACCCAGGCCGAGCGGGACGACCGCAACCTGGCCGAACTGCTCCAGGAACTGCGGGTGGCGGGCCTGGGGGTGCAGGTCCTGTTCGGGTTCCTGCTCTCGCTGCCGTTCACCACGGTGTTCAAGCAGCTCACCGGCGGGGAACGCGACCTGTACCTGGCCTGCCTGATCCTGGCCGCGGTGGCCACCGCGCTGCTGCTGGGACCGGTCGCCTACCACCGGCTGGTGTTCCGCCAGGGTGAGAAGGAGAATCTGGTCCGGGCGGCCAACGTCATGGCCATCCTGGGCTTGATCACGGTCGGCCTGGCCGTGTCCACGTCGGTCCTGCTGGTGGCCGGCTTCGTGGCGGGCTACGGCACCGGGACCGTGATCGCCGTGCTCGCGCTGACCATGTTCGGCCTGCTCTGGTTCGCGCTCCCGCTGAGCCGCCGCTAGCCGGCCCAGGCCCGGGGCATCTCAGGTCACGGCTTCAGGACGACCTTCTCGCAATTGTCCTTCTTGTGCTTGAAGATGTCGTAGCCGCGGGGCGCCTCCGACAGCGGCAGCGTGTGGGTGATGATCCGGGGCGGGTCGATCTCGTGGTTCCGGATCCGGTTCAGCAGCGGCTTCATGTAGCGCTGCACGTGGCACTGGCCGGTCTTCAGGGTCAGCGCCCGGTTCATCCACGCTCCGGCCGGGAACTTGTCGATCAGCCCGCCGTAGACGCCGATGACCGACACGATGCCGCCGTTGCGGCAGCTCATGATGGCCTGGCGCAGCGCGTGCGGGCGGTCGCTCTCGGCCCGGACCGCCTGCTTGGCCTTGTCGTAGGCGTAGATGGGCGCGCTGCCGTGGGTGGCCTCCAGCCCCACCGCGTCGATGCACTTGTCCGGCCCCCGGCCGCCAGTCAGCTCCAGCAGCTCGGACCGCACGTCGGTGCTGGCGAAGTTGATGGTCTCGTAACCGGCGTCGGCCGCCATGGCCAGCCGGTACGGCTCCTTGTCGATGGCGATGATCTTCTCCGCGCCCAGCACCCGGGCGCTGTCCATGGCGAACTGCCCGACCGGCCCGGCGCCCCAGACCGCGACCACGTCCCCGCCGGTGATCTCGCACATATCCGCGCCCATGTAACCGGTGGGCAGGATGTCGGACAGGAACAGCACCTGCTCGTCGGTCAGGTCGTCATCTTCGATCTTGAGCGGGTTGACGTCGGCGAACGGGACCCGGGCGTACTCCGCCTGCCCGCCGGCGAACCCGCCGGTCAGGTGGGAGTAGCCGAAGATGCCGGCCACCGGGTGGCCGAAGAACTTTTCGGCCAGGCCCGCATTGGGGTTGGTGTTCTCGCAGCAGGAGTACAGCCCGGCCTGGCAGGCCAGGCACGCCCCGCAGGCGATCGGGAACGGGACCACGACCCGGTCCCCGATCCGCACCTTGTGCGGGTCGACGTCCGGGCCGACATCGACGACCTCGCCCATGAACTCGTGGCCCATTACGTCGCCCCGCTGCATGGTGGGCACGTAGCCGTCCAGGAGGTGCAGATCGGAGCCGCAGATCGCCGACGACGTGATCTTGACGATCGCGTCCCGCCGGTTGAGCATCACCGGGTCGGGGACGTCCTGCACCTTCACGTTGAGCGGGGCCATCCAGCAGTTGGCTTTCACGTCAGCACCTCCTTCTCGAGTTCTTCGGGTGACAACGGCCGCGCCGGGTGCTGCGGGAACTCCCGCCGGGCCCGCTTGCCGCCCGGGGCGCCGTCTGACCGCACCACCTCACCGGTCTCGGCCACCTGCTTGAACCGGCGCAGGTCGTCGTCCAGCTGCTGGTGCGGATCCTCGCCGTACAGGCGCGCCACCGTCTCGCCGAGCTTCCCGCCCGGCATCTCGTAATGCAGTTTCACGTGCACTTCGGTGCCCCGGCCGCCCGGCGCGGGGACGAACCGCACGTCGCCCTGGTTGCGGATGTCGGCCCCGTCCACCGAGCGCCAGCTGATGTGCTCGCCGGGCACGTCGTCGACGATGTCCGCGTCCCATTCGACGGTGGTGCCGAACGGGGCGCCGGCCCGCCAGTGGGTCCGGCCCCTCCCGGTGGTGCGAACCTCATCCACGTGCGCCATGAACTGGGGCAGTTCCTCCAGCCGCCGCCACATCTCATAGGTCTCCTGCCGCGGCTTGGCCACGGTGGTCGTGCCGTGCACTTCCATCGGGGTCGCCTTCCGTGATCTGGTGACCGCGGCGTACACGTCCACCCCGGTGATGCCGGCCACTGCCGCGGTGGCGGCCGCCGTCCGGGACAGCCCGCGGCCGTCGTGGTTCTTCAGCGCGATGCCCAGCATGGTCAGGTCCATCAGGTCACCCCCGACCCGGCTCCACAGCCAGATCGGGTTCTGCTGGCCCAGCAGCCCGGCCGCCGCGGCCAGTTCCCGCACGCCGACGAACGCGGACGCGCCACGGTGCCGGGGCGAGTCGCCGACGCCGAGCGCCTGGCCGAATTCGCCCGGTGCCACCAGGGGCGGAATGCCGAGACCGAGGCTGAGCCAGCCGAGTCCGCGCATCAGGGGATCGTTGGTCATGAGTACCTCCTCATGAGGTCGCGCAGGTGCCGGGCTGCAGGCCTTCACTGGGCGCTGGTCGTTACCCATCTGCTGGCCCTTGAATCAGAACAGCCTGAAATCGAACGCGGCCTGCGGGCATCCCCCGGTCAGTTAGTCCGGCCGCCGCTTGCCGCTCCCGCGTTGCGCCACGCCGCCACCAGATGGCATCGTGAGTGATGTGCCTGGTGACCGCCCGGTCTTCGAGTTCCCCGTTCAGGTTCGTTATATGGAGGTCGACGCCCAGGGAGTTGTGTTCAACGCCTGGTACCTGACCTACTTCGACGAGGCGTTCAACGCGTTCCTGGTTGCCCGCGGCCTGCCCTACGAGAAAATGATCGAATCCGGCTTCGACGCGCAGCTCGTCCACACCGACATCGACTGGCACGCCGGCCTGCGCTGGCAGGACAATGCCCGCGTCGCCGTCTCGACCGCCCGGGTCGGTACCACCAGCTTCGCCCTGGACTTCCAGACCCGCCGCGACGGCATCCCCACCTGCACCGCCCGCACCGTCTACGTCGTCATCGCCACCGACGGCTCGGGCAAGCGCTCCATCCCCCCCGTCCTGGCCGAAGCCCTCGGCCCCCCGGCCCCCCTCGGCCCCCCGGCCCCCCTCGGCCCCCCGGCCCCCCTCGGCCCCCCGCCCCCCGAGTCCACCCCGCCCCCTGAGTCCCCGCAGTGCCCCGGGCATGTGGTTAATGACTGGCCCGGTGGCCGTTGATCCTGCTTGAATCCGCTCGTGGACAATCTGGCCGTGAACACTGAGTCCTTCGATGCGCCCGCCGGGTACGAGATCTCCGCCGATCCGGCACGTCTGGACGCGGCCCTGATCCACCGGTGGCTGTCGCAGGACGCCTACTGGGCGCTCGGCCGGTCCCGGGCCAAGCAGGACCGGGCCATCGCCGGCTCGCTGAACTTCGGCGCGTACCGGGCCGGCTCCGGCGTCCAGGTCGGCTACGCACGGGTGGTCACCGACTACGCGGACTTCGCCTGGCTGTGCGACGTCTACATCGACCCGGCCGTCCGCGGCCAGAGCCTGGGCACGGCGCTGGTTTCTGCCGCCCGCGATCACCTCGCCCCGTACGGCCTGCGCCGTATCCTGTTGGCCACCGCCGACGCCCACGGTGTCTACGCCAAGCTGGGGTTCACCCCCCTCGCCGCCCCGGAACGGTGGATGGCCCTGGGCGACCAGTAGCGCCCTACTCTTCGCCCGAGAATCGCTCCCATGCTGATTGGCGAGTCATCCCGAGGGTCTCGCCGATCCGCGCCCATGTCGCGCCCAGTTCCCGGGCCCTCCGCACCCACCCGGTCAGATGCCGCTCCACCTGTGCGCCCGCGGCCGCGATCCGAGGCAGGCTTTCCAGTACCTCATCGACGCTGGCCGCATGTTCCCAGGCCGCGAGCTGAGGCACCGGGTTAGGCGGGCCGTCCACCAACTGCGCGCACAACGCCACGCAGCCGTCGCAGATATACACCCCGGGCCCGGCGACCAGCCTCCTCACCTCGGTATTCGGCTTCAGGCAGAACGAGCACGCGGCCAGCACGGGCTGCTCTGTCGCAGCAGGCATCACACGATCTCCTTTGTCAGGCTACGCCTGACAAAGTAAGGCGCAGCCTGACAACAATCAAGATGACCGCCGGTACCTGCCGCCCGCCGCCCGCCGTTTCGTCACAGCGCGGCCAGGCGTTGCGCGGCCCGCTCTCGCAACGCGGTGGCAATATCGGGGGGCACCGGCATGGTCGAGCCCTGGAAACCCCGGAACGGCCAGAACGAGCTCAGGTCGGCCGCTGCCCGCAGCTCCACTCTCAGCAGCGGCGGATCGATGCGGTAGTCCACCCTGATGTCGGTCCGCCACCGTGCGTACGGGGAGTCCCCCACCTGCCATTCGGGGTCCTCGTAGGTGGGAGCGATGATCGTCGCCAGGAAGTAGATGCCGGGCGCGTCTCGTCCCACCACCTGCAGCCAGACGCGATCGCCCGGCGCCGTCTGGTCCCGGTAACGCGGCGTCCGCCAGGAGCGCACCCGCGACTTGGCCAGCGCGGCGTCCAGGTCATGCCGCTTGCTCTTGCCGCTGCCCTGGAAGATCCAGTCCGTCATCGGCAGAAACGTACCTGACGGCGGCCCGCCGCGCCGTCACCGTTGAAATCTGCCCGTCTTAACTGATTCTGAACGGTTCCTCAACCAGTCCCTCGGCCCTGCGCCCCCACCCTGGTGTAATGGTCATGACCGGCCGTGGGCCCCACCGTCGTCCGGCGCGCCCGCCCATCCGAGCGCGGGGGCACCGCCGCCGGCCTGGGCTGATGCGGCGGTTCTGGGGTCACCGCGCCGTCAAGGTGGTGACCCTGGGGTTCACCGTCCTGCTGTGCTGGGTGGCCTTCTCCGTCGGCCAGACGCTGACCGCCCCGGGTAACACCGGCACGTCGGCCCGGCTGGCGGAATGGGCCCGGGACCACTACCTGGGGCCGATCGTGACCTTCGGCGAGTGGATCTCGTACAACCCGCCGAAGGTGGGGGGCAAGCCGCAGTTCTCGCTGACCGCGCCGTCCGGCCCGGCCGCGGGAGCCAACAAGCCCCGAGCCGGGGCGTCCGCTAATCCGGTGACCGCGGACGTCCCGGCCCGGCTCACTTCACCGGCCGGAAGCCCGCTGCCCGGTGAGGGGCAGTGGCGGGTGCTGGCCAGCGTCCACGGCGTCCCCGCCATCTACGGCACCTACCTGCGGCCGGACAATGTGCACACCTCTTACGTGGCGGGCATCGCGTCCATGGACCCGCGGCTGCTGCAGTTCCAGCTCCGCCCGGGCCACGAAGACCCCGGGCCCGCGAACTGGGGCTACGCCCCCTACCTGCCGCCCGGATCGCGGGCGGGCCTGCTGGCCACGTTCAACGGCGGTTTCAAGATCAATCAAGCGGGTGGGGGCTTCTACCTGAACGGCATCACCAAGGGCACCCTCACCACCGGCGCAGCGTCGATGGTCTACTACCGCAACGGGAAGGTCACGGTCGGCGTGTGGGGCCGGGACGTGCGCATGACGTCGCAGGTCGTAGGGGTCAGGCAGAACCTGAAGCTGATCGTCGACCACGGCGTGGTCCCCACCTCGGTGGACCAGAACGTGCAGAGCCAGTGGGGCGCCACCCTCGGCGGCGGCTATGACGTCTGGCGGTCCGGCGTCGGCGTCACCCGCGACGGGCGGATCGTGTTCGTCTACGGTCCCGCCCTGTCGGTGCGGACGCTGGCTGATCTGCTGCAGCGGGCCGGGGCCGTGGAGGCCATGCAGCTCGACATCAACCCCACGTGGATGTCGTACATGTACTACAAGCCGGTGCCCAGCACGGCCGACCCGTCCCCGGTGAACCTGCTGCCGGACCAGCAGGAGCCGGCCAACCGCTACTACTCCCTCAACAGCCGCGACTTCACCGCGGTCTTCGCCCGGTGACGGCACCGTTCAACCCGGCCCGGACGCGGCCGGGATCCGAGCACGCCGCCACGCTCCCGGCCTGGCTCCCGAGGCCGCTCCATTGGCCGGTGGCCCTGCTGCGGGCCGCCCGGCCCCGGCAGTGGCCCAAGAACCTGCTGGTATTCGCCGCGCCGCTGGCCGGGGCTTCGCTCGGCCGGGACGACGGCCCGGCCTACGCACTGATGGCGGCGGTCGCGTTCTGCGCCGCGTCGGTGGCCGTCTACCTGGTCAACGACGTACTCGACGTGGAAAGGGACCGCCGGCATCCGGTCAAGCGGTTCCGGCCCATCGCGGCCGGCGACCTCCGCAGGTCCCACGCGATGCTGGTGGCGGTGGGGTGCGCTGCCCTGGCCATCGCCGCCGGACCGGTGTTCCGGGTGCCGCTGCTGGCCCTTATCGTCGCCGGCTACCTGTCCCTGTCCCTGCTCTACAGCCTGGTGCTCAAGCACGTGCCGGTGCTGGAGCTGCTGTTCGTGGCGTCCGGCTTCCTGCTCCGGGTGCTGGGCGGCGCGGCCGCCACGCACGTCGTCCCGTCGGTGTGGTTCCTGCTGGTGTGCAGCCTCGGCGCGCTGCTGGTCGCCACGGCCAAGCGCTTCACCGAACTGACCGTGCTCGGCGCTGAGGCGGCCCGGCACCGGCCCGCGATGCGCTGGTACCGGCCCGCGGCGCTGCGGCTGACCCAGCGGCTGACCGCGGCCGCGATGGTCATCACCTACCTGCTGTGGGCGCTCGGGGAACACGGGGCGTGGCTGCGCGGCTGGCACCTGGCCAGCGCGGTGGCGCTGGCCGCGGCGCTGGCCCGGTTCGACTGGCTGACCTCCCGGCCCACCACCCGCCCGGTGGAGGATCTGCTTACCCGGGACGCCGCGATCGCCAGCTTCGAACTGGTCTGGCTGTTGCTGTTCGCTGCCGGTCTGCTGGATTTCGGGCAGTGATTTTATTTAATGAGGCGAACCAGATGACCAGGCTCAACGGGACGGAACGGGTGCTGACCGGGTGGGGCCGCACCGCGCCCAGCCGCGCGCTGGTGACG
>DASZNF010000107.1:0-68933 GCA_035551355.1 Pseudonocardiaceae bacterium | reverse complement strand
TTCCGGACCCGCGTCCAACTCGGGAGCGTCGGGCACCTCGGCCACCGGCTCCGCGCGGTTGCGGGCCGCGGCCCGGTGCGCGTCGGCCACCTTGTGGGCCGCGATCCCGTACACGAACGCCAGGAACGGCCGGCCCTGGTCCTGGTAGGTGGACAGCGCGGTCAGCACCGCGAGGCACACCTCCTGGGCCACGTCGTCGGCCGAGGCGAAGGAGCGCTCCTGGCGCCCCACCCGGGCGCGGCAGTAGCGCACCACCAGCGGACGGATCAAACCGAGCAAGCGCTCGACCGCGGGCCGGTCGCCGGATACCGCCGCGGCCACCACGGTGGCCAGGTCGGAAACGTCCACAGAGGACGACAACTGCGGAGAAACCGTTGGCGCCGCGGAAGACTCGACCACCCGCAACGGAACGGGCAGCAGTTGGTCCGCCAGCATCTCAGTCATCGTGCCCCCAAAAGAACCGTGAGGAATCCAGCACCATACGACACAGGTGTGGCATGGACTGGACCAACACCGAACACCACATGGTTACCAGCTCTGCGACCAACGTCGCCGAGGCCGGATGGCGTAACAGACAGTACTCTTGATACTTCAAGGAATCTAGCGTTACCAGCCGGTTCAGCAGGGCACAAAGTCCCTTCTTTCGCCGCTGTCCAGGGCCGTGATCGCGCTTCGTGTGCGCACCACCACAACCCGGCGTGACCGACGTTGTCCGTGTTGGAAAAATCGTCAAAAATACCGTCAAGCAGCTGTGATAAGGCGGCTTTTCCGAACCGTCGATCCAACACGTCTCCGGACATTAGTCGGCGCCCCCGGAGTCCGGCGACGAGGATCACACGATCGTGGAGCGACTCCCAGGTTTCTTTGAGGTTCCGTCAAGGCGGCTCGCAACTACGAGCGGGATACCTGTTACGTACGGAGCGTATTCAGCTGACGACCAACAGGTGGGAGCTCATGGGGCCGAGCACGACAACCGGTGTGACCGTGCCGCCACCGGCCGGCACCCCGGCCGGCATCCCGGCGCCGACTGGCCGCCCGGTCAGTCCGCGCAGCGCCACCGTGGACATCGTCGTCCCGGTGTACAACGAGGAACGCGCGCTGCCCGGCTGTGTCCGGGTGCTTTCGGAGTACCTGCGCGAGCGGTTCCCGTTCGACTGGACCATCACCATTGTGGACAACGCCAGTGTGGACGCCACGCCGTCGGTGGCCCGCGAACTGGCCGAACGAAACGACCGGGTGCGCAGCCTGCGCCTGGAACACAAGGGCCGCGGCCTGGCGCTGCGCACCGCGTGGACCGGCAGCGACGCCGATGTGGTGGTCTACATGGACGTGGACCTGTCCACCGGCCTGGACGCCCTGCTGCCGCTGGTCGCCTCGCTGGTCGACGGTCACTCCGACGTGGCCATCGGCTCCCGGCTGGCGGCCGGCGCGCGCACCGTGCGCGGGCCGAAGCGGGAACTGATCTCGCGCGGTTACAACGCGCTGATCCGATTGACCCACGGCGCCCGGTTCTCCGACGCCCAGTGCGGGTTCAAGGCCGCGCGCACCGAGGTGATCCGGCCGCTGCTGTCCCGGGTGCGCGACGACTCCTGGTTCTTCGACACCGAACTGCTCCTGCTGGCCGAGCACAACGGCCTGCGGGTGCACGAGGTGCCGGTGGACTGGGTGGAGGACACCGACACCCGGGTGCGCATCGGCGCCACGGTCCGCGAGGACCTCGGCGGTCTGCTCCGGGTGGCCCGGGCCAAGGCCAGCGGCGCGGCCACGGTGGCCGGGCTGCCCAGACGCCCGGAGCCGCGGCCGATGCACCCGGACGCGGTGCTGGCCCGCCGCGACACCGGCCTGCTCTGGCAGGTGCTGAGCTTCGCGGTCATCGGCGGCCTGTCCACGGTGGCCACGCTGGCGCTGTACGCGCTGTTGCGGCAGTGGTGGCCGCCGCTGGCCGCGAACCTGGTGGCGCTGACGCTGACCACGCTGCTCAACACCGAGGCCAACCGGCGGCTGACCTTCGTCGGCGTGCGCGGCTCGTCCGGCCGGGTACACCTGCAGGGACTGCTGGTGTTCGGCCTGTACTACGCACTGACCTCCGGCGCCCTGCTTGTGCTGGACGCTACGGTGGCCGCGCCGTCGCGGATGCTGGAGCTGGCGGTGCTGCTGGCCGCCTCCGTGGTCGGCACCGCGGGGCGGTTCCTGCTGCTCCGCGCCTGGGTGTTCAAGCCCGAATCCGGCCGGCCCGAAGCGGGCTCGGCCGGAGAAACCAGGAAGGAAATCGAGACCGTATGACCGCGCCCGCACAGTACGCGGAACAGACCGTCCCGGCCGTTCCCGCGGCCGCCGAGACGATCCGGACCGGCCGCTCCCGGCGCTGGCAGCAGGGGGCGCTGGCGCTGATCCTGCTGGCCTCGGCCGCCCTGTACGCCTGGGGCATCTGGTCGAACTCAGACTGGGGCAACAGCTTCTACACGGCCGCGGTGAAGTCGATGTCGGAGAACTTCACCAACTTCCTGTTCGGCTCGTTCGACCCGGCCGGCGTGGTCACCGTGGACAAGCCGCCGATGGCGCTGTGGCCGATGGTGGTCTCGGTGTGGATCTTCGGTTTCCACCCGTGGGCGGTGGCGCTGCCGCAGGTGCTGGAGGGTGTGGCCGCGGTGTTCCTGCTGCACCGCACGGTGCGGCTGTGGTTCGGGGAGAACGTGGCCCTGCTGGCCGCGCTGCTGCTCGCGCTGACCCCGATCACCGTGGCCATCGACCACGTGAACAACCCGGACGCGCTGCTGGTGCTGTGGTCGGTGGCCGCCGCCTACGCGCTGACCCGGGCCATGGCCGCCGAGATCACCCCGCGCGGCCGGACCAAGTGGCTGCTGCTGTGCGCGTTCCTGCTGGGCTGCGGGTTCGTCACCAAGATGCTGGCCGCGTGGATCGTGGTACCCGGCTTCGCGGTGGCCTTCCTGATGGCCACGCGGGGAACATGGCAGCGCAAGGTCGGCGATCTGGCCGCGGCCACCGGGGTGTTGCTGGTCAGCTCGTTCTGGTGGCCGCTGCTGCACGACTTCTGGCCGGGCGCCAAACCGTACATGGACAACAGCACCGACGGCACCGCACTGAACCTGATCTTCGCCTACAACGGCCTGAACCGGATCGTCGGCAACGACGGCCCGGGCGGCGGAGGCGGCGGCACTCGCGGTGGCGGGGGCGGTTTCCCCGGGGTGGCCGATCTGCCGCGCGACGTGGAGGCCGAGATCGAGCGCGCGGTGAACCAGCGGGGCGGCGGCTTCGGCGGCATGTTCGGCGGCGGCACCGGGATCAACCGGATGTTCTCCGCCTCGGTCGGCGGGCAGATCAGCTGGCTGATCCCGTTCGCGCTGCTGGTGCTGGCCGTGGTCGCGGTGGCCGGGGTGATCCGCTGGCGCCGCAAGTCCCCGGCCCGGCACCAGTTGCGCGCGGGCTGGATGTTGTGGGGCAGCTGGCTGGTCGTGACCGGCGTGGTGTTCAGCTACGCCCAGGGCATCTGGCACCCGTACTACACCACCATGCTGGCCCCGCCGATCGCCGCGATCGCCGCGGCCGGGCTGGCCCAGTTGTGGCGCTATTACCGCAACCCCAACGGTTTCTACTGGTTGGCGCTGCCCGCCGGGGTGGCACTGACCGCGGTGTGGGCCTACGTGCTGGTGGACCGGGACACCGCGTGGAACGGCTGGGCCGCCCCCGCCGTCGCGGTGGTCGGCGGGCTGGCCGTGGTGGTGCTGGTGGCCGCGCGGCTGATCAGGCGCAGCCTGCTGGCACCGGCCCGGCTCGGGCTGGTGCTGTCCGGGGTGGCGCTGCTGCTGGTGCCCGCGGTGTGGTCCTCGGCGACCGCGTTCGCCGGGGAGCGGGCCGGCGGGGCGATGGCCGCGGCCGGACCGACCACCATGGGCGGCTTCGGCGGCGGAGGCGGCGGTTTCGGTGGTGGCGCGAGTGGTCGCGGCGGCACGACCGGCCGCGGTGGTAGCGGTGGCGCAGGCGGGTTCGGCGGTGGCGGCAACCGGGGTGGCGGCGGCAACCGCGGCACCGCCAACCGGGGCGGCGGCTTCGGCACGGATTCCGCCGGGCTCACCGCCGAGCAGCAGCGGATCCTGAACTACGTGGTGGCCAACGCGCCGAACGCGCGGATCAAGCTGGCCATCGAGGGCACCTCCAACGAGGCCGCGCCCTACATCATCAACTCCGATGTCACGGTGATCGGCATGGGCGGGTTCATGGGCAGCGACAACGCCCCCAGCGTGGCCCAGCTCAGCAGTTGGGTGGCAGCGGGCCAGCTGAAGTTCGTGCTGGGCAGCGCGACCGGCGGCGGCCGGGGCGGCGGCTTCGGCGGTGGCGGCAGCAACAGCTACGCCAGCCAGCGGGCGAGCTGGGTCAGCAAGAACTGCACCACGGTGCCGGCCTCGGCCTACGGCGGTTCGAGTTCGGGCAGCGGGAACTCCGGTGGCCTGGCGGCGATCTTCGGCGGCGGTGGTGCGCAGACGCTGTACAAGTGCGGCTGACCGGGCGTGCGCACCCGGCGGATTCTCAGCCGCCTTCCAGACAGCTCACAGGATTCGTCCATGTTCGCGGGCGAGTCTGACAGCGTGGGTGCGCACAATGCCGGGAACGCTGCCCGGGTGCTGGTGGTCGACGACGAACCGAACATCCTCGAACTGCTCACCGCGGCCCTGCGGCTGAGCGGTTTCGAGGTGCGCACCGCCGCCAGCGGCGCGCACGCGATGACGCTGTTCGCCGCCGACCGGCCGGACATCGTGGTACTGGACGTGATGCTGCCCGACACCGACGGGTTCGCCCTGGCCCGGCGAATGCGCACCGCCCAGGACGGCGTGCCGGTGCTGTTCCTGACCGCCCGCGACTCGGTGGAGGACCGCATCGCCGGGCTGACCGTGGGCGGGGACGACTACGTCACCAAGCCGTTCAGCCTGGAGGAGGTGGTGCTGCGGCTGCGGGCCATCCTGCGCCGCACGCACGCCACCGAGGACGGCCTGGTGGACGGGCACCTCGGCTACGCCGACCTGACCATGGACGAGGACGCGCACGAGGTGCGCCGGGCCGGCCGGCTGGTGGAGCTGTCCCCGACCGAGTTCAACCTGTTGCGCTACCTGCTGGTCAACGCCGAGCGGGTGGTCAGCAAGGCGCAGATCCTGGACCGGGTGTGGAACTACGAGTACGGCGGGGACAGCCGGATCGTGGAGTCCTACATCTCCTATCTGCGCAAGAAGATCGACACCGGCAACCGGTCGATGATCCACACCGTCCGCGGTGTCGGCTACACGCTGCGGCTGCCCAGCGAGGACAGTGACTGACTCCGGCGCCCGGCCGCGCTGGCGGCGCCGCCGGCCGTGGACCCTGCGGGCCCGGCTGATCGCGGCGCTGCTGGTGCTGTCCGCGGGCGGGCTGGCGGTGGTCGGCGTGGCCAATGTCGTGCTGCTGTGGCACTCCCAGCTCCAGCGGGTGGACGCGCAGTTGCAGCTGACCAGCGAGCCCTGGGCCAGCGGCGTGGTGCCGGCGAAGCTGACCACCGACACCAACCGGCTGGCGGTGCCCACCGACTACCGGATCACCGTGTACCGCGGCACTCAGAAACTGGTGCTGGGCCGTCCACCCGGCGCCACCAACGGCCCGCAGCTGCCCGCGTTGACCGCCCAGTCCCCGCAGGTGACCGGCGGACAGCCGTTCACCGTGCCCGATCTGGCCGGCGGCAGTTCCTGGCGGGTGCTGGCCGTGTCCACCCCGGACGGCCGGCTGGTGGCGATCGCGTTGTCCCTTGGCAATGCCGACGCGGCCGTGCAGCACCTGCTGGAGATCGAGCTGGTGGTCGGCGCGGTGGTCCTGGTCGGCCTCGGCGTGCTGGGTACTTTGTTGGTACGACTGGGTTTGCGCCCGCTGACCCGGATCGAGCAGACCGCGGGCGCGATCGCGAGGGGCGAGCTGGACCGGCGGGTGCCCGACACCGACGACCGCACCGAGACCGGCCGGCTGGGCGTGGCGCTGAACACCATGCTGGCCCGACTGGCCTCGGCGATGCGCCAACGGGAGGAGTCGCAGCAACGGCTGCGCCGATTCGTCGCGGACGCCTCGCACGAGCTGCGCACTCCGCTGACCTCCATCCGCGGCTTCGCCGAACTGCACCGGCAGGGCGGCGCGCCGGAACAGTCCGATGTGGACAGACTGATGCGGCGGATCGAGGATGAGGCCACCCGGATGGGCCGACTGGTGGACGATCTGTTGCTGCTGGCCCGGATGGACGAGCAGCGCCCGCTCAATCTGTCCGATGTGGACGTTCTGGTGCTGGCCGCCGACGCGGTGCACGACGCCCGGGCCCGCGACCCGGAGCGCCCGGTGACCTTGGGCACCCCCAACGGCCCGCAGCACGTGCTCGGCGACGAGTACCAGCTGCGCGCGGTCATCACCAACCTGGTGTCCAACGCGCTCACCCACACCCCGGCCGGCACTCCGGTCCGGGTCACCGTGGACCGCCCGTACGCCTCCCGGCGCGGCCCGGTTCCGGTCGCCGCGGCCGGCCAGGACAACGCGGGCCGCCGCCCGGTGCTCATCGAGGTGGCCGACGCCGGCCCCGGCCTGTCGGCCGAGCAGGCGCCCCGGGTGTTCGACCGGTTCTACCGCACCGAGGAGGCGCACGCCCGGCACCGCAACGGCAGCGGCCTCGGCCTGGCCATCACGGCGTCGATCGTGACCGCGCACCGCGGCCGCATCGAACTGTTCTCCGCCCCCGGCGCCGGTACTCGGTTCCGCGTCCTGCTCCCGGCCGGTTAGCGCACCCCGCCGAAACCGACCACGAACTCCTCCGGCCCGCGCAGGTTCACGTGCGGCCGGTACCGCAGCCGGCTCTCGTCCAGCTCCGGCGCCACGATCCGGTTCGCGAAGGCCGACAGCGCGATGTTCGCCTCCAGCCGGGCCAGGTTCGCGCCGAGGCAGAAGTGCGCGCCCGCGGCGAAGGACAGGTGGGCCCGGGCGTCCCGGTGGATGTCGAACCGGTCCGGGTCGGCGAACACCGCCGGGTCCCGGTTGGCCGCGGCCAGCAGCACCAGCAGTACGCCGTCCTCGGGCACTTCGACCTCGCCGAACCGGGTCGTTTCCCGCACGATCCGGGTGGTCAGCTGCACCGGCGGGTCGTAGCGCAGGGTCTCCTCGACCGTGCCGGCCACCAGCGCCGGGTCGGCCCGCAGCTCGGCCAGCTGATCGGGGTGGCGCAGCAGGGCCAGCACCCCGTTGGCGATCAGGTTGGCGGTGGTCTCGTGCCCGGCCACCAGCAGCAGCACGCAGGTGCTGATCAGCTCCTCCATGGTCAGCCGGTCGCCCTGTTCCTCGATCTGCACCAGACCGGACAGCAGATCCTCGCCGGGCGCGGCTCGCCGCTGCGCGATCAGCTCGGTGAAGTAGACCGAGAACTCGGCGACCGCGCTCTGGATCTGCTCGATCTCGGCCTCGTCGGTGACCGCCATCGCCGGGTCCAGTCCGCGCACCAGCAGCTTGGACCACTTCTCGAACTGCTCGTGGTCGGTGTGCGGCACGCCCAGCAGCTCGGTGATGATCAACACCGGCAGCGGGTAGCCGAACTGGCTGACCACGTCGAACTCGCCGGTCCCGGCGAAACCGGCGACCAGTTCGTCCACCACCTCCCGGATGCGCGGCTCCAGCGCGGCGATCACCCGCGGGGTGAACGCCTTGGACACCAGCCGGCGCAGCCGGGTGTGATCGGGCGGGTCCATGGACAGGAACGAGGTCGGCCGGACGTTGTCCTCGGCGCCCAGGGTCCGCTTCATCCGGCTGCGCGTGCGGTCGCTGGACAGCGTGGGGTCGCGCAGCACCTTCGTGCAGGTGGCGTGCTCGCCCAGCACGGTCAGCGCGCCCTCCCACCGGGAGAACGGCGCGGCCTCGCGCAGCGTCTCGTACAGCGGGTACGGGTTGGGCCGGTTGGCCGGGTCGAACAGGCTGAGCAGGGTGTCCTGGTGGGCGAGCGTCATGTGGGTCACACTGATCCTTGAACCATGGTTCAAGTCAAGGGGACGCGCGTGCTCACCATCGGACAACTGGCCCAGTCCTGCGGGGTGCCCACCTCGACCATCCGCTTCTGGGAACGCCGGGGGCTACTGGCACCGGATGCCAGGCAATCGGGTCAACGCCGCTACGACGAACGGGCCCGGGTCGAGGTGGCACTGCTGAAGCTGTGCCAGGACGCCGGGTTCACCCTGGCCGAGATCGGCCGGTTCGCCGAGCACCGCAACTCCGGCCGGCTGATCTGGCGGGACATGGTCAAGGACAAGATCCTCGACGTCGAGGAGAACCTGCGCCGCCTGCACAAGGCGCACGACATGCTCGGACATGCGCTGAACTGCCCGCACGAGGACATCACCGAATGCCCGCTGTTCCAGGAGGCGGTCGGCCATCGGCTGGGTCCGGGCGGGCCGACGCCGGAGCAGACCGCGAGCCAGGACTAGAGCTTGCGGCCCTGCCTGACCCGGGTGGTGACCTGGCGTTCGGCCACGAAAGACAGGAACGGGATGGTGCCGGCCAGCAGCACCAGCACGGTGCCCACGATCGACCAGCGCGACTTCAGCGCCAGATCGATGCCCAGCGCCAGGTAGATCATGTAGAGGAAGCCGTGCAGCGGGCCGATCACCTCGGCGTACTGCGGGATGCCGAAACCCCAGTCCAGGATGGTCGCCACGGTCAGCGCGAGCAGGCCGACACCCACCACGTAGGCGATGACCCGGTAGCGGCCCAGCGCGCCGGTGATCTGCCGCGCGCGCCGCTCGTCGGCGTCGGTGGTGACGGGCTCTGCGGTCATGTGTGTTGCTCCCGGGCGGAAAGGGTGGCCAGGTACGAGTTGTAGGCGGCGAGTTCCGGATCGGTCTCGGCCGCGTCGACGGTGCGGTTCTGCCGGTAGACCAGCTGATCGGTCCAGTCCGGCGCACTCTCGGCCGGGACCTGTCCGGCGGTCCGCGCCGGGCGCTGCTCGGGCACGACGGCCGCCTCCGGCGCGGACTCCTCGCGAGCCTGCTGAGCCGCCTTGTGGATGCGCCAGAACATGAACCCCGGGAAGAACCCGAACAGCGGCCACTGCAGCACGTAACCGAGGTTCTGCAGGGTGCCGCTGGCCGATTCGTAGCGGGTCCACTGCCACCAGGCGAGCAGGCAGCAGCCGATCAGCGCGAAGACGCTGACCGCCACGATGGCCAGCGTTCGCGAGCTGAGAAAACCGCTGCGCCGCACGCTTCGACGCTAGCACCGGGCCTGGCGTGACCCCCGCCACGGTCGGGCGGGATCCGTTATGCCGTCAGTGCGTCCCGCTGCTCCCGGTGAGCGCTTTGTACGCTTCGCGGGCGTAACTGTCGGCCTGCCCGAACACCTTCTGCGCGTAGTCCACCGAGTTGTTGTAGGACAGGATCCCGTCCCACCAGCCGGCGGCGCTGCCCATGTCCCGGCCGCCAAGGCACAGGTACTGCGCGGCCACCAGGGCGGCGTTGTTGATGTTCTCCGGGTCGGCGGTGCTGTAGTCGCGCCAGGTGGAGGGCAGGAACTGCATCGGCCCGACCGCACGGTCGTGGGTGGGGTCGCCGTCCAGCGCGCCATGATCGGTGTCCGGGATGTTCGCCACACCGCCGGTGCCATCCAGCGGCACGCCGATGATCGGCCTGGTCTCCTCGCCGTTGGCCTGCAGGTGCGCCCCGCCGAACTGACCGTGGTCCGACTCGATCCGGCCGATCCCGGCCAGCGTGGCCCAGGAGATCTGGCAGGCCGGTTCCTGGCTGCGCATGGCCAGTTCCGCGTTGCCGTAGGCGGCCACCGCGGTCTCCGGGATGCCGGTGGCCGCGGCCACCACCCCGGCCCACTGGGACAGCGAGCCCGGTTGGCTGGTGGCGCCCTGACCGCCCGACTGACCGCCCGGGTCGGCCGCGGTCAGGCTGACCGGCACAGCCGCACCCGGCGACACCTGGGCCGGTTGCACCTGCAGGGCAGGCACATCCGCCGCGGAGAGACCGGGTTTCGGGGCGGTGGCTCTGGTCAGCAACCAGACGCCACCCGCTCCCACGACGAGCACCAGAGCCACCAGCCCGAGTCGGCCGAGCAGACCGAAACCGGAACGCCCTCGTGCGGGCTCAGCGGTGGATACGGCGCTCTCCGCCGACCGGTCAGGGGCTGTCACACAAAGGACAACGACACGCCCGGCCAGCGGTTACGCACCGCGACCTGACCCGATAGGGGTCAGGAGGCGTACCCGTCCCGACGCTGGCGGCGCAGGCGCGCCACACACCATGCGGGGGAACTGCCCCGCCGCAGGTGCTCCAGCACCGTGTACGGGCCGAGGTGCCGCGCGAGGTCGGCAGGCGAGAGACCAGCCGCCCGGTAGTCCAGCGCACGCTGGTCCAACGGGCTTATCCCGGCATCCCACCACTTCTCGGCCTCGACGATGTCGCCGACCATCTGCCAGCAGGTGGCAGCGGAGGCGAGCAGGTCGTCCGGCACGCCGGGCAGCCGTTGTCGCATGGCCTCGATGTAGGCCGGGCTGGCTGATTCGACCGAGAACAAGCCGCCGGAGCCGCCACGACCGCGCTGGCCCGGAATCCCGGGCATTGCGGGCGGCGCGCCGGACTCCGCGAGCCAGGCGGAAGCGAGCTGGGTCGCCTCAGTGACTTCCGCGTCTTGGGACCGTTCCGCCGTCCACTGGCGGACGAGCTCGTCGACCCCGTGATCTTCGACCATCCATGCCTCCTCGTGGGCTGATGATCACGCCGATGCGCGCACCGTATGACGTCGCACCGACAGATCGCTAGACCTGAGTTTGCCAGCAGGGCCGTTACCAGCGTGTTATGTCTCAGAATCCACCCGGACGGTCCAATCCCGAGCCCGTTTCGCTGCGCTGATGACGCTGGGTGAAAGTGACTGCCGAGTAGGCACAACGAAGATCGACTCCGGACGTGCCCGGTAGGCACGACGGCGATCACGGCCATGATCAACCGGTGATCGGCAGGTGATCGACTCGGTGATCGGCGCGCGCGAGGCGGCCGGTGATCGCGGCCGGACACGGGCCGCCACGGACCTGCGCCGCACCGGCCGATGGCGCGGCGCGCGGCCCGGATGAGCCGGCCCGAGGGCCGGCGGATCGCTCAGGCGAACAGGCTCTTCACGAAGGTGATGATCGCTTCCGCGCCCTGCTTGAGCCAGCCCAGCACGTTGGTGACCACGTTGGCCGACTCGGTCGGCTGGCTGATCAGGAAGAACAGCACAAAGGCGACCACCAACACGATGATGATCTTCTTCAGGTTCACGCCTACTCCGTCCGCTCTCCGCACCCGTTGCCGCTGGCCACGGTCCGACCTCAGCAACCATGGTCTCTCGAACGGTCCACGATGGAGGACACAATTCGGGAGATCGCGCACTGCGACCAAGGACGTCACTCTGTGTATCCACGATGACCATTTCGTGGCTGGCCAGGGTTACCGTACCGGTCTGGGATCGTGACCATGGGAGCAACACGTGTCCGCTAGGCCACCCGTCCGTGCGATCATGAGGTGATATCCACCCGAACGGGGTAACGAGCGGCAGACGGCGGAGGGTGCGTCCACCGGACGGACCAGTGCGAGCCCGAGGCCAGGCTCGACGTCACCCCATGGTGTCCAGGCCGGGTGGGTCACCCGATCGGGAATCGACGCGGACGGGTGGCCCGATCGGGACTGGATCGAACGAGACGCCCGCCGGATCGGTCGCTCCGGACCGGTCACTCCGGACCGGGTGGCGCGAGACTTGGTGGCACGGACTTGGTGGCGCGAGACTTCCGAGCCGGCTGAGTCGAGCCCAGCCACCTGATCGGGCCGGACAAGCAGAAGCGCCCGATCGGGGTCGGGCAAGCCGAAGCGCTCGACCGGGGTCGGGCCAGTCGCGAGCGCCCGACTGGGCGTCAGGTGCCCGATCAGATCAAGCCAAGCCGGGTGCCCGACCGGGGCGTCAGGTGCCCGATCAGGTCGAGCCAAGCGCGGATGGCCGATCAGGCGACGGCTGCCCGATCTGGTCTGGCCAAGCGTGGATGGCTGATCGGGCGTCAGGTGCCCGATCAGCCACGATCCAAGCCTGGGTTCCCCCCGGCCGCCGGCCGGGCGCCAGACGGGTCTCAGTTGGCCAGCGCGGCCGGGGGCAGCTCGGCCGGGTCGCCGACCGCCCAGTCCCACGGTGAGCCGCCCAGCCCGCTCAGCCGCTGGATCTGCAGCACGCACCAGGGCGAGACCTCCCGGTCCCCGTCGCGCACCGCCGCGGTGAAGTCGACCCAGTCGACCCAGTCCACTTCGGCGACCTCATCCGGGTTGGGCTCGGGCGTCCCGGCCAGGCGGGCCCGGAACACCGGGCACATCTCGTTCTCCACCACCCCGTTGGGCATCTCGGCCCGGTAGCGGAAGCCGGGCAGCACGAGCTCCAGGTCGGTCACCGCGACCCCCAGCTCGTCGCGCAGCCGCCTGCGCACGCTGTCGGCCACCGGTTCCCCGGGCAGTGGGTGCCCGCAGCAACTGTTGGTCCACACGCCCGGCCAGGTCCGCTTCGACCAGGCCCGCCGGGTGAGCAGGAACCGGCCGTCGTCGTCGAACACGTAGCAGGAGAAGGCGAGGTGCAGTGGGGTGTCCGCACCGTGGATGGCGTACTTGTCGGCGACGCCGCTTGCCCGGCCGGTTTCGTCAAGGAGCACAACGTTCTCGTCCATCGGCAGTCATTCTGCCCGCGCGCCGGTCGCGGCAGAACCCATGCGCGCCAACATCAGACGATCGGCGTAGAAGCCACTCCAGGTGGGCGAAATCCGCCGCGGTTCACCCGACCGTGCCGGCCGCCCGCAGTTCGCCGATCTCCCCTTCGGACAGCCCGAGCTCGGCCAGGATCGCGCCGGTGTCCGCGCCGGACGGTCGCGGCGGCTCCGGTCGCGCGGCCGGGGTGCGATCGAACCGGGGCGCGGGCGCCGGTTGGGCCAGTCCGCCGATCTCGGTGAAGGTACCGCGCGCCGCGTTGTGCGGGTGGTCGGCGGCCTCCCAGGGCGAGAGCACCGGGCTCAGGCAGGCGTCGGTGCCCTCGGCCAGCGCGGTCCACTCGTCCCGGGTCCGGGTGGCGATCCGTTCGGCCAGCACGTCGTGCAGCTTCGGCCACTGGCCCGGATCATCCCGGCTGGGCACCTCGGCCTCGGGCAAATCCAATACCCGCAACAGATCCGTCCAGAATCGGCGCTCGATCGCGCCCACCGCAACGTATTTGTCGTCCGCGGTGCGGTAGGTGCCGTAGAACGGGGCACCGCCGTCGAGCAGGTTCTCGCCCCGGCCTCCTGGCCACAAACCGGTGCGGTGCAGGCCATGCAGGTGGGTGGTGAGCAGCGCGGCCCCGTCCACCATGGACGCGTCCACCACCTGCCCGCGCCCGGAGCCGGTGCGTTCGTGCAGCGCGGCCAGGATGCCGAGGGCGAGCAGCATGCCACCGCCCGCGAAGTCGCCGAGCAGGTTCAACGCCGGCACCGGCGCACCCCCGGCCGGCCCGATCGGATCCAGGGCGCCGGCCACCGCGATGTAGTTGATGTCGTGCCCGGCTGCGGGAGCCAGCGGACCGTCCTGACCCCACCCGGTGACCCGGCCGTAGACCAGCTTTTCGTTGCGCGCCAACAGATCTTCCGGACCGAGCCCGAGCCGCTCGGCGACGCCGGGCCGGAACCCCTCGATCAGCACGTCGGCGGAGTCGGCCAGCCTGCGCACCAGTTCGGCGCCCGCCGCGCCGCGGATGTCCACCCCGATACTGCGCCGGCCGCGGGCCAGCGGATCACCGGCGATGGTGGGCGTGTCGGCGCCCGGGGTCACCCGGTCGACCCGGATCACCTCGGCGCCGAGATCGGCCAGCAGCATCGCCGCGAACGGGGCCGGGGCCAGCCCGGCCAGCTCGACGACGCGCAGCCCGGCACACGGTCCGGCCACCTGCTCACTCCTCCACGAAAGTTGTTGGCAGCAAACGAAAATCAGAGGGTACGGGAGATGATCTCCTTCATGATCTCGTTGGTGCCGCCGTAGATCCGCTGCACCCGGATGTCGGTCCAGGCGCGGGCGATCGGGTACTCGTTCATGTAGCCGTAGCCACCGTGCAGCTGCACGCACTCGTCCACCACCCGGCAGGCCCGGTCGCTGCACCACCACTTGGCCTTGGCCGCGGTGGGCACGTCGAGCTCGCCGCGCAGGTGCGCCTCGATGCACTGGTCCACGAAGGCGCGGCAGACGGTGGCCTCGGTGGCGCACTCGGCCAGGGTGAACCGGGTGTTCTGGAACTTGAACACCTCGCGGCCGAACGCGGTGCGCTCCTTGGTGTAGCGGACGGTCTGCTCGATCGCGGCCTCCATCACACAGGTCGCGGTGATGGCGATGATCAGCCGTTCCTGCGGCAGCTGCTGCATCAACTGCACGAAGCCCTGGCCCTCGGCGCCGCCCAGCACGTTGGCCGCGGGCACCCGCACGTCGTCGAAGAACAGCTCGGCGGTGTCCTGCCCCTTCAGCCCCACCTTGTCCAGAATGCGGCCGCGCCGGAACCCCGGGCTGTCGGCCTCGACCAGCAGCAGCGAGACGCCGTGCGAGCCCTGCGAGGAGTCGGTCTTGGCCGCCACGATGACCAGGTCGGCCTGTCCCCCGTTGGTGATGAAGGTCTTGGCGCCGTTGAGGACGTAGTCGTCGCCGTCGCGCACCGCGCGAGACTTGATGTTCTGCAGGTCCGACCCGGTGCCCGGCTCGGTCATGGCGATGGCGCCGACCAGTTCGCCGCTGGCCAGTTTGGGCAGCCAGTGCTTGCGCTGGTCCTCGGTGCCGTAGTGCAACAGGTAGGGCGCGACGATGCCGTTGTGCAGGCTGACGCCCCAGCAGCCGTCGCCGACCTTGATCTGCTCCTCCATCAGCACGATCTCGTGAGCGAAGGTGCCGCCGCCCCCGCCGTACTCCTCGGGCATGGACAGGCAGAGCAGGCCGACCTCGCCAGCCCGCTGCCAGAGGTCGCGGTCCACGTGCTTCTGCTCCATCCAGCGGTCCTGGTTGGGCAGGAGTTCCTTCTCGCAGAAGGAGCGGGCCAGGTCGCGGAAGGCGTCCAGGTCCTCGGTCAGCCATGCGGAGCGTGCCATCGAATCTCCAGGTAGGTAAACATTCCGAGTTGCTGGTAAGTTCGTCCTGGAATTTACCGGCAGCACGGATGGTAAGTAAAGTGGCCCAGCCCATAGCGCAGAGCAGAACCCATCGCACCCAGGCCGAACGCAGCGAACGCACCCGCGAGTTGTTGTTCGAGGCGACCATCGAGTGCCTGCTCGAGTTGGGGTACGCCGGGACGTCGGTCAACGAGATCTGCAAGCGGGCCGGGCTGTCCCGGGGCGCGCAGCAGCATCACTTCGCCACCAAGGCCGAACTGATGGCGCACGCACTGGAGTACCTGGTCGGCAAGCTGACCGCCGGGGTGATCGACTCGGTGCGCGGCCTGCCGGACGAGCCGGATCGGATCGACCGCGGCATCGACCTGCTGTGGGAGTCCTTCTCCGGCACCCTGTCCACGGCCGCGATGGAGCTGTGGGTGGCCGCGCGAACCGACCCCGAGCTACGCGAGACCCTGCTGCCGGTCGACCGCGCGCTCGGCCGGGCGACCCTGGAGACCTATCGCGAGATCGCCTGGCCGGATTTGCCCGAGGAGCGCATGGAGACGCTCTACTGGCTGACCGTGAACCTCACCCGCGGGCTGGCCATGGACGCCATGATCGGCGGCGACCCCGGGCGCCGGGCCAAGCTCCTCGCGGAATGGAAGCGCATGGCCAACGCCATGGTGAAAATGGCGGGCCCGGCCGGCTGAACCCGGCCTCAGCGATAACCCGGCCTCAGCGATACGGGGCAGCCGACGCGATCGCTGGTGATGCGGAGGCCGCGGGGCGGCTCGGTTGGCCCAGACGGTCTCCGGCCGACCGGATCGAGCCGGCCGGTTGAGCCGATCTTCGGCGACGCGCGGAACCACTGGCCGAGCCGGTCCGGAGCAGCCTTCGCGGGCGGCCGCCGTGGCGATCTTCAGGGGCGTGGATGCCGGTCGGCCCGGCCCTCGCTCGGGCCGACCGGCATCTGGTTAGAGGGACTTGAACCCCATCCGGTGCGTTCGCAACCGGAAAGACTTTCACGAAGTTCGTATGGTCCGGCGGGACGCTGCAGCCCCCGGTGTGGTTCGTGCCACGATTTCGGGGTGACCTCCCCAGGCCCGGACCCGGCACCCGACGACACGCCGACCCCCTCGCACGGCTTCCCCTCCCCGCTCACCTCGGCCCTCAACCCGCAAGACTCGTCCGCCGAGACCCATACCCCGGCCGCGCCCAGCGCGGCCGGGAACACCCACGAACCTCCACGCCCGGCCCTGGCCGACGCCCAATCGACCGCGCGCACCACCTTCCCCGCCCCCGGTACCGCCCACCCCAGCACAGTCCAGCCCGGCACAGTCCAGCCCGGCTTCGCCTATCCCGGCTTCGCTCAACCCGGCACAGTCCAGCCCGGCTTCGCTCAACCCGGTTCAGCTCAACCCGGCTTCGCTGCGCCCGGTGCGGTCCAGCCGTTTTCAGCTCAGCCCAGCGCTGGTCAGCCCGGTTTCGCCGGTCAGCCCGGTTTCGCCGACCAATCCGGCTTCGGTGCCGCGGCCCCGGGTGCGCCCGCACCCGGGGCGGCATTCCCGGGCATGTCCCAGCCCGGCGCGGCCCAACCCCCGCTCGGCCAACCCGTCGCCGGTGCTGCCCAACCGCCGCTCGGGCTGCCCGCTCCGGGCCAACCGCCCACGGCCTTCCCCGGCGCAGCCGTCCCCCCGACCAACGTCCCCCAGACCAACGTCCCGCCCGTCCCCCAGACCAACATTCCGCCCGTCCCCCAGCCCGGCTCACAGACCAACCTCTCGTCGGTCGCCCAGCCTGGATCGCAGACCAACCTCGCGCCCGTCGCCCAGCCCGGCTACCCGGGCGCCGCGCCGACCGGCCAGCAACCCGGCCTTCCGCCCACCCACACGGGTCCGCAGCCAGGCCTGCCCATCACCCAGTTCGGCCCGCAGACCGGCTTGCCGATCCCCCCGATCGGCGCCCAGATAGCTCAGCCGATCACGCTGACCAGCCAACAGGCGGGCCCGTCCGTCGCCGACGGCCCCGGCGCGACCGCCGGCCAGTACGTCCCCGGTCATCCGCCGGGCCTGGCCCCGGCCCGGCCGCCGATGGCGGTCAAGACGTTGGTCTCGGTGGTGCTGCTGGTGCTGGCCGCCGGACTGGCCATCGGCGGCTCCTTCGCCACCCTGGACGTCTTCCGCAGTCACGGCACCGACCCCAGCCTCAACGACGTGAACACCACGACCGCCAACGCGTGGTCGCTGGTCTACACACCGGCCTCGGACACCGGCGATCGCGTGCAGTACCTGGGTTACGCGCTGTCCGTGGGCGCCCTGCTGGCGCTGGCCGCGGCCGTGCTGCTGGTGCTGACCGGCCCGCGGTTGGCCACCTTCGCCCGGGCCGCCGCGCCGGTCGCCGCCGGTCTGCTGTTCGGCGTCACTCTGACCGTGGCCATGTCGGTGCTGACCGATCTCGGCTTCAACATCCACGACCCGGACTTCGTGGAGACCGTGTCGCCCGGGCTCGGGTTCTGGCTGGTGCTGGGCGGTTGTGCGCTGGCCATCGCGGCTATCGTGATCACTTTGATGCTGCCCCGGACCGACCAGCCGAGTGCGCCGAACCCGCAGGTCAGCCCACCGCCGCAGGCGCCGCAGTACGCGTACGGGAACGCGCCGCGGCCGTTCCCCGGAGCCGGGCCGCCCTACCAGTAGGACGCGCTGGGCGGGGTGCGGAATCCACGCGAAAGCGGCCGGGCGGACTAGGGTCGGCACCTATGCTGGGCAGCCAGGACCGGGGGATCGTGATCGCGCAGGCGACGGTCTGTGTGCTGCTGATCGCCGGGGCCGCGTTCGGCGGGTTCCCTGCCCCGGTGCCGGTGCTCTACATCGCGGGTGCGCTCGGCTCGGCCAACGCGGCCTTCGAGCTGATGCGCACGTTCGGTTCGGCGCTGCTCGGCGGGGTGGCGGCGGCCAGCATCGCGCTGGCCACGGTGCCGTTCGTGACCTGTTCGTCCACCCGGTTCGCGACCGTGTTCGCGTGCACCGGAAACAGCCCGACCTGGCACCTGACCGGCACGGTGATCGCCGCCGGCCTGTCGGGGGCCGGGTTGGTGCTGGCCCGCAGCGCGGCCCGCGCCGGGACCGACCGGAGGCTGTCCGACATCGAGGCCCGGCTGACCGAGCTGACCGAGACATTGACCGAGCCGGTGGACGAGCTGATGGCACCTGAGGAGCAGGACCAGCGGTAACACCGGCGTTCCGTCCCGGCAACATGCCGGCCGCAGGCTGGAAGCATGGACTCCAGCCAAGCGACCTCCGAGGCCCAGCCCACCTGGCGGCTGCGGGCCGAACTGCACGACCGGCCTGGCGCGCTGGCCAAACTGACCGCGTCGCTGGCCGCGCTGGACTGCAACATCCTGGCGCTGACCGTGCTGCCGGTGCCCGGCGGCGTGGTGGACGATCTGGTGATCAGTACGCCGGAGGAGGTGCGCCCGGCCGAACTGGTCACCCTGGTCCGGACCGTGGGCGGACGGTGCGCGGGCATCACCAAGGCTCACCTGAGCGACCTGGCCGACGCACCGACCGCCGCGCTGCGCGTGGCCGCGCAGTTGGTGGCGGGGGTTGTCGGGCAGGCTGAGGCGGTGCGCGAACTGCTGGACGCGGATGCGGTGGAGGCCGGATCCGTTGAGGTGAGCGGAATCGGTCCGGGGACGAGCAAGCCGCCCGGCGAACAGGCTGGATCCGTTGGCACGCAAGGGATTCAGCCTGGCGGTAGGCAGGTGGTGCTGAGTGATGGGCTGGTGGTGCGACGGGGCTGGGCGGCCTTCACCGAGGTGGAACTGGCGCGGTCGGCGGCGCTGGAGGAGCTGATTGGCGCTGTGCGCGGTGCGGGACTGGAGCCGCGGGCGGTGCTCACCGCCGACGGCGCCGGGGTGGTGCTGCGCGCGGGCCTTCCGGCGGATGCCGACGCGATCGCCGCCATGCACGACCGGTGTTCGGCCGTGGACCGGTTTCCCGTTGGCAGCCGGTCGATCGGCCCGCAGCCGATGCCACGGCGGCTGCTGAACCGGCCGCTGGTCGAGCCGCGCGGTCGGACGGTGGTGGGCGCGGTGGGGCATCAGGTCGTCGCACTCGGGCAGTTGATCAGAACGACCGATCCGGCGATCGCGGAGGTGTCGTTGCTGGTGGAGGACGACTGGCAGGGACGCGGCCTGGGCACCGAGTTGCTGGCCGAGCTGGCACGGGTCGCCCGGGCGGCCGGGCATCGGGAGTTGGTCGCGTGGTGCCCGCCGGAGGACACCGCGATGCTCCGGTCCGCGAGCGCCGCCCGGCTGCCCGCGAGGACGACCCGGGAGGGCGGGTTGCTGCGGGTGACGATGGCGACCACGCCGGAAGTGAGACAAACCACAGCTACCTAGTGTCTGGCTGCGAACGGCCGCCGCCCAGGGCGGACGCGATACGAACGGCGGCAGGCCACCCCGGCGCTATGCCGATGGCAACCGGCTGACCGGGCGCGGCGCCATCGATGGCAAGCCGGGCGGGCTCGGTGCGAACCGCAGCAAGCCAGCCCGGCTCAGTACTGATGGCCGCAGCAGACCAGCCCGGCCCAGTACTCATTGCCGCAGCAGGCCAACCCGGCCCAGTACTGATGGCCGCAGACAGGCCGGGCTCGGTTCGGTGGGCGGCGACTCGGCCGAGTTCGGTCCGGCCGGGCCCGGTTCGGAGCAGCAGCGGGCAGCCGAGCCCCGTTTGCCGCTGCGGCCGCCTGATAATCAGGTCACCGCAACAGGATGTGTGGCGGTCAGTCCTGGGTGGACGATTCCAGTAGGCCGCGTTCGTAGGCCGTGGCCACCGCTTCGGCTCGGCGGTTGGCGCCGAGTTTGGTCATGATCCGGGACAGGTGGACGCTGACCGTCTTCTCGCTGATGTAGAGCTCCTCGCCGACCTGGCGGTTGGTCCGACCGGCCGCGACCAGGGTGAGCACGGCGCGTTCGCGTGGGGTGAAGGGGTCGACGTGGTCTCGGGGCTCGATCACGCCGGGCACGGTCAGGCGACCGCGTTTGGCCAGTTCGGACAGGGCGGCCGACAGCGGTGCCGCGGACAGGTGCTCGGCCACTTTGGCCGCCTGGGCCAGTTGTTCGGTGGCCTCGGCGCGATTGTCGTTGCCCAGCAAGGCTTCCGCGTAGCGGAGCCGGGCTATTGATTGCTGGTAGTGGTGTCCGTAGCCGAATTCGTCGACCGCGGCCTGCCAGGCAGCCACGTCGCCGGGGCCGTCGAGGCGGGTTCGTTCGGCTTCGGCCATGGCCAGCCAGCCACGGGCCTCCGGACCCAGGGTGCCGCTCCAGGGGCGGGAGTGTTCGATGACTTTCCTGGCCAGGTCCAGCAATTCGTCTGCGTCGGCCACGGCCGCGGCCTCGGCTTCCGAGTCTCGGGTGCGGCGGGCCTTGCGGGCCAGTTCGGCCTGCGCGGCCACGCCCCAGGCGGCCAGCCGGACCTGGCCCAGCATCCATGGGAAGTCGTCGCGGGCCAGTTCGGCTCGAGTCGCGGCCACCCACTGGGCGGTGGTGGCCGGGTCGCCGCGCCACAACGAGAGTTCGGCTGCGGCATAGCCGACGTGGCGGGCGACCTCGACCTCGTTCCTGCGCAACGGCCAGGCTTCGGCGATCACCCGGTCGGCGTCCGCGAAGTGGCCTCGGCCCACCAGCACGAACAGTCCGGTGGCCGCGATCCGGGCCACGATCACGTCGGACACCCTCCGCATCGGCGGTTCGCTGGCCAGGGCGCTGCCGTCCCAATCGCCCACCGTGTACCGGCAGATCGCGTCCATCACGCGCAGCTCCAGGCCGTAGGAGCTCCAGTTGGCGCCGGTCTCCTTGGCCCGCTTCACTCCGTCGGCCGCGGCACGCGCCCCTTCGGTGAGCCGGCCGTGGTCGTGCAGGTGCATCGAGAGGCAGTAGCGGGCCCGCAACTCGGTGGTGATCGCGTGCGAGTCGGAGGATTTGCCGACCGCTTCGTTGAGCCGATCCACCGCGGCGTCGGGGCGGCCGTCGAGGTTCTCCAGCAGGCCCAGGGTGACCAGGGCGTCCGCCTCGGGGCCGACCACGCCGACCGCCCGGGAATCCTCGATGGCGGCCTCGGCCGCCGCCCTGGCCTCGACCGGATCGTCGCGGCGCAGGATCTGCGCGCGAACCGCCAGCACCCAGGCCCGATGCTGGCCGGCCGGCCGGTCGCGGACCAGTTGCCAGGCTCGCTCGATGGCCTGCGCGGTCTGCTCGCGCGTCCCCTCCACGCCGGTCAGCGCCTGGGCCAGCCTGCGGTAGGTGTGCGCGGCCTGTTCGGGCTCGACCTCGTCGGTCAGCTTGCGCACTGCCGCCATCGCGTAGGCCACCGCCCGCTCCGGATGGCCGGACGCGGCCGCCTGGAAACTGGCCGAGCGCAACAACTCGAACTCCCCGGCCACCTCGGCCGGGCAGTCCTCGGCCGGTACCGCGTTCCACACCTGCAGCGCGCGTTCGGTGTGCCGCAACGCTTCCGCCGGCGCACCCACCCGCTCGGCCTCGCGGGCCGCCTCGACCGACGCCACCAGTGCGGTGCGCAGATCGTTGCTCTCCCCGCTGTGGTGGGCCAGCGCCGCGGCCACGCCCCGGGTGCGCGGACCGGCCGCCAGGTACTTGGCGTACTTGGCGTGCAGCCGCACCCGCTCGCCGGGCAACAGCTCGTGGTAGACCGCCTCGTAGAGCAGCGCGTGCCGGAACGCGTAGGACTCGGTTGGCTCGTCGACCACCAGCACGTTGTGCTGCACCGCCTCGCGCAGTGGCTCGTCGATGTCCAGCCCCTCCTGCTGGGCCACCCCCTGCAGCCGGTCGTGCCGCACCCGCCGCCCGGCCACCGACACCAGCCCTACCAGGTCCTGTGCCGCCGGCGACAACCGCTCGATCCGGGCCAGCAGCACATCGGCCAGACCGCCGGGCATCCCCTCACCGCTGTCCGCGACCGCGGCCATCAGCTCCTCGGCGAAGAACGCGTTGCCCTCCGAGCGTTCCGCGATCAGGTCGATCACCATGTCGTCCACCGGCTCCTCGGCCAGGGCGAGCACGAACCGGCGGGTCTCGGCCGCGTCGAAGGGCCCCAACTCCACCCGTTCCACCGCGGGCAGCCGGAACAGCTCGGCCAGCAGCGGGCGCAGCGGGTGGCGGCGGTGCAGGTCGTCGGCTCGGTAGCTGGCCAGCACCAGCAGTCGCTGGCCGCGCAGCCGGGACAGCAGGAAGGACAACAGGTCCCGGGTGGACGAGTCGGCCCAGTGCAGGTCCTCCACGACCAGCACCACACACTGCCGCTCGGCCAGCTCGGTGAGCAGGTCGACCAGCGCGTCGAACAGCTGCAGCTGCCCGAGGTCGCGTTCCACCTGCAGGCCGGGCCGCCCGGGCGGCAAACCGTCGGGCACCGGTTCGGCCAGCGCGGGCAGGCTGGCGCCGGGAAGCAACCGGGCCAGCGCCGGCCGGGCGGCGACCAGGTCCGGGTCGTGCCGGCGCAGCTCGATCAGCGCCTCCACGAACGGCAGGTAGGGCAGCCCGGTCTCGCCCACGTCCAGGCAGCGCCCGGAGAGCACCAGCGCGCCCTGCTGCCCGGCCGGCCCGGCCAGTTCGGCGAACAGCCGGGACTTGCCCACCCCGGCGTCCCCGCTGACCAGCACCGCGGCCGCGGTCCCGCTCGTCGCGGACGCCAGCGCGGCCCGCAGCCGACGCATCTCGGCCGCGCGCCCCACCAGCGGTATTCCCGATCCCAGTCTCGGCACGAGTTCCATTCTCGCCCGTATCCCCGTCAGCGCCCGAATTCTTATGCGGCCTGGGTGCCCCCCGATCCGCTCCGCCGCAACCTGGTCCACCAGTGCGCGGTGCGCGCCTTGGGCGGATCCGCGGTCGTGCGGGCGTCGATTCGATCGGCGTGGGACGTGCGGTGCGCCGCCAGCCGGTGCAGCTGCACCCGCCGGTACTCGGATTCGGCCTTCAGGCTCTCCGGCGTCCAGTTCGTCATGGTCATTTCCTCGCTCCTGTCTCGGTGACGGGAGCGAGATTTCCGGTGAGGCCGGGGGTCTGGCATCGGACGATCACCTAAAGCAGGCCCGCGAAGACCCCTTACTCGCGGCCTAAGGGGCCTCAGATCGGGGGTAAGGGGCCTCAGATCAGCCCTCATACCGCCTCGGGACCGCCTCAACCGGTCCCCAGACCGGGCCTCGGTGCGCCCGCAAAGCTACCGCAGGCACACCGATGGCCACCCGGATCGCGCCCGGGTGGCCATCGGTGGAGCTCTTGTTCGGCCGGGGTCCGGCGGCCGCACTCAGCCCAGTTCGTGCTTGGCACCCTCCAGGAAGGCGGCGAAGTCCGCCGCGGTGAAGTGCAGCCGCGGCCCATCCGGATTCTTCGAATCACGCACTGCGGTCAGGCGCGGCGCGGCAGCGATTTCCACACAATCGTTGCCACCACCACTGTAGGAACTCTTACGCCAGTTACCGGCGGTCCAATCGGAAACCGACACACTCACTCCTCTCGATATTCCCCGTTGTCAGGCGAACCGGTCGGCTGCCTCGGAGATCCTGGTCAACGTGGCATCCGGCGACAAAGCCGACGCACGAAGATGATCGAACATCAAGGTGTACCGCAGGATGTCCTCCGGCTCCTCCAGGTAACCCATTGCCGTGGTGTTCTCCACGTAAACAACATCCGGATCGGCCTGTTCCGGGAATCCGAGAATCAGGAATGGCCCCTCCATTCCGGCATGCGCTCCGGCGGAGAACGGCAGCATCTGGATGGTGACCTGCGGCAGCGACGCACCGAGCTTGGCCAGGTGCACCAACTGCGCGCACATGACCGACTCGCCACCGACCGGGCGGTGCAGCACCGCCTCGTCGATCACCGTCCAGAACTTCGGCTGCTCGAGGTCCTCGAGCAGCTTCTGCCGCTCCAACCGGGCCGCGACCCGCCGTTCGATCTCCGACTCGGTGGCGTCCGGCCGGGCGGCGCGGAACACCGAGCGCATGTAATCCTCGGTTTGCAGCAGTCCGGGCACCAGCAACGCCTGATAGCTGCGCAGCGTGGCCGCCTCGGCCTCAAGGCCGACGAAGGCTCCGCTGAACACCTCGCTGTAGGCGTGCCACCAGCCCTTCTTTCGTGCGTCCCTGGCCAACTGCACCAGAGCTTCCAGCGGTTCGCCGGACACGCCGTAGAGCTCCAGCATGTCGCGGGCGTCACGGGGCGTGACGCCCACCTGCCCGGTCTCGATCCGGCTGACCTTCGACGCGGAGCACTCCAGGCGCTCCGCAACGTCGTCGATGGTCATCTCGGCGGCCTCGCGCAGCCGCCGCAACTCGGCGGCAAGGCGTCGCCGCCTGACCGTCGGACTCTGACCCCGGACCATTGCCCTTCACCTCCACGTGCGGCGGACGCCGGCCTGGACGACGACAACTGGACACCGGCTGTGACGAGTATCCCGTCACCCTCCGCCTGGCCGACAGTCTCATTGGCCAGCGGCCGATCGCCAAGCGCCGTCATCCATTCGTGTAGTGCAACTTGCAGATCTGGAATTGCCAGTGCAAGCTGCTTATGCACGTGCACGGCGGGCCAGACCAGATGCTACCCCCGATCGGACCCATCGGCGCTGCACGAGACGGCGTACAGAGGGGATTGACGTTAACCCATGGCCAGTTCTTTATTCGGTCAACTCGACCGTTCGCTGCACTCCCGGCTGGGCGACCTCGTCCGCAAGGCCGAGCGCGGAGACGACGAGACCGTCCGCGCGCTCGCCCGGGTGGAACTGCCCAAGGTGGTCACCGCCCTGCGTGCGCTACTCGACGAGCACCGCCCCGACCAGCGGGGTCGCTGCGCAACCTGCAAGCGCAAACGCTTCAGCCGCAAGCTGCCCTCACCGTGCCGGGCCTACCTGACCGCACACCTGTGCCTGATGATCGCCGAGGACGCGCGTGCGGCGGAGCCGGAGACCGACCAGGTGCCGGCGCTGCGCAGGCTGCGCCACGCGGGCTGATCCGTAACGGACCCACAAGACTCACCCGGCCTCCCCCGACGGCCGGGCGGGAAAAAGAAATCCCCGAGACGAGCCCGGGCCTCCCCGGTGCTCCCCCTGCCGGGCGATGCGCCATCCCGACGCCTCCCCCCACCGTGTCGTCCGGCATCACGACGGAACCGGCACCGCCCCCGATGCGGAGCCGGTTCCGTCGTGCCCCTCGCTCTCCCCGCACCAGTGCAGACGTGCGACTCAGCGCCTGGTTGCATCAATGCCCCAAAACATCGCCAACCCGCTCTCGCTACCCTCGGTCCCGGCACATCCGGGCGTCCCGTCCGGCCAGGGCGAACCGAGAGAGAGTCGATGTCCGCACTGACCTATCCCGAGGCGATCTTCATCGGTCTGTTGCAAGGGGTCAGCGAGCTGTTCCCGGTGTCCAGCCTGGGGCACAGCGTGATCGTCCCGGCGTTGATCGGCGGCACCTGGGCGCACGACCTGAGCATGAGCGTGCCCGGCTCGCCCTACCTGGACGTGCTGGTCGCCATGCACGTGGCCACCGCCGCGGCGCTGGTCATCTTCTTCTGGAAAGACTGGGTCCGCATCGTCAGGGGCCTGTTCACCGCCATCCGCTACCGCTCCATCCAGTCGCCGGACGAGCGCCTGGCGGTGCTGCTGGTGGTGGCCACCATCCCGGTGGGCATCGCCGGGCTGGCGCTGGACAAGATCATGCGCGAAGACCTGGGCAAACCGGTGCCCGCAGCCATCTTCCTTGCCCTCAACGGCGCGGTGCTGTTCGCGGTGGAACGCATGCAGCGCAACCGGGCCGACGACGAGGAGTTCCTCAACGCGCTGCGCCGGCCACCCAGCCCGGACGACGAGACCACGGTCATCCCGGTGGTGGCCGACGACGAGACCACCCCGATGGGGGCGGTGAGCACCGAGCAGCTGATCGACGTGCGGCTGTCCAAACTGGCCTGGGGCGAGGCGATCGCCATCGGCGCCTGCCAGATCTTCGCGCTGCTGCCCGGTATCAGCCGTTCGGGCATCACCATCGTGGGTGGCCTGACCCGCGGGCTCAAGCACGAGGACGCGGCCCGGTTCGCCTTCCTGCTGGCCACCCCGGTGATCGCCGCGGCCGGCCTGTTCAAGATTCCCGACCTGCTCAAGCCGGAGATGTCCGGCTCGCTGGGCCCGGCCGTGGTGGGCAGCATCTTCGCCGGCGTCGGCGCGTACTTCTCGGTGCGGTTCCTGACCAACTACTTCGAGACCCGCACGCTGACCCCGTTCGCCATCTACTGCCTGGTCATCGGGGTCGGCTCGCTGGCGGTGTTCGGGCTCGGCCTGCGCTGAAAGCCGGCTCTGCGCTGAAACCCGATGACCACGTCCGGAATGAGCACGGTGTCGTCGGCCAGGACGACGTCCACCGGGGCGGGGAGCACCTCCCAGTCCCGTGGGCACCCGGGCGTGAGCGCGCCGAGTAGGCGAGCCACCACGCGCTGATGCACCGGACGGGGAGATGGGCTTATCAGCAACGCCCCGTCGACCAGCTCATACCGGTACCCGTCATCGGGAAACGTCTCCAGATCAGCCCAGGTCAGTGGCCTGCCCTGGGGAGAAACAGGAACTACCCCCATGGTGCGTTCCCTTCCTGACCTGCCTCAACGACACTCGCGACAGTCGGGCGCTCGCGCGGACACGCCCGCGCGAGCAAGAACCGGAGTTTCCGGAGTCTAACGACCCAACCGGCAGATCACATTCCATCCGAAACGACGCGCCAGGAGGCCGAGCTCACCCCGGGGGCACCACAACGCCTGCGGCGTTCCCCGTTTCCCGTAGTCACTGCGCCAATGCGCTGAATCGTGAAGCTTCATCTTGACGAAGCCCCTCGGCCGCCACCGCGCCGCCGGGTGGTCGCGCCCGGTTCACCCCGAATGGGTCAACGCGCGGCCCCGGTGGCCTCCTCGGCGCGCCGGGTTTCGGCCTTCTCGGCCTGCCAACCGTCCTCGTTCTTGCCCCGGCGCCAGTAGCCGGACACGGAAACCAGCGCGCGGGGCAGGCCACGCTCGGTGAACAGGTGCCGGCGCAGTTCGGCCACGAATCCGGCCTCGCCGTGCACGAACGCCTGCACTGTGCCGGGCGCGAACTCGTGCCCGCGCACCGCGCCGACCAGGTCGCCGTCACCGGAGTCGCGGTGCAGCCAGGTGATGGTGGCGTCCGCGGCGGTATCCAGCTTCAGCTCCTCGGCCGGGTTGGCGACCTGGATGAACGCGCGCACCGGCACCCCGGCCGGGATGGCCTCCAGGGCCGCGCCGATGGCGGGCAGCGCGCTCTCATCGCCGACCAGCAGGTGCCAGTCGGCTTCGGGGGCCGGGGCGTAGGCGCCACCGGGGCCGGCGAAGGTGAGCTCGTCGCCGGGCTTGGCGTTGGCCGCCCATGGTCCGGCCAGGCCCTCGTCGCCGTGGTAGACGAAGTCGATGGTCAGCTCGCCGGCTTCCGGGTCGAACGAGCGCACCGTGTAGGTCCGCCGGTTGTCCGCGAACTGGAGCTTGACGTACTTGTCGGTGAATCCGTTGTCGGCGAATTTCGCCAGGTCTTCGCCGCCGAGCACGACACGGATCAGGTGTGCGCTCAGCTGTTCGGTGCGGCGCACCGCCAGGGTGAGCGTCGGGCGGTTCTTGCGTGCGGGTCGATCTGCCACTGCACCCTCCCAGTCAGTAATCGAGTAAAGTCAGGCTTCCCTAACCTTACCGCCCTGTCACCGATATATTACCGATATATCGGTGCGCGGTCACTGCGAGATGTGCAACAGGCCCTCCTGCACCACGGTCGCGATCAGTGTGCCGTCCTGGGCGAAGAACCGCCCGGTGGCCAGCCCGCGCGAACCCGAGGCGGTGGGCGATTCGCAGTCGTAGAGAAACCACTCGTCGGCCCGGAACGGCCGGTGGAACCACAGCGCGTGATCCAGGCTGGCGCCGACCACCTTGTCCAGGTCCCAGTACACGCCGTGCCGGGCCAGCGGCGCGTCCAGCAGTGTCATGTCCGAGGCGTAGGTCAGCACGCACACGTGCAGCAGCTGGTCGTCGGGCAGGGTGCCGTCGGCGCGCATCCACACCTGGTTGCGGGCGTCCGCGCGCGGCCCCTTCTCCCGGGACACCCAGGGCGGCTCGGTGACGTACCGGATGTCGATCGGCCGGGGCAGCACGGCCGCGGAGATGCCCAGCCGGGCCCGCAGTCCCGCGGTCTGCTCGCCGTAGGTGAGCAGACTGTCCGGCGCCGGCACGTCCGGCATCGACTCGGCGTGCTCCACTCCGGGCTGGTCCAACTGGAACGACGCGGACAGCGCGAAGATCGCCTTGCCGCGCTGGATGCCGGTCACCCGCCGGGTGGTGAACGAGCGCCCGTCCCGGATCCGGTCCACCTCGTACACGATCGGGATGCGCGGATCACCGCCCCGGATGAAATAGGCGTGCAGCGAGTGCACCCGGCGCTCGGCCGGCACCGTGCGGCCGGCCGCGACCAGCGCCTGGCCGGCCACCTGCCCGCCGAACACGCGCACCGGCGACTCGGCCGGGCTGACGCCGCGGAAGATGTTCTCCTCGATCCGCTCCAGGTCCAGCAAACCGACCAGCCGGTCCAGGACCGGCTGGCCGTGCGGGATCCCGTCGACGCCGACCGGCACGTCCTGGCCGCTGAACCGCCCGGCCGGGTCGGCCGCGGCCATCCGCGCCGCCTCCGTCATCGCCCCTCCCGCGGGTCGCTCCGGAGCGCCGGCGCGGAGGACCTCAGGCGTGGTCCTCCTCGCCCAGCCGGTGCACCCGGATGAGATTGGTCGAACCGACCGTACCCGGCGGGGAGCCCGCCACGATCACCACGAGGTCGCCCGGCTGGTAGCGGCCGATGGACAACATGGACAGATCGACCTGGCGCACCATCTGGTCGGTGGAGTCCACACTGGGCACCAGGAAGGTCTCGGTGCCCCAGGTCAGCGCCAGCTGGCTGCGGACGTGGTCCTCCGGGGTGAAGGCCAGCAGCGGCAGCGCGGTGTGCAACCGCGCCAGCCGGCGCACGGTGTCACCGGACTGGGTGAACGCGACCAGCGCCTTGGCGTTGAGCCGCTCGCCGATGTCGCGGGCCGCGTAGGACAGCACGCCCCGCTTGGTGCGCGGCACGTGGGTCAGCGGCGGCGCGGCCACCGACTCGTTCTCCACCGCGCAGATGATCTTGGCCATGGTGGCGACCGTCTCGATGGGATAGCGCCCGACACTGGTCTCGCCGGAGAGCATCACCGCGTCCGCGCCGTCCAGCACGGCGTTGGCCACGTCCGAGGTCTCGGCCCGGGTCGGCCGGGAGTTGTTGATCATCGAGTCCAGCATCTGGGTGGCCACGATGACCGGCTTGGCGTTCTCCCGGGCGATCTGGATGGCCCGTTTCTGCACCAGCGGCACCTGCTCCAGCGGCAGCTCCACCCCGAGGTCACCGCGGGCCACCATGATCCCGTCGAAGGCCAGCACGATGGCCTCGAGGTTGTCCACCGCCTCCGGCTTCTCGATCTTGGCGACCACCGGCAGCCTGCGGCCCACCCGGTCCATCACCTGGTGCACCAGGTCGATGTCGGCCGGTGAGCGCACGAACGACAGGGCGATGAAGTCCACCCCGAGCCGCAGCGCGAACTCCAGGTCCTCGATGTCCTTGTCGGACAGCGCCGGGACCGAGACGTCCATGCCGGGCAGGGAAAGGCCCTTGTTGTTCGAGACCGGGCCGCCCTCGGTGACCTCGCAGACCACGTCGGCGTTCTCCACGGCGGTCACCACCAGGCCGACCTTGCCGTCGTCGACCAGCAGCCGGTCGCCCACCTTGGCGTCCCGGGCCAGGCCCTTGTAGGTGGTGGAGACCCGGTCGTGCGTGCCGACCACGTCCTCCACGGTCACCCGCACCGTGTCGCCGGTGCGCCATTCGACCGGGCCGCCGGCGAACGTACCCAGCCGGATCTTCGGTCCCTGCAGGTCGCCCAGCACACCGACCACCCGGCCGGTCTCGTCCGCGGTGGACCGGACCAGGTCGTAAATCTGCTTGTGGTCGGCATGGCTGCCGTGGCTGAAGTTGAGCCGGGCGACGTCCATACCGGCCTCGACCAAGCCACGCATCTTTTCCGGGGTGCCGGTCGCCGGGCCCATCGTACAGACGATCTTCGCGCGTCTACTCACGTTTTTGTAGCGTAGACCTCATTGCTGGACCGATCCAGCCGACCGTCCGCGTTTCCGCTCTGTTGCCGAAGACGTCACGCGCGGTTAAACCAACCGATCCGGTCTAATCCGGCATACCCACGTGGTCGGCGGCCCATTCGTTGAGCGGGCGCAGCGCCCGCCAGCCCTCCCGCACCCGCGTGAGGGTGGCGCGCTCGTGCAGGGCGTCGTCCGGCGGGTACTCCCGCCCGGCCCACACCGAGCGGTAGCGCAGCAACTCGATGCGCGGGTGGTCCTTGATGAACCCGCGGGGCGCGGTCCGCAGCTGGTGCCCGCGGACTTCGAAGCCCTGCTTTTCCAGCGTGACAAGGATGTCGGCCAGTTCCTCGCCGCGCCGGGCGTCGTCCACCGCGGCCCGGTAGCGAGCCAGTTGCGCGGGCGCCATGTGGAAGGAGCCGCCGGCCACCCGCAGCCCCTCCGGCCCGACCTGCACGTAGCAGGCGCCGCCGCCGCGGGCCTGCTCGACCACCCCGCCGCAGTGCGTCTTGTAGGGCGTCTTGTCCTTGGCGAACCGAACGTCCCGGTATGGCCGGAACACCTTGGTACGACCGAAATCCGCGAACTCCTGGCCACTTCCGGCCAGTTCGGACAGCAGCGCCTCCATCGGCGCGCGCACGTCGGACTCGTAGATGTCGCGGTGATCGGTCCAGTACGACTTGGAGTTGTCGGCGAGAAGACCGTCGTAGAAATCCACCGCGTACTCGCCGAAACCGGTGAAACCCGTCACCACGACAGCCTAGTGTGCAAAAAGCTGCCGGAGTGTCACCGGTTGGCTACCGAGCCTTGTCTGCGGTGTGGCCGGGTTGCAAGATGATCGGGTCAACGGTGACTTTCTCACGGGACCGAGGGTGCCATGGGCATGCGGAAGCGGAGTACTGGACTGCTGGCCGGGTTACTGGCCACCGGGCTACTGTGCGGCGGCTGCGTCGGCAAGCCGGCGACAAGTCAGGACACCTCCAGAAACGCCGACGCCAAGAACGTCACGCTGAGCATCGAGTCCAACTCGATCGTCGGCGGCAAGAACGCCTCCGGCGCGGACTGGATCACCCAGTGGGTCATCCCCCAGTTCACCGCGATGGAGAAGGCCAAGGGCGTCACGGTGAAGGTGAACTTCAACGGGGACGGCTCGGACGACACCAGCTTCCGGCAGAAGATGATCCTCAACCTGCGCACCGGGGGCGGCGGCGACATCCTGGAGATCGACGGCACCGACGTCGGCGACTTCGCCACCGGAGACCTGATCCAGCCGCTGGACCAGGTCGTCGGAAAGTCCACTGTGGACGCCTGGGACGGCTGGTCGGAGATCCCCACCTCGGTGCAGGGCCTGGACACCTACAACGGGCAACGCTACGGCATCCCGATCGGCACCGACGGCCGGGTGCTGTTCTACAACAAGAAACTCTTCACCCAGGCCGGGTTGCCCGCGAACTGGCAGCCCACGAGCTGGGCCGACATCATCAGCGCGGCGCAGGCGCTGAAGAAACTGCCCGGGGTGACGCCGATCCAGCTCGACGGCGGCACCGCGATGGGCGAGACCACCACCATGAACGGGTTCCTGCCCACCCTGGCCGGGGCCGGTTCGCTGGTCTACGACAGCGGCAGGTGGCAGGGCGACACCGCGGCCATGCGCCAGACTTTGGGCCTGTACCAACAGATCTACTCCACCGGCCTTGGCGATCCGACGCTGCAGGAGGAGGCCAAGGGCCGGGACCAGTCGTTCGCCGAGTTCGCCGCGGACAAGCTGGGCATCGTCGAGGAGAGCGACTACCTGTGGCGCTCGGTGGTCTCCCCGACCGTGGGCATCGACAAGATGGCCGACCGGGACACCGCCGTGGGCTGGGCGCGGATTCCCGCGGTGACCCCGGGCGCGGGCGTGGACGGGGAGAGCTTCGTGAGTATGTCCGGCGGCGGAGTGCGGGTGCTCAACCCGCACACCCAGTACCCGCAGCAGGCCTGGGAGTTGCTGACCTTCATGAACTCCGCGCAGGCCACCGAGGTCTACGAGCAGACCTACCTCAAGGGTTCCACCCAGATCATGCAGCGCACCGACGTGAACAACCAGCTGCTGGCCAGTGATCCGCTGCTGCACTACATCTCGACCGACGTGCTGCCGGTGACGCACTATCGCCCCTCCGACGGGAACTACCCCAAGGTGTCGCAACTGTTGCAGCAGGCGACGGCGGACGTGATCAGCGGCAAGACCCCGGCGCAGGCGGCAGCCAGTTACGCCAGTGCGCTGGAAACCGCGGTGGGAAAGGCCAACGTTGTCAACAACTAGCGCCCCGCCCACCTCCGATCTGCTCGGTTCGGCCCCGGCCCGGCGGCGCTTCGACGTCGCCGGACTGGGTGTCGGGCGGGCACTGCTGTTCGTCGCGCCGGCGCTGCTGCTGATCGGGTTCTTCCTGATCTTCCCGGCGTTGTGGACGCTGTACATCGGCGCCACCAACTACGAGCTGACCGGCCCGGCCTCGGTGTCGCCGCAGACGGTCGGGCTGGGCAACATCGGCGCGGCGCTGTCGGATCCGTTGTTCCGCAACGCGTTGTGGCTGACCCTGGTGTTCGTCGTCGGCTCGGCGGTGATCGGGCAGAACGCGCTCGGCTTCATCCTGGCCTGGATGATGCGGCACACCGCGGCACTGCTGCGCGGCACGGTGCAGGCGCTGGCGCTGATCGCCTGGATCCTGCCCGGCACCGTGGTGGCGTTTCTCTGGTACGCCCTGGCCGATTCCAGCGGCGGCACGCTGAACACCTTGCTGGGCACGCATCTGGCCTGGCTGGTGCGGTATCCGATGACCATGCTGGTGGTGTTCAACACCTGGCGCGGCGCGGCGTTTTCCATGCTGCTCTACGGTTCCGCGCTCACCGCCGTGCCGCCCAGTCAGCTGGAGATCGCCCGGTTGTCCGGCGCGGGCGGGTTGCGTCAGGTGCTGGACGTGGTGTTCCCGCACATCCGCGGGCACGTGCTGACCAACACGCTGCTGATCACGTTGTGGACGGCCAACGACTTCACCCCGTTCCTGATCACCGCGGGCGGCCCGAACCACGCCTCGGAGGTGCTGCCGGTGTTCATCTACAACCAGGCTCTTGGCAGCGGTCAGCTCGGCTACGCATCGGCCATCTCGTTGCTGCTGTTGCTGGTGAACCTGGTGATCGCGTTGGTGTACCTGCGTTTGCTGCGGAGGCGGGCATGACGGCCGAGACGACGACGCGGACGGCCAGTCCGGTTGTCCCCGCCGGTTTCGGACCGGCCTGGATGCTGCGCCGGATCGGCTTCTACGTGCTGATCGCGGTGATCATGGTGTTCTTCGCCATCCCGATGCTGTGGCTGGTCAGCGAACCGTTCGACGCCAACCCGGGGCTGACCGCGCACTGGCCACAGTGGACACTTGGCAACTTCGCCAAGACCTTTCGCAACCCGAACGTGCTGCCCTCGCTGGCGAACTCGCTGATCCTGTGCGGAGTGGCCACGGTGATCACCGCCGCGTTCGCCGCACTGGCCGCGTATGCGCTGTCCCGGGTGCGCATTCCGGGCCGGGATGTGTTGCTGTACATCCTGTTGCTGATGTCCAGCGTGGTCACCGGAACCGCGGCGATGGTGCCGATCTTCATCCTGATGGACCAGCTGGGCCTGATCAACTCGTTGTACGGCACGGCGGTGGTGCTGGCCGGCGGGTTGCTGCCCGCGGCGATCTTCATGCTCAAGGATTTCGTCGACGGAGTGCCGAAATCCTACGAAGAGTCGGCGCGGGTGTTCGGCGCCTCGCCCGGCCAGGTGCTCTGGCACGTGGTGCTGCCGATCTCCCGGCCGGGCATCGCCACCATCCTGGTGTGGGCGTTCGTCAACGCGTGGGGCAACTTCCTGTTGCCGTTCCTGGTGTTGCAGGACAGCAGCAAGCAGCCGGCCGCGGTCATCCTGCACACCCTGCAGAACGACGGCGGCGGCGCGGACCTGACCACCATTCCGGTGTTCTCGCTGCTGTACTCGATCCCGGTGGTCGTGTTGTATCTGGTGGTCAGCCGGCGCTACGGCTTCCGGTTCTACGGAGGGATCAAGGGCTGATGGCCGGGATCGACATCGACGCGCTGTCCACCGTCTACCCCAACGGGGTGCGCGCGGTGGACCGGTTGGACGTGGACATCGCCGACGGCGAGTTCTTCGCGCTGCTGGGGCCTTCCGGCTGCGGCAAGACGACGCTGCTGCGCACCATCGCCGGGCTGGAGCAGGCCAGCGAGGGCCGGATCGACATCGGCGGGCGCGAGGTGACCCGGTTGGATCCGGGCAAGCGCAACGTGGCCATGGTGTTCCAGGACTACGCGCTGTTCCCGCACATGACGGTGGCCGACAACATCGCCTACCCGTTGCGGGTGCGCCGGGAGCCGAAGGACAAGCGGCGCGCGGTGGCCGAGTCGACCAGCGGCGAGCTGAGCCTGGACGGGCTGCTGGACCGGCGGCCCGGGCAGTTGTCCGGCGGGCAGCAGCAGCGGGTGGCGCTGGCCCGGGCCATCGCGATGGGCGCGGACGTGCTGCTGCTGGACGAGCCACTGTCCAATCTGGACGCCCGGCTGCGGCTGGAGGCGCGCACGTTTCTCAAGCGCCTGCAACGGGATCTGAAGCTGACCACGGTGTTCGTCACCCACGACCAGGGCGAGGCGCTGGCCCTGGCCGACCGGATCGCGGTGATGAGCGCCGGCAAGATCCGCCAGGTGGGCACGCCGCGCGAGGTGTTCCAGCGGCCCGCGGACACGTTCGTGGCCAATTTCATCGGCTCGACCCCGATGAATCTGCTGGACGGCGAACTGACCGCCGAGGGCCTGCGGGTGGCCGGCGGCCTGCTCCCCGCCCCGGCCGGACAGGACGATCACGGCCCTATCACAGTGGGGATACGACCGGAATACCTGCGACTGTCCGACAAATCATCGACCGGGATCGCCGGCACGGTGTCGATTGTGGAGAACCTGGGCGTGAGCACGCTGGTGATCCTGGACTGCGCCGACGGCGTGCAACTGGGCGTCACCGTGGCCGAACAGGAGGAACCCCAGGTGGGCGAGCAGGTATGCGCGGCGCCCGAGGAGGGCAGGCTGCTGCTGTTCGACGCCGGGTCCGGGGCGTTGCGCCGAACGGACTGACGCCGGTGCGGCGAACGGCCGCCCGGACCACCCTCCCTCGGCCCATTACGATTTCCTTGTGAATATCGCCGCGTCAACTGTTGAAATGCTTAAAGCTGACATTACTGATTGCGGCGTTTCGGCGTACTAATCTCCCGTCCACCTCGATGATTTCGAGGCCCTGCAGACGGTAGGAGGTATTGGTGCGCCGAGTAATCATCGTTGCCGCCGTGGCGGGCTCCGTGGTGGCCGCCGCGAGCATCGCTTATGCCAGCCCGCACACGAGCACGGACGCGAGCCCGGCGATCCAGCACAACAGCGCTGCCGCCGCCGCGACGCCGACGTCCGAGCGGAACTGCGATGCGACCCCGGCGACCGGTTACGCGGCCTGCGACTCCTGGCGCCGGATGGATGTGCACAGCACCGCCGAGCACATGCACGCCCGCCCCGGCGCCACGCCGGCCGGTTTCGGCCCGAGCGATCTGCAGTCGGCCTACAACCTGGCCAGCGCCGCGAAGAGCGCGGGAGCCGGGACCACCGTGGGCATCGTGGACGCCTTCAACGACCCGAACGCGTTGTCCGACCTGAACACCTACCGGACGCAGTTCGGCATCGCGGCGGTGACCTCGTGCGCGCCCGGCGCGGTGAAGTCCAGCACGACCCCGTGTTTCGCCAAGTCAAGCCAGACCGGCGCGACCAGCTACCCGGCGACCAACGCCGGCTGGGCCGAGGAGGAGTCGCTGGACATCGACATGGTGTCCGCGGTCTGCCCGAACTGCAACATCCTGCTGGTCGAGGCCACGAGTTCCGCGCTGACCGACCTGGGTGCCGCGGTGAACGAAGCGGTCACCCTGGGCGCGAAGTACGTGTCCAACAGCTACGGCGGCGGCGAGAGCTCGGCCGAGGCGTCGGAGGCGACCCAGTTCTACAAGCACACCGGCGTGGTGCTGACCGCCAGCTCCGGTGACGGCGGGTTCGGCGTGGAGTTCCCCGCGGCCGCCGGGAGCGTGGTCGCCGTCGGTGGTACCAGCCTGACCAAGTCCGGCAGTACGCGCGGCTGGAGCGAGACCGCGTGGAGCGGTGCGGGCAGCGGTTGCTCGGCCGTGATCGCCAAGCCGACCTGGCAGAAGGACACCGGGTGCGCCCGGCGGACGGTGGCCGACGTGAGCGCGGTGGCCGACCCGAACACCGGGGTCGCGGTGTTCGACAGTACGGCGTCCGGCGGCATGTCGGGCTGGATGGAGTTCGGCGGCACGAGCGTGGCCTCGCCGATCATCGCCTCGGTGTACGCGCTGGCCGGCAACGCGGCCTCGGCCAACTCCGCAGCCACGCTGTACGCGGACACCGGTGACCTCAACGACGTGACCAGCGGCAGCAACGGCAGTTGCGGCGGCACTTACCTGTGCACCGCCAAGGCGGGCTACGACGGCCCGACCGGCCTGGGTACCCCGGACGGAACTGGAGCGTTCTGATCCGGACCGCCGACCGCCGAGCCCACCCCGACCGGCTCCGGCGGTAGGCGGCGCGATGCCCCCTCGTCCCCACGCGGCGAGGGGGCATCGCCAGGTCCGGAGCGCGGGTATTGACATGTGACCAAAGGGTCACATATCTTCTCTCTCGTGGACGCGGTGTTCAAAGCCCTGGCCGACCCGACGCGGCGGGAACTGCTCGACGAGCTGTTCCGGTCCGACGGGCAGACACTGAGCGCGCTGGAGGAGCGCTTCGAGATGTCGCGCTTCGGGGTGATGAAGCATCTGAAGCAACTCGAGGAGGCCGGCCTCGTGGTCACCAGGCGGCGGGGCCGCGAGAAGCTCCATTTCCTGAACCCGGTCCCGATCCGGCTCATCCACGACCGGTGGGTGAGCAAATACGCCGAGCCCTGGGCGGCCACGCTGTCCGGGCTGAAGGACAGGTTGGAGACTTCGATGGAAAAGATCTTCGAGATCTACATCCGCACCACCCCCGAGCGGCTGTGGGAGGCGATCACCGACGGGGAGATCCGGGCCAGGTACAACTTCGGCGCGCAGGTCAGATCCGACTGGCAGCCCGGCTCGAAGATGGAGATGGGGCACCCCGGGGCGGGCGTGCAGCTCGGCGAGGGCGAGGTGCTGACGGTGGACCCGCCACGCAAGCTGGTGCACACCATGACCGCGCTGTGGAGCGAGGACGTGCGCAGCGAAGGCGCGTCCCGGGTGACCTGGGATATCGAACCGGTCGGCGACTCGTGCCGGTTGACGGTGACGCACGATCAGTTGCGCGAAGGCGCCAACGACCAGATCTTCGGCGGATGGCCGATGATCCTGTCCGGGCTGAAGACGTGGCTGGAGACCGGCCAGGAACTGACCACGCCGGGCTCGCTGATGTACAACAGCTGAGGGCGGATCAAGCCAGGTGTAGCACTAGTGCCAAGGTGCTACACCTGGCGTATGCCCACTACCCGGCCGCGGCACATGGTCACCGAGACCGAGCCGGTCGCGCAGGCTCTCGACGACGCGGCGAAACTCTGGCCAGAAGACAGCGACAATCGCACGAAACTGCTCATGCACCTGGTGGAGGAAGGTCACAAGGTGGTGGTCGGGCAACACGAGCACTCTGTGGCCGCGCGGCGCGCTGCGATCAGGGAGATGAGCGGCGCCCTGCCGGGTGTCTACGAGGATGACTACCTCGCCGAGCTGCGCGAAGGCTGGCCGGAGTGATCGTCCTGGACGCATGCGCGCTCATCGCCTATCTCAACCCGACTGACGCGCAGCACGATCAGGCGAACGAGGTTTTTCTGCAGAATGCCGAAGAGCCGTTCGGCATCAGTCCCCTCAGCCTGGGCGAGGTGCTGGTCGGGCCGACCCGTACCGGCAATCTCGGAATCATGGCTTCGGTGCTACGGCGACTGAGGATCGACACGATCGCCCTGCCGCCGGACGCGCCGATGCGCCTGGCCTCGATACGCGCGGCCACCGCACTGAAGATGCCGGACTGTTGCGCGCTACTGGCCGCGGAGCAGTCCAATGCCAGCCTTGTCACCTTCGACGAGCGCCTGGCAAAGGCCGCATCCGAACGCGGATGCGCGGTATGGGGTCGGGACTGACCCGAAACTTCCAATCCGCAGGAGCGCCCACGCTCCAGCGGACCGAAAATGATCAAGGCTGGACGCAGATTGCGGGCACCACACCAGAAGAAACGCATCGGTGTGGCCTCCGCTCCGTTGAGGAGGCCACACCGAAAGTTCAGACCACCGCCAGCGGCAGCTGGTTGGGGATGACCGGCGAGGGCAGGTCCGAGGCCCCGGTCAGGTAGGCGTCGACCGCGGCGGCGGCCGAGCGGCCCTCCGCGATCGCCCACACCACAAGGGAAGCGCCGCGGTGGGCGTCGCCGCAGACGAACACGCCGGGCGCGTCGGTCTGCCAGTCCGAGCCGCAGGCCAGGGTGCCGCGGCCGGTCAACGTCAGGTCCAGCCCGTCCAGCAGCGGCATCTGCTCGACACCTTCGAAGCCGATGGCCAGCAGCACCAGGTCCGCGGGCAGCACCTCGGTCTGCTCGGTGGTCGGGATCACCTCACGCCGCCCGGTTTCCGGGTCCTTGTGCACCCGCACCTCGGCCAGCTCGATCGCGGTGACATTGCCGGTCTCGTCGCCGATGAACCGCTTCACCGCGACCGCGAACTTGCGCTCGCCCGACTCCTCGTGCACGGGGTACGTGCGCAGGATGTAGGGCCAGGTCGGCCACGGCGAACGATCGTCGTCGCGCGCCTCGGGCGGGCGCGGGTACTGGTCGAGCTGGGTCACGCTGGCCGCGCCCTGCCGGGTCGCGGTGCCGTAGCAGTCCGCGCCGGTGTCGCCGCCGCCGATGATGATCACGTGCTTGCCGGCCGCGTCGATCGGGCTGGGCTCGTCGCCCTCGCACGCCCGGTTGGCCGGCACCAGGTGCTCCATGGCCAGGTGCACCCCGGCCAGCTCGCGCCCCTCGGTCTCCGCCGCGTCCCGGCCGCGCAGCGCGCCCACCGCGAGCACCACCGCGTCGTAGCGGGCCCGCAGCTGCTCGACCGTCAGGTCGCCCTTGCCGGAACCGCCGACCTCGCAGCCGGTCACGAACTTCGTGCCCTCCGCGCGCAGCTGCGCCAGGCGCCGGTCCAGCACCGACTTCTCCATTTTGAACTCGGGAATCCCGTAGCGCAGCAGGCCGCCGAGCCGGTCGTCCCGCTCGTACACGGTGACCTCGTGCCCGGCCCGGGTCAGCTGCTGGGCCGCGGCCAGCCCGGCCGGTCCGGAGCCGACCACCGCGACCTTCTTGCCGCTGGCCACAGTGGACGGACGCGGCTGCACATAACCGGCGTCCCATGCCTTGTCCGCGATGGCCTGCTCGACCCGCTTGATGGCCACCGCGCCACCGGCGTCGTGCGAGATGGCCAGCACGCACGCGGACTCACACGGCGCCGGGCACAACCTTCCGGTGAATTCCGGGAAGTTGTTGGTGGCGTGCAACCGTTCCCCGGCCGCGGCCCACTCGTCCTGGCGCACGAAGTCGTTCCACTCCGGGATCAGGTTGCCCAGCGGACAGCCCGCGGAGCCGGAGTGGCAGAACGGGATACCGCAGTCCATGCAGCGCGCAGCCTGGGTGCTGACCTGCTTGGCCCGCTCCGCGGGCGGCAGCTGCTCATACACCTCGTGCCAGTCGCCGATCCGCTCGTCCTTGGCCCGCTTGGGATGTTCGGTGCGGCGGTGCTTGAGAAAACCGTGCGGGTCAGCCACGGGTCGCCTCCATGATGGCCTCGTCCACATCGCGGCCCTGGGCCTTCGCGATCCGCTCCGCCTCCAGCACCCGCTGGAAGTCCTTGGGCATCACCCTGGTGAAGCCCGCCGAACGCCGCGGCCAGTCACCCAGCAGCGAGGCGGCGATGGTGGAATCGGTGTACTCCTGGTGGCGCTGCACGATCTCGCGCAGCCAGCGCAGATCCTCGGCCGTCGGCCGTTGCAGCTCCACCATTTCCTCGTTGGCCAGCGCGGGATCCAGGTCCAGCACGAAGCCGATGCCGCCGGACATGCCGGCCGCCATGTTGCGCCCGGTCGGCCCGAGCACCACCGCGCGACCGCCGGTCATGTACTCGAAGGCGTGGTCGCCCACGCCCTCGCAGACGGCCAGCGCACCGGAGTTGCGCACGCAGAACCGCTCGCCGACCCGGCCCCGCAGGAACAGCTCGCCGCCGGTGGCGCCATAGCCGATCACGTTGCCCGCGATCACCTGGCCCTCCGCGGCGAACATGGACTCCGGGTGCGGGCGCACGATCACCCGGCCGCCGGACAGGCCCTTGCCCACGTAGTCGTTGGCGTCGCCGATCATCTCCAGCGTGATGCCCGAGGGCAGGAACGCGCCCAGCGACTGACCGGCCGACCCGTTGAGGGTGACGTGCACGGTGTCATCGGGCAGGCCCTCGCCGCCGTAGCGGCGGGTGACCTCGGCGCCCAGCAGGGTGCCGACGGTCCGGTTCACGTTGCGCACCGGCAGTTCCAGCTTCACCGGGTGCGCGTCCTCAAGGGCCGCCTCGGCCAGCTGGATGATGGTGCGGTCCAGCGCCAGTTCCAGGCCGTGGTCCTGGCCGCGCACCCGCCGCCGGGCGGTGCCGTACCGGGTCTCGGGCACGGTGAACACCGGCGTGAGGTCCAGCCCGCTGGCCTTCCAGTGGTCTATGGCGGCGTCGGTGTTGAGCAGCTCGGCATGTCCGACGGCCTCGTCGATGGTGCGGAAACCCAGCTCTGCCAACAGTTCCCGAACTTCCTGGGCCACGAACCGGAAGTAGTTCTCCACGAACTCCGGCTTGCCGGTGTAGCGCTTGCGCAGCTCCGGATTCTGCGTGGCCACACCGACCGGGCAGGTGTCCAGGTGGCAGACCCGCATCATCACGCAGCCGGCGACCACCAGCGGCGCCGTGGCGAAGCCGTACTCCTCGGCCCCGAGCAGCGCGGCGATCAGCACGTCCCGCCCGGTCTTCATGGCGCCGTCCACCTGCACGGTGATCCGGTCGCGCAAACCGTTGAGCAGCAACGTTTGCTGCACCTCGGCCAGGCCGATCTCCCACGGGGTGCCCGCGTGCTTGAGCGAGTTCAACGGGGCGGCGCCGGTGCCGCCGTCGTGGCCGGAGACCAGCACCACGTCCGCGTGCGCCTTGGACACGCCCGCGGCCACCGTGCCGATGCCCAGCTCGCTGACCAGCTTGACGTGGATGCGCGCGTTCTCGTTGGCGTTCTTCAGATCGTGGATCAGCTGGGCCAGATCCTCGATGGAGTAGATGTCGTGGTGCGGCGGCGGGGAGATCAGGCCGACGCCCGCCGTGGAGTGCCGGGTGCGGGCGATCCACGGGTACACCTTGAAACCGGGCAGCTGGCCGCCCTCGCCGGGCTTGGCGCCCTGCGCCATCTTGATCTGGATGTCGGTGGCGTTGACCAGGTATTCGCTGGTCACGCCGAACCGGCCACTGGCCACCTGCTTGATCGCCGAGCGCCGTTCCGGGTCGTAGAGCCGGTCGGTGTCCTCGCCGCCCTCACCGGTGTTGGACCGGCCACCGAGACGATTCATCGCGATGGCAAGGGTTTCGTGCGCCTCGGCCGAGATCGAGCCGTAGGACATCGCGCCGGTGTTGAACCGGGACAGGATGTTCTCGATCGGTTCGACCTCGTCGATGGAGATCGGCTGCCGGTCCTGCGACTTGAGCGCGAACAGGCCGCGCAGCGTGCCGCCCTCCCGGGCCAGCCGCTCCACTTCCTCGGTGTAGCGGCGATAGACCTTGTCCTGGTTGGTCTTTGTCGCGTGCTGCAACAGAAACACGGTTTCCGGGGTGAACAGGTGCAGTTCGCCCTCGCGCCGCCAGGCGTACTCGCCGCCCACGTCCAGCCTGCGGTGCACGCGGTCGGTCGGGTTGTCCGGGTAGGCGATCCGGTGCCGGTGCGCGACCTCCGCGGCCAGCACGTCCAGCCCGACGCCGCCGAGCTTGGAGTTGGTGCCGATGAAGTACTCGTCCAGCACCGGCTGGGCCAGGCCGAAGGACTCGAACACCTGGGCCGCGGTGTAGGCGCCCACGGTCGAGATGCCCATCTTGGACATGATCTTCAGCACGCCCTTGACCAGGGCCTGCACGTACTGGCGGACCGCCTTGCGCGGTTCGATGCCGGTGATCGCGCCGTGGGTGACCAGGTCCTCGACGGTCTCGAAGGCCAGGTAGGGGTTGACCGCGGCCGCGCCGTAGCCCAGCAGCAGCGCGATGTGGTGCACCTCGCGGGCGTCCCCGGTCTCCACGACCAGCGCCACTTGCAGCCGCTCCTTGGTCCGCACCAAATGGTGGTGCACCGCGGAAACCAGCAGCAGCGAGGGAATCGGGCCCATCCGGTGGTCGGAGTCGCGGTCGGAGAGCACCAGGGTGCGGGCCCCGGCCGCGATCGCCTCGGACGCCTCCCGGCGCACCCGCTCGATCGCCGCGGCCAGCGCCTCGCCGCCACCGTCCACCTCGAACAGTCCCTGGATCACGGTGCACGCGAAACCGGGCAGGTCCCCGTCGTCGTTGACGTGGATCAGCTTGGCCAGCTCATCGTTGTCGATCACCGGGTAGGGCAGCTGGATGTGCCGGCAGGAGGCCGGTCCCGGTTCCAGCAGGTTCTGCTCCGGGCCCATGATGCGGGCCACCGAGGTGACGATCTCCTCGCGGATGGCATCCAGCGGCGGGTTGGTCACCTGCGCGAAGTTCTGCTGGAAGTAGTCGTAGAGCAGCCGGGATCGCTTGGACAGCACGGCGGGCGGGGTGTCGGTGCCCATGGAGCCGATCGGCTCGGCGCCCTTCTCGGCCATCGGGGAGAGCAGGATACGCAGTTCCTCTTCGGTGTAGCCGAAGGTGAGCTGGCGGCGCAGCACGGATTCGTGCGGCTGCACCACGTGCTCCCGCTCGGGCAGGTCGTCCAGTTGCAGGAGACCGGCGTGCAGCCATTCGTCGTAGGGCAGCAGGTTTGCCAGTTCCGACTTGATCTCGTCGTCGGCGACCAGCCTGCCTTCCTTGGTGTCCACCAGGAACATCCGGCCGGGCTTGAGGCGGCCCTTGGCCACCACCTGGTCAGCCGGGATGTCCAGCACGCCGGACTCACTGGCCAGCACGATCCGGTCGTCGGCAGTGCGCCACCAGCGGCCCGGGCGCAGCCCGTTGCGGTCCAGCACCGCGCCGACCAGTGTGCCGTCGGTGAAGGTGACACAGGCCGGGCCGTCCCACGGCTCCATCAGGCTGGCGTGGAACTGGTAGAAGGCACGGCGCTTCGGGTCCAGGCTGGCGTTGTTCTCCCACGCCTCCGGGATCATCATCATCACCGCGTGCGGCAACGGCCGGCCGCCCAGGTGCAGCAGTTCCAGCACCTCGTCGAAGGAGGCCGAGTCCGAACCTTCCGGCTCGCAGATCGGGAACACCCGGGTGAGATCGCCGGGGATGAGCTCGGATTCCAGCAGCGCCTCGCGGGCCCGCATCCGGTTGCGGTTGCCGCGGATCGTGTTGATCTCCCCGTTGTGCGCGACGTACCGGTAGGGGTGCGCCAGCGGCCAGCTGGGGAAGGTGTTGGTGGAGAAACGGCTGTGCACCAACGCGATCGCCGAGTCGAGGCGCTCGTCGGTCAGGTCGGTGAAGAACGCGGGCAGCTGCCCGGTGGTGAGCATTCCCTTGTACACCATGGTCCGCGCGGACAACGACGGGAAGTAGGCGCCGCAGTCGGCGACCGCGGTCTCCCGCTCGGCGCGCTTGCGCAGACAGAAGGTGAGCCGGTCCAGCCCGATCCCGATTGGACGGTGACCGTCCGCATCGGCCTCACCGGCGACGAACAGCATGGCGAAGTGCGGCATGACCGAGCGTGCGGCCGGGCCGACGTCGGCGGCGTCCACCGCGACCGGCACATCGCGCCAGCCAAGTACGGTAAGGCTTTCCTCAGCGGCGATCCGCTCGATCAGCCCGACCGCCTTGGCCCGTTGCTCGGGATCCGGTGGCAGGAAAGCGATTCCGGCCGCGTAGCGCTGCTCGCCGGACTCGTGATCCGGGTCGGGCAGGGCGAAATTCACCGAGGCGCGCAGCAGGGCATCCGGCAACTGCACCAGGATCCCGGCACCGTCACCGCTGGTAGGCTCGGCTCCAGCGGCGCCACGATGCTCCAGGTTGGCCAGCGCGGTAAGCGCATCGGACACGATCCGATGCGACCGGCGCCCGCGGATGTCGGCAACCATGGCGACACCGCAGGCATCCCGCTCGTTGGCGGGATCATAGAGGCCCTGGGGCCCCGGGATGGCGGAGAAGATCACTGCCAGACCTCCCTCGTCGTCCGCGTGTTGTGTATACGGAGAGCTTGTGGCCTCCGGCCGGGACGACGATGGCCCGCAGTGTGTTCGTCGCGTTGACGTGACTCTAACAGCCACGAAACATTAAGACACCTACGAACGAGTGATAAGTGCCATTTTTTGGTAACGACTCGGTCGTCCACGACGATGTTACCCCTGCACCAGACAACGGTTCGCTCTGCTAAGGATACCCGACCGGTCACGCAACGTGGGTATTCGCCGGTCAATGGGGGTTTGGGCGCGGTCCGGCGATGATACGGTCGGCCGATCGGGAGGTCGAGAGGCCACCCGATCGCGTGACCGAGCAGCGAAGTCCGGTGCGAATCCGGCGCTGTGCCGCAACTGTGATGGACCGTAACAGCGGGTGAACATCCGGTATACGAAACTGCCGGAAATCGCCGTCGACCACGGTCCGAAGCCAGGTCGCCTGCCGGTCGCGCGCGACGCCAACCGCCTCCGGCACAGAGGTGCGGCGCTCGCCGGCACCCGGCAGGCCGCCTTCTCACCGGCCGTCCGACGAGGATGCCATGTCGACCCGTTTTTCCCGCCCTGCCACCGGTTTCCGCCGCCGGGCCATCGATTTCCCAAGAGCCGTCAGCGGTTTCGTGACCGGATCGTTGCTCGCCGTGTTCGCACTGAGCGGATGTGCCAGTCATTCCGCCGACGTGACGAACGCCACTAGTACGCCGAACTCCTCGGCACCGCACCGGATCGTGTCGCTGGACGCGTCCAACACCGAGATCCTCTACGCGGTCGGCGCGGGCAGCCAGGTGATCGCGGTGGATCAGGATTCCGACTATCCGGCCAACGCGGCCCATTCCCGCCTGGACGCCACCAAACCGAACGTGGAGGCCATCGCGGCCGACCACCCGGACCTGGTGGTCACTGCCTACGACACCGACAACCTGGTGGCGTCGCTGAAGAAGATCGGCATCCCGGCGCTGGTGGCGTCCGCTCCCTCCACGTTGGACCAGGCGTACCAAATCTGGTCCAAGATCGGGCACGCGACCGGCCACGACGCTCAGGCGAACGCGCTGATTGCCAACGCCCGCAAGGAGATCGGCGCCACCGTGGCCGCGACGGTCAAGCCGGCCACGCCGTTGCGCTACTACTACGAGCTCGACCAGACCTACTACACGGCCACCTCGCACACCTTCATCGGCGGGCTGCTCGGCTCGTTCGGGATGACGAACATCGCCGACCCGGCCGACTCCCCCGCCGCAGGCGGCTACCCGCAGTTGTCGGCCGAGGCGGTGCTTGGCGCCAACCCGAACCTGATCTTCCTGGCCGACAGCCAGTGCTGCGCGCAGAACGCGGGCACGGTCGCGGCCCGGCCGGGCTGGGCCACGCTGACCGCGGTGCGCGACAACGATGTCGTGGCGTTGAACGACGACATCGCCTCGCGCTGGGGACCGCGGGTGGTGGACCTGGTGCGCGCCGTGGCCGCCGCGGTGAACAAGGTCGCCGGTCGTGGCTGACGCCCGGGCGGGCGCGCGGCGGGGGGCGCGATGAACACGGCGGCGAACCATGGCTGAACCTCAGGCGGGTGCCACGCGGCCGATTCGGCCGCGGGCCGGCTCGGCGCGGCCGGTCGTGTTGCTGGCCGGGGCGGTGGTGCTGCTGGCGGTGATGCTGGGCTCGACGCTGATCGGCGCGGCCGATCTCGGCGTCGGCAACGTGCTGGCCGAGATCGGCGCCCAACTGACCGGCGGGCACTCGCCGCTGACCGCGCAGCAGGCGGCCATCCTGTGGGAACTGCGGGTGCCGCGGATCGTGCTGGCTGTGCTGGTCGGCGCGGCGCTGGCCGGGTCCGGCGCGGCGTACCAAGGTGTGTTCGGCAACCCGCTGGCCGACCCGTACCTGCTCGGCGCGGCCGCGGGCGCGGGGCTGACCACGACCATCATGGTGGTGTTCTTTCCTTCGCTGGCAACGAACTCCGGCGCGATCGGCGCGCTGCCCGCGGCCGCGTTCGTCGGCGCGATCGGCGGGGTCGGGCTGACCTGGGCGCTGGGCCGCTCGGCCGGGCGCGGCACCGCGACGCTGGTGCTGGCCGGGGTCGCGGTGACCGCGTTCCTCACCGCCGCGCAGACCTTCGTGCAACAGCTCAACACCCAGACCCTGCAACGGGTCTACGCCTGGGTGCTGGGCGGGCTGGCCACCACCGGCTGGCACGACGTGCTGCTGGCCCTGCCCTACACGGTGCTCGGCGCGGTGGTGCTGACCGGCTACGGGCGGCTGCTGGACGTGCTGACCCTTGGCGACGACGAGGCGACCGCGCTGGGCGTGCGGCCGGGCCGGGTGCGGCTGGTGGTGCTGGCCGCGGCGTCACTGGCCACCGCGGGCGCGGTCGCGGTGAGCGGGCTGATCGGGTTCGTCGGCATCGTGGTGCCACACATCGTGCGCCGCTGCTTCGGCGGCAGTTACCGTTGTGTGGTACCGGTTTCGCTGATCGGCGGGGCGATTTTCCTTGTGCTGGCCGATGTTGTGGCGCGCACCGTGCTGGCGCCGGCCGAGTTGCCGATCGGGGTGGTGACCGCGTTCGCGGGCGCGCCGTTCTTCCTGTTCGTGTTGCGGGCCACCAGGACCCAGCGATGAGCGCGCTGGCGTTGCGCGGGGTGCGCGCGGGCTATTCCGGCCGGTGGGTGGTGCGGGATGTCGACCTGGAGCTGCCCGCCGGACGATGGCTGGGCATCATCGGGCCGAACGGGGCCGGGAAGTCCACGCTGCTCAAGGCGATCGCCGGACTGGCCGAATCGGCGGGCACGGTGCTGATCGGCGGCCGGGACGTGCGCACCCTGACCCACCGGCAGCGCGCCACCGCGATCGCCTACGCGGCGCAAGGTCCTTATCTGCCAACGGATCTGACCGTCACGGACTACGTTCTTCTTGGTCGTACCCCGCACCTGCGGCCGCTGGCCCGGGAGGGCTCGGCCGATCTGGCGGTGGTGTCGGATGCGCTGGCGCGATTGGATCTTTCCGCGCTGGCGCGGCGAAGGTTGCACACGTTGTCCGGCGGGGAGCGGCAGCGCGCGGTGCTCGCGCGGACGCTGGCGCAGCAGGCCGGGGTGCTGTTGCTGGACGAGCCGACCACCGGCCTGGACATCGGGCACGCGCAGGCGCTGCTGGAATTGATCGACCGGTTGCGCCGGGAAGACGGGGTGACCGTGGTGAGCACGCTGCACGAGCTGACCCTGGCCGGGCAGTACGCCGAGGAGTTGCTGGTGCTGGCGGATGGACGGCCGGTGGCGGCCGGGCCGCCGGAGCGGGTGCTCACGGCGGAGTTGCTGGCCGAGCACTATCGGGCGGAGGTGGAGGTGTTGCGATCGGCGAGCGGAGCGCCGGTGGTGGCACCGCGCCGGCGGATGGCCTGAGCCTTACCGCTTGGCTGGCCGCGGCCGGTGAGCTCGACGAGGCCACTTGGCCCGAATCTTTCGGTAGCTGTCCTCCGGGCCACTGGCCGAAGCACACCCCAGGCCCGACGATCAGACGGTGACTCGACGCATACATCCCGCTTGGTGGGTGGCCGGTGCCACGTTCCTCACGATGATCGGCGCGGCCGGGTTCCGGGCCACGCCGGGCGTGTTGATGGATCCGCTGCACGACGAGTTCGGCTGGTCCATGGGCACGATCTCCGCCGCGGTCAGCGTGAACATGGCGCTCTACGGCGTGACCTCGCCGTTCGCCGCCGCCCTGATGGAACGGTTCGGCATCCGCCGGGTCGTGGGCTGCGCGCTCGTGGTGGTCGCGGTGGGCAGCGGCGCGACCGTGTTCATGAGCCAGAGCTGGCAGCTGGTCGCGTGCTGGGGCGTGCTGGTCGGCCTGGGCACCGGCTCGATGGCCATGGCACTGGTCGCCACGGTGACCGGACGCTGGTTCGTCACGCATCGCGGGCTGGTCTCGGGCGTGCTCACCGCGGCCAGCGCTACCGGGCAACTGGTCTTCCTGCCGGTGCTGGCCTGGCTGGCCACCGCGCACGGCTGGCGCTACGCATCGCTGACCGTCTCCTTCGCCGCGCTGCTCGTGGTCCCGGTGGTCCTGTGGCTGCTGCGTGACGACCCGGCCGAACTCGGGGTCACCGCACTCGGCGCGACCGAGGACAACCCGGCCACTCCGGTGCGCGGGAGTTCGGCCGGGCTGGCCCTGCGCGCCCTCCGGGACGCCTCGCGGACCGGGATGTTCTGGATGCTGGCGCTGAGCTTCGCCATCTGCGGGGCGACCACGGCGGGACTGGTGCAGACGCACTTCATCCCGGCCGCCGGTGATCACGGGATGGCGGAGACCGCCGCGGCCAGCCTGCTCGCACTGGTCGGCGTGTTCGACATCGTGGGCACCATCGCGTCGGGCTGGCTGACCGACCGGATCGGCTCGCGCGCCCTGCTGGGCGTCTACTATGGACTGCGGGGCGTCTCGCTTTTGTTGCTACCGCAGCTGTTCGCGGCCGAAGTTCATCCGAACATGCTGGTGTTCGTCATTTTCTACGGGCTGGACTGGGTCGCCACCGTGCCGCCGACGATGGCGCTGTGCCGGCAGCGGTTCGGGTCGTCGGCGCCGGTGGTGTTCGGCTGGGTGTTCGCCTTTCACCAGGTGGGCGCGGCGTTCGCGGCGATCGGCGCGGGCATCCTGCGCGACCGGCTCGGCAACTACGACCTGGCCTGGTACCTCGCCGGTGGACTGTGCATCGTGGCGGCGGCCCTGGTGCTGACGGTGGCCCGTCAGTCCTCGGGTTCGTCCTCGGCCGGCTTGCCCGCGGTGACGTTGGCCTCCGGTCGTTCCTCGGCCGAAACCGCGCCCTCCTCGGCCTCCTGATCACCCTCATCGTCCACAGTGGACTCCTCGGCCGCGTCCGCCGTCTCTTCGACGGGCGGCGGGCGGTAGCCGCGGAAGGTGGTCGGGTCCTCGCGGGGGCCGCGAGCCCGCGCCAGCCAGAAGTACAGGGCGCCGCCGATGAACAGCAGCGTCATCATCCACACGTTCACCCGCACGCCGAAGATGTGCGTGGCCTGGTCGCTGCGCATCAGCTCGATGAAGAACCGGCCGAACGCGTAGGCGGCCACGTACAGCGCGAGCGCGCGGCCATGGCCGAGGCGCAGCTTGCGGTCCAGCACGACGACCAGGATCGCGACCAGGATGTCCCAGATCAGCTCGTACAGGAACGTGGGCTGGACGATCGCGTACGGCACGTGGTTGATGGCGATGCCGTTGAGCTGGTCGGGCAGGCCGGTGGTCTGGTTGATGCGGTTGTAGAGCTCCAGGCCCCACGGCAGCGTGGTCGGGTCGCCGTAGAGCTCCTGGTTGAAGTAGTTGCCCAGCCGGCCGACGGCCTGGGCCACGGCCAGGGTGGGCGCGATCGCGTCGGCCACGAACGGCAGCGGCACGCCCCGGCGGCGGCAGGCGATCCAGGCGCCGATGCCGCCCAGGAAGATGGCGCCCGGAATGCCGAGGCCGCCGTCCCAGATCTCCAACGCTGCTACCGGGTTCTTGCCCGCGCCGAAGTAGCGCCACCAGTCGGTGGACACGTGGTAGAGGCGGCCGCCGACCAGGCCGAAGGGCACCGCCCAGATGGCCACGTCGGTGATGAACCCGCGCTGCCCGCCGCGCGCCACCAGCCGGCGCTCGGACCAGGTGATGGCCACGATGATGCCGACGATGATGCACAGGGCATAGGCCCGGATCGGGATGAACCCGAGGTGCCAGACCCCCTGCGAGGGGCTCGGGATGTAGGCCAGGACGGGACCCGCGTCGAGCTTCACGGACTCACCGTAATGGGCGGCGGTGAGCCACTGTCAACGGCCTCGGAGCAAGCGCGGATCACGGCCGGGATCAGGCCACCGAGGCGGGCGCGTTGCGCACGCCTTCGGCCAGTTCCTCGGCCAGCGAACGCACCCCGCTCGTCCCGGATTCGGTGGCGGCGGTGACGAACGCGGAACCGACGATGACCGCGTCGGCGAACCCGGCGACCTCGGCCGCCTGCGCTCCGGACCGCACCCCGAGGCCGACGCCGACCGGGGTGCCGGTGTGCGCGCGGACCCGGCTGACCAGCCCGGGCGCGGCGCTGCCGACCACGTCCCGCGCGCCGGTCACGCCCATCACCGCGCTCGCGTACACGAAACCCGACGACGCCGAGGTGGTCACGGCCAGGCGCTCCTCGGTGGAGGACGGCGCGACCAGGAAGATCTTGTCCAGGTCATGCTCGGCTGCGGCGGCCAGCCACTGTCCGGCCTCGTCCGGGATCAGGTCGGGCGTGATGATGCCCAGCCCGCCTGCGGCGGCCAAGTCGCGGGCGAAGGCGTCCACGCCGTAGCGGTAGACCGGGTTCCAGTAGGTCATCACCACGGCCCGGCCACCGGCCCCGGCGATCGACTCGATCAGCCCGAACAGCTCGCGCACCTTGAATCCGGCGCGCAGCGAGGTGTCCGCCGCGGCCTGGATGGTAGGGCCGTCCATCACCGGGTCGGAGAACGGCAGGCCCACCTCGACCAGGTCGGCCCCGCCGTCGATCATGGCCTCGAACAGCCCGGCCGAGGCGGCCATGGCCGGGAAGCCCGCGGGCAGGTAGCCGACCAGCGCGGCTCGGCCCTCGGCCCGGGTGGCCGCGAACATCGGATCCAACCGGCTCATGCCTGCGCTCCCTGGTCAGCCTCGGACGAATCGACCAGGTTGAACCACTTGTTCGCGGTGTCCATGTCCTTGTCGCCGCGGCCGGACAGGCTGACCAGCACCAGGCCCTCGGGGCCCACCTCCTGGCCCAGCTTGATCGCCCCGGCCAGCGCGTGCGCGGACTCGATGGCCGGGATGATGCCCTCGGTGCGGGCCAGCAGCCGGAACGCGTCCATCGCCTCGGCGTCGGTGACCGGCCGGTACTCGGCGCGGCCGATGTCCTTGAGGTAGGAGTGCTCGGGGCCGACACCCGGGTAGTCCAGGCCGGCGGAGATCGAGTAGGCCTCGGTGATCTGGCCGTCGTCGTCCTGCAGCAGGTAGGAACGGGAGCCGTGCAGCAGGCCCGGGCTGCCCTCGGAGAGGGTGGCGCCGTGCTCGCCGGAGTCGATGCCCCGGCCGCCGGGCTCAAGGCCGACCAACCGCACCGCGGGATCGTCGATGAAGCCGTGGAAGATGCCGATGGCGTTGGAGCCGCCGCCGACACAGGCCGCGACCACGTCCGGCAGCCGTCCGGCCTGCTCCAGGATCTGGGCCCGGGCCTCGATGCCGATGATCTTGTGGAAGTTGCGCACCAGCAGCGGGAACGGGTGCGATCCGGCCGCGGTGCCCAGCAGGTAGTGGGTGGTGTCCACATTGGTCACCCAGTCGCGGAACGCCTCGTTGATGGCGTCCTTGAGGGTGCCCGAGCCGGTGGCCACCGGGATGACCTCGGCGCCCAGCAGCCGCATCCGGGCCACGTTCAGGGCCTGCCGCTGGACGTCCACTTCACCCATGTAGACGGTGCAGTCCAGGCCCATCAGCGCGGCGATGGTCGCGGTGGCCACGCCGTGCTGGCCGGCGCCGGTCTCGGCGATGACCCGCTTCTTGCCCATCCGCTTGGTCAGCAACCCCTGGCCCAGCACGTTGTTGATCTTGTGTGAGCCGGTGTGGTTGAGGTCCTCGCGCTTGAGGAAGACCCGCGCCCCGCCCGCGTGCTCGGCGAACCGGGGCGCCTCGGTGAGCAGCGAGGGACGGCCCGCGTAGTCGCGCAGCAGCCGCTTGAACTCGGCGTTGAACTCCGGGTCCAGCCGGGCCTTGTCGTACTCCGCGGACAACTCGTCCAGCGCCGCGATCAGCGCCTCCGGCATGAACCGGCCGCCGTACGCGCCGAAGTAGCCGCGCGCGTCCGGATCGTGCCGGTGGTCGTCGGCGTGCGGATCGTCGTCGGGGTGGTGCGGGTTCTGCTCGGAAGTCACCTGGTCGGCCTCGGGCACGCTGGGTGGGACCCGGCGGTGACCAGCTTGACCACCGCCGTCTTCGGATCTTCGCTGGTGACCAGGCCCTCGCCGACCAGGACGGCGTCCGCGCCGTAACCGGCGTAGGCCATCAGGTCGGCCGGGCCGCGCACGCCGGACTCGGCCACCTTCACCGTCTCGAACGGCAGGCCGGGGGCCAGCCTGGAGAACACGTCTCGATCCACTTCGAGGGTATGCAGGTTGCGGGCGTTGATACCAATGATTTTCGCGCCCGCCTCCAGTGCCCGGTCCGCCTCCTCGGCGTTGTGCACCTCGACCAGCGCGGCCATGCCCAGCGACTCGACCCGGTCCAGCAGGGCCTCCAGCGCGTTCTGCTCCAGCGCCGCCACGATCAGCAGCACCATGTCCGCGCCGTGCAGCCGGGACTCGTGCACCTGGTACGGGCTGACGACGAAGTCCTTGCGCAGCAGCGGAATGTCCACCTTCGCGCGCACCGCGTCGAAGTCGGCCAGCGAGCCGCCGAAGCGCCGCTGCTCGGTGAGCACGCTGATCATCCGCGCGCCCGCGTCGGCGTAGTCCTTGGCCAGCACCGCCGGTTCCGGGATGTCGGCCAGCTCGCCCTTGGAGGGGCTGCGCCGCTTGACCTCCGCGATGACCCCGACGTCGGTGGCTCGCAGGGTGTTGTAGGCGTCCTTGGCCGGCGCGACCTTGGCCGCGCGCACCTTCAGTTCGTCGAACGGAAGCGCCGCCTCACGAGCAGCCAGGTCCTCCCGCACACCTTCGATGATGGAGTCCAGCACACTCACTGCATCACTCCGATGGTTTGCTGGGACACCGCGAAGACCGCAGTCCGGTCGGTTGTCAATTCCGGAAGCTCAAGCACGCTAACTTCCCCTTCCCGCCGAAAAGATGCTAACCCTGGGCAATTCGGCGTTCCGGACCGGGTCAATCCTGGGTGTTCCGCTCGGTCCTGTCCTCGGTGGGGTCGCGGCCCTCGGAAAGAGCCTGCCACAACTCGGCATCCGGGTTGGCCCGTTTGCGCGTTCCGGCCGAAGCCTCATACCGCGCACCGAGTTTGGGCAATGCGGTGGCCGCCCGGACCACCAGCACACCCACGATCGCCAGCAGCACTCCGCCCACAAGAGTCAGCCCGTGCGCGCCGAGGATCTGCCACCGTGGGTAACCGTTCGGGTGCGCGCCGAACACGCCGCCAAGATCGTTGATTCCCAGCCAGAGCACGGCGATTCCGGCGATCAGCAGCAGCGCTCCGATGATCCGCCGCAGCCAGCCGCCGACCGCGAACAGCGCGGCCACCGCGGCCAGCGACAACAGCGCCAACGGCACCAGCGCGGGCGTGGCGGTCTTGCCGTCCACCGGCGCCACCACATTGCCGTGCAACGGAGTCGGCTGGATCGACCAGGACCAGGTCATCCGGGACGCGCCCCACATCGCCAGCGCGGCCAGGATCAGCAGCCCCACAACCGTCCACATCAGACGGCCGCGCCGCCGGGCGACCGGCGCCGGTGTCTCGGTTTCCGTGGTCATCGCAGGGCCTGCGCGGGTTGACCGGACTTGATCGGCGGCGGCGCGGCGATGGTCTGGGCGGCGGCGATCGCGGAGAGCACCGCCCGGGCCTTGTTCAGCGTCTCGTTGTCCTCGGCCACCGGGTCGGAGTCGGCCACGATCCCGCCCCCGGCCTGCACATACGCCACACCGTCGCGGATCAGCGCGGTGCGGATGGCGATCGCGGTGTCGGCGTCCCCGGCGAAGTCCAGGTAGCCCACCACCCCGCCGTACTGGCCGCGCCGGGTGGGTTCGAGTTCCTCGATGATCTCCATGGCCCGCGGTTTCGGCGCGCCGGACAGCGTCCCGGCCGGGAAACACGCGGTCACCGCGTCGAACGCGGTCTTTCCCTCGGCCAGCTCGCCGGTCACGGTGGACACGATGTGCATGACGTGGCTGTAGCGCTCGATGCGGAAGAACTCCACCACCCGCACCGAACCCGGCTTGCACACCCGGCCCAGGTCGTTGCGGCCCAGATCGACCAGCATCAGGTGCTCGGCCCGTTCCTTCTCGTCGGAGAGCAGGTCCTTCTCCAGGAACGCGTCCTCCTCCGGATCCGCGCCGCGCCACCGGGTTCCGGCGATCGGATGGGTGGTGGCCCGGCCGTCGCGCACGGTGACCAGCGCCTCCGGGCTGGACCCGACGATGTCGAAGCCCTCCAGCCGCAGCAGGTACATGTAGGGGCTGGGGTTGGTGGCCCGCAGCACCCGGTAGACGTCCAGCGCGTCGGCCGTGGTGTCCATCTCGAAGCGCTGGCTGACCACCACCTGGAACGCCTCGCCGGCCCGGATCTGCTCCTTGGCCGACTCGATGGCCGCGTGATGCTGTTGCGGGGTGCGGTTGCGGCGGAAGTCCGGGGCGGGCCGGTCGAACACGGCCACGGTGGCCGGGGCGGGCGCGGCCAGTTGCGCGGTCATCTCGTCCAGCCGGGCCACCGCGGCGTCGTAGGCGGCGTCCACCCGCTCGGGCGAGTCGTCCCAGTTGACCGCGTTCGCGATCAGCGTGATGGCGCCCTCGTGGTGGTCCAGCGCGGCCAGGTCGGTGGCCAGCAGCATGACCATCTCGGGCAGCTTGAGGTCGTCCTCGGTGAGCTCGGGCAGCCGTTCCAGCCTGCGCACCGCGTCGTAGCCGATGTAGCCGACCATGCCGCCGGTCAGCGGGGGCATGCCGGGCAGCGGTTCGGTGTGCAGCAGGCGGACGGTCTCGCGCAGCGCGGCCAGCGGGTCGCCGCCGCTGGGCAGGCCGACCGGGGTCTGCCCGACCCACGCGGCCTCGCCGTCGACCACGGTCAGCGCGGCCGGGGCCCGCACGCCCACGAACGACCACTGCGACCAGGACTGGCCGTTCTCGGCCGATTCCAGCAGGAACGTGCCCGGCCGGTTGGCGGCCAGCTTGCGGTAGACGCCCAGCGGGGTCTCGTCGTCGGCCAGCAGCCTGCGGACCACCGGGATGACCCGCCGCGACGCGGCCAGCGCGTGAAACTCCTCGCGGGTCGGAGAGACCGCGCCCATACCTCCGCCCATCACCATGGGGGCCATTCTGCCCGCCGCGTTGACCCAGCCGACAACCGGGTTTATTTTTCAATGAACGTTGAAAACGTTTCCGGCGGCCGGGTTCGGGCACGTGAGCGGGGTCGTTCGCGCGACTCGCGCACGGACCCGGCCCGAACCCGGGAGAATGGCGACATGGCGGGACCGGCACAGGACAAGGACAACCCGGAGCAGACCGAGGAGGGCGGCGGCCCGGCCCGGCGGCGGGGCCGCCGCCCGGCCGGCGCGGACACCCGGGCGGCGCTGCTGGCCGCAGCCCGGGAGGTGTTCGCCGAGCAGGGCTACGCCGGCGCGACCGTGCGGGCCATCGCCGGCCGGGCCGGGGTGGACGCGGCCATGGTCAACCACTGGTTCGGCGGCAAGCAGGGGCTGTTCTCCGCGGTCATGGAGATGCCCAAGGCGCTGGACCTGGCCGAGCTCGTCAGCGGCATCGTCTACAACGGCGACCGGGAACCCGCCCGGCTGGCCGAACGGATCGTGCGCACCTTCGTGACGCTGTGGGACGCCAACGAGGGCCAGTTCGCCGCGCTGATCCGCAGCGTGTCCAGCCAGGACATCACCGCCCGGGTGTTCCGCGATTTCCTCACCAAGGAGGTCCTGCACCGGGTGGCCGACCAGGTCGGCGCCGACCAGTCCGACCTGCGGGCCTCGCTGTGCGCCAGCCAGATGGTGGGCGTCGGCATGGCCCGGTACGTGGTCAAGCTGGGGCCGCTGGCCGACGCCAGCGTGGACACCATCGTGCGTGCGGTGGCCCCCACGCTGACCCGCTACCTCACCGAGGACATCCTCGGCTGAGGCTCACCCACTCCGTGCGGGCTCAGATCTCCGGGATCGGGTCGGCGACCGGGTCGGCGCGGGGCAGCACCACGGCCTGGCCGCCCGGTTCGTCGTGCAGCAGGACCTGGGTCTCGAAGCAGCTGTGCAGGCCGGTGTGGCAGGCCGGGCCGGTCTGGTCCACGATCACCAGCACCGCGTCCCCGTCGCAGTCCAGCCGCACCTCCCGCACGTACTGGGTGTGACCGGAGGTCTCCCCCTTCACCCACAGGTTCTGCCTGCTGCGTGAGTAGTAGGTGCCGCGCCGGGTGGTCAGCGTGCGGTGCAGAGCCTGGTCGTTCATCCACGCCACCATCAGCACCTCGCCGGTGCCGTGGGCCTGCACCACCGCGCAGACCAGGCCGTCGTCGGTGCGTTTGAGGCGGTCCGCCAGCTCGGCCGGCAGGGGTGAGGTCATGAGCTGATCCCGAAGTGTTCGCGGACCGGCTTGGTGTTCAGCGCCACGAGTGCGTAGACCTGGGCGAGCGCCAGGATCGCGCTCACCGCCCTGGTCCACCCGGCGCCCTGACCCAGCGCGATCACCATGTGCAGCAACGCGCCGATGATCACCACGACCACGATCACCGGCCGGGCCCATCGGCTGCCGGACAGCATGGCGACCGCCGCTCCGCCCTGCAAGACCAGCAGGATCAGCGGCAGGGTGAGAATGCCCACCCCGCCCTCGGTGGCCAGCCGGATCAGACTCTCGACGAAGAAGACCACGCCCGCGCCGCCGACCAGGGCGACGCACACCCACACGTCCATCGGCGCCCGCCCACCGGGGCCAAGGCGCATCATCGGACTTCCACCCCCGCCTCGGCCAGCACGCCCTTGACCTCGGAAATCCGCAACTGTCCGAAGTGGAACACGCTGGCCGCGAGCACCGCGTCGGCGCCGGCCTCGACGGCGGGCGGAAAGTGTTGCAGCGCACCGGCTCCGCCACTGGCGATCAGTGGAACGTCCACCGCCGCGCGGACCATCCTGATCAGTTCCAGGTCGAATCCGGCGCGGGTGCCGTCGGCGTCCATCGAGTTGAGCAGGATCTCCCCCACGCCCAGTTCCCGCCCCCGCGCGGCCCACTCGACCGCGTCGATGCCGGTGCCCTTGCGGCCGCCGTGGGTGGTCACCTCGAAGCCGGAGGGCGTGGGCTGCTGCCCTTCCGGCACCCGCCGGGCGTCCACGGACAGCACGATGCACTGGGCGCCGAACCGCTGGGAGGCCTCGCGCAACAGTTCCGGCCGGGCGATGGCCGCGGTGTTGATGCCGACCTTGTCCGCGCCCGCGCGCAGCAGCTTGTCCACGTCCTCGCAGGCGCGCACGCCGCCGCCCACGGTGAGCGGGATGAACACCTGCTCGGCGGTGCGGCGGACCACGTCGAAGGTGGTCTCCCGGTTGCCGGAGGAGGCGGTGACGTCCAGGAAGGTCAACTCGTCGGCGCCCTCGGCGTCGTAGGCGGCGGCCAGTTCGACCGGATCGCCCGCGTCCCGCAGATCGGTGAAGTTGACGCCCTTCACCACCCGCCCGGCGTCCACGTCAAGACAGGGGATGACCCGCACCGCGACCGACATGAAACGAGCCTAACCGCCTGATCAGATGCACGATCCGGCAGGCGGGCCCGCGTCGGAACCGGTCAGCCGCTGCAGGATGCCGCGCAGCGTCTCCTGCTCGGACTCCGACAGCGTGCCGAGCAGTTCGCACTCGACGGCCTGCACCGCGGGCAGGACCTCGGCGTACAACGCGTGGCCCTTCTCGGTGATCTCCGGGATGCGCACCCGGCGGTCGGCCGGATCGGGCTTGCGCACGATCAGTTCGTGCCGCTCCAGCCGGTCCAGCACGGAGGTCAGGGTGGTCTTGTCCAGGCCGAGGGCGGCGCCGAGGGACAGCTGGGTGCGGCCGGGCATGTGCAGCAGCGCGGCGAGCACCAGGTGGGCGCGCATGCTGCTGCCGTGTTGCTGGGCCGCGGCGTCCATGGCCTCGCCGAACCGCTGGGCGGCCCGGTGCAGCAACCAGTTCAGGTCCGAGGTCTGCATCAACTCGCGCGCGACCGAACACGGGTTCGTCGCGTGGGTCTCCGCCTGGGTCACCCAACCATCTTACGCCATGACCCCTCTCACCCTGGATCTTCTTGACTCGGATCATCTTGTGTCGTAAGTTCTTGGTTGAGAGCATTACAGGCTATCCGAGGGAGCAGAAATGCCCACGCTGCTGCACATCGATTCGAGCATCCGCGGTGCGGATTCGGTCTCCCGCGAGATCACCGCCGCGTTCACCGAGCACTGGCAGAAGGCCAACCCGGACGGCGAGGTCGTCTACCGCGACCTGGCCGCCAACCCGGTGCCGCACCTGGACAACGCCGCCTACAGCGCGGCCTTCACCCCGGCCGAGAACCGCACGCCCGAGCAGGAGGCCGGCCTGGCCATCAGCCAGGCGCTGATCGACGAACTGCTGGCCGCCGACGTGGTCGTGCTCGGTGTGCCGATGTACAACTTCACCGTCCCGGACACCTTCAAGAGCTGGCTGGACCGGATCCTGGGCGAGGCCGTCCGGCCGAACCCGGAGACCGGCGAGGCGCCGCTGGGCGGCACCCGCTTCGTGGTGGTGCACTCCCGCGGCGGCTCCTACAAGCCGGGCACCCCGCGCGAGGACTGGGAATTCCAGGAGAGGTACCTGCGCAAGGTGTTCATCGAGATGCTGCAGATCAAGCAGATCGAGTTCGTGGCCGCGGAGCTGACCCTGGCCAAGGTGAACCCGGCCATGACCGACCTGATCCCGCTCGGCGAGCAGTCCCTGGCCGACGCGCACAGCACGATTCGCGAGCTGGCCGCGGTCGAGGTCGTCGCCGCCTGAGCCGGGTCGGCCCAGCCGGGTCGGCCCAGCAGGCTTGCCGTGGGGTGGCGACGAAAGGGGGCGCCACCCCACGGCTGTGGGTCGGCCGCAGGTTGCTTTACGGATAGCAGAATTTGAATTCGCCGCTCGCCCGATCACCGGTTGCGCCGCTTAATCGGATCGTTATCACCCGACTGATTCTCGAGTTGAGGCAACCCGCCGCAGCTGGGAGCGTCTCTGGTGGTGTAAAGACATTCACTGCGAGCGGAACTCGGGGATTGAAGAAATGGCTATTCGACGCTTGGTTCGTCCGACCCTCCTGGTGGCCGGTGGCGCCCTGACCATTGCACTGACCGCCGCTTGCACGGGGAACTCGAACGCCTCCGGCACCGGGTCGGACAACTCCGCGACCGGCGCGGTCGCCGTGGCCAGCCACAGCACTCCCGCAGCCGGGAGCACGGCCGGGAACACGGCTGGGAACACGATCCCGGCGGCGAACGGTGGCCAGGCGCTGACCAGCCATTCCGACGGGGCCGGACAGGCCACCGTGTCGGTGAAGGCCAACATGGACCCGCAGCAGCAGCCGGGGGACAAGATCCTCGAGGTCACCAACACCGGCACCGGCCCGCTGACCCTGGACGGCTTCCCGCAGCTGGGCTTCCTGGCCGCCGACAACCACGCGCTCGACGTGCCGACGCAGCAGGTGGACGAGCCGGGCCCGGCCACCAGCGTCACCCTGCAGCCCGGCGAGACCGCGTTCGCCGGGGTGAAGCTGATCAGCGGCGACAAGGACGACCCGAGCACCCAGGTGGCGACCACCACCACGCTGACCGTCCCCGGTGCGGCCCCGACCAACGTCACCCTGACCGGTGACGACGGTCAGCCGATCGGGTACCCGGAGCTGGACCTGAAGTCGGTGCAGGTCGGCAGCTTCCAGCCGGCCGCGCAGGGGGTCAACCCGGACATCTGGTGACCGGTTCGTCTTTCGCGGACTCGTGGGGTGGCGCTGGGGGGCGCCACCCCACGGTTGTGTGTTCTGGCGGGCGGCGGCGTGGCTTGATCCCACGGCGTCGAGTTCTGCGACGATGTGCGCCATCAGGATGTGCGCCATCAGGTTGTCGTGAATCGCACGCGGTGACCTGGTGCGGACCACGCAGTGACCTGGTGCGGACAGGGAGGCAGGGCTTGGCGCTACCGGACGGGCTCGCGCCGTGAGCGCATTCCCCGAGTCGGGCTTTGCGGCGCTCGGCTCCGAGCTACCCAGGCAACACGATCCCCGCAACTGGCTCGTGTGGCACTTCACGCATGTGGACAACCTGGCGGCAAGCTTCGTCGATTTCGACCTCCTGTGCCAGAAGTGGTGGGGCAAGACGACGGAGGACAAGAACCGTCCAAGCCGACGGGCCGCGGAGGTGCTCGTCCTTGACCAGTTGCCGATCGAGATGATCACCCATGTGGCGGCCAAGAGTGAGGCGTCGCGGGAGTCGGCGCGGTCGGCATTCGAATCCGTCGGTGGTGTACGCCAGTATCGACTTGAACCCGGGTTCTACTACGACTAGGAGGCGACGATGATTGCGCAAGGCTCCGGCGATCTCCTTGCCGCCGACGTCGATGCGCTGGTCAACACGGTCAACTGTGTGGGCGTGATGGGCAAGGGGCTGGCGCTCCAGTTCAAGCGGCGCCACCCGGAGAATTTCAAGCAGTACGCGGACGCCTGCGCACGAGGAGAAGTCGAGCTCGGACGCATGTTCGTGGTCGATCTGCACTCGATGTCCGGACCGCGTTACATCGTCAACTTCCCGACCAAGGATCACTGGAAGTCCAAGTCGCGACTCGCCGATGTCGAGTCCGGCTTGCGTGATCTTGTGCGGGTGATCGAGGAGCGCGGCATCACCTCGATCGCCGTACCACCGTTGGGAGCCGGCAACGGTGGGTTGTCGTGGGGCGATGTTGAGCCGCTTATCGTGAGCGCGCTCGAAGGGCTCCAGAACGTCAGGGTGGAGCTGTTCACGCCCTCCAACGCCGCACGGCACCTGGCGCCGACACCGCTCAAGATGACCTGGGGGCGGGCCGCGGCGATCAGGCTGATTCAGGAGTACACGCACCGGCGGCTGGCCGTGGAACCGTGGAAGTCCGTTGCCGGGGCGTCTCACCTGGAGATCCAGAAGCTCATGTATTTCGCGCAGGTCTTCGCGCCGGAACTTCGGCTGAAGTTCGAGCAGGGGATCTACGGGCCGTACAGCGAGCAGGTCCGGCACCTGGTCCAGGAGATGGAAGCCGTCTATCTGGAAGGCTTCGGCGACGGATCGGCACCGGTGCAGCAACTGGATCCGATCGAGCCCACGAAGTCCGGCCGCGAGGAAGCCGCGAGGTTCGCCGAGCGAGCGGAAGCCGGTAGGAACGTCGACAGCCGGATCGTGGATCCGGTCATGAACATCATCGACGGTTTCGAGGGCGCGTACTCGATCGAGCTGCTGGCGAGCACCCACTGGGTGGCCACGAACGAGGGATCTCGCACGCCCCATGAGGCGTGGGCGGCCATCCAGGAGTGGACCGCTCGCAAGGCACGGCTGTTCACCGAGGCGCATGTGGCCGCAGCGTGGCGGAAGTTGGAGAGTGTGGGCGCGATCACGAGCTCTGGCTGAACCGCTCATGGGGCGGCGGAGCCGCCCCATGAGCGGTTGGTTCTAGCGGGTGGCCAGGAAGGTGCGCCAGGCTTCGGCGCCGAAGGTGAGGACGGGGCCGGAGGTGTTCTTGGAATCGCGGACCGCGAGCCCGTCCGGCTTCGGCCAGCCGACCTGCACGCAGTTGCCCCCGTTTCCGCTGTAACTGCTGATCCTCCAGGCGACCTCCACGCAGCCGTTGCCCCCAGCGCTATAGCTACTCTTCCGCCACGCCAGTTCAGCCCTGGTCATCATCAGCCCCTCCATCCGCGGACAACTTCGTTGCCAGCTCGGCAATCAAGTCTCTTGATTGTCCCTCACCAAGACTGGTTTCCCTGAGCTTCCCGAGGACGTTTCGGTAGGCATGGATCTCCTCTGGCTGTTCCAGGAACAGGCAAGAAGTTTCGCTCTCCAGATAGACGATCGGCCGGAAGCGCGGGAAGTGCAGCATCATGAACGGCCCAGACATCCCGGCATAGGCACCCAACGCGGCTGGGATCACGCCGATGGACACGTGCTCACGCACACCCAGCCGCAGCAGATGGTGCATCTGCTCGGACATGATCGCGCGGCTGCCCACATCCGACCGCAACACCCATTCATGAATGAAGAATTCGAAGCTCGCAGGATTCCTGCGATTGAGCACTTCGGCTCTCGCCAATCTTGCGGCCACGCGATCCTCTACTTCATCGGCGGGAACGTTCACACATTTGCTGATGACCGCGCGCGCATAGTCGGCGACCTGGAGCAGGCCAGGAATGATGAGTGGCTGAAAGTCCACGAGGTGGTCGGTGAGGTCTTCGCTATCGACCAGGACTCGCATCTGTTTGGGTAGACGAGAACCGTGTTGCTGAAACCATCCGGGATGGTGTGGGTCCTCGCACAGCGACAACAGATAGCTGCGCTCAGCACCTTTTCTGATCCCGCAGATGGTCAGGATCGACGTGACGTCCTCGACCGTCGCGCCCCGTTTTCCGCTCAACAGGCGGGAGATGTGCGCTCCCGAGCAACCGATGCGGTCGGCCACGGTTTTGCCGGAAACCCCCGCGGACTCCATTGCCCGGCGCAGGCCCTCACCGAGAGTCCTGCTGCGAATGGTCGGTTCCCGGTCGTCCATAGCGCCTCCTGCCGCGGGGGTGGTATTCCTACCTTAGGGACCGCGACCGACGATTCCCGGCTTTCTGGTTGACCACGCCGAAAGAATCGCCCGAACCGGGGGCTACCTTGTCCCTACGGTAATCGGTTCTCCTGCTCACCATGGAATCTGTTTCTCCCGCGCTCACCGATGCCTTCCGCCTGCTGCGCACCGATCTGCTCGGCCTGCTCGACGCGGCCGAGTTCTTCGGGCGGATGGACGAGTGGGACGAGCCGGAAACCGATCTGGCCCACCGGATCATCGACGATCTGGTGACGGTGATCCGCGGGATGCTGGTCGGGCACGCGGCCACCGACACCGGCGTATGCCGCAAATGCGGCGAGTCGTACCCGTGCGACCTCGTGCGGACTTTGCACGCCCTGATCAAGGACCCGGACCGGGAGTTCGTGCGGATCCTGCACGCCACCTGGGAAGTCACGCCGGGCTGACCTCGGCGGGGTTATGGTGTCCGGATGAGTGAGCTTGATCGGCTGGGGCAGGAGAAGTACGTCCTGCTGACCACCTACCGCAAGGACGGCCGCGCCGTGCCGACGCCCGTGTGGGCGGCGCGGGACGGGGACGAGCTGCTGGTGTGGTCGGCGATGGACACCGGCAAGGTCAAGCGCATCCGCCGGGAGGGCGCGATCGAGCTGGCGGGTTGCGACCGCCGGGGCACCCCGCACGGTGATTCCGTGCGGGGTCAGGCTCGCCTGCTCGACACCGCCGACGCCCCGCGCGCGCTCAACGCGGTCGGCCACAAGTACGGCGTGCTCGGCCGGATTCTGGTCTGGGCCAGCCGCCTGCGCCGGGGATTGACCGGCGTGGCGGCCATCGCGATCACCCTCGAACAGCAGCCAGCGCCTCGGGAAGGGTGAATTTCCCGGCGTAGAGCGCCTTTCCGACGATCGCGCCTTCCACTCCGTCGTTCACCAGCGTGGCCAGCGCCCGCAGGTCGTCGAGAGTGGACACACCGCCCGAGGCGATCACCGCCGCGTCGGTGCGGGCGCAGACATCGGCCAGCAACGTGGTGTTCGGGCCGGTCAGCGTGCCGTCGCGGCTGACGTCGGTGACCACGTAGCGGGTGCAGCCGTCGCGGTCCAGCCGGTCCAGCGTCTCCCACAGGTCGCCGCCGTCCTTGGTCCAGCCGCGCGCGGCCAGCCGGTGGCCCTCCTCGGTGATCCGCACGTCCAGCCCGACCGCGATCTTGTCGCCGTGCGCGGCGATCGAGCGGGCGCACCATTCCGGGTTCTCCAGCGCCGCCGTGCCCAGGTTGACCCGGGCGCAGCCGGTGGACAGCGCCGCTTCGAGCGAAGCGTCGTCGCGGATGCCGCCGGACAGCTCGACCTCGACGTCCAGTTTGCCGATGACCTCGGCCAGAAGCTCGCGGTTGGACCCGCGACCGAAGGCGGCGTCCAGGTCGACCAGGTGCACCCACTCGGCGCCGTCGGCCTGCCAGGCGAGGGCGGCATCCAGCGGTGCGCCGTAATAGGTTTCGGTGCCGGAGGCGCCCTGGACCAGCCGGACGGCCTTGCCGTCGGCCACATCCACAGCGGGCAGCAGCGTCAAAGTCACCGGTGAAGCCTAACCGACGACCGATTTGATCCAGTTCTCCAGCAGGTGCGCGCCAGCGTCGCCGGACTTCTCCGGGTGGAACTGGGTGGCGCACAGCGGCCCGTTCTCCACTGCCGCAACGAAATCCTCGCCGTGGTGGGCCCAGGTGACCAACGGTGCGGGGATGGTGTCGCTGGGTTGCAGCACCCAGTCGCGCACGCCGTAGGAGTGTACGAAGTAGAACCTCGTGTCCGGCGCGAGTCCGGCGAACAACATGCTGCCCTCGGGTGGGCGCACGGTGTTCCAGCCCATGTGCGGCAACACCTCGGCGTGCAGGCGTTCCACCGTGCCCGGCCACTCGCCGCAGCCTTGCGATTCGATGCCGTGCTCGACGCCGCGCTCGAACAGCACCTGCATGCCGACGCAGATGCCCAGCACCGGGCGGCCGCCGGCCAGCCTGCGGCCGATGATCCGCTGGCCGTGCACGGCATCCACGCCGTCCATGCACGCGGCGAACGCGCCGACGCCCGGCACGACCAGGCCCTCGGCCTCGACGGCGGCCTGGAAATCGGACGTGACCTCGACCTGCGCGCCGACCCGGCGCAGCGCGCGTTCGGCGGACCGCAGGTTGCCGGACCCGTAGTCCAGCACGACGAGGCGAGGCATGACCCCAGGCTACCGGGCGTCTTACGCGTGCACGAAGTCGCGGACCGAGGCGGCGATGCCCGGGGTGTCCAGGCCGTGCGCCGCGTCGTGGTCGGCGTGTTCGCCGTACATCCGCACCTCGACCTCGCGGCTGACGCCGAGGCAGCGCAGCCGGTGCGGGATGTCGTCCAGGGCGGCGTCGACGAGGTAGGCCGAGGTCCCGGCCAGGTAGGGCTCGACCAGCACCACGTCCGCCCGGTCGGCGGCGCGCACCGCGGCCCGGATGCCCTGACCGTCCAGGGGGCGGGCGGTGGCGGCGTAGCCGACGGTGACGTCGAGGTCGGCGGTGGCGGCGAGGACCCGGTCGGCGGTCGGGCCGATGGCCAGGACGAGGCCGTTTCGACCGCGGCGCAAGATCTTCAGCGTGCCATCACCGTCCACATCGTACGAACGGTTGTTGGCCTGGGCGGAAAGGCGGAGGTAGACGCGGTTGTTTGTGCGGAAAGCCTTGCGCAGCAAGGCTTCCGCTTCGGCCGGGTGGCCGGGAACATGCACGGTCCAGTCTGGGAGGGAGTCGATCAGGGCGACGTCGCCGGGTGACTGGTGGGTGCGGCCGGCGGCGGGCATGTCGTAGGAGGCGCCGTAGGAGACCAGGATCGCGCCGAGGCCCTGGTGGCCGAGGTCGACCTTCACCTGTTCGAAGGGGCGCTCGACCAGGAAGGAACCGAAGGTGTGCACGACCGGGCGCAGGCCGGTGGCGGCCAGTCCGGCGGCGACGCTGATCAGCGCCTGTTCGCGGATGCCGAGATTGACGACGCGGTGCGGGTGGCGGGCGGCGGCGTCGGTGAGCATGGAGGCGGAGATGTCGGCCAGGACGACGGCCAGTCGCGGGTCCTCGTCCAGGGCGCGATCCATGGTGGCGCAGAAGGATTCGCGCATGTTCGCGATTTCGGTGGGTGCGGGTATCAGCGTGGTCATCGTTCCCCCTCGGTTTCGGTGGCTGGATGGCTCGGGCTCGCGAGTTATCCACAGAAGAACATTCGCGTTTTGTTGGCTGCCCGACGGGCGAATAGGCTGGACAAGGGCCGTCCCCCCGGGCGGGCGGGGGTCTGCGCGGGGGTCTGCGCTCAGGGCTTTGCCGGGGGGCTGTCGTTGACGCGGACGACCACCGCGTGTGGGCGGTCGGGGTGCGGGATGGTGAGGGCGGCTTCGATGTCGTCGTGGTCGCGGCCGCGCACTTCGGCGGTGTGCCAGCCCTCGACCGCGAACCGGCGGGCGATGCCGCCGGGCCAGCCGTGGCTGGCGCTGTCGTTGTCGATCACCACCGCCGTCAGCCGATCGAGGCCGAACCTGCCGGCCAGGGCGATGGCCTCGTGGTTGCTGCCCTCATCGAACTCGCCGTCGCCCATCATGACGATCACTCGCGGGACCGGGTTGGCCTGCGCACGCAGGCCCAGCGCCACGCCGACACCGATCGGCAGACCGTGCCCGAGCGAGCCGCTGCTGATTTCCACGCCCGGCACCAGCACCCGGTCGGGGTGGTAGCCCAGCGGCGAGTCGACCGCGCCCCAGCCGTCCAGCAGGTCCGGGTCCAGGAAGCCCTTGGCGGCCAGCACGGCGTAGTACGCCTGCGGGCCGTGGCCCTTGGACAGCAGGAACCTGTCGCGGTTCGCGTCGTCGAGGTGTTCGGCGGAAACGCGGAGAATTCGGTCGTACAGGACCCACAGCACGTCGATGGTCGACGACGCGGCCAGGGCGTGTTTTTCGTCTCCGTTCATCCGGCCCATGAGACTGGGCAACGCGGCGTACGTCATGCTGGCCGTTCCGGCCGCGGGTCCTCTCATGAACCCCACTGTGCAACCTCCAGTTAACTGGAGGTCAAGGGCGTATAGTGACGGGCGTGTCCATACTGGCAACCACGTTGTCGATCGGCCAGGTCGCGGAACGCAGTGGCGTGTCCCACACGACGCTGCGCTTCTACGAGGACGCGGGCCTGATCAGCGCGGAGCGGACCGCGGGCAACCAGCGCCGCTATCCGCGCTCCGTGCTGCGCCAACTCGCGTTCATCAGGACCGCACAACGAGTCGGGCTGACCCTGGACCAGATCCGCGAAGCACTGGCCACGCTGCCGGAGGGGCGCACGCCGAGCAAGAGCGACTGGGCCAAGCTCTCGCAGAGCTGGCAAACCGAGCTGGACGCGCGGATCGACGCGCTGCACCGGCTGCGCGACCGGCTGACTTCCTGCATCGGTTGTGGCTGCCTGTCGTTGCGCACCTGCGCGCTGTACAACCACGACGACGAGATGGCCGCCTACGGCCCGGGCGCGCCGAAACTGCGGGCGGCGTCCGAGGGCGGCTGCGACTAGACCTTCATCAAGCGTGTCGGGATGGCGAGTTCGCTGGCGCCGTAGGTGTTGGTGGGATTGGTCGGCGCGGTTTCCTCGATCGGCACCTCATCGGGTTCGCCGTGGGCGGCGGTGGTGGACGAGAACACCAGCCGGGGGACGGCATGTGCCCGGATCGCGTCCAGCAGGCGCAGCGTGGTGACAAACGTCGCCGAACCAGTACTTCGCCGGGTCCTGCATGGATTCCCCGACCAGCGACTTGGCCGCGAAATGCAGCACACCGTCGAAGCCGTCGGCGAGCTCCGGGTCGGCGACCTCGGCGATGTCACCCTGGACGAACGCGGCACCCTCCGGGACGGCGTCAACAAATGGCGGCACACGGTCTACCCGGAGACGCGCCGCGTAAGCCGTAGCGCGCCGGACGTTCACCCTGACCTCAACGCGATTGCTTTTCCAGTTTGTCTTACGGACCTCGACCCGTCCCGCACCGGGAGCCGGTGCGGGACGAGGTCAATATAGCCGCGTGCGGGTCAGCAGCTGGAGTGCTGGATGGTTCTGTTGAGGTCGACGGCGCTGTACAGCGCCGCGTCGAAGGTGAAGTCGTGCGCCCAGTGGTACACCGGCGGCGGGTTGCCGTCATTCATGGTCGGGCTGTTGAACGTGCCCTCGAAGAACAGGTGGGTCCCCGCAGTGGTGTAGAAGTCGAAGCTGGAGTGCCACACGTCACCGCTGTGCGTCTGGTAGGTCAGCGTGTCCGCGCTCCACGTGCCGGTCCCGTCGGAGTTGAGGGTGATCGTGCCGTGGTCCTGCTGGCAATCGCCCACGTGCAGCTCCGCCCAGCCGGCGCTCTTCGCGTCGAACGGGCTGACCTTGGCCGTGGCAGCGTTCGCGGACGAAACGCTGAGCACCAGAGCGGCGCCGACGACGGTGGCGGCGATCGCCGGTTTCACCACCCAATTCTTGAATCCCATAAATTCCCTCCTCGACAGATATTTGGTCTTCGTGGAAATCCGCGAAGGTTGACCGGAAAAGAGCGTGACACGACCCGTCGACAAACCGTCGATATTCCGTCGACAACACATCGCCAGCGCCTCACCCG
>DASZNF010000106.1:0-10725 GCA_035551355.1 Pseudonocardiaceae bacterium | reverse complement strand
GGGCACCGAGCAGTCGGTCATCGACGCCGCCCGCACGATCCAGAACTCCTGACAGACCACCCAGTCGATGAGCGCCACGCAGCCGAACGGCGCGGGCCAGCCTGAAGGGGCATCACGATGAGCTACGCGGCTCCGGACATCTACACCCGGATCAGAGGGGGCCACGGCTACGAGGGTCTGAACACCAGCGAGACCTTCACCCGGGACCAGGCCACACTGCAGGCGTCGATCAACGACCAGGTCTACGAGCTCAACGGCTCGATGAACCAGGCCTGGCAGGGCAACGCGGCCAGTCAGGCGGTCTCCGGCGCGGCCCCGCTGGTCAACGCGACCGACCAGGCCAACCAGTCGCTGCTCACCGCCAGCGACACGACCCAGGCGCAGACCTCCGCGTTCAACACGGCTTACAACAGCGTGGTGAAGATGAACCCGAGCGCTCCGCAGAACAACCTGATGAACAAGGTCGTGAGCATCTTCGGGGACACCGACCTGGACAAGTCGATCGCGCAGTACCAGGCCAACGGCGATCACAATGTCGCGGTCTACAACAACTACAGCTCGGCCAGCAGCGACAACGCGGCCGCGATGCCGACCGACTACGGCACGCTGCCCGACGCCAGCCCGAACTTCTCGATCACCTCGCAGAGCACCTCCGCGGGCGCCGGCTCCAACTTCAGCGGCTCGGCCGGCAGCAGCACCGGGACCAGCTCGGGCGGCTACGGCGGCACCGGGTCCGGCGGCGGCACCACCGGCAGTGGATTCACCCGTACCCCCAGCACGGGTGGCAACTCCGGCAGCACCGGCGCGGGCAACCCGGGCGGTTCGGACGGTGGTTCGAGCGGCAACGACTCGCCGGAGCAGCTGGCCGATTTCAACCCGGGCGACACGACCACCACCGGCAACCCCTCGGGCGGCCTTGACGAGTTCGGGCCGGGCGGCATGGGGCCGGGCGGAGTCAACGGCGGCGGTTCGGACACCTCGCGGGACAATCCGTACGCGGGTGCGGCCGGTGCGTTCGGCGGCGCCGGTGGCGGCGGGCTGGGCAGCGGCGGAGCCGGGGCCAACGGCCTGGGCGGGGCCGGTTCCGAGAGCGCCAACGGTTCGGGCAGCCGGGCCGGCGTGGGCAACGGCATGAACCCGGCGAGCGAGGAGGCGGCCATGAGCCGGGCCGCGGCCGGCGCCGCCGGCGAGCCGGGCATGGCCGGGGGGCGCGGCTCCGGTAAGAAGGACGAAGAGGACAAAGAACACAAGACGGCCGAATACCTCCAGGAGGCCGATCCCGACGCCATCTTCGGCACCGACCAGCTCACGGTGCCGCCGGTCATCGAGTAGGACGGGCCGGTCATCGAGTGAACGGATCGTCGGGCCGCCAGGCAAGGCGGGCCATCGAAGCTGGTCGCGCCATCGGCGCGGCCAGCTTCTCCAGTGGGGAGATGTTCGTGCTGCATCAAGAGGTCACGCTCTCCCAGGACACCCTGGCCACGGTGTGGCATCGGGAGAACCTGGGAGTGCTGCACAACACGCTGGCCGGGGTGGCCTACTGGCACGACGACGAGGGCCAGCGCGACGCGCTGAACCGCGCGTCGGGCGAGCTGGCCCAGCAGGGTCTGCTCGCCGGTCGCGATCTGGACGCCGACTTCCGGGACACTCTGAACCTGCTGGCCCGTCCCTCGGTGGAGTACTACGGCTGGATCTCCACCACCGACGGGGAGACCACCACCCACCTCAGCGTGCTGCTGGCCGGGACGGACCAGGACGCGATCATGGTGGTGCGCGAGGGCGACAAGATCCAGCTGTCCGCGGCCCGGCCGGACGGGCTGGCCGAGACGCTGGTCGGCATGACGCCGCCCGTGCAACCGGCCCGGGCCCGATCGGTGAACCTGCCCGAAGCGGAGATCAGCCAGCTCGCCGCCCAGCGGGAGGCCAGTGGCAAACCGCTGCCCGACTCGGCGTTCACCGTGTTCCACCGGGCCTCCATGGTGGACGACGCGAAGGAGCTGTTCGCCACGGCCGAACTGCCCCGCATCGGCGGCGGCCAGCTCTACGTGGCCGCCCGTGACCGGTACGGCGAGCGCCGCCGCTGCCCCCAGCCGCTGCTCTACATCGACACCCGGCAGGGCCGGTGGATGACCCAGCGGTCCGGGGCGCCGGGCGAGCAGTGGATCGTGTCCGCGCCCGCCAGCCGCCAGCTGCTGATCAGCCGGCTGCACGAGATGCGCAACGCACTGACCGGCTGAACCTGATCGCTGGCGAACCCCGCAGCCGTGTTAGCGGGCCTGGTCATACTTGCGCTCGTGTCGCGCGTACGCCCGCCCGCCGAAGCTGGGGTCCTGATCCGGCTGCTCGGCTCGGTCGTGGTCGAACGCCCGGACGGCCGGGTGGCCTCGCCGGGCGAGGTGACGCGCACCCTGCTGGCGTTGCTGGCCCTGGCCGAGGGCCGCGAGGTCCCGGCGGACACGCTGGGCGACGCGGTGTGGGGCGATCGGCCCACCCGGTCCGGCTCGGCCCTGCCGGTCGCGGTGCACCGGCTGCGCCGCTGGCTGGCCGAGCAGGCCGGCGCCGACATCACGGTGACCAGAACCAACCTGGGCTACCGGCTGGACGCCGGCCACCACACCGATGTCGCGCGGTTCACCGCCCTGGTCGATCAGGCCATGCTGGCCGAACCGGCGGACCGGGCCGAGTTGCTGGCCGGCGCGCTGGAACTGTGGCGGGACCGCCCGCTGGCCGACGTGCCGGCCGAGGCGATCGCCGCGGGCACGCTGGACCAGCTGGACCGGCGCCGGCGGGCCGCGGTGGTGGAGCATGCGACGGCGCTGCTGGCGGTCGGCTCCCCCGCGGCCGCGGTGGACCGGGTGGCGCCGCTGGCCGAGCAGGCACCGCTGGACGAGGGCGCGCACGCGGTGCTCATCGAGGCGCTGGCCGCGACGGGCAAACAGGCCGAGGCGCTCGAGGTGTACCAGCGGCTGCGCGAGACGCTGGCCGACGAACTGGGCGTCGACCCGGGCCCCCGGCTGCGCGCCGCGCACCTGCGGGTGCTGCGCCAGGAGGTGCCGGCCGAGCGGGCCGAGGCGACCCGGCGGGTGCCCGCGCAGCTGCCCGCCTCGGTGTCCGGATTCACCGGGCGGCACCGCGAACTGGCCGAACTGGACCGGGTACTGCTCGATCCGGCCGAGCAGGCCGCGCCGATCGCGCTGGTCACCGGCACCGCCGGCGTAGGCAAAACCGCCTTGGCGCTGAGGTGGGCCCACCGGGTGGCCGAGCGGTTCCCGGACGGCCGGCTCCACGTCGACCTGCACGGCTACGACCCGACCACCCCGCTGCGCCCGGAGGACGCGCTGGCCGGATTCCTGCGCGCGCTGGGCGTGCCGGCCAAGGAGGTGCCCGCGGCCATCGACGAGGCGGCCGCGCTGTTCCGGTCGCTGACCGACCAGGCCCGGGTGCTGGTGGTGCTGGACAACGCCAGTTCGGCCGATCAGGTGCGGCCGCTGCTGCCGGCCAGCTCGGGCTGCGCGACCGTGGTGACCAGCCGGGACCGGCTGTCGGCGCTGGTGGCCATGCAGGGCGCGGTGCCGGTGCCGCTTGGTGTGCTGTCCGCGGCCGAGGCGGTGGATCTGCTGCGCGGACTGCTGGGCGAACGGGTGGGCAGCGAGCCGCAGGCCGCGCGGCAGCTGGCCGAGTTGTGCGCGAACCTGCCGTTGGCGCTGCGGGTGACCGCGGCCAACCTGGTGGCCCAGCCGGGCCGGCCGCTGGCCGAGCACGTGGCCGAACTGGACGCGGGCGGTCTGCTGGACACCCTGGACGAGGATTCGGCGCTGGCCGTGCGGGCCGCGTTCGGCCTGTCCTATCAACGGCTTTCCCCTGCGGCGCAACGGATGTTCCGGTTGCTGGGGCTGGTGCCGGGCCCGGACATCGGGGTGCCAGCGGCGGCCGCGCTGGCCGAGGTGCCACCGGCCAAGGCCCGCCGGACGCTGGACTCACTGGTCGCCGCGCACCTGCTGGACCAGTCCGCGCCCGGCCGGTACACCGCGCACGACCTGCTGCGCGAGTACGGCCGAGGGCTGGCCACCGGGTGCGACGGCGAGCTGGCGCCCCGGCAGGCCCGGCGGCGGCTGCACGACTGGTATCTGCGGATGGCCCGCTCGGCCGCCCGGTTGTGCCAGCCGCACATGACCAAGCTCGCGCCCCCGGACCCGCCCGAGTTCGCCGACGGCAGCCAGGCGGTGGGCTGGCTGAACACCGAGACCCAGAACCTGCTGGCCACCATCCGCTACGTCGCCGCGCACGGGCCGACCGAACTGTGCTGGCAGCTGGCCGACAGTGTGGTCGGGCACCTGGTGATCACCGGCAACGCGACGGCCGCCTCGGCCATGGCCGAACTGGGCCTGGCCGCGGCCGAGGCCGCGGGCGACCAGCGGGCCGGTGCGACCATGCTGCTGGCCCTGGCCCGCTCTCGGCGGGAATCCGGCAACCACGGGGAAGTGCTGGTGCTGGCCCGCCGGGCCCTGGCGCTGGCCGAGCGCACCGGTTGGACGGACATGGAGTCGGCCGCCAGTTACGCGATCGCCTCGGCCTACTCCCGGCTCGGGCAGATCGACGAGTCACTCGACTACGGCTGGCGCGCGGTGCGGGTCAGCCGGCGCGGCACGGACCTGATCTGGCAGGCCATCGTGCTGAGCAATCTGGGCGCGCTGCACGCCGAGGTGGGCCGCTACGCCGAGGCCACCGGGTTCTACGGCCAGTCCGTCGAGCTGGCCCTGACCGCCGGGTCGACCCAGGTCGCGGTGGGCGCGCTGACCAACCTGGGCAGTGCGCGACACGAGTTCGGCCAGTTCGACGAGGCGCTGGAGAGCCTGGACCAGGCGCTCACCCTGGCCCGGCGGATCGACTTCCAGCAGGTGGAGGTGACCGCGCTGACCAATATCGCGCAGGTGCGCCGGGACGCCGGTCAGCTGTCCGAGGCGCTGCGGGTCGGGCAGCAGGCGCTGGCCGTGCCGGTGGCCCGCACCGGGCACTTCCAGCCGATGGTGCTCAGCGTGCTGGGCACCATCCAGTTCGCCATCGGCGACGTCGGTGCCAGCCTGGACAGTCACCGGGAGGCGCTCGCCCTGGCCCGCCGGGTCTCCTCGGCCGACCAGGAGATCCAGGCGCTGGCCGGGCTGGCCGAGGCCTACCGGGCGCTGGGCCGGCTGACCGAGGCCCGGCAGGCCGGGGCCGACGCGGTGCGGCACAGCGAGGCCAACGCCGTGGGCTGCCGGTCGGGCCGGGCGCTGACCGTGCTGGCCCGCATCGAACTGGACTCCGGCGATGCCGCCACGGCGATCCGGCACGCGGGCCGGGCGGCCGACGTGTGCCGGTCCACCGGGCAGTGGCTGCAGGCGGCGAAGGCGCTGACCGTGCTGGGCGACGCCCTCGCCCAGGGCCCGCGGGGCGATTCGGCCGCGGCCCCGCAGTGGCGGGCGGCGCTGGAGATCTTCGCCGACATGGGCGTCCCGGAGGCCGGTGGGCTGCGCGCCAAGCTGGCCGAACAGGACAGTCCGGTGCCCTGACAGTCTCGCGCTTTGCCGGGTGAGGGACGACACTGTCCACACCGGCTGGCAGCGTCGCGAAGGAGACCGGATCTCAATGTTGAGCACCATGCAGGAAGCCCCACTGTCCCTGGCCCGGCTGCTGCGCTATGGCACCACGGTGCATGGCGCGAGCGAAGTAGTCACCTGGACCGGCGAGTCCGCCCGGCGCATCAGTTACGCCGAGCTCGGCAAGCAGGCCGCCCGGCTGGCGAACGCGCTGCGCAGCCTGGGCATCGACGGCGACCAGCGGGTGGGCACGTTCATGTGGAACAACGCCGAGCACCTGGCCGCCTACCTCGCGGTGCCCGCGATGGGCGCGGTGCTGCACACACTCAACATCCGGCTGGCCACCGACCAGCTGACCTTCATCACCAACCATGCCGAGGACCAGGTGGTGCTGGTCGACGCCTCGCTGATCGGCCTGCTCAACCCGGTGCTGCCCACGTTCACCACGGTCAAGCACGTGATCGTGGTCGGCGGCGACCCGGCCGACGTGCAGGCCCCGGACGGGGTGGCCGTGCACGACTACGCGACCCTGCTGGCCGGCCAGCAGGACACCTTCGACTGGCCGACCGTGGACGAGAACTCCGCCGCGGCCATGTGCTACACCTCCGGCACCACCGGCGATCCGAAGGGCGTGGCCTACTCGCACCGGTCGATCTGGCTGCACTCGATGCAGGTGTGCATGTCCGACGGCATGAACGTCCGGCAGTCCGACCGGGCCGTGGTGATCGTGCCGATGTTTCACGCCATGTCCTGGGGCATGCCGTATGCCGCGATGATGGTGGGCGCCACGCTGATCATGCCCGACCGGTTCCTGCAGCCGGAGCCGATGTGCGCGTTGTTCCAGGCGGAGAAGCCGACGATGGCCGCCGCGGTGCCGACCATCTGGCAGGGCGTGCTGCAGCACCTGGACGCGCACCCGCAGGACCTGTCCTACCTCAAGAGCGTGGTGGTCGGTGGTTCGGCCTGCCCGCCGGCGCTGATGCGCGCGTTCGAGCAGAAGTACGGGGTGCACATCACGCACGCCTGGGGCATGACCGAGACCTCGCCGCTGGCCAGCCTGGCCCACCCGCCGGCCGGGGTGACCGGCGAAAAGGAGTGGGAGTACCGCACCAGCCAGGGTCGGCTGGTGTCCGGTGTGGAGGGTCGACTGGTCGACGACAACGATCAGGAAGTGCCGTGGGACAACGAAAGCGTCGGTGAGATCGAGGTGCGCGGGCCGTGGGTGACCGGCCGCTACTACCGGGTGGACGACCCGGAGAAGTTCCACGACGGCTGGCTGCGCACCGGGGACGTGGGCGCCATGACCCCGGACGGCTTCATCCGGCTGACCGACCGGGCCAAGGACGTGATCAAGTCCGGCGGCGAGTGGATTTCCTCGGTGGAGCTGGAGAACGCGGTGATGGGCCACCCGGCGGTGCTGGAGGCCGCGGTGATCGGCGTGCCCGACCCGAAGTGGGACGAGCGGCCGCTGGTCGCGGTGGTGTTGCGGGACGGTCAGAAGGCCACGGCAGCGGAGTTGCGGGAGTTCCTCGGGGACAAGGTGCCGCACTGGCAGGTGCCGGAGAGCTGGACGTTCATCGCCGAGGTGCCCAAGACCAGCGTGGGCAAGTACGACAAGAAGCGGTTGCGCGGCCAGCATTCCGACGGCGGCCTGGACGTGCAGCGGGTGAGCTGATTCCTACGGCTTTGGCGGATTCCGGTGTCCCGGCACGGTTTTCCCGTGCCGGGACACCGGTTTTCCGAGGCCGACCAGCTGCGCTTTTTCTGAGGCCGACCAGCTGCGCCCGGACGCGGAACCGGGTATCAAGGGCGGATGAGCGAGAGCACCGGGGTGGACGAGCAGGCCACGAAACTCATGCACGACGCCATGCCCTATGCCGCCGAGCTGGGCATCGAGGCGGTGACCGCGACCAAGGAGCTGGTGCGCACCCGGCTGGCCTGGGCCGCGTCCAGGTGCACCGCGGGCGGCGCGCTGCACGGCGGCGTGCTGATGGCGCTGGCCGACGCGACCGGTGGCCTGGCCGCCTTCCTGAACCTGCCCGAGGGCGCGGCCGGGACCAGCACCATCGAGTCGAAGACGAACTTCCTGCGCCCACTGCGTTCCGGCTACGCCACCGCGACCGCGCGACCGCTGCACATCGGCCGGCGGATCGTGGTGGCCGAGACCGAGATCCACGACGACGCGGGGAAGCTGGTCGCGAAGGTCACCCAGACCCAGGCCGTGTTGTAGGGGCTGTCCCCGGAGTGCGCTGACCGCTAGCCGCGGGGTGCGTACATGATCACGCCGACCCCGCACAGGCAGATCAGCGCGCCCAGCAGGTCCCACCGGTCCGGCCGGTAGCCGTCGGCGATCATGCCCCAGGCCAGCGAGCCGGCCACGAACACGCCGCCGTAGGCGGCCAGGATCCGGCCGAACTGGGCGTCCGGCTGCAGCGTGGCGACGAAGCCGTAGCAGCCCAGCGCCAGCACGCCCGCGCCGATCCACAGCAGGCCGCGGTGTTCCCGCACGCCCTGCCAGATCAGCCAGCATCCGCCGATCTCGGCCAGCGCGGCCAGCCCGAACAACAGGATCGACCGCACCACCGTCACGCCGTCTCCTCCTCGCTCACCGGCTCATCTTCCCCGCTGGCACCGGCCGCGCATGGGAGCCGACACCCCCGGCCGTGACCCGGTCGTAGCCGGACAGTGGTTTACAACCAACCGAGCTGGTACGAAAATCCTTGCCACCACCCGTTGGTCCCTGCCCAGGAGAGGGGTCCGAATGAGGATTCGGCCGATCAGGACAATCCGGCTGGTCGCCGTCGCGGGCACCGCGGCGGCCCTCGTCCTGGCCCTCGCTCCGGCGCTGGCCACCGCGAGCCCGGCACCCGGAAACGGCGGCGCGAGCATCGACTTCCACCAGTGGCACACCCCGGCCGAGTTCGGATCGGGCCAGTTCAACGGCTTGCGGCCGACCCCCGGCGGCCTGACGATCAGCCACCCGGTCGGCACCATTCAGTACACCGACCCGGACCTGGGCACCACCAGGCCCTACGAGTACGCGACCTGGACCTCGCCGGACCACCGGCCCGGTTTCGGCGCCACCCAGCTGGTCGCGTCGTGGAACGCGGACACCCCGGCCGGCACCTGGCTGCAGGTCGAGATGCGCGGCCGAAACAACTCCGGCGCGCAGACCGGCTGGTACGTGATGGGCCGCTGGGCCTCGGGCGACAGCGACATCCACCGCACCAGCGTGCCCGGCCAGTCCGACGCCACCGGCGAGGTCGACGTGGACACCTTCGAGGCCAGCACCGGCGTCACCCTGACGGGCTACCAACTTCGGGTGACGCTCTACCGGGCGCCCGGCACGTCCGCGACGCCCACCCTGCGCATGGTCGGCGCGATGACCTCGGCCGTGCCCGAGCGGTTCACCGTGCCGCCAAGCCGGCTCGGCGGCGCCGAGGGCGTCGAACTGAACGTGCCTAGGTACTCGCAGGACGTGCACGACGGGCAGTACCCGCAGTGGGACGGCGGCGGCGAGGCGTGGTGCAGCCCGACGTCGACCGAGATGGTGGTGGAGTACTGGGGCAAACACCCCTCCGCCGCCCAGCTGTCCTTTGTGGACCCGTCCTACGCCGACCCGACCGTGGACGTGGCCGCGCGCGGCACCTACGACTACGACTACCAGGGCACCGGGAACTGGCCGTTCAACGCGGCCTACGCGGCCAGCTACGGGCTGGACGCGCACATCACCCGGCTGCACTCGCTGACCGAGCTGGAAAGCTATGTGCGCCTTGGCATTCCGGTGATCACCTCGCAGTCGTTCGAGGCCGACGAGCTGACCGGCAGCGGCTACAGCACCTCGGGCCACCTCATGGTGATCATCGGCTTCACCAAGACCGGCGACGTGATCGCCAACGACCCGGCCTCGCCCGACGACCCGGCGGTGCGGCACGTGTACAACCGGCGCCAGTTCGAGAACATCTGGCTGCGCACCGAGCGAACGCTGTCCGACGGCAGTACCGGCAGCGGCTCCGGCGGCGTGGTCTACCTCCTCACCCCGCACGGCTATCCGCTGCCGCCGGCGCGGGACTGACACTGTTGGCGGTCCGGCCGACTCCTGGCTGTACGGTCGGCCGGACTGCTCTTCCCCCACTTTGATGATCTTTGTCATCCGATAGAACCGACCACGAGCTACCCGCGGCTCGACCGAATCAGCGCGTAGCTGAATCAGCGCTCGGCTAAATCAGCGTGTAGCTGAATCACGGCGCCGGTAGTGGCGAGCCGAAGAGAAGCAGATTGCCGTCCGGGTCGATGCACGCGACCTCGCACGCGCAGGCTGGCGCCGGAGACCTGGCCATCCACGGCGACAGCCTCGCGGACGAGCCCGAACACCGGCCCGACCCAGCCGGACGAGCGGACCCGAACACCTGTTCCGGCCCGGCCGCACAGGCGAGCCGGAACGGCTACCCGACACCAGCCGTGCAGGGCGAGCCAGAACCCCGTGGCTGGCCCGGCTGCACGGGCGCGCCAGAACAGCTACCCGACACCAGCCGTGCAGGGCGCCCCAGAACAGCCGCCCGACACCAGCTGTGCAGGGCGAACTGCAACCCCATGGCCAGACCCGGCCGCGCGGGCGAGCCGGAACAGCCGCCCGAGACCAGCTATACAGGGCAAGCCGGAACGGCTGCCCAAGACCAGCCGTACAGGGCAAGCCGGAACAGCTGGCCGGGCCCGGCCGCGCGGGCGGACCCGGCCATGTGCTGAGCTGGACCGGTGACACAGCCCGAGACCTGGACCCGCACCGGCCACGCCGGGCCGCTCGCCGGACGCACCTGGCCCGCCGCCACACCGCGCCGCCTCGCGGTGCTCGTCCCCGGCTACGCCGATCACCTTGGCCGGCACGCCGATCTGGCCGAGGCGCTGGCCGCGGCCGGGACCACGGTGGTCGGCCACGACCCGGCCGGGCACGGCGAATCCGCGGGCGAGCGCGGCCTGATCACCGATATCGAGTCCACTGTGGACGATGTGCGGACGGTGCTCGATTCGGCCCGCATCGACGGCTTGCCCGTGGTGCTGATCGGGTTGTCCCTTGGCGGCACGAGCGCCGCTCGCTACGCCCAGCGATATCCCGGAGATATCGCCGCGCTGGTACTGGCCGCGCCCATCC
>DASZNF010000105.1:0-13839 GCA_035551355.1 Pseudonocardiaceae bacterium | reverse complement strand
GGCCCGCGATCCCAGCACCGGCGGCACGTCCAGCCCGCCGCGCACCGCGAGATAACTGCGCAGCCCGGATTCCGGTGTGCCCAAACGGATTTCCGCGCCCGCCGGTACCCACACCGGGGCGTACATGTCCGCCGCCCGGCCGCCCACGGTGACCCGGCAGGGCGCGCCGGACAGCGCGATCAGCGCCGCCGTGCGGAATGTCGCGACCAGCCCGCCCAACGTGAGTTCCACTGCCGCGGCGCTTTCCGGGTTGCCGACCAGCCGGTTGGCCAGCCGCAGCGCGCCCCGGTCGGCCGCGCCCGAGCCGCCCACCCCGATCCCGGCCAGTCCGGGCCGGCCCAGATCCTGCACCGTGGCGAACGGTCCGGGCGTGACGATCTCCAGGCTCACCGGCCCACCTCGACGAACCGCACCGGCGTGCCCGGCCGCAGCAGCGCCGGCGGATCCCGGTCCAGGTCCCAGATCCTCAACTCGGTGCGCCCGATCAGCTGCCAGCCGCCCGGCGACTCCCGTGGATACACCCCGGTGTAGTCCCCGGCCAGGCCGACCGCCCCGGCCGGGACGCGGGTGCGCGGGTCGGCCCGGCGCGGCAGGTGCAGCTCATCGGGCAGGCCGGTGAGGTAGCCGAAACCGGGGGAGAAGCCGCAGAACGCCACCGTGTAGCGGGCCGCGGTGTGCGCCTCGATCAGTTCCCGCTCGGACATCCCGGCCAGTTTTGCCGCCTCAGCGAGATCCGCGCCGTCGTAGCGCACCTCGACCACCACCTCGGCGCCCGCGTCCGGCCGCTCGTGCGACGGCTCGCGGCCGGACAGTTCGGCGGCCAGCCGGTCGAAACCGGTGACCGCCGGGTCGAACTCGACCAGCAGGGTGCGCGCGGCGGGAACCAGCTCGGTGACCCCGGCCGGCGGCCGCGCGCGCAGCGCGGCATGCAGGCCGAGCACGTCATCGAGCCGGTCCAGTTCCACCAGCGCGGCCCGGCTGCCGCAGTGCCGAACCCGCATCAGGCCACCCGGTACTCGGCGTCGGGCACGTCGGTGATCAGCATGTGCCCGGGGGAGTGGGTGATCGCGAACGGCGGCCCGGAGGCCATCAGCGCGGCCTGCGGCGTGACCCCGCAGGCCCAGAACACCGGCACGTCACCGGGTTCGAACCGCACCGCGTCGCCGAAGTCGGGCCGGTCCAGATCGGTGATGCCCAGCGCCGCCGGGTCGCCGGCGTGCACCGGAGCGCCGTGCACCGCGGGCATCCGGCCGGACAGCAGCGTGGCCTGTTCGACCTGTCCGGCCGGGATGGGCCGCATGGACACCACCAACGGCCCGTGCAACCGCACCGCGGCCCGGCACTCCCGGTCGGTGATGTACATCGGCACGTTGACGCCCTGCTGCACGTGCCGCAGCGGCACCTCGGCCTCGGTCAGCGCCGACTCGAAGGTGAAGCTGCAGCCGATCAGGAAGGTGACCAGGTCGCCGCGCCACACGTCGGTCACGTCGGTCGGCTCGGCCACCAGGTCGCCGTGCTCCCACACCCGGTAGCGGGGCAGGTCGGTCCGCAGGTCGGCCCGGGGCGCCAGCTCGGTGCTGGTCGAGCCGGGGTCGGTCACGTCCAGCAGCGGGCAGGGCCGGGGATTGCGCTGGCAGAACAGCAACACGTCGTAGGCCCAGGCCGCGGGTACCGAGATCAGGTTGGCCTGGGTGTAGCCACTGGCCCAGCCCGCGGTGGGGGCGGCGGTGCCGGCGCGGAACGCGGTGCGGGCCTGGTGCGGGGCGAGGTCGGTCAGGCTGGCCACGCCCGCCGCGGCGAGGGTGTCGGTGTGCATCGGAGTCTCCTTGTCGCCGGACCAGCGTGTCAGGTCAGGTTCGCGCCGCGGGTCTCGGGCAGGCCGAACAGGGCCAGCGCGGCCACCGCGTAACCCAGCGCGCCGAACGCCATAGCGCCGCCGACGCCGAGGCTGCTGCTGGCCAGAAAGCCCACCACGGTCGGGAAGAACGCGCCCACGGCGCGGCCGAAGTTGTAGGTGAAGCCCTGTCCGGTGCCGCGCACCTCGGCCGGGTAGAGCTCGGCCAGGTACGAGCCGAAGCCGGAGAAGATGGCCGAGGTGCAGAAGCCCAGCGGGAAGCCGAGGATGAGCACCGCGGTGTCCGCGCCGTGTGGCAGGTGCGTGTAGCCCAGAATCAGGATGGCCGAGAGCACCGCGAAGATCACGATGTTCTTCTTGCGCCCCAACAGATCGGTGAGGTAGCCGCCGCACACGTAGCCGATGAACGCGCCGGAGATCAGGAACGCCAGGTAGCCGCCGGTGCCCACCACGGTCAGCCCGCGGTCGGACTTGAGATAGGTGGGCACCCAGGTGGCCAGCGTGTAGTAGCCGCCCTGCACGCCGGTGGCCAGCAGCGTGGCCCACAGCGTGGTCCAGCCCAGTTCCCGGCCGAAGATCGCGCGCAATGGCCTGCGCTGCATGGACTTCCGGCGTTCGGTGGCCTCCGGCGCGTCCTTCACGCTGCGCCGGATGAACAGCACCAGCAGCGCCGGCAGCGCGCCGGTCCAGAACAGCACCCGCCACGCGGTGTCCGGCCCGATGGCGCTGAACACGATCGTGTAGACCAGCACGGCCAGCGCCCAGCCGACCGCCCAGGAGCTCTGGATGAACGCCACGGTGCGGCCGCGGTAGCGGTTCGAGGAGTACTCGGCGACCAGGATGGCGCCGGCCGCCCATTCACCGCCGAAACCGAGGCCCTGCAACGCGCGGAAGGCCAGCAGGGTGCCGAAGTTGGGCGCGAATCCGCACAGCACGGTGAACACCGCGTAGGTGGCCACGGTGATCAACAGCGCGTTGGCCCGGCCGATCCGGTCGGCCAGCGCTCCGGCGATCACCCCGCCGATCGCCGAGACCACCAGGGTGACCGTGGTCAGCAGGCCGGCCTCGCCCTTGGAGATGCCGAAGTAGGCGCCGATCGCGGTCATGGCCAGGGGCAGCACCTGGAAGTCGTAGGAGTCCAGGGCGTAGCCGCCGAACGCGCCGCCGAAGGCCCGCCGGCCGCGTGGGCCAAGGGCCCGCAGCCAGGCGAACGGGCGGTTCTCGGCGAGCTCCGGCTGGGTCGTGGTGGTGCTCATGTCTCACCTCACAGGGAGTGACCGGGAGAGTGTGCCGTGCGACACAGATTAGAGGATCGTTGAACGATCCGACAAGAGGTCGATTGTTTCGTTCTCATGTCGGTCGGTAGTGTGAGTGCGTGAGCATCGGTGACCTGGCGTCCGACCGCGCCCTGCTCGGGCGCACCAGCACCGCGGAGCGAGTGGCCGACATCCTGCGCACCCGCATCACCGAGGGCTACTTCCCGCCGGGTACCCGGTTGTCCGAGGACACCATCGGCGGGGCGCTCGGCGTCTCCCGCAACACGCTACGCGAGGCGTTCCGGCTGCTGGGCCACGAACGACTGCTCAACCACGAACTCAACCGCGGCGTGTTCGTGCGCATGCTCTCCACCGAGGACGTGGTCGACCTCTACGCGGTGCGCCGGCTCATCGAGCGGGCCGCGGTCCGCGAACTCACCGCGCCGCCGGCCGGGCTGGACAAGTGCGAGAAGGGCGTGGCCGACGGTCAACGGGCCGCGCGGGAGGCCGACTGGACCGCGGTGGGCACCGCGAACCTCCGGTTCCACCAGGCCCTGGTCGCGCTGGCCGGAAGCCCCCGGCTGGACGAGCTGATGGCCGGTCTGCTGGCCGAGTTGCGGCTGGTCTTCCATGTGATGGCCGATCCGCGCCGGTTCCACGAGCCCTACATCGCCCGGAATCGGGAAATCGTGGAATTACTCCGAGCGGGTGATGGCGCCGGCGCCGACGAGTACCTGGCCGACTACCTGGCCACCGCCGAGCGGGAACTGGTGGACGCCTACCGGGCCACGGTTTCCTGACTCTGATCGTCCACAGTGGACCGTGGTGAATTGTCGCCTTTCCGGGGTGTTCGCCGGTCGCTTTCCACCGTCGAATTCGCCGGACGACAGCTGACCACGGTCTTTCTCCAAACGGACAATCCCCATCTGCCAACCGATTTCCCACCGGTAAGCTCAGGTTCGACCGCACGGCGAACCGATTCGAGAGCATGCGACAGCGACGGACGGGCAGATGACATCGCGTACCGCCGAGGACCTGGAATTCGACGTGCTCGGTCCCATGGCGGTCCGCCGCGGCGGCCGTCCGGTCGGTCTGGGCACGCCCAAAGCGCGCGGCGTGCTGGCGCTGCTACTGACTCGGCCTAATCGCATCCTCTCCATGGATCTGCTGATCGACGCGCTGTGGTCGGAAGCCCCGCCGCGCACGGCGGTGAAGAACATCCAGATCTACGTGCACCAGTTGCGCCGCGCGCTGGGCGACACCGACCGGATCGTGCACCAGAGCCCCGGCTACCGGCTGGTGGTGCACCCCGGCGAGCTGGACTCGGCCCGGTTCTCCGCGCTGGCCCGGGAGGGCAACGCGGCCGGCGATCCGCGGCGCAGCGCCGAGCTGTTCCGGGCCGCGCTGGAGCTGTGGAAGGGCGAGGACGCCTACGCCGACATCCTGGACATCGCCGAGGTCCGGGCCGAGGCCCGGCGGCTGGACGAGGCCCGGGTGCTGGTGCTGCTGGATCGCATCGACGCCGAACTGGGCCTGGGCCGCACCGCCGAACTGCTGCCCGAACTGGTCGGCCTGACCGCCAAACACCCGCTGCAGGAAGGCCTGTGGGCGCGGCTGATGACCGCGCTGTACCGCAACGGCAGGCAGGCCGACGCGCTGGAAACCTACGGCCGGGCCCGGCGCGTGCTGGCCGACCAGGCCGGCCTTGACCCCGGCCCGGAACTCCAGGCGCTGCAACAGGAAATCCTGGCCGCGCAGAACGCGGGCGACACCGGGGAACCGGGCGAGGCCGCGCCCGGGCCCGAGCCGCCCCGGATGCTGCCCTCGGACCTGGCCGACTTCACCGGCCGTGAGGGAGAGCTGGACGAGCTGGAATCCGCGCTGCGCAACGGCATCCGGGTGGTCACCGTGTCCGGTCGCGGCGGGGTGGGCAAGACCGCGCTGGCCGTGCGGCTGGCCCACCGGCTCACCCCGGTGTTCCCGGACGGGCAGCTGTGCGCCGATCTCGGTGGCGCGCAACCGGAACCGGCCCGCCCGGCCGATGTGCTCGGCCGGTTCCTGCGGGCGCTGGGCGTGGCCGGAGCGGACCTGCCCGAGCAGGTGGCCGACCGGGCCGCGCACTACCGCAGCGTGCTGGCCACCCGGCGGGCCCTGGTGGTGCTGGACAACGCGGTCGACGAGGCCCAGGTGCGGGATCTGCTGCCCGGCGCGGGGGCCTGCGCGGTGATCGTCACCAGCCGGGCCCGGCTGGGCGATCTGCCCGGCGCCCGGGGCATCGACCTGGACGTGCTGGCCGACCCCGACGGACAGCAGCTGCTGGAACGGATCACCCGCACCTCGCACGATCCGGACACCGCCCGCGAACTGCTGCGGCTGTGCGCCGGGCTGCCGCTGGCCATCCGCATCGCCGGGGCGAAACTGGCCACCCGGCCGCACTGGCGGCTGGCCGACGTGGTGACCCGGCTGCGCGACGAACGGCACCGGCTGGACACCCTGCGGTACCGGGATCTGGGCGTGCGGGCCAGTTTCGCGCTGAGCTACCACGGTCTGCGGCCCCGGGCCCGCCGGCTGTTCCGGCTGGTCGGCCTGGTCGACGCGCCGGACTTCGCGGCCTGGACCGCGGCGGCCGTGCTGGACGCCGACATGGACGAGGCGGCCGAACTGCTGGACGAGGCGATCGACGCCCGGCTGGTCGACTTCACCGACGGCCGCTACCGGCTGCACGATCTGGTGCGGGTGTACGCGCGGGAATGCGCGGAGGCCGAGGATTCCGAGGCCGACCGGGCCGAGGCGCTGCTGCGGGCGTGCGGCGGCCTGCTGTCGCTGACCGACGCGGCCCACCACGCGGCGGGCGACGGCTCCTACGCCGCGGCGCTGGGCGGGGCGGCCCGCTGGCGGCCGGATCTGGCCGCCGCCGCGCTGACCAGCGGTTCCTACGGTGCGGCCATGGTCGAGGCGCAGGCGCTGGTCGCCGCGGTCGGCCAGAGCGTCCGGCTGCGCAGGCCCGACCTGGCCTGGCAGCTGGCGCTGGGCGGAGTGCCGTTCTTCCAGCAGGGCAATTTTCTCGACGAGTGGCGGGCCAGCCAGGCGGTCGCGTTCGGCGCCTGCGTGGCCGTCGGTGACCGGCGTGGCCAGGCCGCGATGTGGTACATGCTGGGCGGGCTGCACTTCTGGCAGCGCCAGCGCGGCCAGGCCTATGAGTGCTACCAGCGGGCGCTGTCCCTGTTCGACGAACTCGGCGACCGGCACGGCAGCGCGCTGGTGCTGCGCATGCTGGCCATGGTCGAGCGGGCCGCCGGGCAGCTGCGCGAGTCGATCGAGTCCTCCCGGCGCTCGCACGAACTGCTGGAGAAACTCGGTGATCCGGGCGCGGCCGCGGACGCCCTGGTGCAGGCCGGCATCGTGCACCTGGAACTGGACGACGCCGGATCGGCGCTGCGAGTGCTCACCGAGGCGATGACCGCGGCCCGGGAGGTGGGCGCCCTGCTGACCATGGCCCAGGGCGGCTACTGGATCGGGCTTTCCCAGCTGCGACTGGGCGATCCGGCGCAGGCCCGGCTGGCGTTCGGCGTGCTGGCCGAGTTCGCGCGCAACGTCGGCAGCCCCAGAGCCGACGTGTACGTGCACCATGCCGACGGCCTGCTGGCCCTGGCCGAGAACGAGCCCGAGCTCGCCCGGGACCGGCTGCTGGTCGCCCTGGAGACGGCCCGGCTGATCGAGGACCCGCTGATGCAGGCCCGCGTGCTGCACGCGCTGGCCGGCGCGTGGTCCGCACTGTCCGATCAGGACCGGGCATTTCACTGCCTGACCGAGGCCCTGGACATCAGCGAGCGCCTTGATGTGCCGTTGTGGCAGGCGCGGGCCTGGGAGGAGTCCGGCCGGCTGCGGTTGGCCCGGGGTGAGCAGGGCGCGGCCCGGGAAGCCCTTACCCGGGCCGCACACCTGTTTGGTCGCATCGGATCGGCCAGAGCGGACGTGCTCGTCTCGCTCGCGGCGACAGTCGAACCAGACCTGGCGGACCCCGACGCCGCGGAGCGCCCCGGGGACTGACCCGGTTCGCTCGAGATCTGTCCGATCGGTCTCGTCCCAGCCCCCCAGCAGAACGAATCGATGCTGTCACCCGGCGAGGGTCGCGCCGTGGCGCGTCCGGTCATCGGCGTGACGACCTCGTCCATCTGCGTCCTCCAGGTGCCCCCAGCCCTACTCACACCGACACACTGACATTCACTGGTATAAGGACAGTTAATGCGCTGGCCAGACGATGTTGGCCGGGGTGGACGTCGGTGCGGCGGGGTAGAGTGCGGGTGCCGGCGTGATCGGGACGCCGCCGGGTCCGCGGACAGGGCCGAGCCCACCCGATGCGTTTGTGTGCTTCACGCTGGCGACCGATGTTCCTCCTTTTCGGCCAGGCGATGCGGACCGCGGCCGGGGAAAGGAGGTCGCGGTGCCGACCACTCCACTGCCCGATGACCCGGATCTGGACCAACTGCGCAGGCAGGCCAAGGAACTCCGGCGGGCCGAGGGCATTCCGCTCGCCCGGGCGCAACTGCGCATCGCCCGCAGGCACGGCTTCGTCAGCTGGCCCCGGCTGAAGGCGCACCTGGATCTGGTGCGCGCGCACCGCTGGGTGCCGGAAACCGTTGCGGCGGGCGCTGATCCGGCCGCGGTGTTCCTCACGCTGGCCTGCCTGACCTACACCCGGGACGACGGCCCGCGCCGCTGGGCCGGCGCCCGCGAATTGCTCGCCGCCCATCCGGAACTGCCCGGCACGAGTGCGAATGTGGCCGCGGCGACGGCGAATTCCGCTCTGCTACGGCATTTCCTGGCCGTCGATCCGTCTCTTGCGCGCGCTCCGGGCGGTCCGTACGGCTGGCCGCCGCTGGCCTATCTGGCCTATGCCCGGCACGACCGGGACGTGCCGGAGCGGGAGGTGACCGAGTCCGCGCGGCTGCTGCTGGCGGCCGGCGCGGACGCCGATTTCGGCGCGCTCTGGCACGGCCTGCCGACTCCGTTCACGCTGCTCACCGGGGTGTTCGGCGGGGGAGAGCTCGGCCCGGTGCGGCAGCCGCACCATCCGCACGCCCAGGCGCTGGCCCGGGTGCTGTTGACGGCCGGGGCCGAGCCGAACGACGGGCAGGCGCTGTACAACCGGATGTTCGAGCCGGGCAACGAGCATCTGGTGCTGTTGTTCGAGTTCGGGCTGGGCCGTGGCGAAGGCGGGGTGTGGCACGCGCGACTGGGCGATCGGCTGGACAGCCCGGCGCGGATGGTGCGCGGTCAACTCCGCTGGGCCGTGTCACACGGCCTGGCCGACCGGGTCGCGCTGCTGGTCGAGCACGGCGTGGACATCCAGGCCCCGTTCGGTGACGGTCGCACCCCGGCTCAACTGGCCGCGCTGCGCGGAAATGCGAACGTCGTGGCCTGTCTGGCCGAGCACGGCGCGACCGTCGAGCTGGACCCGGTGGACGAATTCATCGCCGCCGCGTTACTGGCCGATCCGGTCGTCCGGTCCGCCTCGCCGCGGATTCCGGCCGCGGCGCGGCGGCGCAGTCCGGCGCTTGTGGTGCGCGCGGCGGCCCTGGGCCGGGCGGATTCCGTTGCGCTGCTGGTGGAACTGGGCTTCGACGTGAACGCGGCCGGGCGCCAGGACGCGGCCGGGGATCAGGAGTGGGAGACCCCGCTGCACGTGGCCGTGGCCGAGGGCAACGGGGAACTGGTGCGGTTGCTGTTGTCGCTCGGGGCCGATCCGGACCGTGCCGACGCGCGGTTCCACGCCACCCCGCTGGGCTGGGCCCGGCACTTCGACCGGCCGGACCTGGTAGAGCTGCTGGAACCCCTCACGCGGCCCGAGCCAGATGCTCCTTGAGGTCGAAGCCGTCCGCGCGCACATCCTGCGGACGCAACGGAATTCCGCCGATGAACAGCCTGCGCGCCGCGATGTGGTCGCGCGGGCGGTTCACCGACTCCACGGCCAGCAACCGCTCGCCCTGGAAGCAGAACACGGAGAACCTGCCCCCGGCCGGATCGCCGTGCACCACGGTGGTGTCGTAGCCGGTGGACAGGCCGGCGATCTGCAGTTTCGCGTTGAGCTGGTCGCTCCAGAACCAGGGCAGCGCGTCGTAGGGCGCGGCCGTGCCGGAGAGCCGATTGGCCAGGCAGCGGCCGTGGTCGATGGCGTTCTGCACCGACTCCAGCCGCACCGTGCCGGTGGTGTGCCGGCTCGGGTAGGCCGCGCAGTCGCCGATCGCCGAGATGTCCGGATCCGAAGTGGACAGTTGCTCGTCGACCAGGATTCCGTTGTCCACCACCAGTCCGGCCTCGGCCGCCAGTTCGGTGTTGGGCCGCACGCCGATACCGACCAGCACCAGGTCGGCCGGCAGCACGGTGCCCTCGCCCAGTTCCACCCCGGACACCCGGCCCTCGCCGCGCAGCGCGGCCACGGTGGCGCCCAGCAGAATGCGGTTGCCGTGGCTCTCGTGCAGTTCGGCGTAGCGCGCCGACACCTCGGGCGTGGCCACCCGGGCCAGCACCCGGTCCATCGCCTCCACCACGGTCACCGGGTGGCCGAGTTTCGCGGCCACCGAGGCGAATTCCAGCCCGATGAACCCGCCGCCCACGACCACCACGTTGGTCGCGTCCGGCAGGCGCTCGCGCAACGCGCTGGCGTCGGCCATGGTGCGCAGGCCGAACACGCCGTCCAGGTCGGCGCCGGGCACCGGCAGGTCACGGTTGCGCGCGCCGGTGGCCAGCACCAGGTGCGCGTAGTCCAGGGTCTTGCCGTCGGAGAGCCGGACCCGGTGGCCGGGCCGGTCGATCTCGGTGACCCGGTCGGCGATCAGCTCGATGCCCTGCTTGGCGTAGTACTCCGGGCCGCGCAGGGCCAGCCGGTCGGCCTCGGCCTCGCCGGCCAGATAGGCCTTGGACAGCGGCGGGCGCTGGTAGGGCTCGCCCGGCTCGTCGCCGATGAGCACCACCCGGCCGGTGAACCCGTTGTCCCGCAACGAGGCCGCCGTCTGCACCCCGGCCTGGCCCGCGCCGACCACCAGCACCGCCGTCATACCCGCTCCTTCGCGACCGGCTGAACACACCTGCTAATCACCGTACAGCTGTTCGCTAACTCTCCGGTGTGATCCGGGTGATATCCGCGACCCACGCCTGCACCTCACCGTGCGTGATCGCCATGGTGGTGCGGGTCAGCGAGGTCACCTGCCAGCCGTCGGCGAACGCGGTGCGGATGTCGTCCTCGGTCAGCCGCCGCGGCCCCCAGTCGCCGGGCTGCTGGTCGCTGAAGCCGAGCAGATGCACCCGGCTGCCCGGGCGCACCGCGCCGGCCAGGCTGATCACGTATTTCGCCCGGTCGGAGTCGGTGAACACGTGGAACAGGCCGCTGTCCAGCACGGTGTCGAAACGCTCGTCCAGGCTGCCGAGGTCCAGCGCGTTGTGCTCCAGGAACCGCACCGGCAGCCCCCGCTCGGCCGCCTTGGCCCGGGCCCGCTCCAGCGCCAGCGGCGCCAGGTCCACGCCGGTCGCGGGCAGCCCCCGGCCGGCGGCCAGCAGGGCGTGCTCTCCGGTGCCGCAGCCGACGTCCAGCACCGATCCGGTCAGCTCGTTGGCCTCGGCCAGCGCCCGGAACGCCGGTTGCGGCTCGTTGATGTCCCAGGGCGGGGCGCCCTCGTACAGTGGTGCGAAATCCTCCGGCGCCCGGGGCGGATAGGCAGGGCCCGGCCCGGGTCGTGAGTCGTCTTCGCTCATGCCTTCATCCTGCCGCAGTGCGCCCGGACCGTGCCACCGCGCACGTGACCTAAGGTGACGCGGTGACCGTGAGTCCCGTTCGCGTGGAGCTGAGCGTCGACACGCCCGATGGCGCGCTGGCGGCGGATTCCCTTGGTGCGGATCGAATCGAGTTGTGCTCGGCGGGGGCACTGGGCGGGTTGACGCCCGGGCCGGGGCTGCTGGCGACCGTGCTGGCCGGGGTGCGGACGGCCGAGGTGCACGTGCTGATCCGGCCGAGGGAGGGCGGCTTCCGTTACACGGCAACGGAGGCGAGCGCGATGGTCGCCGACGTGGCGCATGCGGTAGCGGCCGGTGCGAGGGGTGTGGTGGTCGGGGCGCTCGATGCCGGCGGTGACCTGGATGTGCCGGTGTTGCGGGACTTGGTGGCCGCCGCGCAGGGCCGGGAGGTGACGTTCCACCGGGCCCTGGACGTGTGCCGTGATCCGGTGGCCGCGCTGGACAGGTTGGCGGAGCTGGGTTTCGCCCGGGTGCTGAGTTCCGGTCAGGCGGTGCGCGCGGAGGACGGGGCCGGGGTGGTGCGAGAGTTGGCGCGGGTGGCGGCCGGGCGGTTGGCGGTCATGGCCTGCGGCGGCATTCGTCCACCCAACGCGATCGCGGTGTTGCGGGACACCGGAGTCCGAGACCTGCACGCGGCGCCGCGTGCGACCGTGCTGGGGGAAGCCGGGTCCACTGTCGACTTCGGTGGGCACGGGGAGCTGGACGTGGCGGCGGCGCGGGAGTTGCTGGCGGTGGTCCGCGCGGCGGGCGAGATGGCACACTGCCCGCATGGCTGACGCACGACTGCTGGTGTTGTGGGACATCGACTACACGCTGATCGCCGCGCCGGGCGTCGGCCGGATGATCTACGAACGCGCCTTCCCGATCGCCGTCGGCCGCCCGCTGGACGACTTGGTCAACACCGCCGGTCGTCCGGACCTGGACATCATGTCCGCGACCCTGAAACTGCATGGACTGGAGCCGACTCCCGAGCGGATGACCGCCCTCGCCAAGGCGTTGGTGGCCGAGTATGCCGCCGCCGAGGCGGAGTTGCGGGAACGGGGCGACGCGCTGCCCGGCGCGCGGGAGACCCTGGCCGAGGTGAGCACGGAACCGGCCATCCAGCAGAGCGTCCTCACCGGCAACCTGCGTTCGGTAGCCGAACTGAAGCTGGCCACCTTCGGTCTGGCCGGCTACGTGGACTTCGATTCGGGCGCCTACGGCGACGACCACGCCGAGCGAGCGGAGCTGGTGCACATCGCGCGGACGCGGGCCCAGCACCGCACCGGCACGGCGTTTCCCGGTCACGCCACGGTCCTGGTCGGCGACACCCCTCGCGACGTGCAGGCGGCGTTGTCGGCCGATGCGGAGATTGTGGCGGTGGCGACCGGGACCTACCCGGCGGAGCAGTTGCGCGAGGCGGGCGCGGTGCACATCGCGGACACCGTGCCGGACTGCCTGCCGATCCTGAAGTCCTTGCTGCCGTAGGGTTCCACTGGTCCCGGTACGCGAAGCGATCGAGCGCCGCCCTCCGCTGCGCCCCGAGCTATCTCGCCCGGTACCGCTGCTCCGGCCGACCCGGTCCACCATACCGAAGCCGCAGCTCGAGAATCCCCTGATCGGCCAGATAGGACAGATACCGCTGCGCCGTCGGGCGACTGATCCCGACCTCCGCCGCCACCTCGGCCGCCGACATGTCGTCCTCGGCCGCCCGAACCACATCCCGGACCAGCGCCATCGTCGGCGCGGAGTGACGTTTGGGCAGGGCCGCGGCGGAAGGAGTGGCGGCGGGCGTGCGCAGCAGGTTGTACAGGCCGTCGACCTGGTCCTGGTCGGCCTCGGTGGCCTGGGCGATCGAGCTGATCTTGGCGTGCATCTCACGGTATCCGGACAGCCGCTCACGCAGCTGGTGGAAGCCGAACGGCTTGACCAGGTAGTGCACCGCGCCCAGCTGCATGGCTCGCCGCACGGTCGGCAGGTCGCGGGCGGCGGTGATGACCAGGAAGTCGGGGCGGTGCGCGGAAGCCAGGCCCTGCACCAGTTCAAGGCCATGTTGGTCGGGCAGATACAGGTCCAACAGCACCAGGTCCGGGTGCAACCGGGCCACCTCCGTGCGGGCCTGGGCGGCGGTGTGGGCCCGGCCGCAGACGGTGAAGCCGGGGACTCGTTCCACGAAACTGGCGTGGATGTCGGCGACCCGGTAGTCGTCGTCGACGACGAGGGTGCGGATCATGGCACGGTCACCGCCGCTGCCATCGGCAGTACCACGGTGAACACCGGGCCCGGGCCGTCGGTGACGGTGATCTGGCCGCCCATCCGGCCGGTCACCTGACGCACCAGCGCCAGCCCGATGCCGCGCCCCACCCCGGCCACGCTTTCCTTGGTGGAGAAGCCTTCCCGGAAGATCGACAGGCTCGCGCCGGCCGGGATGCCCGGGCCGGTGTCGCTGACCCGGATGGTCAGCTCGTCCTCGTTGCGCACCAGTCGTACGGTCACGTGCGCGGGCGACGGGCCGAGGGCGGCCGCGTCGATGGCGTTGTCGATCAGGTTGCCCAGGATGGTCACGATGCCCTGCATCTCCTGCGGCCCGAGCAATGTCTCCGGCACGTCGGAACGGTCGGACAGCAACAGGGTGACCGCGCGCTCGGCGGCCACCGTTGCCTTGGCCACGATCAGGGCTGCCACCACCGGCTGCCGGATGCGCAGTTTCACCGACTCGGCGAACTCCTCGGCCGCGCCGCTGGTCTCGGTCAGGAAGGACAGCGCCTCGTCGGCCCGGTCCAGTTCGAGCAGACCGGCCACGGTGTGCATCCGGTTGGCGAACTCGTGTTGCTGCGCGCGCAACGCATCGGTCAGTCCTCGCGTGCTGGTCAGCTCCTGCATCAGCTCGTCCACCTCGGTGCGGTCCCGCAACGTCACCACCGCGCCCAGCGACCGGCCGCCCAGATCCACCGCCAT
>DASZNF010000104.1:0-15570 GCA_035551355.1 Pseudonocardiaceae bacterium | reverse complement strand
GGGGCCAGCAGCACCTCCGCGCCCACCGGCTGGAACCCGGCGCCCAGCGCGGCCCGCATCGACTGGGCGTTGCCGGGCGCGATCTGCGCCCACACCGGCTCGCCCGCGGGCACCAGCCCCAGCGCGGCGCCGAACAACCCGCGGCCAAGACCGAAGCCCTGGAAGACCGGATCCACCTCGACCGCGACCTCCCACCGCCCGGCCACGCCCCTGCCCAGCACCAGCAGGCCACCGGCGCAGCGCCAGGCGACCACCCCGGTGCGATGCGCTTCGGCCCGGCGCACCCGGGGGTGGTCGTCGGCCTCGGACAGCGGAGTCAGATCCAGCCCGGAGGCCCGGCCGTTGCCCCGGGCGACCAGCACCACGTCCAGATTCTCCGGCTCCCGGCCGGTGGCCGCGGCCAGCAGGCCGAGGAACGACGAGGCCAGCGGGGCGGCCGGGTCACCGGTGGGCAGCCGGTGGCGGACCCAGGTGTCCGGGGCGTCCACGGACACCACGCTGCACCCGGTGAATGCCAGCACGCCAACGGATCTCGGGTCCGGCGGCGGGATCACAAGAAGGTCGGAGCCGACGTCCGGGAGCGCGCCGTCGGCCACCTCCCGCAGCAGATCGGCGAGTTCGGCCACACAGCCTTCTTACCTTACGCACGCTCATGCGGATGACGCACCCGGTGATCTTTCGATGAACGTCAACTGTGAAAGGGGATTCGGACCAGCACCGTCGGCTATCCGGGGGCTGCCGGCCGCGCGCCGGCGACCCCCGGACAACGTCCCCGCCGGCTGGAGGTCCGACGTAGCTCGAACGTTAGCACACTTGTTCGATTTTCTGGACGTGATTTTCGCCGCGTGTCGCCGGCCACCCGATCCGGCTGGGCGATCGCGGCCGCCTGCGCGATGGTCGCATCCAGCTCGACCGGGTGTTCACTCCCGGATGCTGATCGCCAGCACCGGCCTGGGCCGCATGGCCACCCGGGTCGGGATGGTGATCGAGGCCCAGCCCAGCAGCGCCGCACCGGCCACGATGCCCAGGTAGGGCCACAGCGGCACGCTGGGCAGCGGCGACCCGGTCAGGCCAAGGCTCACCCCGACCAGCGGCGGCAGCGCGGCGGCCGACCCGACCACCACCGCGGTGACGATCAGGATCCGTGCCTCGGCCCGCATCATCGCCCGCACCTGCCTGCGGCCGGCGCCGACCAGCCGCAGCAACGCGAACTCCCGCCCGCGTGCGGCTGTGGCCATCACCAGCGTGTTTGCCACCGCGATGGCGATGTAGCCGAGGAAAACCCCGTCCAGCAACAGATTCACCAATGATTGGCCGTTGCCCGCGGCGTTCTGGGCGGACACGAACGCGGTCCGGTCGGCCACCGTCACCGTGGGATAGGCCCGCACCGCCGCGCGCAACGCCGCCCCCACCGCGGCCGGGTCGGCCCCGGCGCGCACGCGGACCAGCACGGCCGCGTCCAGCCGGGTGGTGGTGTGCGCGATGACCACGTCGTTGGGCAGGGTGACATCGCCGAAACCCAGGCCGTTGCCGTAGATCGCGATCACCCGAGGGGTCACGACGGTGCCGTCGCCCAGGTGCAACGCGAGCGTGCCACCGACCTTGACCCCGATGGTGGCCGCAGTGGTCTGGCTCAGTGCCACCGTGTTCCCGGTCAGCGCGGCCAGATTCCCTTGCCGCACATCGAGATTCAGCACCGAGTCCAGCCGGTCGGCGGTGACGCCCTGGGTGGTGAACGACTCGGTGGTCGGATTGCCCAGTTGGTGGAAGGTGGCCAGTACCTGGGTGCGCGCCACCGGCGTCACCGCGGCCACCCCGGGCACGCCGGTGGCCACCCCGGTCAGCTGCGGGGCCACGCCGCCGAGGGGGCTGGTGAGCACATAGTCGGCGACCACCCCGGTCTCGGCCTGGTGCTGAGCGGCCGCGCCCATCGTGGTCACGGTGAACACCTGCACCGCGGCCAGGGTCACGCCCAGGATGAGCGGGGTGCCGGCGGCACTGAGGCGGCGCGCGTTGGCCTGGGTGTTGGCCGCGGCCAGGAATCCGCCGGTGGTCAGCCGCAGCCGGCCGGCCAGCCCGCCGACCATCGCCAGCAGCCGTGGCCCGAGCAGCGCCACCGCGATCACCAGCAACAGCGCCGCCCCGGCCGCACCGGAGATGCCCGCCTCGCCCGGCACCAGCAGCGGCACCACCACCGACGCGCCCAGTGCGAGCACCACCAGCAGCCAGCCGATGCCGACCCGGATCCTGCCCAGCTTCGCCGGTTCCACCGCGGCCTCGCCCAGCGCGTCCACCGGACTGATCCTGGCCACCCGCCGGGCCGCGATCAGCCCCGCCAGCCGCCCGGTGAGCACGCAGGCCACGATCGCGGCCAGCGCGGGCACCGGGTCGAGCACGAGATCGAAGTCGGCCGGCACCACGCCGATCGTGGCGAAAGCGTTGCGCAGCAAGAAACTCAGCCCGTAGCCGGGCAGCGTGCCGAGCACCGCGGCCACCGTGGACAACAGGTACGTTTCCGCGCCGACCAGCCGGTGCACCTGGCGAGGGGTGGCCGCGATGGCGCGCAGCAGCGCGAATTCCCGGCGGCGCTGCTGAATGCCCAGTCCGAGAGTCGCGGCCACCACGAACAACACAATCATCACCATGGTGCCGCCGAACGCGCCGGAGATCTCCAGCAGGAACGACCGGGCCTGGCCGACGTCGAGGAATTCCGCGTCGGCGCGGTCGTTTCCGGTGTAGGTCTTCAGGTTCGGCAGCGCGGCGTGAATCCGGCCGGCCAGTTCGTCGGCGGTCACGCCCGGCGCGGCCAGCACGCCGATGGCGTCCACCTGCGCGGCGCGACCGGACAGTGCGGCGGCCTGCTGGTCGGGAAAGTACACCGCGTCCTGCCGGGCCGGGGTGTCCGATGGCGCGGCCGCGAGGCCGACCACGTTGGCGGACAACGGTAATCCGCCGACCACCAGTTTCAGGGTGGTGCCGGGGTGTGCCCCGATTTCGTTGGCCAGCGCGGCCTCCAGCACGATTTCGTCGGGGTTCTGCGGTGCGTGGCCTGCGGTCAGGGTGAGCGGAGCCAGCGTGGCCGAGGACCAGCCGTGGCCGAAGATCGGCGGCAGGCCCTTCGCGCTTTCTCCGGTGGGCACGGCAATCGGGACGCTGGTGTCGCCGATCGCGGCCTTCACCCCGGGCACCTTCGCGATCCGCGCGACGTCCGTGGCGGGCAGCGGCACCCGCTCGGCGTAGGGCTGGGCCGCCTCCTGCGGGGTGGGCAGCGACTGGTTCGCGCCGACCACCACCGCGGCCCCGGCGTAGCGCTCCGGCGGCACGCCCGCGCGCAGTCCGGAGTCGATGAACACCCCGCACGCGGTGAGCAGGGCCGCACCGCAGAACACCGCGACGAACGCGGCCACGAACCCGGCCCGCCGGCCGCGAATCGTTTGCCAGGCAAGGGAAAGCATGTCGGTCACCAGGCCCTCTCGGTGTTCAGCGGGGTGGTGGTCTGCGCCGCGAATCGGCCGGCGGCCTGGTCGTGGGACGCGGCCCGGTCGCGCGCCTGGCCGGTGGCGCGGTCGCCGAGGTGGGTCATGCGTTCGGCGACCTGGGCCGGGTCCGGGCGGGTCAGCTGACCGGCCAGCCGGCCGTCGGCCAGGAACACCACGGAGTCGGCGAAGGCGGCGGCCACCGGGTCGTGGGTGACCATCAGCGCGGTCTGGCCCCAGCGGTCCACCGCGTGGCGCAGGGCCTGCAGCACATGCCGGGCGGTGCGGGTGTCCAGGGCACCGGTCGGCTCGTCCAGGCACACCACGTCCGGGCGGGTGATCAGCGCGCGGGCGATCGCGACGCGCTGCTGCTGACCGCCGGAAAGCTTGCTGGGCCGCCGATCCAGCGACACGTCCAGCCCGACCGAGCGCAACACCTCGGCCAGCAGCGCCGGATCGACCGGACGACCGGCCAGGCGCAGCGGCAGCGTGATGTTCTGTTCGAGGTTCAGCGAGCCGATCAGGTTGTAGGCCTGGAACACGAACCCGATCCGGTCGCGGCGCAGCGTCGTCAGCGCCGATTCCGAGCGTCCGGTCAGGTCGGTGTCGCCGAGCAGCACCCGGCCCGAAGTGGGCCGGTCGAGCCCGGCCGCGCACTGCAGGAAGGTGCTCTTGCCGGAGCCGGAAGGGCCCATCACCGCGGTGAAACTGCCGCGCGGGAGGGCGATCGAAACATCGTCCAGGGCGGTCACCGCGGTGTCGCCCGAGCCATAGGTCTTGCGCACCGATTCGAGTCGGATCGCGCTGGCCGCATTGTTGTCCACGGCGCGTAACGCTATGGCGGAAACCGTTGCGGCACAGTCGCTCCTGTGCCCCAATCGGTGGTGTAGCCAGCTACACCACGGGGGTGTCGCGGCTGGTCAGCCCTCGTGGCGGGGCGCGGCGTCTGACTCACAGTGTCTGACCCACAGGGTCTGACTCACAACTCGCGGGACCACTGTTCGATGACCAGGTCGTGGCCGAATCGGCGCTCCGGCTCTGATTTGTACGGACGGAAACCGTTCGCCTCGTAGATGCGCCGGGCCGCGGTCAGGACCGAGACCGTCTCCAGTTCCATGCGCTGATATCCCGCCGAGGCAGCGAAGTTGACGCATTCGGCGACCAGGCGGGCGCCGATGCCCATCCCCCGCGCGTCCGCCTCGACCAGCAGCAACCGCAGCCGCGCGGTCTGGTCGTCGTCATGGGCGCAGAAGACGCTGCCGACCGGGCGCCCGGCCGACTCGGCGATCCAGCCGTTGTCCCGGCCGGGCTCGAACTCCCGCACGTAGTCGGCCAGGATGGTGGCGCACAGGGCCTCGAACTCGGCGTTCCACTCGCGTTCGGCGGCGTAGATCGCACCGTGCCGGGCCACCACCCAGCCCAGGTCACCCGGCTCGATGGCGCGCAGGTGATACTCGGCGCCCGGGGCCGTGCCGTCGATGATGGTGTTGATGGTGGCCATGGCCGCCACCAGCCGATCGCGCTCCGGCTCGGCCAGCGGCGCCAGCAGTTCCCGGTTCTGTTCCTGGGAACGCTCGTCGAGCAGTTTGGCCACCGCGCGGCCGTGCTCGGTCAGGCGCAGGACCTGTTTGCGGCCGTCCTCGGGCGAGGGCCGCATCTCGATCATGCCGTCGGAGCGGAACCGGCGGACCAGCCGGGTCAGGTAGGACGGGTCCAGCCCCAGTTTGCCGCGCAGGTCGATCTGGTTCATGGTGTCCCGCTGGGCCAGCTCATAGATCATCCGGCCCTCGGTCAGCGAGTACGGGGTGTCGTACATCCCCGAGTCGAGCACCCGGGTGACCTCCGACCAGCGCCGGGTGAACGCCCGCACCGCCGCAATGTGCTCGTCCAGCAACTCGACCACCACGAACCTCCCCAGACGGAACAGCCTCGATTTGTTGGACTCCGTCCAATAAATCGAGGCTATCCGCAATCCGGTGATCGGGCTATAGACCGAACGACCCTAGTCGGCTCCCAGAGCCCGCACGGCTCAGACGGTGAAGCCGAGGGCGCGCAGCTGCTCCCGCCCGTCCTCGGTGATCTTCTCCGGGCCCCACGGCGGCATCCACACCCAGTTGATCTTGATGTCGGACACCACGCCGGTCTCGCCGCGCACCAGCGCGCTGCGGGCCTGATCCTCGATCACGTCGGTCAGCGGGCAGGCCGCCGAGGTCAGCGTCATGTCGATCAGGGCGACGTTCTCCTCGTCGACCCGGATGTCGTAGACCAGCCCCAGGTCGACCACGTTGATGCCCAGCTCGGGGTCGACCACGTCGCGCATGGCCTCCTCGACGTCGTCGATCTTGGCCTGGTCGACCGCGGGCGCCTGCTCGGGCAGGTTCGCCGCGCCGCGCTCCTCCCGGGTCGGCGCCCCGGCCTGGTCAGCGGCGGTTTCGGTGTGCACGTCACTGCTGGTCATCGGTTCCATCACCTCACGTCGTCGTCGCGCGCGCCACGGCGTCCTTGAATGCCATCCAACCCAGCAGCGCGCACTTCACCCGCGCTGGGTACTTCGCCACTCCGGCGAAGGCGATGGCGTCTTCCAGCACATCCTCGTCCGGTTCGATCTGCCCGCGGCCCTGCATCAGCCGGACGAACTCGTCCATGGTGCCGAACGCTTCCTTCACGGTGTGCCCGATCACCAGATCGGTCAACACCGAGGCCGAGGCCTGGCTGATCGAGCAGCCCTGCCCGTCGTAGGACACGTCCGCCACCTCGGCCTGGTCCCCGTCCCCCTTCAGGTGCACGCGCAGGGTCACCTCGTCCCCGCAGGTGGGGTTGACGTGGTGCACCTCCGCCTCGAAGGGGTCGCGCAGGCCGCGCCCGTGCGGGTGCTTGTAGTGATCCAGGATGATCTCCTGGTACATCTGGTCCAGTCGCATCAGGCCGTCCCGAAGAACCGTTGCGCCTCCCGCACCCCGTCCAGCAATGCGGTGACCTCGTCGAGGTCGTTGTACAGGTAGAACGTGGCCCGCACGGTCGCGGCCACGCCGAAATGACGGTGCAGCGGCCATGCGCAGTGGTGCCCCACCCGCACCTCGACGCCCAGGTCGTCCAGCACCTGACCGACGTCGTGCGCGTGAACTCCCTCCACGACAAAGGAAACAGCGCCACCCCGGTCGGCTGTTCCCGTCGGGCCGTCCGGCGTGGGGCCGAGCACCCGCACGCCGGGGATCTCGGCCAGGCCGGCCAGCGCGGCCTCGGTCAGCTGGTGCTCGTGCTCGGCGATGCGGTCCATGCCGATGGCGGACAGGTAGTCCACCGCGGCGCCAAGACCCACCGCCTGCGCGAAGTTCGGCACGCCCGCCTCGAACCGCTGGGGCGGCGGGGCGAACGTGGACTTGGCCATGTGCACCATCTCGATCATGGACCCGCCGGTCAGGAACGGCGGCATGATCTCCAGGAACTCCCGGCGCCCGTAGAGCACGCCGACCCCGGTCGGGCCGAGCATCTTGTGCCCGGAGAACACCGCGAAGTCCACGTCCAGCGCGCCGAGGTCGACCGGCGAGTGCGGCACCGACTGGCAGGCGTCCAGCACGGTCAGCGCGCCGACTTCCTTGGCCCGGGCCACGATCCGGGCCGGCGGGTTGACCGTGCCCAGCACGTTGGACTGGTGGGAGAACGCCACCACGCGGGTGTGGTCGTTCACCAGCTCGTCCATTGTGGACAGGTCCAGCCGGCCGTCCTCGGTCAGGCCGAACCAGCGCAGCGTGGCGCCGGTGCGCTCGCACAACTGCTGCCAGGGCACCAGATTCGCGTGGTGCTCCATCTCGGTCACCACGATCTCGTCGCCCGGACCCAGCCGGAACCGCTCGGCCTCGGGCGAACCCGAGGTGTTCGCGTTGCTCATCGCGTAGGCCACCAGGTTCACGCCCTCGGTGGCGTTCTTGGTGAACACCACCTCCCCGGCGTCGACTCCGATGAACTCGGCGATCTTGGCCCGCGCGCCCTCGTACGCCTCGTCGGCCTCCTCGGCCAGCTGGTGCGCGCCCCGGTGCACCGCGGCGTTGGACGTCTCCACGAACGCGCGTTCGGCGTCCAGCACCGGCCGCGGTTTCTGCGAGGTCGCGCCCGAATCCAGATACACCAACCGTTTCCCGTCCCGCACGGTGCGGGACAGGATCGGGAAGTCCTTGCGGATCGTGTCGACGTCCACGGGCGACGCGGTGGTGGTCACTTGACGACAGCCTCCTCGCGCTTGCCGCCGGTGTAGCGCACGTAGCCCTCGTTCTCCAGCACGTCGGCCAGCTCCGAACCGCCGGACTCGACGATCCGGCCACCGGCGAACACGTGCACGAAGTCCGGGGTGATGTGCTTGAGGATGCGGGTGTAGTGGGTGATCAGCATGACGCCCACGTCCCCGGCCTCCTTGTACCGGTTCACGCCGTCGGACACCACGCGCAAGGCGTCCACGTCCAGGCCCGAGTCGGTTTCGTCCAGGATGGCGATCTTCGGCTTGAGCAGCGCCAGCTGCAGGATCTCGTGGCGCTTCTTCTCACCGCCGGAGAAGCCCTCGTTCACGCTGCGGTCGGCGAAGGAGGAGTCGATCTCCAGCTCGCCCATGGTCTGCTTGACTTCCTTGACCCAGTGCCGCAGCGCCGGCGCCTCGCCGCGCACGGCGGTGGCCGCGGTGCGCAGGAAGTTCGACATGGACACGCCGGGCACCTCGACCGGGTACTGCATGGCGAGGAACAGCCCGGCCCGGGCGCGCTCGTCCACGGTCATGCTCAGCACGCTCTCCCCGTCCAGCAGCACCTCGCCCGAGGTGACCTGGTACTTGGGGTGACCGGCGATGGCGTAGGACAGGGTGGACTTGCCGGACCCGTTGGGGCCCATGATCGCGTGCGTCTCCCCGGCGCGGATGGTCAGGTCGACGCCCTTGAGGATCTCCTTCTCGGCGTCGTCAGCCAGCACCGAGACGTGCAGGTCCTTGATCTCCAGGGTGGCCATAGCTACTTCGTTTCTCCTGCGTTCGTGCGAAAAAGTCGGCTCAGGTGTTGATCGGCCCGGACACGTCCACGTGCACCTCGTCGTCCACGACGGACACCGCGTACACGTCGACCGGCTCGGTGGCCGGCAGCGAGGACGGTTTGCCGGTGCGCAGGTCGAAGCACGACCCGTGCAGGAAGCACTCGATGCCCTTGCGGGTCACCTCGCCGTCGGACAACGGCAGTTCGGCGTGCGTGCACTCGTCGCGCAGCGCGTGGACGGTCTCGCCCTCGCGCACCAGCACCACGGGCACCTCGCCGACCTCGACGGCCAGCGGCTTGCCGTCGTCGAGGTCGGACAGTGCGCACACCCGCTGGCTCACACGCCCACCGCCGCCAGCTCGGTCTCGATCGCGGCCTCCAGCCGTTCCCGCACGGACGGCACCGCGATGCGGTTGAGCACCTCGTGGAAGAAGCCCCGCACCACCAGCCGCCGGGCCTGGTCCTCCGGGATCCCGCGAGCCTGCAGGTAGAACAGCTGCTCGTCGTCGAACCGGCCGGTGGCGCTGGCGTGGCCGGCGCCGGTGATCTCGCCGGTCTCGATCTCCAGGTTGGGCACCGAGTCGGCGCGCGCGCCGTCGGTGAGCACCAGGTTGCGGTTGAGCTCGAAGGTCTCGGTGGCCTCGGCCGCGGCCCGGATCAGCACGTCGCCGACCCACACCGTGTGCGCGCCGTCGCCCTGCAGCGCCCCCTTGTAGGTGACGTTGCTGCGGCAGTGCGGCACCGCGTGGTCCACGAACAGCCGGTGCTCCAGGTGCTGGCCGGCGTCGGCGAAGTACAGGCCGGTCAGCTCGACGTCCCCGCCGGGCTCGGTGAACCGGACGGTCGGGGTCACCCGGACGGTGTCCCCGCCCAGGGTCACCACGGTGTGCCGGAGCACCGCGTCGCGGCCAAGCGCGGCCTCGTGGGTGGTCAGGTGCACCGCGTCGTCGGCCCAGTCGTGCACCGCGACCACGGTCAGCTTGGCCCCGTCGGCCAGCACGAACTCCACGTTGTCGGCGTGCGTGCCCGAACCGCGGTAGTCCAGCACCACGACCGCCTCGGCGAAGTTCTCCGCGCGCACCTGCAGGTGCCCGTAGCTGGTCTGCCCCTCGCCCGGGCCGGTCACCGTGACCAGCACGGGCTCATCGACCTTGGTGTCCTTGGGCATGGTCAGCACGGTCGCCTCGGTGAACGACTCGAACGCGCTGCGCGAGACGTACTCGGCCGGCGCGCCGGTGACCCCGATCCGCGCGTCGTCGCGGGACACGGTGTCCACTCGTACCTGCTCCGGGGCGTTCACCTCGACCGGCGCGGTGCCGGTGGCGGGCTGCGCCGGGATCAGCGCGCGCAGCCGCTTCATCGGGGTGAACCGCCAGTTCTCCTCGCGCCCGGTCGGCGGCGTGGTGGTGTCCGCGCGGTCGGCTCGCGTCGAGGGCGGGATCACCACCCCGTCGGAGTGCTCCTTCAGGCCGTGCTGGGCGGTCGGCTTCTCGGTGGTCGTCATGGTCAGCCGACGGCCCCTTCCATCTGCAGCTCGATCAGGCGGTTGAGTTCCAGCGCGTACTCCATGGGCAGCTCGCGGGCGATCGGCTCCACGAACCCGCGCACCACCATGGCCATGGCCTCGTCCTCGGTCAGGCCGCGGGACATCAGGTAGAACAGCTGGTCCTCGCTGACCTTGGACACGGTGGCCTCGTGGCCCATGGACACGTCGTCCTCGCGGATGTCCACGTACGGGTAGGTGTCCGAGCGGCTGATGGTGTCCACCAGCAACGCGTCGCACTTCACCGTGGACTTCGAGTGGTGGGCTCGCTTGTGCACCCGGACCAGACCGCGGTAGGAGGTGCGGCCACCGCCCCGGGCCACCGACTTGGACACGATGGTGGAGGAGGTGTGCGGGGCCAGGTGCTCCATCTTGGCGCCCGCGTCCTGGTGCTGGCCCTCACCGGCGAACGCGATGGACAGCACCTCGCCCTTGGCGTGCTCGCCCATCAGGAACACCGACGGGTACTTCATGGTCACCTTGGACCCGAGGTTGCCGTCGACCCACTCCATGGTGGCGCCGGCCTCGGCCTTGGCCCGCTTGGTGACCAGGTTGTAGACGTTGTTCGACCAGTTCTGGATGGTCGTGTAGCGGCAGCGGCCGCCCTTCTTCACGATGATCTCGACCACCGCGGAGTGCAGCGAGTCCGACTTGTAGATCGGCGCGGTGCAGCCCTCGACGTAGTGCACGTAGGCGTCCTCGTCGACGATGATCAGCGTCCGCTCGAACTGGCCCATGTTCTCGGTGTTGATCCGGAAGTAGGCCTGCAGCGGGATGTCCACGTGGACGCCCTTGGGCACGTAGATGAACGAGCCGCCCGACCACACCGCGCTGTTGAGCGCGGAGAACTTGTTGTCCCCGGCCGGGATCACCGAGCCGAAGTACTCCTCGAACAGCTCCGGGTGCTCGCGCAGGCCCGTGTCGGTGTCCAGGAAGATGACGCCCTGTTCCTCAAGGTCCTCGCGGATCTTGTGGTAGACCACCTCGGACTCGTACTGGGCCGCGACACCGGAGACCAGCCGCTGCTTCTCCGCCTCCGGGATGCCCAGCTTGTCGTAGGTGTTCTTGATGTCCGCGGGCAGGTCATCCCAGGTGGCGGCCTGCTGCTCGGTGGACCGGACGAAGTACTTGATCGTCTCGAAGTCGATCCCGGACAGGTCGGCGCCCCAGTTGGGCATCGGCTTGCGGTCGAACAGCTTCAGGGCCTTCAACCGGGCCTGCAGCATCCAGTCGGGCTCGCTCTTCTTGGCCGAGATGTCGCGGACGACGTCCTCGGACAGGCCACGACGGGCGCTGGCGCCCGCGGTGTCCGCGTCCGCCCAGCCGTACTCGTAGCGACCCAGAGTGGCCAGGGTCTGCTCCTGGCTGAGTGGCTCGGCGCCGGTGGTGACCGTGGTGGGCGTGCGCTGCTCGGCAGCGGCAGTCATCCGGACTCCCCTCCATACTCGTGGCTATCCATGATCGTCCCGGGCGCACTCGGGTTCGGGACCGAGGGCGTCGGAACATGGGTGGTGCAGGCCGCGTCGCCGCGGGCGATGGTGGCCAACCGCTGCACGTGGGTGCCGAGCAGTTCGGCGAACGCCGCCGTCTCGGCCTCACACAGCTGCGGGAACTCGGCGGCCACGTGGGCCACCGGGCAGTGGTGCTGGCAGAGCTGCTCTCCTGACCCAACATGCCTGGTCGAGGCAGCGTAGCCCTCCCTGGTGAGCGCGTCGGCGAGCGCCTGGGCGCGGGCCTGCGTGTCCCGGGCGGCGGTCACCGCGGCGCGGTGCTCCCCGACCAGGCCGGCCACCCGGCTTTCCGCGAACGCCCGGACCGCGGCCTCCCCGCCACGCTCGGCGAGGAACCGCAGGGCGGACACGGCCAGATCGTCGTAGGCGTGACCGAACCGGGCGCGGCCGGTCTCGGTGAGCAGGAACAGCTTGGCCGGACGACCCCGGCCGCGCTGCCCACGCCGGGGGGCCTCCCGGGTGCGCACCTCGTCTTCGGCGATCAGCACGTCGAGGTGGCGGCGCACCGCGGCCGGGCTCAGGCCCAGCGCGTCGGCGACCACCGCCGCGGTGACCGGCCCCCGCTCCAGCAGCAGCCGCGCCACTGCCTGCCGGGTCCGGCCGTCCGCGTGCTGCGCGGCCGAGGCATCCGCCGAGGGCACCGTGACGGCGTCCTCGGCGGCTCGGGGAGCAGCACCGACGTTTTTCACAACACAAGTGTGACGTATTTAGGTGGGCGGGGCAAAGGCAGCACCGGATGGGGTGATCGGGCTCACTCGGAAAGCGCCACCGATAGGCTCTCGACGTGGCGACGAGCGATATCGAGGGGACGCTGGCCCAAGTTGGGTCCGGCGGCGAGACCGGCCCGGTCTCCGCCGACGTCGCCGGTGAAGCAACTGATGGTGTGGTCGAAGGCGTGACTGACGGCGCGGTTCGCGGGCCGGGCGAGGCGGTGATCGCCTCGGTCGACGTCTCGCTGGGCACGGTCGAACCGCCCGGGCTGGACCACGGCGAACGCAAACAGCTGGACGTCGTGCGCCGGTTCGGCACGATCGGCGCACTGCTGCTGGCCGCCGGGTCGCTGGGCGCGGGCGCCACGCCGGTGTTCAACCCGGTCAACACCATCCCGATCCTGGGCCTGTTCCCGCGGATGCCCACCGTGTCGCTGGCCGTGGCGTTCGCCGGGATGGCCATGGTGGTGCTGGCCTGGCTGCTGCTGGGCCGGTTCGCCCGCCCCGGCCGGGTCCACCTGATCTCGCGCAGCCAGCTCAACCGGACGCTGTTCATGTGGGCCATCCCGCTGGCCCTGCCGCCCACCCCGATGTTCAGCAAGGACGTCTACAGCTACCTCGCCCAGTCCAAGATCGCCGCGCTGGGGCTGAATCCCTACCAGCTCGGCCCGGCCGCCGCGCTGGGCGTCAGCGACCCGCTCACCCGGGGCGTGCCCAACATCTGGCGGGACACCCCGGCCCCCTACGGCCCGCTGTTCATCACCGTCGGCCGGCTGGTCACCGCCGTGTCCGGCAATCACGTGGTCACCGGCGTCTACCTGCAACGCATCCTGGAGCTCATCGGCCTGGCCATGATCGTGTGGGCGCTGCCCCGGCTGGCCCGCCGGTTCGGCGTGCAGCCGGTCAGCGCGCTGTGGCTGGGCGCGGCCAACCCGCTGGTGCTGTGGCACCTCATCGCCGGCTCGCACAACGAGGCCCTGATGATCGGGCTGATGCTGGCCGGGTTCGAGATCGCCCTGCACCGGCTGCCGGTGCTCAGCAAGGGTGCTCCGATACCCCCGGTGACCGCCGCCGAGATCGCCTGCCTACTGGCCGGATCGGCGGTCATCGTGCTGGGCGCCGCGGTGAAGATCTCGGCCGCGCCCGCGCTGGGCTTCCTCGGCGTCATGGTCGCCCGCCGCTGGGGCGGCACCCTCCGACATCTGGTCTACGCCGCGCTCGGGCTGGGCGTGGTCACCGCGGTGATCATGGTGGCCACCTCGGTCGGCACGGGGCTGGGCTTCGGCTGGCTGTCCACGCTGAACACCAACGGCGTGGTGAAGAGCTGGATGTCGCCGATGACCGCCCTCGGGTACGTGGCCGGTGGGCTGGGCATCGCGCTGGACCTGGGCAACCACACCGACACCACCATCGGCGTGCTGCGCGACATCGGCGAGGTGGTCAGCGTGGTGGTCATCGGCAGACTGCTGTGGGACACCCACAAGGGCCGCATGCACCCGATGCTCGGCCTCGGGCTGTGCATGGCCGCGGTGGTGGTGCTCGGCGGCACCGTGCAGCCCTGGTACCTGCTGTGGGCCGCCCTCCCGCTGGCCTGCGTGGTGGGCGCCTCGGTGTTCCGCAGCGCGACCGCCGCGATCAGCGCCGTGGTGGCCATGCTGGTCCCGCCCACCGGCAGCACCTTCGACGGCCGGGCCTACGTGCTGCCCGACGCCGCCCTGGCCGCGGCCGTGGTGTTCATCCTCGCCGTGGTCGTGCTCAACCGGACCTGCCCGGTGCTGCCCAAGCGATCAGGCCGATCCGGCCGAGGGGTGAGCCGGACCACGGCCTAGTCTTTCCACTCGTGGTGGATGCTGCCCTCCAGGTGACCGGTCTGGTCAAACGCTACGGCGCGACGACCGCCGTCGACCGGCTCGACCTGCGCGTAGCGACCGGGGCGGTACTGGCGTTGCTGGGCCCCAACGGTGCGGGCAAGACCACCACCGTCGAAATCTGCGAGGGTTTCCTGACCCCCGACTCCGGCACCGTGCGGGTACTCGGCCTGGACCCCCGCGCCGACGGCGACAGGCTGCGCCCGCGGATCGGCGTGATGCCGCAGGGCGGCGGCGCCTACCCCGGGGTGCGGGCCGACGAGATGCTCCGGCTGGTGGCCACCTGCGTGGCCGACCCGCACGACCCGGACTGGCTGCTGTCCACCCTCGGCCTGGACTCGGCCCGCCGCACCCCCTACAAGCGGCTGTCCGGAGGCCAGCAGCAGCGGCTGTCCCTGGCCTGCGCGCTGGTCGGCCGGCCGGAGATGGTGTTCCTGGACGAGCCCACCGCGGGCATGGACCCGCAGGCCCGCCGGCTGGTGTGGGACCTGGTGCGGGCGCTGCGGGCCGACGGGGTCACCGTGCTGCTCACCACGCACCTGATGGAAGAGGCCGAGGAGCTGGCCGACCACGTGATGATCATCGACCGCGGCCGGGTGGTGGCCGAGGGCAGCCCGGACGAGCTGACCACCGCCGACGTCACCGAACAACTGCTGCGCTTCCACGCCAAACCCGGCCTGGACCTGGCGCTGCTGGCCAAGGCGCTGCCCGAGGGCTGCGCGGTGGACGAGGACCGGCCCGGTGACTACCGGGTGCGCGGCCCGATCAGCCCGCAGGTGGTGTCCACCGTCACCTCCTGGTGCGCCCAGCAGGGTGTGCTGGCCGAGGCCATGCAGGTGAACAAACGAAGCCTTGAGGACGTGTTCCTCGACCTGACCGGACGGGAACTGCGGTGAGCGCTGCGTCGGAAGCCCGGTTCGCCCCGGGCACCTTCACCCCCAAGCCGGGCCGAGGACGGCCGGGCCGGATGCTGCTCACCCAGGCCCGCACCGAGGCGCTGCTGGCCTTCCGCAACGGCGAGCAGGTGCTGCTCACCCTGCTCATCCCGCTGGTGCTGCTGGTCGGGCTGACCCTGGTCACCGTGATCAAGCTGCCTGCCCCGCGGATCGACGCGGTCACCCCGCGGGTGTTCGCGCTGGCCATCATGTCCTCGGCGTTCACCGGGCAGGCCATCGCGCTGGGCTTCGACCGCCGCTACGGGGTGCTCAAACGGTTGGCCGCCACCGCGCTGCCCCGGTGGTCGCTGGTCGCAGGCCGGATGCTCGCGGTGCTCGGGGTGGTGCTGGTGCAGTTGGTGGTGCTGGGCGGGGTGGCGCTCGCCCTGGGTTGGCGACCCGATCCAGGTGGCCTGGGCGCCGCCGGTCTCATGGTGCTCGCCGGCACGGCCGCGTTCGGCGCGCTCGGGGTGCTGCTCGGTGGGGCGTTGCGGGCCGAGGTGGTACTCGCCGTGGCG
>DASZNF010000103.1:0-37674 GCA_035551355.1 Pseudonocardiaceae bacterium | reverse complement strand
CATGCGCGGACAGCGCCGCCGCAGCCGTGTCCGACCGGGCCAGGCCGGTGACCTCGTGCCCGGCGGCGATGAGCTCGGGGATGATGTACGAACCGGAATGGCCGGTCCCGCCAGTGACGAAAACGCGCACGCTACTGCTCCTTGTGAATGATGTGGCGCGAGAAGTGGTGGTGCGGGTGCGCTCAGCTGAGAGTGCTGACGCCGGGGGATAAAATTGGTGTGCTTGACGGAGTGGCTATCAAGTCCCGGTGTCGAATTCTTATGCCGAATTCGCTTTGGTCCCATTAGGTACCTGTCAAGGTTGCCATTGCCCTGAGCGGGTGTCCAAGACTTCTTTCAGCCGCGGTGATACCCTGCAGACATCACCGGACCCGGGGGGTTCCATGGATCTGGACCTGCGCAAACTGCGCTACTTCCGCGCCGTCGCCGACAGGCTGCACTTCGGCCACGCCGCTGAAGCGCTGCATATCGCGCAGCCGGTGCTCAGTCGGCAGATCCGCGCGCTGGAACAGGATCTCGGCGCCTCGCTGTTCACCAGGGATCGCCATGGAGTGGTGCTGACCGACGCCGGCCGGCAACTGCTGGCCGACGCCGGCCCGCTGCTCGCCTCCGTGGACGCGGTCCGCCGCCGGGTGACCGTGGCCGCCCGGGGCAGCCGGCGGCTGGCGGTCGGCTTCCGGACCGGCATCCCGGTCATCCCGGCGGCCCAGGCGTTCGAGGCCCGGCATCCGGACGTGGTCGTGGACGTGCAGCGGATCGAATGGGACGACCAGGCCCCGATGCTGCTCGACGGCCGCATCGACGTCGGCTATGTGCGGCTGCCCATCGACGAGACCGGCCTGCGCGTGACCCCGCTGTACACCGAGCCGCTCATGGTGGTGCTGCCCGCAGGCCACCGGTTGGCCGGCAAGGAGGAGGTCACCGAGGCCGACCTGGCCGGTGAGCCGCTGGTCTGGCATGCCGACCCGAGCACGCAGCCCACCAGGCGCCCGCACCCCGACTCCGGGCTCCGGGTGCGCGGCGTGGAGGAGAAGCTCGAGCACGTCGCGGCCGGCCGGGGCATCTCGTTCGTGGGGCGTTCGGAGACAGTGTTCTACTCACGTCCGGACATCAGCTACGTACCCATCCCGGAACTCGCGCCCGACCAGGTGTGCCTCGCGATGGCGGCATCGCGCACCTCGCCGCTGGCCGACGACTTCTTCACCGCGGCGCAAGCGACGGCCGAGATCACGGCCGAATGTGGGAACTATGATTCGGGTGCGGCTCCTCTGCAGGGACGCTGAGATGGCCGGTCAACTGCGAGTTCCGCAACCTGGGCGATCTTGAGGGCTCCTCACCCGAACGACCCGGCACCCGGGGAGCCATGATCGGGTCAGTCGCGAGGACCGCCGTGCATGAGACCGGCGAGGCCGCCCGGCAACGAGGCGGCCAGCTCGGCGTCGAACTCGCCGTCCACCAGCACGAACACGACTCGCGCCGGCACCTCCCCGCGATTGGCCCAGGCGTGGTCGGTGCCCCGCTGCACCACGACGTCGCCGGCTCGCAGGGTCACCTCGGAGTCGTCGAGGAGCAGCGTGATCTGGCCCTCGAGCACGATCCCGTAGTCGACCGAGGCCGTGCGGTGGACCGGTGACTGCAACCCGGCCTGGTTCAGGTGGCCCGGCGCGAACTCGTTGATCCGGATCTTGGTGCCCCGCGGCGGGGGCGGCACGGCCAGAGTGCGCTGGGTCGGCTCGTCCGGCTCGACCGCGGTGATCGGCGCGGGCGCGCCCTCGGTGTTCCAGATTTCGTGGAAGGCGACGCCGTCCTCGGCGATCTCGCGGGTGACCGGGATCGCGCCATCGCTGACCACGACCGATTTCCCGTCGGCGGTGTGGCCGGTGACGACTCGGCGGGGAACGGTGTAGTCGATCGAGGGCGCGCGGTCGCTGGTGGCCATGGTGCTTGCACTCCGTTCGCTCTGTGTCCCAGCACAGTTAGTCGGAGTCGGCGGCCACCGGGCAAGCTCCTCGGCCATAGCGAAAACTGATCTCAGTCATCCGCGCGGACATCGGCGACGAGATGGGCCCGGACCCCCCGGGGTGCAGCGGGTCGAAGACGTAGGGCGGAATGCGGCCGTGCCGCGAATCGATGAGCGGAACTGATCCACCCGGCGCATCCTCACGGCTGGGATCGCATCGTCGGGCGCGGGGCGCGGTCCAGTATCCGGGCCGCCGTCCAGGCCAGTGCGTCGGCGGTGTGGGACGGGGTGTCGGACGGCTGCATGACGTGGCTGAGCACGGTGCGCACCAGCAGGTCGACCACCACGGCCAGTTGCCGGTCGTCCAGTGGCGTCTGGTAGGCCTGGATGCGTTTGGCCAGCACGGTTTTCGCGTCGCCGAGCAGGGTTTCGGCCCGGATGGTCAGCAGCGGCAGGAACTCGGTGCCGGTGCCGTGCGTCGCCGACACGATGGTGCGCAACAGGATGTTGTTCTCGGCCAGTTCGAGCACCCCGCGGACGGCCTCATAGGCCGCTTCGACCAGATCGTCGGGGTTCCGGTCGAACGCCGAGTCGACGACGGCAAGGAACCGGCCCAGTTCGTGCGTGATCATGGCTTCGGCCAGTGCGGTCTTGGACTCGACCTCGTTGTACACGGTCTGTCGGCTCACCCCGACGGCCTCGGCCAGCCGGGTCATGGTCACCGCCGACCAGCCCGAGCGCGCGGTGAGTTCGATCGCCGCGTCGATGATCGACTGCCGGATCATCAGTGTCATGATCAGTCCCGGAGTTTCAATGCCAGCATCGGACAGGCGTCGACCGCGGCGGTGACGTCGGCCCGGTGCCGCTCACCGGGCTCGGCCTCCAGCAGCACCACGGTTCCATCGTCGCCCACCTCGAAGAAGTCCGGCGCCATCGTTTCACATATGCCCAGTCCGTCACACAGGACACGGTCGGCTTCGACCCGCATCACGCGCTCATCCTTCCCGCGGCCACGAAATCCACCTTTTCCCTCACCCCGCAATCAGGACAGCACCACGCATCGGGTATCGCCGACCACGGGGTGCCGGCCGGGAAGCCTTCCCGGGGGTCGCCGCGCTGTTCGTCGTAGACGTATCCGCAGCCCGGGCACATCCCGCCCTCGGTGGCGTCACCGCGCACGTCGGCCGGCACCGGCGTGCGGGCGACAGCGGGCGTGTTTCCGTAGCGGGCCAACACTTTCGCGCGTTTGGCCGGCTGGATGTTGGCCCGGCTGATGTCGCCGTCGAAGTGGGCCAGCACCCGAGGGTCCATCACCCGTCGCCACAACGGCGGGAACAGGGCCAGCACGATCATTCCGGCGTATCCGGTGGGCAGTACCGGCGATTCGGCGAAGTCGCGCAGCGTCTGGTAGCGCCGGGTCGGGTTGGCGTGGTGGTCGCTGTGCCGTTGCAGGTGATACAGCAGGACGTTGGTGGCGATGTTGTTGGAATTCCAGCTGTGGCTGGGATCCACCCGTTCGTAGCGGCGCCGCGAGTTCGTGCCGACCCGCTGGCGCAGCATGCCGTAGTGCTCCATGTAGTTCACGACTTCCAGCAGGGAGAACCCGATCACGGCCTGCAACACCAGGAAGGGCAGGATGCCGATGCCGAGCCAGGCGATCATCGCGATCCACAGCACGCCAGACATCAGCCATGCGTTGAGCACGTCGTTGCCGATCCGGAACGGGTGCTGGTCGCGCCGGGCGTAGCGCCTGCGCTCCAGTCGCCAGGCGGAGGACAGGGAGCCGAACACGGTGCGCGGCCAGAACCGGTAGAAGCTCTCGCCGACCCGGCTGCTGGCCGGATCCTCCGGCGTCGCGACGCGCACGTGGTGACCGCGGTTGTGCTCGATGTAGAAGTGGCCGTAGAAGCTCTGCGCCAGCGCGATCTTGGACAGCCAGCGCTCGTGGCTTTCCCGCTTGTGCCCGAGTTCGTGCGCGGTGTTGATGCCGATCCCGCCGATGCAGCCGATCGAGGCAGCCAGCCCAATTTTGTCCACAATGGACAGGCTGTCGTTGGCGATCATCCAGAACACCACGGCGAAGCCGACGTACTGGATGGGCAGGAACAGATAGGTGATCCAGCGGTAGTAACGGTCCTTCTCGAGCCGCTCGATCACGTCGTCCGGCGGGTTGCTGCGGTCCAGTCCTGCGACCAGGTCGATCGCCGGCACGATCACCAGGATCACGATCGGGCCGATCCAGAACCACACGCCCCATCCGGTGGCCGCGTGCAGGCCGATGGCGAGGAAGGCCAGCGACGGCACGACCAGTCCGATCAGCCAGAGGTATCGCTTCCGGTCCGTCCAGCGCTCGGTCGACCCCAGGGGCACCGTGCCGCTCGTCGCGCTCATCACGTCCTCCTCCGTTGGATGACTTGACGCGAGCGTAGGCGATGTACATCGAGATTTACAAGTGAGAGTCAAATGTAAACCCGTGTGCCCTGAACGAACGCGCCGGGTGAACCCGGACAGCCGACGACGGAGTTGTCGACGACCTGCGGCCACCGGCCGGGGTGTTTCTGGTCGCCACCGTGGACGGTCCGTTCAACGACGAGCCCGGTGCCGCCCACTGGTTCAAAAAGACGTTCTGAGCTTGCCCGGGCTTCACCTTCTGTACCGTGTCGCCCAACTACCGCGGAGCGGCCGCCGGGTTCATCCGATCGAATGAACCCGGTCCCCGGTCCTTGACGTGAACTACGGGATGGAGCCCATGGCGAGTACCCCGATCACCCTGGCGCCCGGCTGCCGCCGGAGAGCGCCCGGTCAGGCGGCCGGCATCGTCGCCCGGTGCCCGGGATGACCGGTCTGGCGACCGCGACGGTCGACCTGTCCGCGCTCGCGCACAACGTCGGGCTGTTCGCGAGCCACACCGAGGCCGGCGTGCTGGCGGTGGTCAAGGCCAACGGGTTCGGCCACGGCGCGGTGCAGGTCGCGGACGCCGCGCTCGCGGCCGGCGCGACCTGGCTGGGCGTGACCAGCTGCGCCGAGGCCTTAGAACTGCGCGCGCACGGGATCAGCGCGCCCATCCTGAGCTGGCTGCACAGCCCGTTCGAGGACTTCGGCCCTGCGCTGCTGGCCGACGTCGACCTGTCCGTGTCCTCGGCCGATCACCTGCTGGCCATCGCCGCCAGCGCGGCCACCCTGGGGATCACCGCCAACGTGCAGCTCAAGGCCGACACCGGACTGCACCGCAACGGCGCCCCCGAGGCCGAATGGGGCGAGCTGGTGCGGCAGGCCCGCGACCTGGAGATCGCCGGATCCATCCGGGTCCGCGCGATCTGGTCGCACCTGGTCAGCGGAGCCGTCTCCGCCGCACCGACCATCGACGCCCAGGTCCGCCGCTTCGACCAGGCCGTCGCCGTCGCGCACGGGGCCGGCCTGCGGCCGCGATTACGGCACCTGGCCAACTCCGCGGCCACCCTGTCCAGCCCTCGCACCCACTACGAACTGGTCCGGCCCGGCATCGGCCTCTACGGCGTGGAACCCGATCCGGGCCATGCCGTGGGCCTGCGCCCGGCCATGACGGTCCGGACCCGCCCGGTTCTGGTCAAGCGGGTCCCGGCCGGCAGTGGCGTGTCCTACGATCACGAGTACGTCACCGAGCGCGACAGCACCCTGGCGCTGCTGCCGCTGGGCTACGCCGACGGCGTGCCCTGGGCGGCGGCCCGGCGGGCCCAGGTGTGGATCGCCGGTCGCCGGTATCCGGTGGCCGGGCGCATCGCCATGGACCAGTTCGTCGTCGACCTCGGCGGCGACTCGATCGGCATGGCCGACGAGGTGGTCGTGTTCGGCAACGGGGACCACGGCGAGCCCACGGTCGCCGAATGGGCCGAGTGGGCAGGCACCCTGCCGCACGAGATCCTCACCGGCATCGGCTCGCGGATCGCGCGCCGCCACATCCACATACCTTTCCCCGAACTCGAGGAAGTGTCGAATGTCCGATAGCAGGATTCGGTTGGCCGTGGTCTTCGGTGGCCGCAGTGGCGAGTACGACGTCTCGTGCAGCTCGGCGGCGAGCATTCTGACCTATGTCGACCGTGGAAAATACGACATCCTCGCGGTGCACATCGGCAGCGACGGCATCTGGACGTGTGAGCAGGACGTGCCGCGGTTCGAGAACGCCGCGGACGCCCGGCACTGGCAGAAGGCGACCTTCCCGGCGGCCGGCACCGGCACCATGGCCGAGAGCATGCTGGCCGCAATGACCGAGATCGCCGCCCGCTGCGATCTGGTGTTCCCGGCGCTGCACGGACGATTCGGGGAAGACGGCGCCATCCAGGCGATCCTGGAGCAGTACGGGATTCCCTACGTCGGCAACGGGGTGCTGGCCGGCGCCCTGGGCATGGACAAGGAGTACACCAAGAAGCTCGCCGTCGGCGCCGGCCTGACCGTCAACGACGCCGTCGTGTTACGCCGGGGCCAGAACGAGCTCACCGCCGCCGAGCGGGACCGGTTGGGGCTTCCCGTGTTCATCAAACCGTCCCGGGAGGGATCGAGCATCGGCGTCTCCCGGGTCGACAACTGGGACCAGTTGCCGGACGCGCTGGACCGGGCCCGGCAGAGCGACGAGAAGGTCCTGGTGGAAGCGGCCGTGTTCGGCCGTGAGGTGGACATCGGCGTCCTGGAACGCCCCGACGGCGAGCTGACCGTGAGCCCGCCGATGGAGATTCTGCCCTCCGTCGACCACGCTTTCTTTGACTACCAGGCGAAGTACGACGACACCACCACCCGGTTCGACGTGCCGGCCAAGCTCGACCCGGCCGTCATCGCCGGGCTCAGTGAGGACGCGCTGCGCGTGTTCCGCGAGCTGGACTGCGCCGGCCTGCTGCGGGTGGATTTCTTCGTGGCCGAGGACGGAACGCGAATCCTCAACGAGGTCAACACTTTCCCGGGGTTCACCAGCCACTCGCAGTACCCGAGGATGTGGCAGGCGGTCGGGCTGACCTACGACGCCCTACTCGACGTCCTGATCAGCACGGCCCAGCGCCGGAGCCGCACACCGCGCTAGCCCCGACGCGACGGACGCGGCCGGTGTTCGCCCCGGGCTGGGTCAGCCCCGACAAGCACCGGCCGCGTCCGCCGGAAGTCGGTCCAGCCGAGGCCGTTGACCGCGATGAGCTCGCCCTGGCCGGGCGTGCGCCAGGGGTGGCCGATTCGAGAATGTCCAGCCGCCCCTTGGCATCGAAGGCGATGTCGCTGACCCAGGTCAGCCCGGTGACCACCGGCCGGGGCGCCTGGCCCGGCACGATCCGGTCGACCTCGGCCGTGCCCGGCAGCGACGGGACGCCCCGCAGCAGGCCGACGTACAGCGCGCCGTCCGGGCCCACCGCCACCGACGACGGGACGGCCTGAGCCCGCACCTGCATCGCCGGCGAACCCGGCCCGAGCGTGCTGGCCGGCGCGGTCTCCGCGCGGGTCGGAATGCGGGCCAGCACGGACACCTGGCCCGAGTTCTTCACCAGCACGACGTCATTGGCCGCGGCGTCGGCGACCGCGAAACCGCCCTGGTAGGCCACCAGGTCGTGCGGATCGGAGTAGTAGAGGGTCTCGCCGGGCAGGGCCGCCCAGCGCCAACGGCGACTGCGGGTGCGTCGCGTGGAAGGCCGCGATGTCCGCGACGGTGGTCAGCGGCTCACTGAAAGATAGGGGCGATCCCTCGTCTCACGTCGGCGCCGAATCGGATGGTTCAGCAGAGCTCACGGGCTCAGCCAAGATTGTCCGTATCGGACATCCAGGCTCGCAGGACTGCCTTCTCCACCTTGCCCATCGCGTTGCGCGGCAGTTCCTCGACCCGCTCGAGCCGGGTCGGCCAGTACCACTCGGTCATCCCCGTCTCGTGCAGGTGCCGGTGGACCTCGGTGAGGTCCACCGGACCGCCGGCGACGACGACCGCACACCCCTCGGTGCCATCCCGGTGACCCACCACCGCGACGTCCACGATGCGCGGATGCCGGCGGAGCACGTCCTCGACATCGGCCACCGGAATCATGAAGGCTCCACCGACCCGATCAGCGACCCGGCCCATCAGCCGGAAACCGCCGCGCCCGTCCGGGACGGCCAGGTCGCCGGTGTCGTACCAGCCGTCGTCGTGGTCGGCCAGCACGTGCGGTTCGCCGCCGTCGCGATCCTGCGTGGCCAGGCCCACCGAGGCTCCCCGCATGACCAGGGTGCCGGGGCGGCGCTCGTCGATCGGTGCGCCGGGCCGCTGCGGGCGCAGCCCGAGTTCGGTGCCGGGCGGTGGAGCGCCGATGCTGTGGGCGGCCCAGTCGCGCGGATCGGCGTCCGTGGTGTTGGCCCGGCCGCCCTCGGTCATCGCCCAGACCGAGAGCAGCGGGCGCCCGAACACGGCCGCCGTCTCCTCGGCCAGCTCGGCGCTGATCGGACACCGGGTCCCCGGCCGCGGGATGCTCGGCGCGGACGAAGAAGTCCTCGAAATCGACCTCACCGTGGCCGTGGCCGTCGATGATCACCCGGTGGCGCAACGCGGGCAACCGAGGGGCGAGCTCGGCCAGCGTCGCGGCGTGGTCGTGGCCGTTCCAGACCCTGGTCGTGATCACCACCCGGGCCTCGACGCGAGCCAGCATCCGGGCCAGCTCCCGGCCCCGGATGGTGGTCATGATCGGGGCCAGCACGGCGCCGCGGCGCCAGCAGGCCAGCGCGATCGCCGCCGCCTGCCACCAGTTCGGCAGCTGCGTCGCCACGACGTCGCCGGGTCCGATCCCCAGTTCGGCCAGGGCACCGGCGAATCGGTCGACGTGGTCGGCCAGCTCGCCCCAGGTCAGCACGGTCAGCCCGGTCGCCGCCCGATGGGCCAGCAACGCCGGTTCTTCCGGTGTCGTGGCCGACCAGTGGGCGAGGTCGTCGACCGCCGATTCCCGCCGCCAGGCGCCCGTGGCCCGATAGGTCTCGATCGCGGTCGTGGTGGCTCGCAACAGCACCGGTCCGCCCCCTTTGTCTCATCGCTCGTGTTCCGGCCACGAGATCTCCTGGGAGACACGTGATCCACACCTGCGGAAGTTCACCGGGCCGCCGGGCTGAACCCGCGAACCGCCGGCACCCGTGGTGAGGGAAAGGAAGGGGAAGGCGATGGGCGACTACATCATGGGACGGACGGCGGCGGAGGCCGAACGGCTGGAGATCCAGGCCGCGATGTACGCGCCGCACACCGAACACCTGCTGCGGCTGGCCGGTGTCGGGCCCGGTATGCGGGTGCTGGACATCGGTTGCGGCCTTGGTGATGTGACCATGCTGGCCGCGCACATCGTCGGGCCGACCGGTCACGTCATCGGCGCGGACGTCAACCCGGACATGGTGCTGGCCGCCCGGCAGCGGGCCAAAGAGTCCGATGTGGACAACGTGACCTTCGTGCGGGCCGAGATTCCCGATGTTCCGGTGGACGGGCTGGTCGATGCCGTCATCGGACGTCTGATTCTCATGCATCTCCCGGACCCGGCGGCGGCTGTGCGAAGCCTGCGCTCGCTGGTGCGGCCGGGTGGCATCGTCTCGTTCCAGGAAGTAGATGTCATCTACGCCACCTCGCCGCGCGCGGTGCCGCTGGCCGCCACCTGCCTGCGCTGGTGCGAGGCGGCCTGCCGGCTGGGTGGCGGCCCGCTCCGCGGTGGCCGGCTCGGCTCGATCCTGCGCGACGCCGGCCTGAACGTCGCCGGGATGGCCGTGGAAACCCCGGTCACCCACGACCCCGAATCGCCCGACTACCGGTACTACGCGGGCACGGTTACCTCGTTGCTGCCGCTGATCATCGGGCACGGCGTCGCCACCGGGGAAGAGGTCGGCGTCGACACGCTGCTGGATCGCCTGCGCGCCGAAGCGCGGGACACGGGTGCGGTGGCCTACCCGCCGGAACTGGTCGGCGCGTGGGCGATCGAGGGTGCGGGGCGGGTGTAGCCGAGCACCGGCCCCGCCGCGGTCACGGTCGTCGCCGGACGATCAGGGACGCGTTCTGACCGCCGAAGCCGAACGCGTTGAGCTGGATCGTGCGGGCGGCGACGTCCACCGGAGTGCCGGTGACGACGGTGAACTCGGCCTCGGGATCGACCTCCCGGGTCCCCGCGGTGTGCGGCAGCACGCCATCGCCCAGCGTGTGGACGGCGGTGACCAGGCTCATCGCGCCGGCCGCGGCACCGGAGTGACCGATGTGGCCCTTCAACGACATCACCGGGAGTTCCGCCCGCCGGTTGCGCGCGTGCACCGTGTTGATCGCGCTGATTTCCGCGGTGTCGCCCTTCGGCGTCGAGGTGGCGTGCGCGATGAGCGCGTCGACCTGATTCGGGCTCAGTTCGGCCTCGGCCAGGGCCTGGCGCATGACCTCGGCCTCCCAGCGTCCGGTCGGCTCGGGCGAGGAGGGGTGGCAGGCGTCGGCCAGCGAGGCGTAACCGACGACCTCGGCCAGTACCGCGGCACCGCGGGCCCGGGCCGATTCCTCCCGTTCCAGCACGAACATCGCCGATCCCTCGCCGGTCACGACTCCGCTGCGGCGACGGTCGAACGGGATGCTCGCCACCGAGCGGTCGAGCCCGGGTCTGGTCATGCCGTAGCCGAGCTCGCTGTGGAACACGGCCGGTTCGAACTTGTCCTCGGCGCGGCCGTCGGCCCCGGCCCAGCCGCCCTCGGTGCCGCCGGCCAGCGCCGCGTCGGCTCGGCCGTCGGCGATCATCCGGGCCGCCGTGCCGATGGCGTCCAGCGAGGAGGCGCAGGCCGTGGACACCGTCAACAGCGGGCCGTGCAGGTTCCAGCGCATCGCCAACTGGGCGGCGGCCATATTGGGCGAGATCTTGATCATCGTCTTGCGGTCGATCGCGGCCGCCCCGTGGTGCTCGAGTTCGTACTGCGCCCGCAGCAGCGCCCGGACGCCGCCCAACGTCGTGCCGTGCACGATCGCGGTGCGGGCCGGGTCGAAACCGATGCCGGACTGGCGGACGCTCTGCTCGGCCGCGGCGAGGGTGAACTGGGCGTACAGGTCGGTGCCGGCCTCGACCACGGGCGACATCCACCTGGCCGGTTCGAAGTCCCGGACGCCCGACCACCACACCGCCCCGGCCGCGCTGGGCCACGGCGCCGGGTGAATCCCGATCTCCCCGGACCGCACCCGCGCCGAGAACTCGCCGACCTCGAAACCGAGCGAGGAAACGATACCCATTCCGGTGATGACCACGTTGCGCATGTCAAGCCTCTCAAGGAGAACGCGGCCTCGTGCCGCGTACTTGACACGTCAACAAGTCGGCGTGCGGTTCAGCTCTTCGCTACCGCACCAGATTGGCCAGCGGCTCGCCGGCCGCGAACCGGGCCAGTTGCTGCTCCACCAGGCGGCGGGCCCTCGGGTGGAAGGAGTCCGAGCCACCGGCCACGTGCGGGGTGATGATCACGTTGTCCATGGCCCACAGGGGATGGTCGGCGGGCAGTGGTTCCGGGTCCGCGACGTCCAGGGCGGCGCGCAGCCGGCCGGACGCCGCCTCGGCGGTGATGGCCGCGGTGTCCAGCGCGGTGCCCCGGCCGACGTTGACCACCAGTGCCCCGTCGGGCAGCGCGGCCAGTTCCCGCGGGCCGAACAATCCCCGGGTGCGCGGGGTGTCCGGCAGCACGAGCACCACGATGTCGGCGGCGGGCAACAACTCGGCCAGCTCGTCGATGCCGTGCACGCCGGCCCGGGCGATGCTGGCCACCCGGATCACCTCGGCCTCGCCGGCCAGCAGGTAGCGCTCGATGGCCTGCCCGATCGACCCGTACCCGACCAGCAGCACGCGGGTGTCGGCCAGCGAGCGGGTGTGCTCCCGGTCCCAGGAACCGCGCCGCTGCTGGCGAAACCAGCGGGGTAGATCGCGTTGCGCGGCCAGGACCAGGGCCAGGGCGTGCTCGGCCACGCTCAGATCGTGCAGGCCGCGGCCGTTGGCCAGCTGCACCCCGGCCGGGATCAGCGGAAGCAGGTTGTCCACTCCGGCCGACAGCGCCTGCACGGCGCGCAGCGCGGGCATCCTGCTGATCAGACCGGGCGGTCCGGAGCCCGAATCGTAGGGCAGCACGTAGAACTTGACACTGTCCACTGTGGACGGCGGGGCGCCGGTGCCGTCGTAGCGCTCGGCGGTGAGCCCGTCGGGTACCGCGATGTCCAGCCAGGGCAACAACACTTGTGCCGTCATGCCGCCGCTTCCGCCCGTCTTTCCGTCGCCAGCCGTCCGACCGCGAGCAACACGATCGCGGCCGCCACCATTGTGCCCGCCAGCGTCAGGAACGCCGCCCAGCGCCGCCGGTGGCGTGCTTGAGCCAGCCCACCAGGTACCCAGGAAGCCGCCGAGTGCGCCGCCGCGTTCACCACGGCGACCGCGATGCCCGCGGTGCGGCGCGGCAGCAGTTCCGCGATCGCGGCGAAGAGCGGGCCGTACGGCGCGTACCGGCCGATCGCGGCGATCCCCAGCAGCAGGAACGACAGCCAGAACGCGTGCGACCCGGCGGGCCGGCGGCCGACCTGGCCCGGCCACGGGCCGGGCTGACCCGGGACCACAGCCGGGCCAGCTCGCGCGCCGGTTCGCGCGTTGACCATCCAGCTTCGGGGTACTCCCTGGTAGACGTGTGTTCCTACTTGTGAAAGGCGGCGGTCATGCTCCTACGCCGATTGGCGCGTCCGTTGCTCGCGTCCATCTTCATCTTCGGTGGTATCAACGCGCTGCGGCAGGCCGAGGGGCACGCCGAGGCGGCCAAACCCCTGCTCGACCAGGCCACCGGCCCGGTCAAGCAGGTGCTGCCCGAGGGGGTGCCGACCGATCCGGTGACCCTGGTGCGCATCGACGCGGGCGTGAAGATCGTGGCCGGGTCGCTGCTGGCGCTGGGGAAGTTTCCGCGCCTGGCCTCGCTGGCCCTGATCGGCAGCCTGGTGCCGACCACCGCGGCCGGGCACCCGTTCTGGGCGGCCAAGGACGACCAGGAGAAGCAGGAACAGCTGATCCACTTCCTCAAGAACGCCGGTCTGGTCGGCGGGCTGCTGATCGCCGCGGCCGACACCGAGGGCAAGCCCTCGCTGGGCTGGCGGGCCCGCCGGGCCGCCCGCCGGGCGGGCGAGCAGCTCCAGGAGACCGCCGACACCGCCCGGGACAAACTGCCCGGCTGAGCCCGTGGACGCGAGGGCGGGCCGTCCGCTGGAATAGGCGGGACGCCGTCGTATTCCGGGAGGTCGGATGGCAACCGAACGAGTCATCGGGCCGGGTGAGGGCGTGCGCGGCTACTCGGCCCGGGGCAGCGCGATGCTGTTCAAGGCCATCGGCGAGGCGGACGACGGCGATTTCTCGTTGATGGAGCGCACCCTGCCGCCCGGCGGCCGACGTCCGCCCGCGCACCGGCACCTCAACTGCTCGGAGGCGTACTTCGTCCTCGACGGTGCGGTGTCCGTGGTGGTCGACGGCGAGGAGCAGCTCCTGCGGGCCGAGCATTTCCTGCTGGTGCCCCGCGGCACCGCGCACACGTTCGGCAACGCGGGCTCGGTGCAGGCCCGGCTGCTGGTGTTGCACGCGCCCGCGATGGACGGGTATTTCGCCGCCCTGCACGAGTTGTGGCATCGCGACGCGCCGCCCTCGCCCGACGAGGAACGCGAGCTGATGTCCCGCTTCGGCATGCGGGCCGCACCCTGACTCACCGGGGATCCCGGCCCATCCGGTGCAACAGCCGATCCTGCCGGGACGACTCGGACCCGAGGTTCAGCGCACCAGGCGCCCTGCCACGTTGTAGCCCTCGACGTACAGCGCGGGATTGCGCACCGCGACCCGCGGGGCGATCGTCACCGTGCGGGATTCCCCGGGCAGCAACCAGAAGTAGTTGTCGCCGTAGAGGGTCGGCAGCACCCGGGTGGTGCCGTCGCCGGAGCGCAGGGACAGCCGGATCATCGCGGCGACCGACTTCCCGGTATTGCGAAGCACCGCGGTGTGGTCGGTGAACGCGACCGCGAGCTGGGTTGGCGGCACCTGGTTGAGTGCCTGCACGTCGGTGTCGGTCCGGTAGCGCCAGTAGGTGTTCTCGGAAAGCACCGCGCCGTGGTGGTCGGACATGGTCAGCCGCAACAGATGCAGCGCGGGCAGCGACGCGGCGAACGGCACGGTGAACGCCGGGGTCGCGTTGGAGGCCGCGATGTTCAGCGTCATCCGCTGCGGGGTGCCGAGGGTCGCGCCGGTGAGGTCGTACAGCGTCGCGGTCACGGTCACGCCGGTGAGCGGGGCCGGCGTGTGGTTGACCGCGGTGACCTGCCAGCTGGACAGGTCGGCCTGCACGTGGTGCGGCTCGCATCCCTTGCGGGAGCCGTAGTAGCTGCCGTTGACGTCCAGGTCGTAGTCGTAGGTCTGCCAGACCGTGCTGTGCCAGGCCGGATTCGACATCCACAGCAGCACCCCCGAGGCGTTCTGCCACAGTTTCGCGTTCCACGCCTCGAAGATCGCCCGCATGCTCTCGTAGTTGACGAACTGCGCCTTCCGGCAGAACTCCTCCAGACTGGCCGATTCGCCGAGCCGCGCGTTGATCGCGGCCAGATAGGTCTGCGGGGCCTGGTTGCCCTGGGTGGACCAGTCGTGCATGAACCACGGCGTGTCGATCGGCCAGCCCGGATCGTCCGGGCCGACCAGATTCCGCATGCTCTCGGCCACCGACACCGTGGGAATGCCGATCTCGCTGTGGAAGCCGATGTTGTCGCCGGTGGCCTGGCCGGTGAAGTACTGCGTCGGGTCCAGCCAGTAGTACGGGCCGTCGCCGGTGATCACGCCGGCGTTGGAATCGCTGGCGTAGAACAGATCGGTGTTGCCGGTGACGATCTGCTCCAGCGCCTGGTCGAGGTCGGCCGGCGGATTGCCCTCGTTGCAACCGAACCACACCGCCAGGCACGGGTGGTGCCGGTAACGCAGCACGGTGTCCTGGGCCTGGGCCAGGAAGATGTCGTGGTTGGCCGGATCTTCGGAGAACGCGTCCCAGAACTCGTTCCACACCAGGATGCCGTACTCGTCGCAGGCGGCGAACAGTTCCTCGCGGTAGCTCGACCCGACCCAGTTGCGGATCATGGTGAAGTTCATGTCGCGGTGCATGGCCACCACCGAGTCCATCCGGGTGGGCAGCATGCGGCGCAACAGTTCGTCCCAGCCCCAGCTGCCACCGCGGGCGAACACCTTGACCCCGTTGACCACCAGGGTGAGCGGATCGGGGGTGTTGTCCACCGACGCGGCCGTGGTCCAGTTCGTGCCGTCGTCTGACACCTCGATGGTGAACGTCCGCGCGTAGGCCTGTTCCCAGGACAGCACCGCCCGGTCGAAGCTCACCACCGAACCGAGATCGACCTGAATCCACTGGTTGTCGGTGTAGCCGGAGGACCAGCGGGTGTTCGGGTCGCCGTCCACCGCGTTGGGCGGGGTGTTGCTGGAGTTGTCGATCGAGGACGCCGTCGCCGCCTTGTTCAGGGCCAGATCGACATCCGGCGCACTGCTGTCCACAACGGACAGTGTCCACAACGAGATGCCCCAGCCGGTGGCCCGCAGGCCGCCCTGCAGCCGGAGGTAGCGGGCCTGCTGGGCCGGGAAGTCCACGGTCTGCGGGGCCACGTCGTTCTGCACGATGATCGGCAGGTGGTACTGGTAGTCCAGCTGCCGGATGCCGAACTTCACCGAGCGGGTGTCGCTCGGCGTGGTCCCGGCGGTCGCGGACAGGGCGAGGTCGTACCGGTGCGGATCGCCGTAACCGTTGGGCCACCACAGTTGTGGGTTGCTTAACCGCAGCTGGGGGAAGTTCGCAGGGGCGAAGACCACGTCGGTCCGCGCGCCCGCGGCCACGGTCACCGTGCTGCTCACCCGCACCGGGCCGAAGGCGGCCGACACCGTGGTGCGCTGCGCGGTCGAGCCCGCGTTGCGCACCGGCACGGTGATGGTGACCTCGGCGCTGGTCGTGTCGGGCAGGTTGGGCAGGTGGGAGTCGATCCGCACGTCACCCAGCACGATGGCGCCGGTGGAGCGCAGCCGCACGTGGTTCCAGATGCCGGTGACCCGGTCGCGCACCGCGGGCATCCAGTCCCAGCCCGACACGGCCAGGTAGGTGGGGGAGTCCTTGACCAGCGTGGTGCCGGAATCCTTGTAGGACACGCCGTCCGAGCCCTTGTCGCCCGGACTGCCGGGGTAGGGGATGGGCGAGACCTTGACCGCGAGCGCCTGCTCGCCCGAGCCGCGCAGCGCCGAGGTCACGTCGAAGACGGCGCGGCCGAACGGGTGGGACAGGCTGCCGACCGAGGTGCCGTTGAGGTAGACGTCGGCGGCGTTGTTGACCCCGTCGAACTCCAGCCACACGTGCCGCCCCGGCCGGGTGTCCAGCCCGCGCGGCACGGTGAAGGCCCGGCGGTACCACCAGGCGTGCCGGGACAGCGCCTCCGGGACGTGCATGTTGTTCATCCCGTACACCGGATCCGGCAGCTGCCCCTGCTCGACCAGCGAGCCCAGCACCGTGCCCGGAACCGTGGCGGGCAGCCAGCCGCTGGTGTCCACCGCCGGACCGGACAGCGCGGCCCCGCTCGCCCCGTTGGTCCAGTCGTCCAGGGTCAGCACCCAGCCCGACTCCACCGGCACGGTGCCGTCCGCGGCCAGGGTCAGCGCGGGCGGCGCGTCGTGGTGGGTCGGCCAGCTGGTCAGGGCCCGGGCCGCCGGACGCTGCGCCGCAGCGGTGCCGAACACCTGGAAACCGTTGAGCCCCAGCGGGTTGGTCGTCGAGAGGCTGGCCGCGGACAGCCGGACCCAGCGCGCGGTGACCGGGCTGTCCAACGGGATGGTGGTGACCGCTCCGGTGCCCGCGTCGGTGTGGTGGACGGTGGTCCAGGTCTGGCCGTCGGCCGACACGTCCAGGTCGAAGGAGACGGCGTAGCTGGACTGGATCTCGAAACCGGTGGTGCTGGTCCGGGACGCGGTCCGGTCGAACGCCGGATCGCCCGGGCTGGCCTCGAAGGTCAGCACCACGCTGCTGATCCGGCACGGCGCCTGCAGGTCCACCGCGATCCACTGCGGGTCGCCCGGCATCGCCCGCCAGCCCGAACCGCGCACCCCGACCTCGTCCAGCCCGTCGACCGCGAACTCGGCCGGGGTGGGCGCGTAGTCGGTGGAGGAGACGGTCACCGGCCGGCCGAGCGCGAGATCCGGGTGGGCCGGCGTGCCGGTGGCCGGTTGCGCCAGGTTGGGCGCGGCTTCCGCGGTGAACGGCCGCAGCGCGGACAGGCTGACTCCGGCCAGCAGCGAGGCGCCGAGGAAACCGCGCCGGGAAAGGTGGCTCGAGTCCTGCGGACTGGTGGGCGTGTCGTCGGACGTTCTGCCGGACATCAGGGCAACTCCGATCACCGTTGAACGAGTCTGCGCGGACCGGAGCGGGCAGGCCGACACCGGCGTTTCCGCCGGGCTGGGCCGCGGTAGAACGCCTGGTCACTCCGGTTGACAACGTTGCCATGAGCCTGCCGAGCGGCCTTGATCGCTGTCAAGAAGACAAGCGAGACAGGAAATCCGCGGCCCGGTCGGCGGCTTCGGCCCGGCCGGAACCGGCCAGCCGGCGGTGCGAGACGGCGGTGCGAAACGGCGGCGCGCAAGCGGCCGGAGGAGTCAGCTGGGGCCGCGCGCGGTCAGCACCACCCGCAGTACGTGTTCGACGGCGGCCGGGAACATCGCGCCGCGCAGCTCGCCGCGGGTGGCCAGGTTGCGGGAAGCGAACTCCAGCACCCGCTCCGGGCCCATCCGCCTGACCACCAGCGCGGCGATCTCCTCCAGATCGAGGCCGGGGTTGTCCAGGCGGGTGAGCGCGAACTCGACGATGACCTCCTCGTCGGTCGTCATGGTCCCTCCCCGGCTCACCGTGCACCCCGTTTATTCCTCATTCTTCGCCAATGGCGTTGACCGTTGCGTTCTGGGTCACAGCGCGAGCCGCCGAGCAGGGATTGTCACCGTGGGTTGACAGAGGTCGCTCAGTGTCACTCGTTTGACGGATGGTGACGCGCCGATCACTTGCTGATAGTTAGTTTACGTACACAAAATAATCCCGTGACAAGGTGGTAATTCATGTGTGGCATTACCGGCTGGGTTTCCTTTCGACGCGACCTCACGCAGCAGGCGCGCGAACTGGAGGCCATGACGGAGACCATGTCGTGCCGGGGCCCGGACGCCTCCGGCGCCTGGTTCGCCGAACATGCCGCGCTCGGCCACCGCAGGCTCGCCGTGATCGACCTGCCCGGTGGCGCCCAGCCGATGACCGTGGACACCCCGGACGGCCCGGTGGCCATGGTCTACTCCGGTGAGGCCTACAACTTCACCGAACTGCGCGACGAACTGCGCCGCCGCGGCGCGCGCTTCGACACCGACTCGGACACCGAGGTGGTGCTGCGCGGCTACGTGGAGTGGGGCGAGGCCATCGTCGAGAAACTCAACGGCATGTACGCCTTCGCCATCTGGGACACCCGCACCGACAAACTGGTGATGATCCGCGACCGGATGGGCATCAAACCCTTCTACTACTACGAAACCGACGACGGTGTGCTGTTCGGTTCCGAGCCCAAGGCCATCCTGGCCAACCAGTTCGCCGACCACGTGGTCACCATGGACGGGCTGCGCGAGCTGTTCGCCTTCGCCAAGACGCCCGGACACGCCATCTGGGAGGGGATGCGCGAACTGCGCCCCGGCCACCTGGCCGTGGTCGACCGCTCCGGGCTGCGCGAAACCTGTTACTGGAAACTGGAAGTCAGCGAGCACCCCGACAGCCAGGCCGACACCGTGGCCCACGTGCGCGACCTGCTGGAGGACATCATCCGGCGGCAGCTGGTGGCCGACGTGCCGCGCTGCACGCTGCTATCCGGCGGGCTGGACTCCTCGGCCATGACCGCGATCGCCGCGGCCCAGTTGCAGGAGCAGGGCGAGGTGGTGCGCAGCTTCGCGGTGGACTTCGCCAACCAGGCCGAGAACTTCCGGGCCGAGGACATCGCGCCCACCCAGGACACCCCGTTCGTGCACGCGGTGGCCGAGCACATCGTGTGCCGGCACCAGGACATCATGCTCGACGGCTCCGCCATGGCCGATCCGGCGGTGCGCGCGGCCGCGGTCGGCGCCCGGGACTTCCCGGTCGGGCTGGGCGACCGGGACAACTCGTTGTACCTGTTGTTCAAGGCGATCCGGCAGGAGTCCACGGTCGCGTTGTCCGGCGAGTCGGCCGACGAGGTGTTCGGCGGCTATCCCTGGTTCCACAACGAGCAGCGCAACGCGGAGACCTTTCCCTGGCTGGCCAACGAGAAGTCGCCGGTCAACCCGGCCAGCCTGATGCGCCCCGACCTCACCGCCAGGCTCGATCTGGAGGGGTACAAGGCCGAGCGGTACCGCGAGGCGCTGGCCGAGGTCCCGTACAAGGACTCCGAAACCGGTCTGGAACGCCGGATGCGCGAGGTGTGCTACCTGCACCTGACCCGGATGGTGCAGAGCCTGCTCGATCGCAAGGACCGGATGTCCATGGCCGTCGGGCTGGAGGTCCGGGTGCCGTTCTGCGATCACCGGCTGGTGCAGTACGTGTTCAACACGCCGTGGGCGCTGAAGACCTACGACGGCCGGGAGAAGAGCATCCTGCGCGGCGCCACCCGGGACGTGCTGCCCGCGTCGGTGGCGGACCGGAAGAAGAGCGGCTACCCGGGCAGCTTCGACCCGGCTTACCTTGCCGCCATTCAGAATCACGCCCGGGACGTGGTCGCGGGCAACCACGCGGTGCTGGACTTCTACGACCGGGACGAGGTGCTGGCCGCGACCGGCGCGTCCATGGCCGAGATCGGCAACGCGCAGCGGTCCGGCCTGGAGCGGTTCCTGGACGTGGCCACCTGGCTGGATCTGCACAAGCCCACGCTGAAACTGAGCTGAGCCAAGGGAAAACCCAGCTCAACCAAGCGAAAGCCGGGCTGAGCCCGGCGAAAGTGGCGCGGCACGGCCGGTTCGGCTCGTGCCGCGCCATCGCGGGTCAGGCCGGGCACGCCTTGGGCTGGACTCCGCCGGGGAACGCGAGGTAGTGGTCGGACACGTAGTACAGGTGGTTCTCGTAGTAGACCTGGTCCCAGCCCGCGGAGTTCTGCTTTCCCGGCGGCTCCAGGTCCTCGTGCACCATGCGGCCTCCTGCGACGTGGCACACCACGTCGACCTCCGCGCCGTCCGGCCGGGGCCCGTTCTGCCCACCGGCATTGCTGTAGGGCGTGGGAAACACGCGCACGCCGATCGAGCCCTCCCCGGCGTGGTAGGTGCGCACGATGACGCCCTGGATGGTGACCGGTGGCGTGCCGGTGACCAGAACGGCCACGGGTTCGGGCCGGCTCTGCGGTGAACTCGCGACCGGGGTCCGGGCCGCCGACCAAGGCTGCCAGACGAGCAGGGCCACCGCGGCGGCGACCAGCGCGGCGCTGCCGATCCAGTAGGGGAGACGGGTCCGTTTCGCCGACTGCGGGCGGATCTCGTCCGGGGCGTGCCCGCCGATCTGGGCCGCCCATTCCTCCTGGGCCGCCTGCCAGCGGTCCCGGTACTCGTCCGGGTCCTCGCCGAGCGCGCTCAGCACGGCGGCGTAGGAGCGCCAGGCTTCCAGGCTGCGCTGCTTGCCCGGGTTCGGATTGGGGCTGAATATCCGGCTCAGCGCCGACTTGCCAAGCACCCCTTTCCCGGATTCCTGAATCCGGTTGATCAATTCCGGATACGGCATTCCGTCGGTGCTGGCGTGCGCGTTCCGCAGTTCGCCGGTGAGGGCACGAGTCAGGGGTGGGACGGCCTCGTCGAGGTCCTTGAGGCCGGGTACGCGACGTGATCGATCCGTCGTCATGCCATACACCCCACACCATCCCTGGGCAATTCGCCAGGTCACGCCCGCGCCGGTCGTTCCACCGTTCCATGGAACAAATCCGCAGCTAGAACGCTTGCCAGGCGATCCGGCGACCGGCAACCATCGAGTCGTCGCCGGTCGTCGACTTTTCCACTGATTCACCCAAGCCCGACGCGGTGCGGCACTGACAGTGATTATTTGCTTTTGCGAATACGGGAGGAAACATGACACGTCCACGGTTCTGGACCCGGTTCCGGTCCGCGCTGGCGGCGCTCGGCGTGCTGAGCGCGGCGGTGGGGGTCATCGCGCTCGCCGTCCCGGCGAACGCCAGTGCGGCCCCGCAGGCGGCGCCGGCCGCCAGCGCCATGACCAAGGTGGTCCAGTACGCCACGGCCATCCGGAACGGACACAGCGAGCACGGCTGGCGCGGCGGCAAGGTGCCCTACTCCTGGGACGGCGGGCACGGCGCGAAGCCCGGGCCGACACTGGGTTCCTGCGTGGGATACACCGGCTCGATCCACCCCTGCCCGGCCGACAAGACGGTGGGCACGGACTGCTCCGGATTCGTGCGCTGGGTCTACGACCTGGCCATCGGCCACGACGTGCTCGGGCCGGGCAGCACCAACGACGAGCTGGCCACCGGGCACCTGCACAAGACCGCCAAACCGCAGCCGGGTGATCTGGTCTATTACGGCAGCAGCACGACCAACACCCATCACGTCGGAATCTACATCGGCGGCGGGAAAATGATCGACGCGCTGGAAACCGGCACCAACGTCGAGACCGACTCGGTGCAGGCGGCGTCGGATCTGCTCGGCTACTTCCATTACACGGCCTGAGAACCGAAGATCGGCACACCGGTTGTCCGTAGCCGCCCGCGTCGGCGGCTACGGACAACCGGCGAGCACTACCCCCGGCCCGGATTTCCGCTGTATTCGTGGCGGGGGAATTAGTATGGATCGCACAATGCGTACCTGGCTGCTCGTGCATGGTGATCCCACTATCCGGCGAGTGGCCACCCCGTTCTGCCCTCCGCCCCGGCTAGGGACTGACACCGGACTGGCGGTTCGGTCGGTCCGGCCGCGGGCTGTGGCCGGTCAGTCCAGTTTGGCCGCGGCCGTCGCCAGCTCGGTGAGGGTCTGCCGGGCGACCTCGGCGAACTCCTGCTCGTCCGGCTGGTCGGTCCAGCGGGTGTGGGCGGTCTGGAAGGCGAGCGCGCCGAGCTCGGCGGCGACGGTCGCGATCGGGCCGGCCACGCCGCGCTCGCGCAGGGCGTCGGCGATGGCCTCGGCCAGCCGGGCGTGTTTGAGCGCGGCCCGTTCCCGCAACTCGCTGTTGCCCGCCACCACCGCGCGGATCCGGGGCCCGACGTCCCGCCGCTCCAGCGGGAAGGCGGTCGCGGTGGCCTCCAGCCCGGCGGCGACCGCCTGCAGCGGCGTGGCCGAGTCCGGCGCGCCGGCGATCCCGTCGGCGAGCAGCCGGCTCAGGATGTTCTGACCGGCGAACAACACCTCCCGTTTGTCCGGGAAGTGCCGGAAGAAGGTGCTCTTGGTCAGCCCGGCCCGTTCGGCGATCTGGACCACCGTGGTGTTGTCGTAGCCCTGCTCGTCGAACAGGTCGACCGCGGCGCGCACCAAGCGCTCGGGTGCGTCCGGTTCCCAGCGAGCCATGCCCCCAGTCTAGGTGACGAGACGCGGTCCCGTCACCTCGCCACCTGCGATGATGCTCCGCTCGCCCCGAGCCAGGCTGGGTTCCGGGCGGTCAGGGTGCCGAGCCCGAGCCGGATCAGGCGCGGCTGGTGATGGCGCCTTGGTCTGGTCGCAAGGGCATCCGGGGGCCGGCTGGGCGAAAACGCCTGGCCGGCCCCGGATCGACGCATCGCGGCGTTGCGGCGCCAGTCACCCGGTCTCCAGCAGACCGAGCGCGCGCAGGTTCTCGGCCGTGTCCACCACCGTCGTTTCGGCCGGCCGCGGCCGCCAGCCGAGTTCCTCGCGCGCCCGGTCGTTGTGGATGATCGGCTGCGGCAGTTCGTCGCCCGGCGCCTCCTCGGTCGGCACGCGCGAAGCGATCGGGCCGAAGCGACGGCGCAGGATTTGGGCCAGTGCAAGGAAACTCAGCGTCGGACCGTCGGCAACGCCCAGGAACCGCTTGCCCGCGGCCGAAGGCTCGGCCATCGCCCGCAGGTGCAGATCGGCCACGTCGCGCACGTCCACCAGCCCGAAGCGCTGGCGGGGCGCGACCGTCATGGTCCCGTCCAACATCAGTTTGATCAGCTGCATCGAGGACCGCGGCGACGTGGTCAGGGTCGGCCCGAGGATGAAGGTCGGGTTGACCACCACCAACTCAAGGCCGCCGCCCTCGTCGCGGATCAGGTCCCACGCGGCCCGCTCGGCGATCGTCTTGGACTTCGGATAGGGCTGCAGGCCGGGCGTGTCCGGGTCGGTCCAGTCGGCCTCGGTGAACTCCGCGCCCGGCTTGGAGGTGTAGCCGATCGCGGCGAACGACGAGGTGAGCACCACCCGCCGGGCCCCCGCGTCGCGCGCCGCCCGCAGCACCCGCCGGCTGCCCTCGCGAGCCGGGACGATCAGCTCGTCCGGGTCTTCCGGCTGGACCGGCGGGAACGGGGTGGCCAGGTGGTGGACCTCGGCGCATCCACCCAGCGCGGCCACCCAGCCCTCGTCGGACATCAGGTCCGCGGCGACCACCTTCAGGCCGGTGTCGTCGGCGTCGCCCCGGCGCACCGCCGCCCGCAGTTCTTCCTCGCGATCCAGCGAGCGCACCGTGGTCCGCACCTCACGCCCCGACCGCAGCAGGGCCGCGATCACCTGCGTGCCAAGGTAACCGGACCCGCCGGTGACCAGAACCGCGCTCATCGCACCGCCCCCAGCTTCCGCACGGCGGGAATCAGCCGGTCCCGCGACGCGGCCTCCGCTTCGGCGTCGCCGCGGTGCCGGGCATCCCACATCGTCGCCTTCTCGCGCAGATATCCCAGCCGCGCCTGCTGGGCGGCGATCTCGGCCTCGATGCGCTCGGCGTGCCTGAGCAGCAGGTCGCGCTGCTCGGCCGCGGCGGCGAGGCCGCGGGACCGGTTGGCCTGGTAGATGCGCATGTCCTCGATGCCGACGCCGACCGCCCGCAGGCAGGACAGCGCCTGCAGCGTGTCGAGGTCCTCGTCGCCGTAGCGGCGGTGGCCGCTGCTGTCGTCCCGCTGGACCGGGCCGACCAGGCCGACCTCTTCGTAGTACCGCAGGGTCGGTTCGCTCAGCCCGCTGCGCCGGGACACATCCTGGATGGTCAAGGCTGTCATGTGGCAAGCAAAACAGACCTCAAGCGCTTGAAGTCAAGCCTCGCCCGGCGCGATGTCCGAAGGATGACCCCTCAGTGGGGTGATGGTCATCCTCATGTGGACGACAGTTGATCTCAGTGGTGGTCACGGTCGGCCGCGGATTCGCCGCTGCCCTACGAGAAGGCCCGGGTCGATTTCCCGCACGGCGTCACGCCGCGCCGCGCGGGCCGCGGGCGGGACGCGGCCGGTGTGCTCAGCCAAGCTCGCGTTCGCTCCCGCGCCCAACCGGCCGCGCGCTTCCCGCGCGCCAGTCAGTCCTGAGTGGACCCTCGATAGCTCTCGATCGCAACGGCGACAAAGGATCGAACCAACGGTGTGGCCCGGTCACCGGGCCAGGCCACCACGAGCCGATGGGGTTCGCGGTCGGTCACCGGCACCACGGTCAGCGTCTCGGGCAGCGGCTGGCCGAGCGGAGCCAGGGCCAGCGATCCGTTCCACAGCACCGATTGCACGCATTCCTGAATGGTCCTGGCCACCGGACCCGACTCGGCCCGGCCCGCCGTCCAGTACGCCCGCCACCGCTCGTCGGCACTGCTGGGCAGCCGCACCCAGGGCCGATCGGTCAGGTCGGCCACGGCCACCGAGGACCGTTCGGCCAGCGGGTCGTTGACCGGCACCACAACGCCGACCGGTTCGGTGCGCAGGCTCCGCACGGTCAATCCGGTGGTGTCGAACGGAGTTCGGGTCAGCGCCACGTCGGCCAGCCCGGCGCGCAGCCCGGCCGTCGGGTCGGTCAGGTCGGCCTCGTGCAGGGTCACGGTGGCGTGCGGATGCCGGTGGCGGAACGCGGTGACCAACTCGGCGCCCACGTGCTCGACGGTGTCGGCCAGCGTGCCGACGGTGATCCCGGCCGCCCCGGCCAGCGATCGAGCCCGGGTCCGCACCCGCTCGGCGTGTTCGAGCAGCGACCGCGCCTCGGTGTAGACGACCGCGCCCGATTCGGTCAGCTCGACCCCGGATCGCGTGCGGCGCAACAGCTCCAGGCCGAACTCGTCCTCCAGTTGGCGGATGGCCCGGCTCAGCGGCGGCTGCGACATGTGCAGGCGCGCGGCGGCCCGGCCGACGTGACCCTCGTCGGCGGTCGTGACGAAGTAGCGGAGCAGGCGCAGGTCCACGCCTCGAACGATACCCGCAGGGTATGGCCGGTGCGAAAGTTGTCTTGGACGGCGGCGCTCGCGCGGACGATCGTGATCACTGACGGACAAGGAGGCGCATCATGCGCGAAACCGCCCTGGACATCGGGGTGTTCAACTACGACTCCACCCGCGCCCTGTTCGACGGCGCGGTCGGCTTCTCCGGCCTGAACGTCACCCTGCACACCGGGGCCACCCTGCCGGAGATCTTCGCAAAAACGTTGCGCGGCAACGAATACGACATCGGCGAGCTCGGCCTGACCTTCCATCTGCGCGGCCTGGCCGCCGGGTCGGATCTGGTGGCGTTGCCGGTGTTCACCGCGCGGGTGTTCCGGCACTCCTGCGTCTGGGTCAACGCCGACAGCGGCATCACCGGCCCGAAGGATCTGGTGGACCGGACCATCGGCGAGTTCGGGGTCTACGGTCAGGACTCGGGGGTCTGGGCCAAGGGTGTCCTGATGGACGAGTACGGCTTCGAACCCGCGCGCAACCGCTGGGTGATCGGCGGCCTGGACCGGCCGGCCGCGCCGTTCGAGTTCACCGGTCACCCGCACCCCGCCGACGTCGAGGTGACCGCGACGCCCGAGGGCCGGTCGCTGGGCGAAATGTTGGCGGCGGGCGAGATCGACGCCCTGTTCACCGCGAACATCCCGCAGGTCGTGCTGGACGGCGCGACCAACATCCGGCCGCTGTTCCCGGATGCCGAGGACGTCGAGCGGGACTACTACCGGCGCACCGGCATCTTCCCGATCATGCACACCGTTGTCGCGCCACGCGGTTTGCTCGCGGCTCACCCCGGCCTCGCCCGGACTGTCTACAATGGATTTCTGGCCGCGAAGGAGTTCACCGCCGACCGGTACCGGGCCGCCCGCCGGCTGTACGGGGTGACGATCCTGATGCCCTGGATGCGCGGCCTGCTGGAGCGGGACCAGGAACTCCTCGGCGCGGACTGGTGGCCCTACGGCATCGAGGCCAACCGCACCACGCTGGAGACTTTCCTGCGCTACCACCACGAGCAGGGCCTGTCCTCGACCCGGCCGACGATCGAGGAGGTCTTCGCCGAGGAGTTGCTGGACACCTGATCCGGACGGCCGCCGTTCTCGTGGAAGTGACGCATCAGGTCGGTCTGCCTGCTGCTGGCCGCCCAGTAGTGATCAGCGTATGGAAAACCGGTGTGCGGAAAGGGTTCTCGCCCGATCCGCACACCGGTTTTCCGCAGGTCCGTCAGCCGCCGGTCTGGTAGGCCGCGACGTACTGCACGCTCATCGTGCCGCCCGAGCTGGTCGAGTCGGACGGACTGGTGCAGCCGCACACGCCGTTGGGATAGCCGCCGCCCATGGCCAGGTCGAAGATGATGGACATGTTGTGGTCGAACGCGGCCTGCCAGGTGGACGCGCCGACCTGTCCCTCGGTGACCTGGAAGAACTGATTGCCGTCCAGGTACCAGGTGATCGACTCGTTCGAGGTGTCCGTGCGGTTGAGGATCATCGAATACGTGTGGTAGCCGGTCTGGCAACCACTGCAGCCCTGCATACCGCTGCCGATCCCGTTGGACTCGTTGCACGGGCCGCCCGGGTCGGTGCCGCAGTGGATGGTGCCGGAGTGCTCGGACAGCGCGTTGACGTCCTCCAGGATGTCGATCTCGCCGTTCTCCGGCCACTGGCCGGGCCCGAGCATCCAGAACGCCGGCCAGTAACCCAAACCGCTGCTGGGATTGGGTTGCTGGATGGAGGCGGTGACCTCCAGCTGTCCACCGGCGGGCGCGCCCACGTTGGCCGTCGCGGTCTGGATCCGGCCGGAGGTCCAGTTCTGCCCGGAACCCAGCGCGGTGATGTCCATGTCGCCGTTGCCGTCGAGGTAGACGTTGCTGTTGGAGTTGGTCATCGTCTCGATCTCGCCGGTGCCGAAGTTCGACCCGGGACCGGTGTCATAGATCCAGTTCGACCCGACGCCGCTGCCCGAGGAGCCGGTGAAGTCGTCGCTGAACACCGTGGACCAGCCCGAGGGCGGCCCGGGCACGTCGGCGCTGGCCGGGCCCGCGGTCGTGGTGATCACCGCGGTGACCACGCCGAGCACCGCCGTGGTCACCGCCGCGAGGGACAACCAGCGACGGCGACTGCCCGGTTTCGTTCTCGTCATCGACATTGACGTTGACCTCCCAGCTCGCTTGGCCACGCGACAAGGTGCGCCCGGGAAACCACTGCCGGCGCGCGAAACCCGTCGTCGAGGCATCTCCTCCGATACGGTCAACCGCTCTTACTCGATCACGATCGTTCCCAGAGGGTCGTGCTGACTCGATTGAGTGTCAAGGCCGGTTCGGCCGCAGGTCCAGACCAAAGTGGCCGGATCCGGCTGGCATCGCCTTCGTGTTTTCCCTGGTAGGGAACGGTTTCGCCAGGGTCTTCGATGGTTGTTAAAAACCGGGTGAGCCGTTCGTGCGGGCAGCGGAAGGTAAAACCCGTTGCGCGGAGCCCATGGAGGCGGCGATCGTGTCGCGGTGCGACAAGAGGACATCTGGAACGCCGACGCGGCACGGCGTTACGACACACCCGGCACCGGCCGGTTCGCGCCCGAGGCGCTGACCCCGGTGGTGGACCGGCTGGCCGGACTGACGGGCGGCGGGCCGGCCCTCGAATTCGCCATCGGCACCGGCCGGGTGGCCGTGCCGCTGGCCGCGCGCGGGGTGCCGGTGACCGGCATCGAACTGTCCCGCGCGATGATCGACCAGCTGCGCACAAAGGCCGACGAGGCAACGATTCCGGTCGTCGTCGGCGATATGGCGCGGACGACGGCGCCCGGGAGATTTCCGCTGGTCTACCTGGTGTACAACACGATCGGCAATCTGCTCAGCCAGGCCGAGCAGGTCGAGTGTTTCCGAAACGCGGCCCGGCATCTCACCCCCGGCGGCCGGTTCGTGGTCGAACTCGGCGTGCCCGACCTGCGCAAGCTCCCGCCCGGTCGATCCGGTGTGGTCTTCCACGCCGAATCCGGCTACCTCGGGGTGGACACCTACGACGTGCTGCACCAGCACCTGATGTCGCACCACGTCAGGTTCGACGACGGCGGCCAGGCCCGGGTGTCCCGCGTGCCGCAACGCTATGTCTGGCCGGCCGAACTGGACCTGATGGGCCAGCTGGCCGGATTCGAGCTGGAAAGCCGGCACGCGGACTGGACTGGTGCCGAGTTCACCGCCGAGTCGGACTCCCACGTTTCCGTCTACCGCCTCCCGTTGAAGGATTAGCGTTCCCAGGCGGTCCGGGGGTGCCGCCTGGGAACAGTCCATTGTGGTCACTGCGACGGGCGAGAAGGCTTTCCGGGCAGCGCGGTCAGCAGTAGATGCCCTCGATGCTGTAGCCGATGTCGGTGTGGCCGACTTCCCCCTCGGAGTTCTCCCAGGTCGCCTCGGCCGCGGCCCGGTAGGCGCCGTGCCCGCCCACTCCACTGCAGGCGATGGTGTAATTGTTGTAGAACTTTTTCTCGCTGACGCCGGGGAAATGCTTGGTCGAAATTTCGCCGACCCGGATCCAGTAGCCCGGCCCGGGGCCTTCCTTCCACCATTTCTGTATCCACAGCTCGGAATTGATCTCCGTCACGTCCAGGAAGCACTCGACCCAGGCGTGGGCCTCAAGGAACTTCACGTGCTTGGCATTGGTCGCCTGGTTCAGTTGCTGCGTGCCCTGGCATTCGGACGGAAGCGCGTTCGGCGCCACGGTGGCGGCCGACGTGGCCGTACCGGCCACGCAGACCAGCGCCACCGCCGCGGCCATAGTGGTGACGGCCTTTCGTGAGCGGTTCACGGTTCTCCTTTCGGCGATCATCGATGACGGCGGCCACTGTGTCGGCGGACGGTGGCGTTTCGGTGACGTCTGGATGACGCCCGCCGGCCCGACTCGTCGGGGGCAGGGCGTTCCCGCTTTCCGGCCGGTGAGCGTCGGGCGAGCGGGCGCAATGCGCAGGACGCGGCCGGTTGTGACCGCGCTCAGGGCGCGCGGAAGGCGGTGCGGTAGGCGCCGGGGGACAGGCCGACCGCGCGGACGAAGTGCTGGCGCAGGCCGGCCGAGGAGTGGTACCCGGTGCGGGTGGCGATCTGTTCCACGGTGAGATCGGATTCCTCGAGCAGCCTGCGGGCCCGCGCGATGCGTTGCTGGGTGATCCATTCCACCGGAGTCAGCCCGACCTCCTCGCGGAACTTCCGGTTGAACGTGCGGATGCTGACCGAGGCGTGCTCGGCCAGCTCGGTCAGCGCGAGCTTCTTCTCCAGGTTCTCCAGAATCCACACCCGGGTCGGGCCGGTGGTCGAGGACAGCTGCGGTGCGGGCACCGGGTGGGCGATGAACTGGGCCTGGCCGCCCTCCCGGTGCGGCGACACCACGGTGCGGCGGGCCACGTCGTTGGCGACCGCGACGCCGTGGTCCTGGCGCACGATGTGCAGGCACAGATCGATGCCCGAGGCCTCCCCGGCCGAGGTCAGCACCCGCCCCTCGTCCACGTACAGCACATCGGGATCGAGCTCGACGGCCGGGAACCGGCGGCGGAACCGCTCGGCCGACAGCCAGTGCGTGGTGGCCCGGCGGCCGTCCAGGATGCCCGCGGCGGCCAGTACGAACGCGCCGGTGCAGATGGAGGCGATCCGCGCCTTCGGGCGCACCCGGCCCAGCGCGCGCTCCAGCTCGTCCGGCAGCGGCGCGGCGCTCTCGTCGGATTCGTGCGAGGCGGGCACGATCACCGTGTCCGCCTCGGCCAGGGCGCCGGCGCCCGCGTCGACCACGATCGCGAAGTCGGCGTCGGTCCGGATGGCCCCCGGGGCGAGCCCGCAGGAGACCACCTCGTACAGCGATTGGCCCCGGGCCGAGCGCGCCTGCCCGAAGATCTGGTGCACCAGCCCGAGTTCCATCGGCAGCACGCCATCCCGCACCAGCACCGCCACCCGGTGCCGCCCATCGCCCGCGAACGCACGCATGGCCAGATCGTTGCACATGATGGCCATCGGACATCTCGTGCGCAGGCCGCGACCCGGCCCACCCTGGTTGGCATGGCACACAGCGGCGCCCAAACGGTCCACAGTGGACAGCGGGTGTGGTGGGTGGTCGGCGCGGCCGGGCTGGCCATCGTGGCGGCCGGCGCGTTCTCCACCATGGCGGGGCTGCTGGTCGACCCGCTGACCGCCGAATTCGGCTGGTCACGCGGCTCGATCGGGCTGGCGGCCTCGGTGAACATGGTGCTCAACGGGGTGACCGCGCCGTTCGCGGCGGCCTGGATGGACCGGTTCGGTGTGCGCCGGGTGGTCGCGGCGGCGCTGGCCGTGCTGGCCGTCGGCGCGGCGCTGACCACTGTGATGACCTCGGCCTGGCAGCTCACCGTGTTGTGGGGCGTGCTGGTCGGGCTCGGCTGCGGCAGCCTGGCCATGGCGTTCGCGGCGATCATCGCCGGCCGCTGGTTCATGCGCAGGCGCGGCCTGGTGATCGGAATCCTCACCGCGGCCAGTGTCGTCGGCCAGTTCGTCTTTCTGCCGGTGCTCTCGCAGATCATCACCGCCTACCACTGGCGGGCGGCGATGCTGCTGCTCGCGGCGGCCGCGCTCCTGGTGCTGCCGATCGCCTGGCTGATCCTCCGCGACCACCCGGCCGATCTGGGCCGGACTGCTTACGGCGCAACGGAATTCACGCCCAAACCGCCCGCCCGGCCACACGCGGCATCGCGGGCGGTCCGGGTCTTGTGCCATGCCGCCCGCACCAAGCCGTTCTGGGTGCTGGCCGGGATGTTCGCGATCTGCGGCGCGTCCACCAACGGTGTCATGTGGACCGATTTCGTCCCCGCCGCAACGGATCACGGCATGTCGGCCACGGTCGCCGCGTCGCTGCTGACCATGGTCGGGGCGGGCAACGTGGTGGGCACGCTGGCCTCGGGCTGGCTGACCGACCGGGCCGGCGCGTGGTGGCTGCTGGCCGGGTACTTCGCGCTGCGCGGCGGGTCGCTGATCCTGTTGCCGGTGCTGCTCGGGCCCTCGGTCGACCCGTCGCTGGTCGCCTTCGTGGTCTGCTTCGGTCTGCTCGACGTGGCCACCGTGCCGCCGACAATCGCGCTGTGCCAACGGTTCTACGGCGCGGACAGCCCGATCGTGTTCGGCTGGGTGAACGCCGCGCACCAACTCGGCGCGGGCCTGGTCGCGTTCCTGGGCGGGGTGGCCCGCGACGTGTCCGGTTCCTACACCCCGGTGTGGCTGGGCGCCGGTGCGCTGTGTGTGGTGGCCGCGCTGCTGGCGCTGCTCAACCGGACAGCGCCGACAGGTCGTCGAACGCCGCCACCAGCACCGGGTCCAGTTCGCCCGGCGGACGCCAGCCACTCCAGCGTCGCATGACCGAACGTGGCCATCCCGGCCTGTGCGGCCGGCGACGCCACCCGGTCGGGAACCCCGCGCTGCCGCATGCCCTCGGTGGGCCGCGAAGGGGGAGTTCATCGTGCAGTCAGCTCGCGTTCGGCAGTCCGTCACCGCTGAGGGTGTCCCTCAACTGGTGGAAGGACTGGGTGAGCAGGCGCGAGACGTGCATCTGGGAAATGCCCATCCGGCGGGCGATCTGACTCTGCGTCATGTTGTGGAAGAAGCGCAGCAGCACGATCGTGCGCACCCGCTCCGGCAGTTCGCGCAGCGCCGGATACAGGGTGGCCTGGTCCTCCACGTCGATCAGACCGTGATCCTCGGCGCCGAACTGGTAGTGGATCGCGCTGGTCTGCTCGCCGCCCTGGTCGCTGGGTAACGGATCGGCGTTGTACGCGTTGGCTACGGCCAGACCCTCCAGCACCTCCTCCAGCGGGCAGCCGAGGTGCCGGGCGATCTCACTTGGCCGGGGCGCCCGCTGAAGTTCGTGGCCCAGTTCGGCGACCGCCTTGTTGATGGTCTGGCAGGACTCCTGCAGCCGGCGCGGCACCCGGACCGCCCAGCCGGTGTCCCGGAAGTGCTTGCGCACCTCACCGGTGATGGTGGGCACGGCGAAGGACAGGAAATCCGCGCCCCGGCCGGGATCGAACCGGTCGATCGCGTGGATCAGGCCGACCGTGGCGACCTGCTCCAGGTCATCGAGGGGCTTTCCCTTGGCCCGGTAGCGGCGCGCGATGTGCTGGGCCACCGGCAGATACCCGGTGATCAGCTCCTCGCGCGCCCGCTCCCGGCGTGGTCGCGGCACGTCGCGGTCGTCCAGGGCCTCGAACAACGGCGCGAGGTCCTGGTACTGGTCGTGGTCGTGTCGCCCGGCGTGGAGCTCGGGCCGTTCCTTGGTGGCAAGTGCGGAAGACATCACATGGCTTCCCTTCCGGAGCACCGGAGCGCCGGGCGACGAGAAGTCGTGGTCACGGTCGCCGCGTCTCGCTCCGAGACGGTGAATGCCAAGGCCTGACCGGCTCGGTGGCATTGAGGGAGGGCCGCGCTCGACGGCACTTGGCCCATCGGACGGCTGTGTATATCAACCGCCGCTTTCACCGTACGGACGTCCCGCGAACCTGGCAACCGGCGTGGTCGTCGGCTTGCGCGCGCGGTCAGCCGTCCCAGTGGTCCAGTTCGTCGTCATCGGCGATCTCGGCCTGCTGTTCGGCCGCGTCCGCCTCGCTGGCCTCGTCCGCCACCGCGACCTCGCGACCCTCGGTCGCGTCATCCACGGTGGACAACACCGATTTCCGCTGCTCGGCCGCGTCGGCTTCGGGAACAATCGGGTCGGTCATGCCGGTCTCCCTCCGTTTTCCGGTGCCGACCTCGGGTACCCGATCTCCGTACACAGCATGCGCGGATGGGAGGGAACCACCTTGCCGGACAACGAATTTCGTCGGGAACTCGGCCAGCAGCTGCGGATCGACTCGGTCCGCAGCAGCACCGAGGCCGGATCCGGGCACCCCACGTCGTCGATGTCCGCCGCCGACCTGATGTCTGTGTTGCTGGACGGACATCTGCGACTGGACTACGCGGCGCCGGACGAACCCGGCAACGATCACCTGATCTTCTCCAAGGGACACGCTTCCCCGCTGTACTACGCGATGTTGAAGGCGGCCGGGGCGATCTCCGATGCGGAACTGCTCACCTACCGGCGGTTCGACAGCCGGCTGGAGGGCCACCCGACGCCCCGCATCCCGCCCACGGACGTGGCCACCGGCTCGCTGGGCCAGGGGCTGCCCATCGGCGTGGGCATCGCGCTGGCCGGTAAGCGACTGGACCGGCTGCCCTACCGGGTGTGGGTGCTGTGCGGCGACTCGGAAATGGCCGAAGGCTCGGTCTGGGAGGCCTTCGAGCACGCCGCCTACGCCGAACTGGACAACCTCACCGTCGTGGTGGACGTCAACCGGCTGGGCCAGACCCGGCAGACCATGTCCGGTTGGGACATCGACCGCTACGTCGACCGGGCGCGGGCCTTCGGCTGGCACGCCATCGCCGTGGACGGCCACGACCCGGCCGCCATCGAGTCGGCCTACACCGAGGCCGAGGGCGTGCCCGACCGGCCGACGGTGATCTTCGCACGGACCCTCAAGGGCAAGGGCGTGCGGGCGGTGGAGAACCAGGAAGGCAAACACGGCAAGCCATTGCCGGATCCGGACGAGGCCATCGCCGAACTCGGCGGCGTTCGGGAATTGACCGTGCGGGTGGCCACGCCGGAGAAGACCGTTGCGCCCCAACGGTTCGAGACGGGATTCGCGGCCGAGCCGGTCTGGCCGATCGGCGAGGAAGTCCCGACCCGCAAGGCCTACGGCGAGGCGCTGGCCGCGCTGGGCACCCGGCGCGGGGACGTGGTGGCGCTGGACGGCGAGGTGTCCAACTCCACGCACAGCGGGATCTTCGCCGAGGCCCACCCCGCGCGGTACTTCGAGATGTTCATCGCCGAGCAGCAGATGGTGGCCGCCGCGGTCGGTTTCCAGGCCCGCGGCTGGGTGCCGTTCGCGTCCACCTTCGCCGCGTTCTTCTCCCGCGCCTACGACTTCGTGCGGATGGCCGCGGTGTCCCGGGCCGATCTGCGCCTGGTCGGCTCGCACGCGGGGGTCGCGGTCGGGCCGGACGGTCCGTCGCAGATGGCGCTGGAGGATCTGGCCGCGTTGCGCGCGGTGCACGGCAGCACCGTGCTGCACCCCTCGGATGCCAACCAGACGGCGCGGCTGGTCGCGGCTATGGCCGACCAGCCCGGCATTTCCTACCTGCGCACGCTGCGCGGGGCGACCCCGGTGCGTACCGCGCCGGAGGAAGTGATCCGGATCGGCGGCAGCCGGGTGCTGCGCTCGTCCCCGGACGACCAGATCACCCTGGTCGGCTGCGGCATGACGGTGGGCGAGGCCGACGCGGCGGCCGACCGGCTGGCCGAGGAGGGCATCACGGCCAGGGTGATCGACTGCTACTCGATCAAACCGATCGACGCGGCCACCCTGCGGCAGGCCGCGAGCGAGACCGCGGCCGTGGTGACGGTCGAGGACCACTGGCCCGAGGGCGGCCTTGGCGACGCGGTGCTGGACGCCCTGGCCGACGCCCCGGCTCGCCCGCCGGTGCGCAAGCTCGCGGTGGGCACCATGCCCCGCTCCGGTCAGCCCGGGGAACTCATGGCCGTCGCGGGCATCGACGCGTCGGCGATCGCGGGCGCGGCCCGAGATCTGCTGGCCGCGCAGCCGGTCGCCGTCTGATCCCGTGGCGGACAAGTGGAATAAGAAGGGAAATCCACAAATGGATGAAGGTATCGATCCGGGGACGCCGCCCCAGGACAGCGGTCCGCCGGACCCGGTCGAGAGCGATCCGGCCGCATTGAGCAGCGCCGAGGACCTGGACGAGGACGAGCTGCAGGCCGATCCGCTGGAGCGGGCCATGGATCCGCCGGAGGACTGGTCCGCGGCCAACCGGTGGGGCACCACATCGTTCGAGGAGAGCCAGGGGGAACCGCTGGACCAGAAACTGGCCGAGGAGCAACCCGAAACCGACTGAGCCACGAGGCCTGGCCCCGGAATTCCGGGGCCAGGCCTCGTCGCCTGTTCCTGCTTCGCCTGTTACCGCTCGTGCGGTCAGTGCCGCCGTCCGGCGATAATCGTTGCCGCAACAGGATTGTCGAGGGTGAGTGCCTCGGCCAGCGGCGCGTTGAGCAGCACGAGATCAGCGGGCGCACCGGTAACCACCCGCCGTGGCACCGCGCCCGGATCGTCCGGTGCGCCCAGATAGGCCGACAGTGCCTGCCGCGCGGTGATTTCCTCGCCCGCCCCGATCACCTGGCCCCGCGGTGTGCGGCGTTGGACGGCCGCGCGGATCACCGTCCACGGGTCGACCGGGCCGTAGGGCGCGTCACTGGACAGCCCGCACGCCACGCCGCCCTCGATCAGCGATCGAAGCCGATACAGGTCGGGTCGGTCCTCGGCCGGGACATCGCGCAGGTAGTCGTCCCCGCGGTGGGCCAGGAAACCGGGCTGGGTCACCACGGCCAGCGTCCGCAGCCGCGGCACCAGCTCGACCGGCACCAGCGCGGCGTGCTCGATCCGGTCGCCGGGGAGGCCGCCCACCGCGTCCAGCGCGGCCAGTAGCAGGAGCAGCGCCTCCCGGGTCACGCAGTGCGCGGCGATCGCCCGGCCCGCCGCGTGCCCGGCCTGGATTCGCTCGGCGAGCTCGGCCAGTCCGGGGAGCGCGGAGTCGGCCAGCACGATCTTGTACGGCCCCACTGTCGGCGTCCGCGGCTCCGCAGGCGGCGTCCAGCCCAGCGGCGCGCCGAGCAGGTGCACGTGCTGGGGGAGCGCGCCGGAGTGCATGGCTCCGCCGATGGCGGAGAGGGCGGCGGCGTCCAGATCGGGTGTGGCGTCGGTGACGTGCGTGATGCCGAGGCGGGCCAGCCGTTCGCCGACCGGCCGCAGGTCCGGCGGTTGAGTGCGGGGCAGCCGGGTGCGCAGCCAGTCGTCGGCCCGCCACAACCGGCCGGTCGGTGCGCCGTCCGGCCCGCGCTCGATGCCGGGATGATCGGCCGCGGCCAGCTCCAGTGCGCGCAGGCCCGCGGTGTTGACGATCCACAGCGCCCCGCTGCGGTGCTGGATTCGGACCGGTCGGCCGGCGTGCAGCCGGTCGAGCCCGGTCGCGTCGAGCGGCCCGGCCACCTCGTCGTGGTAGCCGACCCCGCGCACCCAGCCGTGCGCGTCGGCAGGCGCTTTCGCCAGCCTCGCGGCGAGTTCCGTTGTGGTCGCGGGAGGTCCGCAGGGGACGGAAAGCCCAGCCGTCGCTATCGCATGCAGGTGCAGGTGGTGATCACACAACCCGGGCAGCACCGCCCCGCCGGCCGCGTCCAGCACCTCTTCGCCCCGCGCGGGCAGCTGGTGCCCGAGCTCGGTGATCACTCCGTCGGTGATGCGCACGCCGAGCCCGGGGCGGCCGTCGATCTCCGCGTCGCGGATCAGAATTCCCGTCATGACAAGGAAATCCGGAGTTCGCCGAGCACCTCGCCGGTGTGTTCTCCGGCATCCGCCGCACGGCCCGGCACCTCGCGCCGCCGGGGAGACGCGACCGCGACCGGCCCGTCGTCGGTGTCCAGCACCCAGCCCGCCGCACCCCGGCGGGCGCGTCGCGATGGCGACCCGTCCAGCGTCGCGGCGACCACACCCGACATCGGCACATCGAACAGCCGGCCCGTTCCGTTGCCGGGCGCAGACACCGCGAGCCGCGCGGCGACCAGCCCGGTCAACGGATCGGCGATGGCATCGCCACAGAACACCGGCATATCCGCGTCCTGGCCGACCAGCCCGGCCCCAGCCGCGACATCGTCACCGAACCCGACCCGCGGCGAATCCCGCCCGTCCGCGGTGATCGACACCCAGACCGTGCCCCGCGCGACGGCGTCCGCCGCGTCCAACCCGAACCCGGCCAGCGCACGGGGACGAGACGCCTCGATCACGATGTCCGCCGCGTCAACCAATTTCGCCATCGCCGCCCGGCCCGCGGGAGTGGCCGGATCGAGCACCACCGACCGATGCCCGGCATGCAGCAGCCGGTAGAAACCCCGATCGCCTCGGCGCGCCCCGTCAAGTCGTTGCGGCGTCTCGACTTTCACCACCCGCGCCCCGGCCAGCCCGAGCAGGTGCGCGCACAACGGCCCGGCCCACAACGCGCTGAAATCAACTACCAGGAGCCCCTCGACCGAGCGCGCCGGCCCGGGTTCGGGCGTCGTCGGTAGCGTCCCGACCGAGCGGCCCGAGCCGGGCTCTGGTGGCGTCTGCGTCGGCAACTCGGCGACCGGGCGGGCGGCCAGCCCGAGCAGTGCGGCGCGCTCGGCCAGCTCCGCACCGGAATGCGCCAGCAGCCAGGCGGTCACCTCCGGCCACGGGTCGTCCGGCAGTTCCGCACCCACCAGCGCCCCCAGCAGGGCCGGATCGTCCGGCCG
>DASZNF010000102.1:0-14432 GCA_035551355.1 Pseudonocardiaceae bacterium | reverse complement strand
AGGATTACCCACAGTCGGCGTGGCAGTCGCGGGCCGCTGTTCCCAGCTGATTGAGTCAAGGAGGGCTACGCCCAGGCGGTGGCGATCAACGCGATGGGGGACGGGCTGACCGGGAGCGGGCCCGGCCGCCCACGCGAGGCGGCCGGGCCCGCGGATCACTCGTCGGTGTCCAGGATCAGATCGACGGTGCCCTCGTCGTTCTCCTGGCAGTACCACTGGTCGGGGATCTGGCCGGAGAGCGTCATTTCCTCGCCCTCATACCGGCATTCCTGGTAGGTCGGGTAGGTCGCGATGACCTCCTCGTCGGCCGGCGTCCCGGTCGCCGCCTGCGCGGCCGGTACGACGAGCAGCCCCAGCCCACCGGCCAGCGCGGTGGCCACGACCGCCCGGGTGATCCCACGGCGTACACCCACGATGTTGTCTCCTCACGTTGCGAAATCCGACAACGCCAAGGAGTAGTCGGGGAATCTGTGGCCGGCCTGGCTGGAAAGTGGAAATTCGCTGTGCGTTCAGCTGACCGGCTGAATTGACCTGCGGGTGGTCCCCGGCCACCGCTATGGGTGGAGCGCTTGCTTGTAGTTGCTCGCAACCAGGTAGGCCGCTCGTGAAGGTGACGTTCCTGGGTAAGTAGAGGTCCTGACGCCCCAACCGGAAGTCCTGATCTCCCCGGCTGAAAGTCCTTGTCCCCCAGGCGAAAGCCCGCTTCAGGCGACCAGGATGACGTCCAGGGTGCGCGGGCCGTGCACGCCCTCCACCCGGTTGAACTCGATGTCGCTGGTGGCCGACGGACCGCTGATGAAGGTCACCGGCCGATCCGCGCCGAGCCGGGCGATGGCCGCGGGCACCGCGTCCACCACCTGGTCCGCGCGGATCACGCACAGGTGGTAGTCCGGCACCAGGGTCAGCATCCGGCGGCCGGATTCCGGGCCTGCGTCCAGCACGATGGTGCCGGTCTCGGCGATGGTCAGCGCGCACCCGGTCAGCACGCCGTCCGAGCCGTCCAATTCGGCCACGGACAACGGTTTCTCCGGCTCGTCGAGCAGCCAGGTCACGCCGTCGGCGAGCCATTCCGAAGGCAGCTCGGCCGGGGCGACCATGGTGCGGGCCCCGCGCGCGGCCAGGCGGGCCGCGATCAGCTCGGGCAACTTCTCCGGCGTGCTGCGGTGCACGGTCGCCTTGTAGTCGTCGATCCGTTCCTCGGCCAGCGCCAGCACATCCGCGACATTCCGCGTGGTGTCGTAGTCGCGGGGGATGGGCGCGGCCTGCGGGCGGTCGGCCAGTGCGGTGCCGATCCGGTCCAGGATCGCGGACTTGGCATCGGTTCCGGACTCAGTCATGGGTGCGCCTCCACCAGGAACGGAAGGACTCTTCCGGCGGCGCGGGCACGTCCCGGGTCGCCGTCCACTTCGAACCGGGCCAGGGCAGCCGGGAGATCGTGCCGTCCTTGGCCAGCAGCCGGGCCAGTTGCCCGGCGTGCATGGCCAGTTCGTACCGGCGTTGGTCGCGCATCACCCAGGCCAGCGCGGCCATACCCACCGACTCGGCGCTGGATCCCTTGTGCCGCACTGCTTCCGCCCGCAGATGAGTGAGCACCTCGGGGATGTTGATGCGCACCGGGCAGACCTCGTAACACGCCCCGCACAACGAGGACGCGTAGGGCAGCGAGGCGGCCTGTTCGTCGTGCGGATCGTTGGCCAGCTGCGGGGTCAGGATCGCGCCGATCGGACCGGGATACACCGAGCCGTAGGCCTGGCCGCCGGTGCGCTCGTACACTGGGCACACGTTCAGGCAGGCCGAGCACCGGATGCACCGCAGCGCCTGCCGGCCGACCTGGTCGGCCAGCGTGGCGGTGCGGCCGTTGTCCAGCAGCACCAGGTGAAATTCCTGCGGTCCGTCGCCGGGGGTGACGCCGCTCCACACCGAGGTGTAGGGGTTCATCCGCTCCGCGGTGGAGGACCGGGGGAGCAGTTGCAGGAACACTTCCAGGTCCCGCCAGGTGGGCACCAGTTTCTCGATGCCCATCACGGTGACCAGGGTTTCCGGCAGGGTCAGGCACATCCGGCCGTTGCCCTCGGACTCCACCACCACGATCGAACCGGTGTCGGCCACGCCGAAGTTGGCCCCGCTCACCGCGACCTTGGCCGACAGGAACTTCCGGCGCAGATACGACCGCGCGGCCCCGGCCAGTTCGGTCGGCTCGTCGGAGATATCGCTTGGCAGATCAGGCATTCCGCGCCGGAAGATATCCCGGATCTCCGCCCGGTTGCGGTGGATCGCGGGCACCAGGATGTGACTGGGCCGATCGTCGCCCAGCTGCACGATCAGCTCGGCCAGGTCGGTTTCGATGGCGTGCACGCCACCGGCTTCCAGCGCCTCGTTGAGCCCGATCTCCGCGGTGGCCATGGATTTGACCTTGACCACTTCGTCGGTTTCCTTGGCCCGGGCGATGTCCAGCACGATCTGGTTGGCCTCGGCCGCGTCGCGGGCCCAGTGCACCACGCCGCCGCGTGCGGTCACCGCCTCTTCCAGCTTGACCAGATAAGTGTCCAAATTGGACAGAACTTCGTCCTTGATCGCCTGTCCCGCCAGGCGAAGCCGTTCCCAGTCGGGCATTTCCGCGACCACCCCGGCCCGCTTGGCGCGGATGGTGGCGGTGGCCGCGGCCAGGTTGCGGCGCAACTGGGTGTCGGCCAGCGCCTCGCGGGCGGCCTCCGGGAAGGGCGGGGTGCCCAGCCAGGTCACCGGATTACGGACGGCGTCCACGGGTCCTCCTCGGTGCTGGCCAGGATCTCGGCGAGATGCACCGGGCGGATGCCCGAGCGCAGCCGGGACAAACCGCCGCCGATGTGCATCAGGCACGAGTTGTCGCCCGCGCTGAGCACCTCGGCCTTGGTCTGCGCCACCGCGCGCATCTTGTCGCCGAGCATCGCGGTGGACGTGTCCGCGTTCTTGATGGCGAAGGTGCCGCCGAACCCGCAGCACGTCTCGGCCTGCGGCAGCTCGACCAGATCCAGCCCGCGGACCGCGCGCAGCAGCGACAGCGGCCGGTCGCCGACGCCGAGCATGCGCAGCGAGTGGCAGGTCGGGTGATAGGTGACCCGGTGCGGGAAGTACGCGCCCACGTCGGTCACCCGCAGCACGTCGACCAGGAACTCCGACAGCTCATAGGTTTTCGGGCCGCCGGGCGCGTCGTCGGTCAGCTTGGGATAGATGTCGCGCACCATGGCCGCGCACGAGCCGGACGGCGCGATCACCGCGTCGAACTCACCGAACACCTCGCCGTAGCGGCGGGCCAGGCCGGCCGCGTGCTCGGCGTAGCCGGTGTTGAAGTGCATCTGGCCGCAGCAGGTCTGCGCCAGCGGGAAATCCACCGCGCAGCCCAGCCGTCCCAGTAACCGGACGACCGATTTGGCCGTCTCCGGAAAGAACGTGTCGGTGATGCACGTGGCGAACAGGGCTACCCGCACCCGTTACCTCCGAAGGTCCTGCCGAAGGTCATGCCGTGAGGGCTGACCTGGGGTCATGCCGTTGTCCGGGAACCGACCTTACGGGCCCGGCGCGGTTTGTGCGTGCGGCGGCTGGACTCGCGGATCACCAGTTCCGGGGTGAACACGATGTGCTGGTGCTCGTGCTCCTCGGGCGCCTGGGTCTCGGCGATCACCAGCCGGGCCGCGGTGCGGCCGATCTGCTGCCGGGGCTGGCGCACCGAGGTCAGCGGCACGGCGGCCGCGGCGGCGAAGTCGATGTCGTCGTAGCCCACGATGGCCATGTCGTCGGGCACCCGCACCCCCGCGCGCACCATCACCTGCAACACGCCCAGCGCCAGCAGGTCGTTGCCGCAGAACACCGCGCTGGGCCGGTTGGCCCGGGCCAGCAGCTGCTCGCCCGCGCGCAGGCCCCCGGCCACGGTGAACGCGGGCACCTCCAGCAGTTGCAGCACATCCGGCGCGCGGCCGGCCTTGCGCAGCGCGTCCTGGGCGCCTGCGTAACGCTGCCGGGCCTGTTCCAGCCGGGAGGCGCCGTTGACCATCACGATCTCGTCGTGGCCCTCGGCCAGCAGGTGGTTGACGGCCAGTTCGCCGCCGGTGCGGTCGTCCACCGCGACCGAGCAGGAGTCCGGCAGTGCGGCGTGGTGATCCAGCAACACCACCGACACCCCGCGCTCGCGCAGCTTGCGCACCCCGTCCAGGGAGGCGTCGGCCGGGGTGATCAGCACGCCGTGCACCCGCTGCTCGGCCAGCAGTTCGAGGTGCCGGGCCTCCTTGGCCGCCGACTCGTCGGTGTTGCACAGGATGACCGCGTGCCCGGCCTCGGTGGCCGCCTCCTCGACGCCCCGGGCCATATCGGTGAAGAACGGGTTGGCCACGTCCAGCACGACCAGCCCGATCGCTCGCGCGGTGCCCGAGCGCAGTTGCCGGGCCGACTCGTTGCGCACGAAACCCAGTTCGGCGATGGCGGCCTGCACTCGCTCCCGGGTGGCCGGGGCGACCACATCCGGCCGGTTGAGCACGTTGGACACCGTGCCGACCGAGACCTTGGCCAGCGTCGCGACCTCGCGGATACTCACCGGTGTCTTCATGGCATCTCTCCTGAAACGTGTCAGCTCACTGTAGACCAACTGGTCGAGAACGCGACGCGGCGCGCGCGGCCGGTTGCGGTCGTGACACAGGGGAAAACGAGGGGTTGACAGGGCTTCCCCGGCCGAAGCATAGTTCGTGCCAACTCGATTGAAACGATTTATCGCCACAATGCCGGGAACGGAGAGGGCGAGTGCGAGAACACGGCAATGATGCCGTTCCGGTCATCGAACTGGACGGTGTCAGCAAGTCGTTCGGTGCGGTGCGGGCGCTGTCGGAAGTGTCGCTGCGGCTCTACGGCGGCGAGGTGCACGGCCTGGCCGGGGAGAACGGCGCGGGCAAGTCCACCCTGATCAAAACTCTGGCCGGAGTGCACCAGCCGGACACCGGCACGGTGCGCCGCGGCGGCGAGCCGGTGGTTTTCCACGGTCCGGCCGACGCCCGGGACGCCGGGGTCGCGGTCATCTATCAGGAACCGACGCTGTTCCCCGATTTGTCGGTCGCGGAGAACATCTTCATGGGGCGGCAGCCGCGGACCAGCCTGGGCCGGATCGACCGGGCGGCCATCCGCACCGCGACCGAGGAACTGTTCACCCGGCTGGGTGTCGCCATGCGGCCGGACGACCCGGCCCGCGGGCTGTCCATCGCCGACCAGCAGATCGTGGAGATCGCCAAGGCGCTGTCCTTCGACGCCAAGGTGCTCATCATGGACGAGCCGACCGCCGCGCTGACCGGCAGCGAGGTGGCCCGGCTGTTCGGCGTGGTGCGCGCGCTGCGCGACTCCGGCGCCGCGGTGCTGTTCGTGTCGCACCGGCTGGAGGAGTTCTTCGAGATCTGCCAGATCGTCACCACCCTGCGCGACGGCAGGTGGATCGCCACCGAGCCGACCGAGGGGCTGACCGAGGACGACATCGTGCAGCGCATGGTCGGCCGCAGCCTGGACGAGCTGTATCCCAAGCAGGAGACCACGCCGGGCGAGGTCGCGCTGTCGGTCAGCCGGCTGACCCGGGAGGGCGTGTTCACCGACATTTCCTTCGAGGTGCGCACCGGCGAGATCGTCGGCCTGGCCGGGCTGGTCGGCGCCGGGCGCAGCGAGGTGGCCCGGGCGGTGTTCGGCATCGACAGGTGGGACGCCGGCAGCGTGACCGTGCTGGGCAAGAAGTTGCCCGCCGCCTCGCCCACCGCGGCCATGTCGGCCGGGGTCGCGCTGGTTCCGGAGGACCGCCGCGCGCAGGGCCTGGTGATGGACATGTCCATCGAACGCAACATCGGCCTGGCCGGCCTGAAGAAGCTCTCGCACGCCGGACTGATGAGCCGCTCCGGCGAACGCAGCCGGGCCAGGGACTGGTCGATCCGGATGCAGGTGAAATTCGCCCGGCTCGCCGACGCGGTGTCCACCCTGTCCGGCGGCAATCAGCAGAAGGTGGTGCTGGCCAAGTGGCTGGCCACGGGCCCTGCGGTGTTGATCGTGGACGAGCCGACCCGCGGCATCGACGTGGGCACCAAGGCCGAAGTGCACCGGCTGCTCTCGCAGCTGGCCGCCGACGGCATGGCGGTGCTGATGATCTCCTCCGACCTGCCCGAGATCCTCGGTATGGCCGACCGCGTGCTGGTCATGCACGAGGGCCGGCTGGCCGCCGAGATCCCGCGCGCGCAGGCCACCGAGGAGACGGTGATGGCGGCCGCGACCGGACGGGCGGTGGCGGCGTGAGCACCACGACCAAGGTCGCCGCGGACACCTCCACTCCGGCCGGCAAACCGCCGCGGCGGTTCGTGGACAACCTGCTGCGGCTGCGCGAACTGTCCATCATCGGCGTGCTGGTCGTGCTGGTGGTGGTCACCGAGATCGGCAACCCGCGCTTCCTGTCCACCCAGGGCGTGAAGGACCTCCTGCTCAACGCGACCATCCTGGTGCTGGTCGCGATCGGCGAGGCGGTCGTGGTGATCACCCGCAACGTCGACCTCTCGGTCGGCTCGGTGGTCGGCATCTCCGCGTTCGCCGCGGGCGACTACCTGCAAGCCGGCGGCAGTTCCGTCGTCGCGGTGCTGATCGGGCTCGGCGTGGGCCTGGTTTTCGGGATCCTCAACGGAGTTCTGGTCAGCTTCGGGAGGGTGCCCGCGCTGGTGGTCACCCTGGGCACGCTGTATGTGATCCGCGGCCTGGACTCCATGTGGGTCGGCTCCCGGGAGATCACCGCGTCCAACCTGCCGAGTTCGTTCATCAGCTTCGGGCACAACGGTTTCGGCCCGATCCCGTACCTGGTGCTGCTGGCCGTGGTGGCCCTGGTCGCGGTCGGCTACTTCCTGCGCAGCTACCGCAGCGGCCGGGAGTCCTACGCGCTGGGCTCCAACCCGGAGGCCGCACGGCTGGCCGGTGTGCCGGTGCGCAGGCGGATCATCGCCGCCTACGTGCTGTGCGGGGCGCTGGCCGGGCTGGCCGGCGCGCTGTACCTGGCCCGGTTCGGCAATGTCGACTCCGGCACCGGCAGCGGCTACGAGCTGACCGTGGTCAGCGCGGTCGTGGTCGGTGGCGTGGCGTTCACCGGCGGCTCCGGCAGCGTCTACGGCGCGGCACTGGGCGCTCTGTTGCTCACCTCGATCAACAGCATGCTGCCCTCGCTGGGCGTCAGCTCGGTGTGGGAGCTTGCCATCGACGGATTCCTGCTGCTGATCGCCATCGCGGTGGACCGGATCGTGGCGATCCGGGTGGCCACCGCCCTGCGAAGGAGGACCGCACGCCGTGCCTGAGTTCCTGGAACAACGTCGCAGGCTGGGCGGCCTGCTCCGGTGGGACACCGTCGCGGGTGCGCTGCTGATCGTGGTACTCGCGGTGTCCTTCGGCTCCGTCGGCAGCTTCAGCAACACGCTCAACGTGGCCTTCCTGATCGGCAACACGCTGCCCATCGCGCTGATCGCGCTGCCCATGTGCATGCTGGTGGTCTCCGGCGAGGTCGACCTGTCGGTCGGCTCCACGGTCGGCCTGTCCAGCGCGGTGATGGGCTCGCTGTGGAACGCCAACCTGCCCATCACCGAGGTGATCGGCGTCTGCCTGGTGGTCGGCCTGCTGTGCGGGCTGCTCAACGGATTCCTGGTCACCCGCCTTGGGCTGCCCTCGCTGGCGGTCACCATCGGCACCATGGCCGCCTTCCGCGGCCTGGCCCAGATCATCCTGGGCTCCAACGCGGTCACCGACTTCCCGCAGTCCTATTTGGACTTCGGCTCGGGAACCATTGGCAGCACACCGATCCCGACGGCCGCCATCCCGTACCTGGTGCTGCTGGCCATCGCGGTGATCGTGCTGCACGCCACCCCGGTCGGCCGTGCGCTGTTCGCCATCGGCGCCAACTCCGAGGCCGCGTTCTTCGCCGGCATCCGGGTCAAGCGCACCAAGCTGTGGGTGTTCGCCGCGACCGGCCTGATCTCCGCATTGACCGGCGTGTTCTGGACGCTGCACTACGCCAGCGCCCGCTACGACAACGCGACCGGCCTGGAACTGGCGGTGATCGCGGCGGTGCTGCTGGGCGGGGTCGACTTCGACGGCGGAAAGGGCACGCTCGGTGGCGTGTTCGCCGGCGTGTTCCTGCTCGGCACCCTACAGAACGTGATGAGCCTGGTGAACGTCTCGGCCGAATCGCAGACCGTGGTCACCGGGGTGTTGCTGATCATCTCGGTGCTCGGACCACGAGTGGCCAAGCAGATCGGCGTCGTCCGTGCTCGTCGAACACAGAGTGGTGTTTCGTAGATGAAAGGTAGAACTATGTTCCGACCAAAGGCTTTGGCCTCCGCCGCGGTACTCACCGCGCTGGCCGTGACGGTCGCCGCCTGTGGCGGCGCGACCAAGAGCAGCACGGACAACTCCGCGGCGGGCGCGGGCAACGTGGTCAGCGGCTCGGCCAACCCGAACGCGCCGACCAAGAGCGGCCTGACCGTCGCGTTCCTGCCCAAGCAGACCAACAACCCCTACTTCACCGTCGCCGACAACGGCGGGAAGCAGGCGCTGACCACGCTGGGCGAGACCTACAAGGAGGTCGGCACCTCCAGCGCGACCGACACCGCGGGCCAGGTGTCCTACGTGAACACCCTGACCCAGCAGAAGGTCAACGGCATCGCGCTGTCCGCGCAGGACCCGGGCGCCCTGTGCACCGCGCTCAAGCAGGCCATGTCCCAGGGCATCAAGGTCGTCACCTACGACTCGGACACCAACGCCGACTGCAGGCAGATCGCCATCTCCCAGGCCAGCGACGAGGACCTCGGCGCGTCCGAAGTGGACATCCTGGGCAAGCAGCTCAACTACACCGGCGACATCGCGATCCTGTCCGCCGCGCAGACCGCGACCAACCAGAACACCTGGATCAAGTACATGCAGCAGGAACTGGCCAAGCCCCAGTTCAAGAACATGCACCTGGTCAAGATCGCCTACGGCAACGACGACGCGCAGACCTCGTTCCAGCAGACCCAGGGCCTGCTCGCCCAGTACCCGAACCTGAAGGGCATCATCTCGCCGACCACGGTGGGCATCAAGGCCGCGGCGCAGTACCTGGACGGCTCGCAGTACAAGGGCAAGGTCGCGCTGACCGGTCTGGGCACCCCGAACGACATGCGCCAGTACGTCAAGGACGGCACGGTGTCCACGTTCGAGCTGTGGGACCCGGCCAAGCTCGGCGCGCTGGCCGCGTACTCGGCGGTGGCGCTGGCCTCCGGCCAGATCAACGGCACCCAGGGCCAGACCTTCAAGGCCGGTGACATGGGCACCTTCACCGTGGGCGCCAAGGGTGTGGTGACGCTGGGCAAGCCGCAGGTGTTCGACGCCGGCGACATCGACCAGTTCGACTTCTGATCAGTTCCAACCAGTCATGACAGATGGAGGATCTCCGTGCGGCGGGTCTGTTTCCCATGGCGGCCACCGAGGTGAACACCTTGTGGCAGCGGGACATGGCGCGGTTCTTCGCCGGGATCGAGGGTGCCGCCGACGAGAACATGGCCCCGCTGCCGGAGATCTTCCATCTCGACTGACTCGGCACGTTTCGCACTGACCGACAGGGGAATCACGACATGACCGATCTTTCCGACGTGAAGGTGACACTCAAGGCGCAGCGCATCGAGACTCCGTCGTGGGCGTACGGCAACTCCGGTACCCGGTTCAAGGTGTTCGCGCAGGCCGGGGTGCCGCGCACGGCCTTCGAGAAGGTCTCCGACGCCGCGCAGGTGCACGCCTTCACCGGGGTCGCCCCCGTCGTCGCGGTGCACATCCCCTGGGACAAGGTCGACGACTACGCCAAGCTGGCCGAGCACGCCGAATCGCTTGGCGTGCGCCTGGGCACGGTGAATTCCAACACCTTCCAGGACGACGACTACATGCTGGGCAGCGTCACCCACCCGGACCCGGCGATCCGCCGCAAGGCCGTGAACCACCTGCTGGAGTGCGTCGACATCATGGACGCCACCGGCTCGCGGGACCTGAAGCTGTGGTTCGCCGACGGCACCAACTACCCCGGCCAGGACAGCATCGTGGCCCGGCAGCGCCGGCTGGCCGACTCGCTTTCCGAGGTGTACCAACGGCTTGGCGACAACCAGCGGATGGTGCTGGAGTACAAGCTGTTCGAGCCGGCCTTCTACACCACCGACGTGCCCGACTGGGGCACCTCCTACGCGCACTGCCTGAAGCTGGGCGACAAGGCCAAGGTGTGCGTGGACACCGGGCACCACGCGCCGGGCACCAACATCGAGTTCATCGTCGCTTTCCTGATCGAGCAGGGAAAACTCGGCGCGTTCGACTTCAACTCGCGGTTCTACGCCGACGACGACCTGATGGTCGGCGCGGCCGACCCGTTCCAGCTGTTCCGCATCATGCACGAGGTGGTCAAGGCGGGCGCGCTCTACCCGGGCCCGGACAGTGCCTACAAACCCGGGGGACCGGGCGTCGCGTTCATGCTCGACCAGTGCCACAACATCGAGCCGAAGATCCCGGCGCAGATCCGCTCGGTCATGAACGTCCAGGAATCGGTGGCCAAGGCGCTGCTGGTGGACACCGAGGCGCTGCGCGCGGCCCAGCTCGCGGGGGACGTGCTCGGGGCCAACGCGGCGCTGATGGACGCCTACAACACCGACGTCCGGCCGCTGCTGGCCGAACTGCGCCAGGAGCAGGGCCTCGACGCCGACCCGGTGGCCGCCTACCAGGCCTCCGGCTACGCCGAGAAGATCGTGTCGGGACGCGTCGGCGGTGCCCCGGCCGGGTGGGGAGCCTAAGCGGGTGAGCGGTCCCGTGGTCGTCGCCGCGGCCGACCTCGGGGCCTCCGGCGGCCGGGTGATGGCCGGGCGGGTATCGCGTGACGGGGCAGAACTGCACGAGGTCCGCCGGTTCCCCAACGAGCCGGTCCGCGCGGGCGGCACGCTGTACTGGGACATCCTCCGGCTGCAGGCCGAGGTGACCGCCGGGCTCAGGCAGGCGGCGGCCGGCTTCCCGCTGGCCAGCGCCGGGATTGACTCCTGGGCGGTGGACTACGGGCTGCTCGACGCGACCGGGGCGCTGATCGGCAACCCGGTCCATTACCGGGACAGCCGGACGGACGGCGTCACCCTGGACGTGCCGCCGGGCGAGCTGTACGCGGCCACCGGGATCCAGTACCTCCCGTTCAATACGATTTACCAGCTCGCGGCGGCGGCCGGGACCCCGGCGCTGGCCGCCGCGCGGACCCTGCTGCTCATCCCGGACCTGCTCGGCTACTGGCTCACCGGCGCCGTCGGCGCCGAGGTGACCAACGCGTCGACGACCGCGCTGCTCGACGTGTCCTCCCGCACCTGGGCCACCGGGCTGATGGGGCGGGCGGGGATCAAGGCATCGCTGTTCCCGGCCCTGCGGCAGCCGGGGGAGCCGATCGGGCCCTGCGCCGGGCTCACCGGAGCCGACGGGAAGCCGCTGCCGCTGGTGGCGGTGGCGTCCCATGACACCGCGTCGGCGGTGGCGGCGGTACCGGCGACGGGGGGCGACTTCGCCTACATCTCGTCGGGCACCTGGTCCCTGGTGGGGCTGGAACTGGACGCCCCGGTGCTGTCGGAGGCCAGCCGCGCGGCCAACTTCACCAACGAGGCGGGCATCGACGGGACGGTCCGCTACCTGCGCAACGTCAGCGGCCTGTGGCTGCTGCAGGAGTGCCAGCGGCACTGGGAAGCAGGCGGCGAGGCGGTGTGCGTGGACGCGCTGCTGGGCGGCGCGGCGCGGGTGCCGCCGCTCCGCTTCGTGATCGACGCCGACGACCCGGCCTTCATCGCGCCGGGCGGGATGCCCGGGCGGATCGCGGCCTGGCTCAGCGACCGCGGGCTGCCCGCGCCCGGCAGCCCGGCCGAGTTCACCCGCTGCGTCCTGGACAGCCTGGCCCTGGCCTACCGGCGAGCGGTGAGCGACGCGCAGGCGCTGTCCGGCCGGTCGGCGGACGTGGTGCACGTCGTCGGCGGCGGGTCCCGCAACGAGCTGCTGTGCCAGCTCACCGCGGACGCGACCGGGCTCCCGGTGGTGGCAGGCCCGGCCGAGGCCACCGCGCTGGGCAACGTCCTGGTGCAGGCGCGCGCGGCCGGGGCCGTGCCCGGCAGCCTGGCCGCGATGCGCGCGGTGGTCCGCGCCGGCACCGAGCCGCGCCGGTTCGCTCCGTCCGGTACCGAGCGGGCCTGGATGGACGCCGCTGCTCGCCTGCGAGCCCCGGGCCGCTAATGCATGTATCGTTTCATATCAATCGTCGGCGTTCACGGAGAAGCGGGTTAGCGTGCCGGTCAGCATCAGGGACGTCGCGGCGCGCGCCGGGGTCTCCGTCGCCACCGTTTCCAACGTGCTCAACCGGCCCGACATCGTGGCCCGGCCGACCCGCGACCGGGTGAACGCCGCGATCCGCGAGCTCGGCTTCGTCCGCAACGAGTCCGCCCGCCAGCTCCGGGCCGGGCGCAGCCGGACGATCGGCCTGGTGGTGCTGGACGTGGCCAACCCGTTCTTCACCGACCTGGCCCGTGGCGTCGAAGACGAGGCGAACAAGGCGGGCCTGGCCGTCATCTTGTGCAACAGCGACGACCAGGAGCGCAAGGAAAAGCGCTACCTGGAGCTACTGGAGGAGCACCGGGTCCAGGGCGTGCTGATCACGCCGGTGGTGGGAGCGAGCTCGCGGCTGGCCCGGCTGCAGCGGCGGGGCACGCCGGTGGTGCTGGTCGACAGCCGGTCGGCGTCCCGCGGCCAGTGCTCGGTCGCGGTCGATGACGTGCTCGGCGGCGACCTCGCGGTGACCCACCTGCTGGAGGCGGGCCACGAGCGGATCGCCTACGTCAGCGGCCCGCGCGCGATCCGCCAGGTCGCCGACCGGCACGACGGGGCCGTGCGCGCCCTGCAGCGAGCCGGGCGCCCGCCGGGCGACCTGCACGTGATCGACGTCGGCTCGCTCAACGTCGCCGCCGGGCAGAAGGCCGGGGCCGAGCTCGCCGAGCTGCCCGCGGCGGACCGGCCCACCGCCGTGTTTTGCACCAACGACCTGATCGCGCTGGGCGTGCTGCAGGAGATGACCCGGCACCGGATCCGCGTGCCAGAGGACATCTCCCTCGTCGGCTACGACGATATCGACTTCGCCGCCGCGGCCGCGGTGCCGCTCACCTCGGTGCGCCAGCCGCGCCAGCAGCTCGGCCGGACCGCCGCGCGGATGCTGCTGGAAGAGGCCGCGGCGGACGAGACCCACCAGCACCAGCAGGTCATCTTCGAGCCCGAGCTGATCCTGCGCCAGACGACCCGGCCCGTGTCCCGCCGCCGTCGCTAACCGCCCGTCGCTAACCCGCCGCCGCGCTCGCGGCCAGGGTGCGCAGCTGGGCCGCCACCGCATCGAGCGGTTCGAGGGACTTCTCCGCCCGGCACAGCACGGTGGCGCCCTCGCACGCGGCGATGATCGTCACCGCCAGCCCCCGGGCCCGCCCCTCGTCGACCCCGGCCTCCTCCAGGGCCTGCCCCAGCCGCTCGCGCCAGGACCGGAAGACCGCTGCCGCGCGCTCGACCAGCTCCGGGTCGTCGGCGCTGACCGTGACGGCGAGCACGGCGCAGCCCGCGCGGAACTGCGAGCGGACGAGGATGGCTCGCCACAGGGCGGCGAACGCCTCGACGATCTCGGTCGCGGGCAGCCCGCGGAAGGACTCGGTGAACTCCAGCGCCCGGTTCCCTGCGAGGTCGATCGCGGCCGCGATGAGCTGGTCCTTGCCCTCGGGGAAGTGGTAGTAAATCGATCCTCGGGGCGCCCCCGAGTCCTTGAGCACCGAGGAGAACGTGGTGGCCTGGAAGCCGTGCACGGCCAGCAGCTTCACGGCGCTCTCGACCATCCGGTCGGCTGCCTCGCCTGCCATGCCGCTGTCCCTTCTGTATGATGACTGTCATACTGTCTATGACAACCGTCATAACACCTCATCACCTTAACGGAGTCGCCGCCATGCCCATGATCGACGTGTACAGCGCCGCCGGCACTTTCGCCGATACCCGCGCCCTGGCCACCCGGCTCGCCGCCACGCTCAAGGAGATCGAGCAGGTTCCCGACATCCCCCTGTTCCGCTCCAACACGGCGGCCTTCATCCACGAGCTGCCCGCCGACGCTATCGCGAACGTCGACGGCGCGGGAAACTACGTCCGGGTCCAGGTGCTGACCAACGCGGGCGCGCTGGACCGGGCCAAGCAGCTGGCGGTCGTGGAGCAGTTCACCGCGATCGTCGCCGAGGCGGCGGGCGACGGCTCGCTGGCCGAGCGCACCTGGGTCCTGCTGACCGAGGCGGTTCCCGGCGGCTGGGGCCTGTACGGCCACGCGAACACCAACGACGAGCTAGTCGCGGCGGCCCGGGCCGAGATCG
>DASZNF010000101.1:0-1730 GCA_035551355.1 Pseudonocardiaceae bacterium | reverse complement strand
CCCGGCCACCAGGCAGGGCCCGGTCAGGTGCGGGGCCAGGGCGGCGGCGGCCGCGTAGACCTGGGACAGGTCGGCGGAGCCATCGGCGGCCTGCGGGGTGCCGACGCACAGGAAGTGGATATCCCCGAACCGGGCGGCCTCGCGGTGGCTGGTGGTGAACCGCAGCCGACCCGCGTCGACCTGCTTGCGCAGCAGTTCCTGCAGCCCGGGCTCGAAGAAAGGCGCGGTGCCGCCGGCCGCCTGGGCCACCTTGCCGGCATCGGTGTCGACCGCGAGCACCTCGTGCCCGAACTCGGCCAGGCACACCGCGTGCGTCAGCCCCAGATAGCCGACGCCGACGACGGTCATGCGGCTCCCGGTACCGGTGCCGCGCGTGTCCACCCCGGTCACGTGTCTCCTCTCGAACGGACAATCAGGTCGGCGAGCAAGGCGAGTGAGGCGATCAGCACCCCGGTCACGAAGATCAGCACGGTGTTGACCGCGAACAGCAGCGGGTGCGCCACCATGTCGTAGACGCCCTTGACGACGCCGAGCCCGAGCAGGAACAGCGCGACCGGCATCAGCACCTTGAGCGGGTTGAAGTACATCACCATCCGCAGCACCTGCAGGATGTAGCGGTAGGCGTCCTTGACGAACTTGAACTTCGACGTCCCCGACCGCTTGGCGTACTCGATCGGCACGTACCGCACGTCGTGCTGGTTGGCCAGGAACGCGACCGTGATTGTGGTGACGCAGGAGAACCCGGGCGGCAGCAGCCGCAGGTACGGCTGCGCGACCTCGCGGCGGAACGCCCTGAGCCCGGAATTCAGGTCCGGGATCCGGGCGTTGGTCAGCACCTCCGCGAGCTTGCGGATCAGCCACTTGGCCGGCACCCGCAGCAGCTTGTGGGTGCCCTGCTCGCTGGTCCTGGCCCCCACCACCTGATCCAGGCCCGGATCCTTCTCCAGCAACTGGACCAGTTCGGGAATGCGCTCGTTCGGATAGGTCATGTCCGCGTCGGTCCACACGACGATCTCGCCCCGCGCCCGCTGGGTGCCGATGCGGCGCACGGTGCCCGACCCGCCGTTGCGGTGGAACGGCACCACCTCCAGCCGCGGGAACCGGGGCGCGGCCTCATACAGCCGGGCCAGCGTCTCGTCGGTCGAGGCGTCGTCGAACGCGAGCAGTTCGTAGTCGTAGCCGCTCGCGTCCATGGCCGCGCAGATCCGCTCGATCTCGGCCGTCACGTGGCCCTGCTCGTTGTAGCAGGGAAGGATGATCGAGACGTACGGGGCCGGCTCCGGCGGGACGGTGCCGGGGGGTACGGCGGTGGCCGACTCGGCCGGGACCGCCCGGGAGCCGCTCAGGTACGCGGTCACGATGCCGGCTCCAGCATCCAGACGTTCAGCTTGAGCGGCGCGGTGGTCCGCGGCGGGGCCATCAGCGTATCGGTGTCCATAGTCGAATGGAGTGTCATGACCTTCCTCGGGAGCCCGGCATAGGGCTTGAGTTCTGATGAGGTGCCGGCCAGCAGTACCGGCCGCCGGCCGGCCCGCTGAATGTTCCGCACGACCTCCTTCACGCTGCTGACCTTGGGGGTCGAAGTGTTCGGCGTGGCGCGCGCCACCGGGTCACCGCACATCCCCCGGACCACCTCGGTCAGCCGGTCGGCGGCTGGGCCGTCCACGAAGACCACCGACGAACCGGAGGGGATCGCCGCGCACAGGCCGTTCACCGCCGCGGCCTCGCCA
>DASZNF010000100.1:0-84282 GCA_035551355.1 Pseudonocardiaceae bacterium | reverse complement strand
TCGGGTGGCGGCCGATCTCGTACCGTCTGTTGTCGTGTTCCGGCCAGGTGTGTGTGCAGGCGCTCGCGGACCTCGTCGGGAGTGTAGGCACGGCGCCGTCGTTCCTGCCGCACGATCACGACTCCAGTCGCGGCGACTCCGGCCAGCCCGGCCAGCCCGACTGTCTTCCACCAGCGCATCCACCTAGGCTACCGCCCATGGCGGTCACTCAGCTCGACCTCGACGACGCGGTCGCCATGACCCGCACCGGCGACCTGTGGTTGTTCCGCGGGCACTCCGCGGCCGACCGCACCATCCGGGTCGCGACGAACAGCCCGGTCAACCACGTCGGCCTGGCCGTCGCGATCGAGGACCTCCCGCCCTTGCTGTGGCACGCCGAACTGGGCCGGTCCCTGCCCGACGCGTGGTCGGGCACCCGCCAGCGCGGCGCCCAACTGCACGACCTCCGCCGAGCCGTCCTGGTCTGGGCCGAGCATTACCACCAGCACGTCTGGCTACGCCAGCTCGACCATCCGGTCAGCAGCGAGATGGAGGACGCCGTCCTGCGGATCATCGCCCGCCTGGACGGCACCCCGTTCCCGTCGACCGCCAGTATGGCGTCCCGCTGGCTGCGCGGACGCATACCCGCCAAGCGCCGCGACACCGCGAACACCGACCTGGAAACCGCCTACTGCGCCGAGATCGTCGCGATCACCTACCACGCCATGGGACTGCTGCCCGACCGGCACCGGCCCAGCTGGTACGACGCCGGCCGGTTCTGGAGCGGCGACCGGCTCGACCTGGCCCAGGGCGCCCGGCTCGGCGGTGAAATCCCCGTACGCATCCCGGAGGACACCCGCCCTTGAGAAGGGACCTCAGCGGGCAAGGTCCACCACGACGCGCCGGAGTCTCACCGTGTCGAGAACGGTCCAAGCCCGGAACGGCAGGCGATCGCGAACCCCGGCTTCAACCGCAGAGAGGCGGTTTCAACCGCAGCAGCTCGGCGGCTTTCATGGCCAGTGGGGTGGGCCCGAGGACGACGCATCCTCGACTACCCGCGTAGGAGATGCTCTCGGACATCACCAACCCTGCATGGGTATGTGGACCACGTTGGAACCGGCGATGTCAAGATCGGATTACGGCACCCGGTGTGTATCAAGACCGGCATCTAGCAAAGGGGCTCGTTCGTGCACCAGCTGACTCTCGGCGTCATCGCGCAGTCGCGGAAAGAAAACGAACGCAGGCTGCCGATCCACCCGCGCCACTTCGAGCGGATCGATGCCGACCTTCGCGAGAGGATCTATCTCGAACACGGCTACGGCGAGCGCTTCGGCGTCCCGGACGACCAGCTGGCTGGTTGGGTCGCGGGGTTGCGGTCCCGCGAACAGCTCATCGCGGACTGCGACGTGATCCTGCTGGCCAAGCCGCTCGCGCGGGATATCACGGACCTGCGGTCCGGTCAGGTGCTGTGGGGCTGGCCGCACTGCGTCCAGGACAGCGAACTGACCCAGCTGGCCATCGATCGGCGGCTGACCGTGATCGCCTTCGAGGCGATGAACCACTGGAGCCGCCAAGGCTCGTTCAGTCTGCATGTCTTCCACAAGAACAACGAGCTAGCCGGCTACTGTTCGGTGCTGCACGCCCTGCAGCTGACCGGTTCGACCGGGGACTACGGTCGGCGGCTGCGTGCCGCCGTGATCGGCTTCGGGGCGACCGCCCGAGGCGCGGTGACCGCACTGAACGCCCACGGGGTGCACGACATCCACATCCTCACCGCTCGCGGCGTCACTGCGGTCGGCTCGCCGATCCACTCCGCGACCATGGTGCATTTCGACCATGACGTGAACAATCCGGGAGATCCCCGCCGCAGCCACGCGCTCACCGACCGGGGCCGGGTCCCGCTGGCCGGATTCCTCGCCGAACACGACATCGTCGTCAACTGTGTGCTGCAGGACACCGACGCACCGCTGACCTTCCTCATCGACGACGACCTCGCCGGGTTCACGCCGGGCAGCCTGATCGTCGACGTCTCCTGCGACGAAGGCATGGGCTTCAGTTGGGCGCGGCCCACGACGTTCACCCAACCGACGTTCACGGTCGGCAACAACATCATCTACTACGCGGTGGACCACAGCCCGTCCTACCTGTGGAACTCGGCCACCTGGGAGATCAGTGAAGCCCTGCTCCCGTACCTGCGGCCGGTCCTCACCGGACAATCCACATGGGACAGCCACGAAACCATCCGGCGAGCCATCGAAATCCGCGACGGAACCATCCAGAATCCCGCGCTCCTGTCGTTCCAGCACCGCGCACTCGACTACCCGCACCCGCGCCGGTAACAATTCGTCCCGCGCGGTGGCATACCGTAGACGGTTCCGGGACCACGTGCTGCTGCGGTTGAGCGTGTTGTGTCTGATCGATCCGGACCACGGCGGGCAGGCGCGGCGCGGATCCTGGAACTGATCATCGACGGCCTGCTGGCGCGTTAGTCCCGGGTCGCGGGCAGGCCGGCCAGGAGCACCGACACGACTCGCTTCATGGTCGGCTGGAACGGCAGACAGGCGAAGCCCAGTTCGGGGAACTGCTTGTACACCTCGACAATCGCCGGCGGCGGGTTGGCCGACTGGTAGAGCACGCCGGCGAAGGCGGTGCTGGCCGCGGCCAGCTCGAACGCCTCGGATTCGGTCAGGTCGGGACGCACCCGCACGATGGTCGCGCCCAGCCCGGTCAGGATCTCCAGTATCGCGCCCTTGAGATCCGCGGCCGCGGCGACGGCGACGTTGTGTTCCAGGTTCGTCGTCATCTGCCCCAGCAGGTCACAGAACAGGGTCCGCGCGGACAGGGTCTCGGCCAGCACGTCGACCGGATCGTCGCCGGCTTCCAGCCGCTGCCGCACCTCGTCGGCCCAGTCCTGCCAGCACTCCGCGGTCAGCGCCAGGTAGATCTCCTCGCGGGTCCCGAAATACCGCGCCACGTTGGACTTCGCCAGCCCCACGGCTTCCGCGATGCCCCCCAGCGTCACGTTGCGCACCCCGGACTCGGCCGCCAGCGCCCGCGCCGCAGCGAGGATCGCCTCGCGCCGCTCTTGCTTGTGCTCCGGCCGCCTGGCCCGCAGAAACCGTTGTGACATGACCGGATCATCGTAGGCGATAGCTTAAGAGAACACTGTCCTCTTGTTAAGAGGACAGTGTTCTGTTAGCTTGGGCGTCACCTGCCACCCAGAGGAGAGGCTCGTGGCCGAGATTCGACTCCGCGTCAACGGCACCGCGACGGTGCTGGACGTGCAACCGCGGGTCAGCCTGCTCGACGCACTGCGCGAGCATCTCGGGCTGACCGGTACCAAGAAGGGCTGCGACCAGGGCGCCTGCGGCGCCTGCACGGTGCTGGCCGACGGCACCCGGATCAATTCCTGCCTGGCCCTGGCCGTCCAGTACGCCGACCGGGAGATCACCACCATCGAAGGCGTCGACCACCCCATGCAGGCCGCCTTCGTGCGGCACGACGGCTTCCAGTGCGGCTACTGCACCTCCGGCCAGATCTGCTCCGCGCTGGGAATGCTGGCCGAGCACAAGGACGGAATGCCCAGCGCGGTCACCGAGGACCCGGGCGGACCCGGCGAGCTGTCCGGCGCGGAGATCCGCGAGCGGATGAGTGGCAACCTGTGCCGGTGCGGCGCCTACAACGGCATCGTCGCGGCCATCACCGAGGTGGCCGGATGAGATCATTCGATTATCTGGTCGCGCCGGATGTGCCCACCGCGGTGCGGGCCATCGTCACCGCGCCGAACGCGAAATTCCTCGGCGGTGGCACGAATCTGGTCGATCTGATGCGCCGCGACATCGAACGACCGGACACCGTGGTGGACATCACCCGGCTGCCGCTGCACGGGATCGACGAAACCGGCGACGGCGGCCTCCGCATCGGTGCGCTGGTGCGCAACAGCGCACTGGCCGCGCATCCGCTCATCCGCACTCGCTACCCCATGGTGTCCCAGGCGTTGCTGAGCGGCGCCTCGGCGCAGTTGCGCAACATGGCCACGGTGGGCGGGAATCTGTTGCAGCGCACACGATGCCTGTATTTCGAGGACGAGACGGCACCGTGCAACCGGCGGGAGCCGGGCAGCGGGTGCGGGGCATTGGGCGGATTCACCCGCAACCACGCCATTCTGGGCGTCAGCGAGCACTGCATCGCCGCTCATCCCTCGGATCTCGCGGTCGTGCTGGCCGCGCTGGACGCCGTGGTGGAAACGGAGAGCGCGCGGGGCGTGCGGCGGATTCCGCTGGCCGAGTTCTACCGGTTGCCGGGCCGGGCACCGCAGCTGGAAAACACGCTGGCCGACGACGAGCTGATCACCGCGGTCGAGTTGCCCGCGCTGCCGGTGGCCCGGAATTCGCGCTACCGCAAGGTTCGTGACCGCGCGTCGTATGCGTTCGCGCTGGTCTCGGTGGCGGCGGCGCTGCACGTGCTGGACGGGCGGATCGACGCGGTGCGCGTCGGGCTGGGCGGGGTGGCGACCGTGCCGTGGCGAGCCGCGGCGGCCGAGCGGGTGCTGCTGGGCCAACCGGCCACCGAGGAGAGCTTCCGGCGGGCGGCCGAGGCGGAACTGGCGGACGCGATCGCCCAGCCGCACAACGAATTCAAGATCGAGCTGACCCGCCGCACGCTGGTGGCGACGTTGCGCGGACTGACCGAGGCGGGGGAACGAGGATGACCCGGACACTGGCTCCGGCCGAGCCGACGACGCGCGAACCGGCGGTCGGCAAGCCGATCGACCGGATCGACGGGCACGTCAAAACCACCGGAGAGGCCCGGTTTTCCGCGGAATATCCCTATCCGGACATCGCGCACGCCGCGCTGGTGCACTCGGGGATCGCGCGCGGCCGGATCACCGGGATCGACACCGCGGCCGCCTCCGCCGTGTCCGGCGTGATCGCGGTGCTGACGCATGAGAACGCGCCGAAGATGAAGCCGGCGCCGAAGTTCAGCATGCTCAACCTGAGTTCGATGGTCTCCGGCACCTCGGTCGACTACCTCGGCACCGACGAGGTGCACTGGAACGGCCAGCCGGTGGCCGTGGTGGTCGCGGAAAGCCCGGAGGCCGCGCGGGAGGCGGCCCGGCTGGTGCGCGTCGAGTACGAGACCCTTCCATCCACTGTGGACTTCTCCGCCGCCGAGGCGGACAGCAAACCGCAGCCGAACAATCCGGTCATGCCCTCCCGGGCCAGGAAGGGCGACGCCGAGGCGGCGCTGGCCGCGGCGCCGGTGTCGGTGGACCTGCGGTTCACCACGCCGCCCCAGCACCACAACGCCATCGAGCCGCACGCCACCACCGCGGCCTGGGACGGCGACCGGCTGACCGTGCACGAGAGCACGCAGAGCCTGGACTGGCTGCGGTCGCACCTGGCGCTGCGGTTCGCCGTTCCGCCGGGCAACGTGCGGATCATCGCACCGTTCGTGGGCGGCGGATTCGGCGGTAAGGGCTCGGTCTGGCCGGGCACGCTGCTGGCCGTGCTGGCCGCGCGGGCGACCGGCCGGCCGGTGCGCTTGCCGCTCACCCGGGAGGCGGTCTACCGGTCGGTCGGCGCGCGCACGCCGTCGATCCAGCGGGTCGCGCTCGGCGCGGACGCGGACGGGAAGCTCACCGCGCTGGTGCACCGCAGCGTGACCTACGTCGGACGCGTCGGTGGCATGCCCGAGCCGGTGACCTCCCAGTCTCGGCACCTCTACGACGCGGAAACCATTCTGCTGCAACAGAATGTCGTCGAGCTGGATCTCATCGCCAACACCTCCATGCGGGCGCCGGGTGAGGCCATCGGGACCTTCGCGATCGAGTCGGCGATGGACGAGCTGGCCTACCGGCTGGAACTGGATCCGATCGAACTGCGGATGCGCAACGAGCCCGCGGCCGGTCCGCTGGACGGCAGGAAGTTCTCCCACCGGATGCTGCGCGAGACGTATGCCCTTGGTGCGCAACGGTTCGGCTGGTCGCGGCGTACTCCGGAACCGGGGTCGATGCGGGACGGCCGGTGGCTGGTCGGCATGGGGGCGGCAACGGCCTACCACCCGTCGTTGCGGTTCGTCGCGGATGTCACCGTGCGGGTGTCGGTGACCGGGGATGTGCTGGTGCGGTGCGGTTTCCACGAAATGGGCATGGGCGCGGCGACCGCGCAGACCCAGATCGCCGCGGACGCGCTGGGCGTGCCGATCGAGGCGGTGCGGGTCGACTACGGGGACTCGGATCTGCCGGTGAGTCCGATGGCGGGCGGGTCGATGCAGACCGCGACCGTGGCCGCCAGCGTGCTGGAGGCCTGCCAGAAACTCAAGCGGCGCCTGGATGATCTGGCCCGGCGGCACGGCACGGTCGGCCAGGACCCGGCGCGCACGCTGGCCGAGGCCGGGCTTCCGTCGGTCGAGGCCGCGGTCGGCTCGGACTCGCGGTGGGGCCGGCTGACCGGGCAGGCCCGGCTGATGAGCCGGATGCTGCGCGACCGGCGGTGGTCCAAGGCCGCGTGCGGGGCCCAGTTCTGCGAGGTGCGCGTCGACCCGGACACCGGGGAGGTGCGGGTGACCCGGTGGACCGGGGCGTTCGACATCGGCCGGGTGGTCAATCCGAAGACCGCGGCCAGCCAGTTGCGCGGCGGCATCGTGATGGGCATCGGCATGGCACTCAGTGAGGAAACACTGGTGGATCCGCGCACCGGCCGGATCATGAACGCCGGTCTGGGCGAGTACCACGTTCCGGTGCACGCCGACATTCCGCCGATCGACGTGGCCTTCCTGGACGATCCCGATCCGACCATGCCGCTGGGCATCGTGGGCGCGGGCGAGGTGGGCATCACCGGGGTGGCCGCGGCGGTCGCCAACGCGGTGCGCCACGCGACCGGCCGGCGGGTGCGCGAGCTGCCGATCACCCTGGACAAAACGTGGTGACCGCCGCGCTGATCAGGCAACGAAGTTGCGTACGGTCGGGTGGTAGCCAAGCGGCTTGTCCGCCACCTTGGCGTTCACGCTGATCAGCCAGTTCTGGTAGTCCGGGGTGAACATCCGGTAGACCGATTCGGGCGGCACCGCGCTGGCCTCGTCGAGGGTGGTGCGCAGCTCGTCGGGCAGTTGGAAATCCAGTGCTGCCAACGTGTTGTCCAACTGCCCGGCACTGCTGGCGCCGACGATCGCGGCGGCGATGCCGGGCTGGGTGGCGACCCAGTTCAGCGCCACCTGGGCCATGCTCACGCCCAGTTTGCCGGCCACGCTCTCCAGCGTCCCCAGCAGTGCCCACTGCTGGTCGGTCCAGGCCGGTTCGGGGTTGCCCGCGCCGGTCAGCCGGCCTTCGCCGGTCACGCCCTGGGCGTCGGCGCGGTATTTGCCGGTGAGGAAGCCGCTGCCGAGTGGGCTCCACGCGGTGATGCCCAGCCCCAGGGTCTGGCCCAGCGGCACGTGCTCGGCCTCGATGGCGCGGGAGATCAGCGAGTACGGCAGTTGCAGGTTGATCATCGGCGGCAGGCCGTGCGCCTCGGCCAGGGTCTGGGCGCGCGCGGCGTACCAGGCGGGCACGTCGGACAGGCCCGCGTAGCGGATCTTGCCGGCCCGGGTGAGGTCGTCGAAGGTGCGTAGCACCTCCTCGACCGGGGTGATCCGGTCCCAGGTGTGCAGCAGGAACAGGTCCAGATAGTCGGTGCGCAGCCGGCGCAGCGACGCCTCCAGCGCGCGGATCATGTGTTTGCGGCCGTTGCCGCCTGCGTTCGGGTCGCCCGGATCGATGCTGTTGGTGAACTTGCTGGTCAGCACCAGCCGGTCGCGCAGCTCGCCCTCGGCGAGGAGATTTCCCAGAATCGTCTCGCTCTGCCCGGCGGTGTAGAAGTCAGCGGTATCGATGAAGTTGCCACCCGCCTCGACATAACGGCGCAGGATGGGGCGGGCCTCGTCCTCGGTTTTGCCGTAGGCGGCGTGAAATCCGCTGGTGCCGAAGTTCATCGTGCCCAGCGCGAGCGGGCTGACCCGCAGACCGGAGCGGCCGAGCAGAAAGTAGTTGTCCAAGGACATGCCAAGACTCCCCTTCGCATTGCCGGAAACCACCGGCGACGTGGTACAACCCAGGGTGTCCGGAGAAAATTGGACCCGCAAGTCCAGAAAAATCGGGTATCCGGGAGCGAACTGGTGAATTTGACGTGTATGGCCGGTCGCTCTGCGGGATACCTCCGGGAGGACTAGCGTTCATGGCACGCATGCGCACCTACGGCCAGCCCGCAGGGAGACCGACAATGGACTATTACCCACAGGAGCCGCCCCGCGGCCGCCCCGACCCCGGCCGGTTGTGGGCCGGCGGCGTCGCCACCGCGGTGGTGGCCGCGCTGGTCGCGCTGGTGGGCATTCTGATCGCCCGCGGCCTGGTCCACGTGGCGATCCTGGCGCCGAAGGGCGAGGGCGCCTGGGGTGACGCGAGCACCGCGACCTATGCGGCGGGCGCCGCGATCTGCGCCCTGCTCGCCACCGCGCTCCTGCACTTCCTGATGGCCACCACGCCGAGAGCCACCTCGTTCTTCGGGTGGATCATGGTGCTGATCACCATCGTGGCCGTGGTGGTGCCGCTGAGCCTGGCGATCGACTGGTCCACCAAGATCGCCACCGGGCTGCTGAACCTGATCATCGGGCTGGTCATCGCCGGTCTGCTGACCAACATCTCCCCCATGGCCCGCACTCGCGGGCCGCAGCAGCAGGCGCACCGGTACCCGGAGGACGACCTGCCGCCCACCCGCCAGTGGGATCGCTGAGAATGCACGCCGACGCGGCCTGACCGATTCGGTCGGGCCGCGTCAGGTGCGTCGCCCTCAGGCCGCGTCGGCCAGGCTGGTGAACTCCTCGTCGGTGAGCTTCACGTCGGCCGCGCCCAGGTTGTCCTCCAGGTGCGCCACCGAGGACGTGCCCGGGATGGGCACGATCACCGGGGAACGGCGCAGCAGCCAGGCCAGCGCCAGCTGCGCGGTCGAGGTGCCCGGGTGCTGCTTGGCCACTGTCTCCAACGGGCCACCCGGCCGGGCCAGGCTGCCCGCGTTCACCGGGGCCCACGGGATGAACGCGATGCCCTCGGCGGTGCAGTAGTCCAGGACCTCCTCGGCCTTGCGGTCGCCCAGGTTGTACCGGTTCTGCACCGAGGCCACCGGAATTCCGGCCGCCCTCGCCGCCTTGATCTCCGCCACGCTGACCTCGGACAGGCCGATCTGCTTGGCCAGACCTTCGTCCACAAAGGACTTTACTTCGGCGAAAGTGTCCTCGCGCGGGGTTTTCGCGTCGATCCGGTGCAACTGCCACAGGTCGATCTGGTCCACGCCGAGCCGGCGCAGCGACATCAGGATGCACTGCCGCAGGTATTCCGGACGCCCCAGCGGCGGCCACTGGTTGGGGCCGCTGCGGGTCAGCCCGCCCTTGGTGGCGATGACCACCTCGCCGTAGCCGCTGCCGTCGTGCAACGCCTCGCGGATGAGGTCCTCGGAAATGTAGGGCCCGTACGAGTCGGCGGTGTCGATGAAGTTCACGCCGAGTTCGACCGCGCGGCGCAGCACCCGGATCGCCTCGTCGTGGTCCTTGGGCGGGCCCCAGATCCCGTCGCCGGTGATCCGCATCGCGCCGAAGCCGAGCCGGTTGACCGTGCGGCCGCCCAGTTCGATCGGGCCGCTGTCCGCCACTGCCATTGAGCTACCTTCTCTCCTTGCTGCCGGATTGTTCTTCATCCAACGAACACCAACGCCACCCGCGGCGCGGAATTCCGGCCGAGGTTGTAGCGTGCTGCGTCCGTGGGCGAGGGTGATCCGGTTCCGGACAACGCGGCGACCCCGCCGGCGCATTCCCGCCGGTGGCGGTGGTGGCTGCTCGGCCTGGTGCTGGCCGTGATGCTGGCCACCGTGCCGACGGTCTGGGAGCGGGTGGTGGCCGGGCCTTATCTGCGTTCGCCGGAGTCGGTGCCGGACGCGCCGGTGGCGCTGGTGTTCGGCGCCCGGGTGATCGGCGGCCGGCCCACCGCCTTCCTGGCCAGCCGGCTGGATGTGGCCGTGGGGCTGTACTCCCGGCACGCGGTGGGCGCGGTTCTGGTCAGTGGCAACGACGACGGCCACGGGTACGACGAGCCGGACGTGATGCGGGCCTATCTTCTCGCGCACGGCGTGCCGGCCGCGCACGTGCTGGTCGACCACGCCGGGTTCGACACCGAGGACACCTGCGCCCGGGCCCGGACGGTGTTCGGGGTGGACCGGGCCGTCCTGGTCACCCAGGCCTTCCACATCGCCCGCGCGGTCACGCTGTGCCGGGCGGCCGGGGTGACCGGGTACGGCGTGGGCGTCGGTTCCTGGTCGGTTGGCGTGGAATCCACGGTATACGGCTATTTCCGGGAGTATTTCGCGGCGATGAAGGCGATGTGGGACGTGCTCACCGGGTGAGGGCGGCGGTGCGCTGGGACAGGGTCTGGGGTTTGCGCACGATCGCCGCGTTGACGGTGCGGGTGATCCGCTCGTAGGGGGCGCGGTGGCTATCGTCCAGCAGCACCGCGAGCGGGGACCACACGCCGACCAGGAACAGCGACAACAGCATGCCCAGCGGGATCAGCAACTGCTGCGGATGCTGCCAGATGTTCCAGTGATCCACGTCAAGCGCCAGCCGGGTCAGCCACAGCGGAGAGAGCAGGATGCCGTACCGCACAAGGAAAGCCAGCGGCCACGCGCGCCGCCCGGAAGTACGTTCCACGCGCAGCAGCACCACGCGTTTGCCCAGGGTCGAACCGGTCAGCGTGGGCACCAGCACGAACCACACCAGGGCCAGGATCAGCACCTCCAACCCGCGGTGCTGGCGGCTCTGGCCGAACAGGGTGAGCAGTCCCGCGCCGAAGCCAAGCAGCACGGTGAATCCGACCAGATCGGCCAGCAGGGCCAGCAACCGGCGGGTGAAGGTGACCTGCGCCGCGTAGTGACGGTGATCGCGATCCGGTTCCAGCTTGGGCAGAAGCCGGCTCAGCGGACCGGCGATCAGCCAGCCCACGAACGCGCCGGTGGTGTTGAGGATCATGTCGTCCACGCTGAACAACCGGTACGGGCAGGGATAGACGAACCACAGGCCGGTCAGCTGGGTCAGTTCGAAGAACAGCGAGATGCCGAATCCGAGCAGCGTGGTGGGCAGCAGCCGCATCCGTTGCCAGTACCGCAGATAGATTCCCAGTGGCAGCAACATGATCACGTTCAGCGCGCTGGACCACAACGCGCCGTTGTGCAGGAGCGAGGCCAGGCCCCAACTGCCGTGTTCGTGTTCCTCGATGACCTGCACGAAGTAGAACGGGCGCAGCTGCGGGCTGCTGGCGTAGTTGTGGCCGGTGCAGTAACTCCCGTTGGCGGGCAACGGAATCACCGTCTCCAGCACGATCGCCAGCAGGTAGAACAGGAACGAGTAGAAGACCACGGTGGTCCAGCCGCCCGCGCGGCCGCGGCGTCGGTAGCTGACGAACGCGACGGGCAGCAGGACCACCAGCACGATGATCGGGTACACGTACAACGCCGTGCCGACCGGCAGCAGGAAGGTGGCGACCACGGCGGGTCCGTACCCCCGCGCGCGGGGAGTCAAGCAAAACGCTGGTGACGAGTGTGGCGCAGCAGACACCGCGAGCGGGCAGAAATCGTTGGCCCCGTCCGGTTGTACGTGATGGATTCGGGAAAAGCCTCCCGAAGCTGAACAGCCGCCCAGGAGCGGATAGAGCCCCTGCCCGACTCGTTGATCAGATCGAGTTCATGCCACCGAAAGGTGGTTCGGAGGTGTTCTGCCATGTCGTTGAGCCCTCGCTTCGGCGTTGACGTTCTCGGCGTTCTGGCCGGTGGTTTTCTCGCGGTGACCGCGGTGGCCTTCACCGCCCCGGTCGCAGGTTGGGTCGGATTCGGTGTGTTCACCGGGCTGGCCGTGCTCGGCGCGGTAGGCGCGGTGCTGGCCACCCGCCCGGCCGCCCGGATCGGGCACGGCGTCCTCGCGCTGGTCAGCGCGTGGGCGTTGATCGCCGCCCTGGTGTTCACCGGCCCGGCGCTGACCGCGCTGGTGTTCGCCGACGCGCTGGCCGTGGTGCTGGTCGCGCTGGCCGACCTGACCGTGCACGAAATGAGCACCGAGCGGGTGGTGCACCAGCTCGAGGTTCGGGACGCGCCGGTCGTGCCCAAGGCCGCCTGAGAAAATCCATCCGCGGAATTCCCGCCGGGCTTCGCGCCCGCGCGGGAATTCCGCGTTTGCCTCTGCCTGCGGCATTTTCCACCGGATCGGCGCAACCAGCATCCTGGTTACCGCACCTCGCGACGGGCAGAATGACCGGGTGAACGGACCGCTCCGCTGGCCCCGGACGTTGCGCTGGCGGGTGTATGCGCTGGTCGGTGGGCTGGCGCTGTTGCTGATGGTGGCCGCAGCGGTGGCCGCGGCCGCGCAGTGGCACGTGATCATGGTTGACAACCACCTGCGCGGCACGCTGCGTCCCGCGCAGACCGAGGTGGCCACGCTGACCAAGGGCTACATCGACATGGAGACCGGGCAGCGGGGTTTCCTGCTCACTCGTGATCTCCGGCTGTTGCAGCCCTACACCACCGGCGAGCAGGAGGTCGCCGGGGTGCGGACGCGGCTGGCCCAGCAGTTCGCCGGGGATCCGGTCTCGACCGCGCTGCTGACCGGGGCGACCACCGCGGGAGAACGATGGCAGCGCGACTCGGCCGAGCCGGAGATCGACGCCGCCCGGGCCGGCACGCTGGCCGGCCAGGCGCTGCTGACCAGCACGCTGGACGGCAAGACCTTGTTCGACACCCTGCGGGCGCGACTGGCCGACCTGACCAACCGGATCAACCAGCTCACCACGGCCGCGGTGGCCTCGGCCACCGGCGCCCAGACCGGCTCCAGTGTGGTGATCGTGGCCTGCGCGCTGCTGGCCCTGGTGCTCGGCGGGATCGGCGTGACGCTGGTCCGCCGGTCGCTGGTGGCGCCGATTGACCAGCTGCTCGGCGCGGTGGACCGAGTGGCCGAGGGCGACCTGGACCACCGGGTGGCCATCGCGGGCCCGGCCGAGGTGGCCCAGCTGGCCCGGGCGGTGGAGGCGATGCGGCTGCGCATCCGGGCCGAGCTGACCAACGCCGGCGAGACGGCGGTGCAGATCGCTCGTCTGGAGGAGGTGGACCGGATCGCCCGGGACGTGGGCGCCCGGGTGACCAGCGAGCTGTTCACGACCAGCCTCGCGGTGCAGTCCACGGCCAGCCGGTTCGCCGCCGCCCGCCCGGCGCTGGCCGGGGTGACCAGCGGCATCGACCGCGCGCTGAACGAGTTGCGGCTGGCCATGTGGGGTCAGGTCGCGGCCACCCGGGGGCAGTCGCTTGGCGCGCGGGTGATCGGCCTGGTCGGCGAGGTCGAGCCGATGCTGGGCGCGGCCCCGGAGCTGCGCCTGCACGGCGAGGTGGACCAGGTCACCGACGCGCCGGTGGTCACCGAGGTGCTGGCCGTGCTGCGTGATGTGCTGCCGGCGCTGACCGGTGTGGTGCGCATCGATCTGTCCGCGGCCGGGGGCCGGTTACGGCTGCGGGTCAACGGCGCCCTGCCCGCGGAGCGCGACAGGGATGTGCTGGCCGGGCTGCCCGAACGGGCGCGTGCGCTGCTGGGCGAGGCCACCATCGAGATCGGCGCCGGTCGGCTGCGGCTGGCCTGGGAGGTCCCGGTCTAGCCAGCCGACTCGGCTGGGCGGCGCCGGTCCAGCCCAGCCGACTCGGCTGGGCAGCGCCGGTCCAGCCGAGCGCCTGGTGTCCGGTCAGTCGCCGATGTCGCGGCGCAGCAGGTCCTCCTCGGTCTCCCGGCGGACCAGGGTGCGCGCCGCCCCGGCCCGCAGCCCGATCACCGGCGGCCGGCCGACGAGGTTGTAGTTGGACGCCATGGCGTGGTGGTAGGCACCGGTGACCGGCACCGCGAGCAGATCGCCCGCGTGCACGTCGGCCGGCAGCGGCACGTCCTCGGCCAGCACGTCGCCCGCCTCGCAGTGCCGGCCGACCACGGTGACCGGGGTGCGCCGCGCGCCGCTGTGCCGCCCGATCAGCCGGACCGTGTAGCGCGCGCCGTACAGCGCCGGGCGCGGATTGTCGCTCATGCCGCCGTCCACCGCGACGTAGGTGCGGGCGCCGCGTTTCACCGTGATCACCCGGTAGAGCGTGATGCCCGCGGTAGCCACCAGGCTGCGGCCGGGTTCCAGCACCACGGCGGGCACCGGCAGCCGGTGCGCGGCGCATTCGTAGTGCAGGCTCACCCGCAGCCGCTGGGCGAATCCGGCCAGATCGAACTCCGGCTCATCGGGAAGACAGGGCACCGCGAAGCCGCCGCCCAGGTCCAGCTGGGACACCGTGATCCCGTGCCGGTCGCGGATCGCGGCGAGCAGGCCGACCATCCGGCGCACCGCCTCCTCGTAGGCGGCCACCCCGCGCACCTGCGAACCGAGATGGCAGTGCAGCCCGGCCAGCCGCAGCGCGGGCTGCTCGCGCACCTGGGCCACCGCGTCCAGCGCGGCGCCGGAAGCCAGTGAGATACCGAATTTCTGGTCCTCCACGCCGGTGGCGATGGCCGCGTGGGTGTGCGGGTCGACGCCCGGGGTGACCCGGATCAGCACGGCCTGTCCGGGCCGGGCCAGTGCGCCGAGCGCATCGATCTCGCCGGACGAGTCGCACACGATCCGACTGCCCACTGTGGACAGTGCAGCCTTGAGGTCCTCCGGGGTCTTCACGTTGCCGTGCACCAGAATCCGCTCGCCGGGAAAGCCGATGGAGCGGGCCGCGGCCAGTTCGCCGGGCGAGCACACGTCCAGCGAGCACCCGTCCCCGGCCATCCACCGGTACACCGCGCGAGCGGGCAGCGCCTTGCCCGCGAAGGCGATCTCCGCTTCCGGCAGCTCACGGCGGAACGCGGCGACCCGGCGATGCACCTCGGGTTCGGCCAGCACCTGGCACGGCGTGCCGAACCGGGCGGCGATCCGGGTCAGCGGTAGGTCTTCCACCAGCAGATCACCGTCGTCGGTGGCGCGGGCGCCCGCGGGCCACAATCGGAGCTCCGGCGCGGGTTCGCCCGACGCGCCAACACTGGGCAACAGCTCGGCCAGGGTCACGGTTCCTCCTCGGCAACCTCGTTCGACCCGTCGAGCACACCGCCGAATCGGGTGAAAATCCGCGTCAAGGACAGCGCGTTTACACCCGAATGGCCGATGTTGTCGCGATCTTGACGCCCCGGTGATTGCCACCACACGGTGGTGGCAGAATCGCCGTCCGTGGCGGACCGGAACGATTTCAGCGGCGACATCGCCGCAATCAGCCAACTCGTCCTACAGGAGCGGCAGGGCCGCGATCGTGGCTGGTGGGACCAGATGCGGTCGTGCTTTGCCGAGGATTCGACCGTCCGGCTGAGCTGGTTTCGCGGCTCTGGCGCGGATTTCGTGACCGGCTCCGAGCGGATGGCCGCCCGGGGCGACACCGCGGTTCACCGGCTCAGCCCGCCGGTGATCCATTTGGAGGGCGACCGCGCGCTGGTGGAAATGCCCGCGGTGATCGAGATGCGCACCGCGGTGGACGGCATCGAGGTGGATCTCGATTCCGCCGCGCGGCTGTATTACCGGGTGGCCCGCCGCAATGGCGGATGGCTGGTGCGTTCTCTTGATCCGGTTTATGAACGGGACAGCCTGATCGCCGCGCATCCCGGGGTGTATCTGCCGATCGGGCCGGAGGAGGTGGCCGGTTTCCGGCCGTCCTACCGGTTCATCAGCTATGTGCTGGCCCGGCGCGGCTACCCGGTGGGCGACGATCTGTACGGCGACGACCGTCCGGACGAGGCGTCCGATTTCTACCAGGCGGCGTTCTTCTGGTTGCGCGGCTGACGCAACGCGGGCGGATCCGGGCCGTGGGCGTTGGACCGGGCGGCTCGGCCCCGCACCCCGGGAATCGCCGTGACGACCGGCAGAAACCACGGTGGCGCAACGGGTTTGCCGGTTTCCCCGAGCCCGCGCGACCCGTTGTTCCACCCGCGCACGTAGGTCACATGGTGACGACCAGCTTCGCCGCGGAGACGCCACCGCGTAGTCGGCGCAGCGCGTCGGGGATGCGGTCCAGGCCATCGCCGACCACGGTCGCGTCCGGCGCGGCCCGGTAGGCTCCGGTGGCCAGCGCGGCGGGCAGGAAGTCGACGTAGATGGCTGGTCCGACCTCGTTGTCCTTGAGTGTGCCGCCCCAGATCCCGCTCATCCGCACGCCCCGCCGCCGGGCCCGCCAGGCCGGGATGCGGATGGTGATCTCCGGCCGGGCCGCCGCGACCCGCTTGCTGCCCGAGGTGCGGGCCGCGATGGCGACGGCCGGGCGCAGCGAACCGGACCCGATGGCCAGCGTGCCGGCGAGCGGACTTTTCCCCAGCAGGGCAACGATTTCCTCGACGGCGGTGGCACTGCGGCGGTCCACCGCCCCGGCCGCGCCGAGTGAGCGGACGTAGTCGAAGTTGCGCGGGGACGAGGTGGTCAGCACCCGGTAACCGGCGTTGCGGGCGAGCTGGATCGCGTTGCTGCCGACACTGGTGGAACCGCCCCACACCAGCACCGTCTCCGGCCGGTCGGCCGGATCGGCGGTGGGCAGTGCGAGACCGAGATGATCCTGCTGGAACAGGCCGGTGGCCGCGGTGGACAGGGTCAGCGGCAGCACGCTGGCCTGCGCGAAGGACAGCGAATCGGGAATCGGCGAGACCAGGTGGGCCAGCAGCACCACGTAGTGCTGGAACGCGCCCTCGGCCGCGCGATTGCGGTTGCGCTCCACGCCGACCGCGAGCCCGGCCACCCGATCGCCCGGCCGCAACCGGGTGACGCCCGGCCCGGCCTCGACCACCTCGCCCGCGACATCCCCGCCGACGACGGCCGGAAACCGCAGCCAGGGCAGGACCACCCGGAGCAGCAGGCTCGGGATGTCGTCGACCGAGTTCACCGCGACCGCGCGCACCCGCACGACCACCTCGTTCGCCGCCGGGGCGGTGTAGGGAGCGGGCCCCAGCTGGAAGCGCGCGCCGGGCCTGGGCAGCCAGAGCGCGGTGTTCGATTCGGCCATGCCGCCAGACTAGACACTGTCTAGAAAATAGACAATGTCTATTTGCGGGTATCATGCAGCGGTGTCCGATCGGCCCTTTCACCACGGCAATCTCCGCGCCGCGCTGCTCGACCAGGCGGAGACAGTGCTGCGCGAGCGCGGCATCGACGCGCTGTCGCTGCGCGAACTGGCCCGCGCGGCCGGGGTCAGCCACGGCGCGCCGCGCAGTCACTTCATCGATCGCAACGCCCTGCTGGAGGCGCTGGCCGAACGCGGATTCGCCCGGCTCACCGACGAGATCAGCACCGCGGCCGCCCGGGCGCGCGGCGATCACACCCAGACCCTGCACGCGGCAAGCTCGGCCTACATCCGGTTCGCGGTAAGGGAATCCGCGTTGCTGGACCTGATGTTCGCCGCGAAGGTGGACGCCCCGTCCGAGGCGGTGCACGCCGCCGCCGAGCGCCTGTTCCAGACCATGGCCGGGATGATGGCCGCCGGGGTCGACGCGGGCGCCTACCCGGCGGCGGAGGTCGGCCGGCTGACGCTGCTGCTATCGGCCACCGTGCAGGGCATCTCGGCGCTGGTCACCTCCCGGCGGATCACCGCCGAGCAGAGCGAGGCGCTCATCGACGACGCGATCACCGTGTTCCTGGCCGGAGCCTCCGCCCGGAAAGCCTAGACGTCCAGGGACAACCGGCGGGCGTGCTGGAAGCGGTCGCGGGCCGCGTCCAGGTCCACGATCGGCGCCGGACAGCCCAGTTTGCGCGGTTTTCCGGTGCCCATCCGCCAGGGCTGGTGGACGTCCTTGGGCCGGGGTGGACGCGGTGGCGCTGCGCCATCTCCTCAGCGGTGTTCAGGAGTCCTGAGTAGACGATCAGCCCTTCACCGAACCGGTCAGCCCGCCGACGATGCGCCGCTCGGCCAGCACGAAGAAACCCAGTGCGGGCAGCATGGACAGCGCGGTGAAGGCCAGCACTCGCGCGGTGTCCTGGGAGTACTGGGTCTGGAAGGTGGCCACGCCCAGCGGCAGGGTGAAGTGCTGGGTGTCGTTGAACACCAGGAACGGCAACAGATAGGAGTTCCAGCTGGTCACGAAGGCCAGCACGGCCACGGTGGTCAGCGCCGGCATGGACAGCGGCAGCAGGATGCGCCGGAAGAAGCCCAGCCGGCTGGCGCCGTCCAGCACCGCGGCGTCCTCGATCTCGTCGGGAATGGCCCGCATGAACGGGCGCAGGATCACGATGGTCACCGGCAACGAGAACGCCGCCTGCGGAATGGCCACCCCGAACGGGTTCTCCAGCAACCCGATCTCCCGCAGCAACAAATACAGCGGCAGGCTGGCCACGCCGATCGGGAACAGCAGCCCGATGGTGAACAGGGTGTAGATGCCCTCCCGGCCGCGGAAGTGGTAGCGGGACAGGGCGAATCCGGCCATCGCGCCCAGGCTCACCGCGATCGCGGTGGCCACCACGGCGATGAGCAGGCTGTTGCCCAGGAACTCCCAGAACAGCGCGGAATCCAGGATGCTCCAGTAGTTCTGCCAGACCCACGGGTGCGGCAGGCCGGTCGGCGCGGCGTTGATCTGCGCGTTGGTGCGGAAGCCGCCGATGATCACGAACAGCAGGGGCACCACGGTGATCCCGACGATGACCAGCGCGGCCAGATAGGTCAGCGACAGGCCGACGCCACGCCGGGCGCGGGCGGCGACGAAGCCGGGTGGCGCGGGCGCGACCGATGCGGTCATGGTCAGCCCGCCATTCTGGTCAGGGCGCCGTCGGTGTCCCGGCGCAGCGCGAACCGTTGGTACAGCAGGGCGAACACGAAACAGATGGTGAACAGCAGCACCGCGACCGCGCTGCCGTAGCCGAACTCGTAGCGCTTGAAGCCGTGGTCGATCAGGTAGGTGGCCATGGTCGAGGAGGCGTTGGCCGGGCCACCCAGGGTCATGATCCACACCAAATCGAACAGTTGCAGTGAACCGATCACGGACAGGAAGATCCAGATCCGGATGGTCGGCCCGAGCAGCGGCAGGGTGATGTGCCGGGTGGCCTGCCAGGCCCCGGCCCCGTCCAGCGCCGCCGCTTCGCGCAGTTCGGCCGGAATCCCTTGCAGTCCGGCCAAGAGCAGGATGATGCCGAACCCGATGAACTTCCAGGTGATCACCACGAACAGCGTGTACAGCACGATGCCGGTGTTGGCCAGCCACAGGTGGATCAGCCCGCCGAGGCCGACCGCGCGCAGCACTTGGTCGACGAAACCGCCGGGCTGCAACATGAGCAGCCAGATCACCGCGGTGGTCGCCTCGGACAGCACGTAGGGCGCGAACACGACCAGGCGCAGCACCGCCCGGCCGCGCAGTTTCCGGTTGAGCAGCAAGGCAAGCCCGATGCTCAGCGGCAGCTGGATGATCAGCGACAGCGCGGCGATGATCAGGTTGTGTATCACCGAGCGCTGGAACACCGTGCCGGTGAGTACCAGTTCGTAGTTCTGCAGGCCGGTGAACTGGCTCAGCGAACCGAAACCGGTCCAGTCGTAGAGGCTGTAGTAGACCGCGATGCCGATCGGGGTGAGCACGAAACCAAGGAACAGCACCAAAGCCGGGCCGAGCAGCAGCACCAGTTCCCACCGCTGCCGTACCCGGCCGGCGCGGCGCGCGACCGGTTGGGCGGCGGACGCGCGGGCCGGGGTGGCCCGGTCCGCGCGGTCGCTCAACTGTGCCTGTGTGGTCACCGGTCGCCGGTGGCGGCCTGGGTCACCGAGGCCACGATGCTCGCCGGGGAACCCTGACCGGCGAAGTAGTTCGCCACCGCGTCGTCCAGCGCCTGACCCGCGACCGTGGGCAGCGCGATGTCGAAGTAGGTCTGCACGTAGGACGCCTTGTGGTAGGCCGAGAGCACGTCGCGCAGGGTCTGGTCGGGCAACGCCCCGGCGGCGGCCGAGTTCACCGGCAGTCCGACGCCGCTGGCCGCGATCTTCTGCTGCACCGCGGTGGTGTCCAGGTATTTCAGGAAGTCGGCACAGGCCGGCGGGGCCGAGGTGGTGCAGGAGAAGCCGTCCCCGCCGCCGAGCACCACGGAGGGATCACCGGCGCCGCCGGTCACCGCGGGGAAGGCGAACCAGCCCATCTTCGAGTCGAGGTCCTTGTCCGAGGTCAGCGAGGCCATCGTGCCCGGTTCCCAGTCGCCCTGCAGTTCCATGGCCGCCTGCCCGTTGGCCACCATGCCGGCCGAGCTGCCCGCGCCCTGCTGGGCGGGGGTGCCCAGGAAACCGGTCTGGAACGGTTGCGTGGCCAGGAAGCTCTGCACATCGGTGCCGGCCCTGAGCCAGCACGGGTCGGTGAGTTTCATGGTGGCCACGGACTGTTTGAGCACCGCGGTGGAGCATTCCCGGACCGCGAAGTAGTCCCAGTAGAACGCGTCCGGCCAACGGTCCTTGCTGCCGATCGCGATCGGCGCGATGCCCGCGGCCTTGAGCTTGACCACATCCGCGTTCAGTTCATCCATTGTGGACGGCGGCGAGCTGATGCCCGCGCGGGCGAACAGATCCTTGCGGTACCAGAAGCCGACCGCGTGCAGGTCGTAGGGCACGCCGTACTGTTTGCCGCCCACCTGCCAGCCCGCGGCCGCGTTGCCCAGTTCGCCGACCCAGCTCGACACCGCCGAGGTGAGGTCGGCGACCTTGCCCGAGGCGATCTGGCTGGCCTCCTGGCCTGCGCCCCACTGCTGGTAGATGTCGGGGGGATTGTTGCCCTGCAAGGCCAGCGGCACCTTGGTGGTGAACTGCTCGTTCTGGATCGGGTCGGGCGTGATGGTCACGTTCGGGTGCGCCGTGTGGTAGGCGTCGGCCACCTGTTGCCACACGCTCTTGAGCGGATCGGTGGTGCCGTTGTGCCACCAGGTCATGGTGGCCGGGCCGTTCGGATTCGCGCTGCCGCCACCGCCGCAGGCGGCCGAGGCGATCATGGTCAGTGTCGCCAGCACCGCCAGGGCCAGGACACGGGGCTGGGGAATTCTGCGCATGTCGGTTCCACTCCTGACGACATCGGCCGAGTGCGGACCGGGCGAGGCGAGCCCAGGTGGGGGTTGAGTTTGCGCCTGGTCCGAGATCGTGTCAATCGTTGTCGATAACGTTTTACAAAGCTACTCTGGCCGGGTGCAGCCCCGTTCCCGAGTGACCATCCGCGACGTCGCCGCCCGCGCGGGCGTGTCGGTGGCGACGGTGTCCAAAGTGATCAACCAGCGCTACGGCGTGTCCGCGGAAACCTTCGCCCGAGTCACCGCGGTGATCGAGGAACTGGGCTACGAAGCCAGCCTGGTCGCGCAGAGTCTGCGCAATCACCAGACCAACGTGATCGGGATTCTGGTGGCCGATCTGGAGCCGTTCAGCACCGAACTGCTCAAGGGCACCGCGGATGCCATCCGGGGCACCGGTTTCGAACTCGTCGTCTACTCCGCGGGCGGGCGCACCGATGACCACGTCGGGTGGGAGCGCCGTTATCTGTCCCGGTTGTCCGGCACCTTGGTGGACGGCGCGGTGCTGGTCACGCCGACCGTGGTGGACGTGAACTACGGCGCGCCGGTGGTCGCGGTCGATCCGCACACCGGGCCGTCGGACCTGCCCACCATCGACTCGGACAACCTGCGCGGCGCCCAGCTGGCCACCGAACACCTGCTGGAACTGGGCCATCGCCGGATCGGGATGCTCACCGGCCGGACCGATCTGCAGTCCGCGCAACTGCGCGAACGCGGTTACCGCGCGGCCCTGTCCGACGCGGGCGTGATGGCCGACGAGACACTGATCCGGCTGGGCGCCTACGACGCCGCGATGTCCGCGAAATCCGCCCGGGACCTGCTTTCCCTGCCCGAACCGCCGACCGCGATCTTCGCCGCCAACGACATCTCGGCCATCGCGGTGGTCGAGGTGGCCGGGGAGATGGGGCTGCGGGTGCCGGAGGACCTGTCCGTGGTCGGCTTCGACAACATCCCGGAGTCGGCGTTGAACTCCCCGCCGCTGACCACGGTGAACCAGCCCATCCGCACCATGGGCCAGCGGGCCATCGAACTGCTCGTCCAGCTCATCCGCGGCGAGCAGACCGACACCACCCATCTCACCCTGGCCACGGAACTCGTGGTGCGCGGTTCGACTCGGTCGCTCTGAATCCCCAACGGACAAGGACAGGCGGGCCCAGGTGACACCGGAAAGCAGCGAGCACGCGCCGCTCTGGCGGGACGAGACGGCGACTCCGGCCCAGCGGGTGGCCGACCTGCTGGCCCGGATGACCCTGCGGGAGAAGGTCGCGCAACTGTACGGAGTCTGGGTTGGCATCGACGAGGCCGACGGCGAAATGGCGCCGCACCAACACGAACAGGCCGCCGCGCCGGCCGACTGGGACGGCCTGATCGGGCACGGCATCGGCCAGCTCACCCGGCCGTTCGGCACCAAGCCGATCGATCCGGAGATCGGCGCGCGCACGCTGGCCCGCAGTCAGCGGCAGATCGTGGCCGCGGGCCGGTTCGGCATTCCGGCCATGGTGCACGAGGAATGCCTCACCGGGCTGGCCGCCTGGCAGGCCACCTGTTATCCGGCGCCACTGTGCTGGGGCGCCAGTTTCGACCCGGAACTGGTGGCCCGGATGGGCGCCCGGATCGGCGCGACCATGCGCGGACTCGGGGTGCACCAAGGACTCGCGCCGGTGCTGGACGTGGTGCGCGATGCCCGCTGGGGCCGTACCGAGGAGACCATCGGCGAGGACCCGTACCTGGTCGGCGTCATCGGCGCGGCCTACGTGTCCGGGGTCCAGTCGGCGGGCGTGGTGGCCACGCTCAAGCATTTCGTCGGTTACTCGGCCTCCCGGGCCGGGCGGAATCTGGCGCCGGTGTCCATCGGCCGCCGGGAACTGGCCGATGTGTTGCTGCCGCCGTTCGAGATGGCGCTGCGCGCGGGAGCGCGCTCGGTGATGAACGCCTATCCCGACCTCGACGGGATTCCGGTGGCGGCGGATCCAGCCGTGCTCACCGAGTTGCTGCGGGACACCTGCGGTTTCACCGGAACCGTGGTGTCCGACTATTTCGCGGTCGCCTTCCTGCGGAGCCTGCACCAGGTGGCCGCGGATTCGGGCGAGGCGGCCGGGCAGGCGCTGGCCGCGGGCATCGACGTGGAACTGCCCACGGTCGACTGCTACGGCGAACCACTGCTGGCCGCACTCGAATCCGGTGCGGTGCAAGAGGAACTGGTGGATCGCGCGGCCCGCCGGGTGCTGCTGCAGAAGTGCGAACTGGGCCTGCTGGACGCGGACTGGACGCCGGAACCGCCGGCCACGAGCCGGATCGAGCTGGACGATCCGGAGTCCCGGGCCCTGGCCGGGGAACTGGCCCGACGCTCGATCGTGTTGCTGCACAACGAGAACGCGCTGCCACTGGCCCCGGGAGCGCGGGTCGCGGTGGTCGGGCCGCGGGCCGACGATCCGGACGCGATGCTGGGCTGCTACTCGTTCCCGATGCACGTCGGCGTGCACCATCCCGAGGTGCCGCTGGGCGTCGGCATCCCCACCGTGCTGGACGCGCTGCGCGCCGATCCGGCCGGATACGGGATTTCCCACGCGCCGGGTTGCCCGGTGCTGGGCGGAACGGATGCGGACATTTCGGCGGCGGTGGCCGCGGCCGCCGCGGCGGAGGTGTGTGTCGCGGTGCTCGGCGACAGCACCGGGTTGTTCGGCCTCGGCACCTCGGGCGAGGGCTCGGACGCGCGTGATCTGCGGTTGCCCGGCCGGCAGGAGGAACTGCTGGATGCCTTGCTGGACACCGGAATCCCGGTGGTGCTGGTGCTGCTGGTGGGGCGTCCTTACGAGCTGTCCCGGCAACTGCACCGGCTGGCGGCGGTGGTGTGCGGGTTCTTTCCCGGCGAGGAGGGCGGGCCGGCGCTGGCCGATGTGCTGTCCGGCCGGGTGAATCCGAGCGGGCGGTTGCCGATCAGTTTTCCTGGCGGGGAAGCCAATCAGCCGAGCACGTACCTGGCTGCGCCGCTGGCCCGGCGGGGGCAGAGCAGCACCGTCGACCCGACTCCGCTGTTCGGTTTCGGCCACGGCCTTGGCTACGCGCAGGCCACCTGGGATGGGGTCGAACTGCGCTCGGATTCGTGCTGGCCCACCGACGGCAGCTGCCTGGTCGCGGTGAAACTGCGCAACGCCGACGAGATCGGCGTGTCCGAGGTGGTGCAGGTGTATCTGCACGATCCGGTGGCCGAGGTGGTCCGCCCGGAGCAACAGCTGATCGCCGCGCCCCGGGTGGATCTGGCGCCCGGGCAGTCGGTCACCGTGCTCATCGAGCTCTCGGCCGACCTGACCGGCTACACCGGCCGCGGCGGCCGCCGGCAGGTCGACCCGGGCGCGGTGGAACTGTGGATCGGATCGTCCAGTGTGGACATCCGGGACACCGTGCGGCTGACCATGACCGGACCGCGCCGGGAACTGGGCCGCACCCGCACGCTCGAACCCGAGGTGCGGATGCTGGCCGAGTGACTCCGGTCAGGTCTGCGGCTGGGGCGTGCGGGCCGCGGCCAGCAGGGAGGAGTGGGTGGGCGCGTCCGGCACGTGCGCGGGGCGCTTGGCGTCCAGTTCCTTGCGCAGCACCGGAACCACTTCCTCGCCCAGCAGATCCAGCTGCTCCAGCACGGTCTTGCTCGGCAGCCCGGCGTGATCCATCAGGAACAGTTGGCGCTGGTAGTCCCCGAAGTGCTCGCGGAAGGTCAGGGTGCGGTCGATGACCTGCTGCGGGCTGCCCACGGTCAGCGGCGTGCCGGCCATGAAGTCCTCCAGCGAGGGCCCGTGCCCGTACACCGGCGCGTTGTCGAAGTAGGGCCGGAACTCGCGGATCGCGTCCTGGGAGTTGCGGCGCATGAACACCTGCCCGCCAAGGCCGACGATGGCCTGGTCGGCCGAGCCGTGCCCGTAGTGCTCGAACCGGCTGCGGTACAGCTCGATCAGCTGCTGGAAGTGCCCGGTGGGCCAGAAGATGTGGTTGGCGAAGAAGCCGTCGCCGTAGTACGCGGCCTGTTCGGCGATCTCCGGGCTGCGGATCGAGCCGTGCCACACGAACGGCGGCACCCCGTCCAGCGGGCGCGGGGTGGAGGTGAAGCCCTGCAACGGAGTGCGGAACCGGCCCTCCCAGTCGACCACGTCCTCCCGCCACAACTTGTGCAGCAGCGCGTAGTTCTCGATGGCCAGCGGAATACCCTGCCGGATGTCCTGCCCGAACCACGGGTACACCGGCGCGGTGTTGCCCCGGCCCATCATCAGGTCGACCCGGCCGCCGGACAGGTGCTGCAACATGGCGAAGTCCTCGGCGATCTTCACCGGGTCGTTGGTGGTGATCAGCGTGGTCGAGGTGGACAGGATCAGCCGTTGCGTCTGGGCCGCGATGTAGCCGAGCATGGTGGTCGGCGAGGACGGCACGAACGGCGGATTGTGGTGCTCCCCGGTGGCGAACACGTCCAGGCCGACCTCTTCGGCCTTGCGCGCGATGGCCACCATCGAGGCGATCCGCTCGTGCTCGCTCGGCGTGCGCCCGGTGGTGGGGTCCGCCGTCACATCGCCGACGGTGAAGATTCCGAACTGCATGTCCTCTCACCCCTGTGAAGTAGTTGCAGTGTCAATTACCCTGTCCAACAGGACGCCCGGCTCCAGTGTTCCCCGACCGCGTCGTGGGGCCGGACACACCGGAGCCGGTTATCGTCCGGTTGTCGACAAAGAGGCGGTGGACATGGACAAGCTGGACGGGCAAATGCTGGAACCACGGGAGGTGCCGCTGGGCGGCCCGCGGGCCATGCTGGTGCGCCGCACCCTGCCCAGCCGGGCCCGCTCCACGGTCGGCGCCTGGTGCTTCGCCGACTCCTACGGTCCGGACGACATCACCGGCCGGGTCGGCATGGCCGTGCCGCCGCACCCGCACATCGGGCTGCAGACGGTGACCTGGTTGCTGGACGGCGAGGTCCGGCACCGCGACGGCCTGGGCAACGATCAGCTGATCCGGCCCGGCCAGCTCAACCTGATGACCGCCGGACGCGGCATCGCGCACGCCGAGCACTCGCCGTCCGGCCACTCGGCGCGGCTGCACGGCGTGCAGCTGTGGATCGCGCTGCCCGATGCGGCGCGGGACATCCAGCCCCGATTCGAGCACCACGCGACCCTGCCCGGCGACGAGTCGATCACCGTCCTCATCGGACAGCTGGCCGGTGGCGTGTCCCCCGCGCGAACGCATTCTCCTTTGCTGGGCGCGGAAATCATGGTGTCCGCGGGCAAACCGGTGCGGATTCCGCTGGAGCCGGAGTTCGAGCACGCGGTGCTGGCCGCGGCGCAACCGGTGTGCGTGGACGGCGCGCCGGTGCCGGTTGGCGCCCTGCGTTGTCTGCCGCCGGGCCGGCGCGAGCTCGTGATCGATGCCGAGAGCACCACCCGGGCGCTGCTGATCGGCGGGCAGCCGTTCACCGAGCCGGTGTTGATGTGGTGGAACTTCGTGGCCCGTGACCATTCCGAGATAGTGGCCGCGCGAAAGGACTGGGAAGCCGCGCGGGCCGAAGGACCTTCGGCCCGGTTCGCCGCGGTGGCCGCCGAGGCGGGCGCCGCGCTGCCCGCGCCCGCCCTGCCCACCGTGCGGCTGCGGCCCCGCCCGGCGCCTCGATCCTGACCTGCGACAACGGTTTACGCCCAGGTACGACGCCCGCGGCGACGCCCCGATCGATGCGGACATGCGGAGTAAACCGGCTGAGGACCTTGTTCCCGCGATCAGGGGTCTTCGCACTCTGCGGTCGACCTGCGCGATGTTGTGGACTTAGGGCAAACCGGGACCGCTCGTTTCTGCCGGGCCGTCCGGCGCCGCCCAGGAGGACTGATGCGCAAGCCGATCGTCGCCGATGTGATGACCCGAGAACTGGTGACAGTCAGCCCGGGGACACCGTTCGCGGACATCGTCGATCTGGTCGATGGCCACGAGATCAGCGCGGTGCCGGTGGTGGACGAGCAAGGCGTGTTGCTGGGAGTGGTGTCCGAGGCGGACTTACCCCGCGGGGAGGACGCCGCCGGGGACGGGGCCGAGGCCAGGCCCGCCGCGTCCCCGGCCGGCGCCGCGGGGGCGACGGCGGCCGAGTTGATGTCCGCGCCGGAGCGCACCGTGCACCCGACCGCGTACCTGCCCAGCGCGGCCCGGCAACTGGCCAAGGCGGACGTGCGCCGGTTGTTCGTGCTGGAGGAGGACAAGCTGGTCGGCGTGGTGGCGCGGCAGGATCTGATGCGCGGATTCGCCAATGGGGACGAGGAATTCCGGCTCAGCAGCCCGCACGCGGAGCAGGCGCAGCGGGTGTCGAGCACAACGGGGGGTGCGACCGAGTAGGTCGCCGAGGGGCCAAGGAGGCACGGCATGGTCGAGGACAGGCCGATCCTGGTGGGGGTGGACGGCAGCCGGTACAGCCGGGAGGCGCTGCGCTGGGCGCTGGCCGAGGCCGACCGGCGGGACTGCGCGGTGCGCGCGGTGCTGGTCTGGCACACCGAGCCGATCGTCGCGGCGGGCCGGCCCACCGTCGTCGGTGCCGGCGCGCGGGCCAGAACAGATCCGGCCCCGGAATACTTACGCCGCCTGGACAACGCCATCCGCGAGGTGCTCGACGAACAGGACGATCCGCGGCTGACCGCGGACGTCGTGCAGGGGGCCACGACCGAGGTGCTGGCCGTGGCCAGCCGGCAGGCGCAACTGCTGGTGCTGGGCAGTCACGGCCACGGCAGGCTGTTCGAGGTGGCGCTGGGCACCATCGCGCAGTCCTGTGTGCGGCACGCGGCCTGCCCGGTGGTGATCGTGCCCGCGTCGCTGGCCGACCGGGAACCGGTGCTGGCCGCCGAACGCGGCGCCGCGCCGCTGCCGCTGACCTACGGTCCGGGTCCGTTGCTGTGATCGCGCGGTCCCCGCTTGCCAGGTGCGCGACGCCGAGGCTCAGCCGGGCCCGGCTGAGCCTCAGAGGTGATCACCATGGTGGACAACCTGATCGGCAGTCCCGTCGTGTCCGGTGTGGACGGTTCGGCGCCGGCGCTGAACGCCGCGCGGTGGGCGGCCGGGGAGGCTTCGACGCGCCGGGCGCCGCTGCTGCTGGCCTACGCGGTGGCCACCAGGGTGCGGCGGGCCGGCGGCGGGTTCGAACTGGCCGAGGACTACCAGAACGCCCTGGAGTCCGAGGGCCGCGGCTTTATGGCCGAGGCGGCCGAGCAGATCACCGCCGCGCACCCGGACCTGTCCGTGCGCACCGAGGTGCGGGTCGGCGACGCGCTGTCGGTGCTGACCGAGTTGTCCGCGCGCGCCCGGCTGGTGGCACTGGGCGCGCGCGGACTGGGCGGGTTTTCCGGGATGCTGGCCGGTTCCACCGCGGCCGGCCTGGTCGCGCACGGGCACGCGCCGGTCGCGGTGGTGCGCGGCCGCACGGTGGACGCGCAGCCGCCGACGACCGGGGCGGTGGTGGTCGGGGTGGACGGTTCGGCCGCCGGAGAGGCCGCGGTCGCGCTGGCCTTCGCGGCGTCCTCGGTGCGCCGCGCGGAACTGGTCGCGGTGCACACCTGGGTGGAGTTCGCCTCGGACAGCGCCTACGCCTACGCCCGGCAGTTCATCGTGGACTGGGCGGCCGCCGAGCGGTACGAGGAGGAGCTGCTGGCCGACGGATTGGCCGGCTGGCAAGAGCAATACCCGGATGTCGCGGTGCGCCGGGTGCTCACCCGGGACCGGCCGCTGCGCCAGTTGCTGGCCCACGCCGCGGACGCGCAGCTGCTGGTGGTCGGCAGCCGGGGGCACCGCCGGATCGCCGGGCGGTTGCTCGGCTCGACCAGTCAGGCGCTGATCTACCACTCCCCCTGCCCCCTGCTGGTGGCGCGTCCGAACACCGCGACCGAGGAGCCGAGATGACCGCCACCACCGAGCGCACCATCGACCAGAAACCGTTGTCCGACAAGCAACTGCGGCAGGTCGACGCGCAGTGGCGGGCGGCCGACTATCTGTCCGCCGGCCAGTTGTACCTGCTGGACAACCCGTTGCTGGCCACGCCGCTGCTGCCCGAGCACGTCAAGCCGCACCCGTCCGGGCACTGGGGCACCTGCCCCGGGCTGAACCTGATCACCGCGCACCTCAACCGGGCGATCATCGCCCACGACGTGGAGCTGCTGCCGGTGTTCGGCCCGACGCACGGCGCGGCGGCACTGTTCGCGAATTCCTGGCTGGAGGGCAGTTATTCGGCCGGTCATCCCGAGATCGGGCAGGACCTGCGCGGGTTGCGCGCGTTGTTCCGGCAGTTCGCCTTTCCCGGCGGGGTGTCCGGTCAGGTGACCCCGGAGCTGCCCGGCTCGATCCACTCCGGCGACGAGCTGGGGCATTCGCTGGCCCACGCTTATGGTGCGGCGCTGGACAATCCGGATCTGGTGGTGGCCTGCGTGATCGGCGACGGCGAGGCGGAGACCGGGCCGCTGGCCGCGGGCTGGCAGGCCGACAAGTTCATCGACCCGGCGCACGACGGCGCGGTGCTGCCCATCCTGCATCTCAACGGTTACAGCATCGGCAATCCGGCGCTGCTGGCCCGGATTCCCGACGACGAACTGGGCGCGCTGCTGCACGGCCACGGCTACCGCCCCTACACCGTGTCCGGGTCGGACTCCGATGCGATGCACCAGTCGATGGCCGCCGCGCTGGACATCGCGCTTGGCGAGATCGAGGCCATCCAGCGCACCGCGCGGGCCGGCCGCAACGGGGTCCGACCGCACTGGCCGATGATCGTGTTGCGCAGCCTCAAAGGCTGGACCGGACCGTCCGATGTGGATGGCGAGCCGATGGAGGGAACCGGTCGGGCGCATGGGATTCCGCTGACCCGGGTGCGGCAGAACCCGGGTCAGCTGCGCGAGCTGGAGCGCTGGCTGCGCGGTTACCGACCCGAGGAACTGTTCGAGGAGGACGGTGAGCCCACGCTCGAGGTGACCGCGCTGATTCCGCGGGGTTCCCGGCGAATGGGCGCCAACCCGCACGCCAACGGCGGTCTGCTGCACCGTCCGCTGGACCTGCCGGACACCACCCGGCAGGCCCAGCCCGAGGGCGCCGTCGCCGACCCGGCGCGGGCGCTGGGCGGCTACCTGCGGGACGTGCTGGAGCGCGACGGCCGGCACCGCGACATCCGGCTGTTCAGCCCGGACGAGACCGTGTCCGGCCGGCTGCGCGCGGTGTACGAGGTGACCCGCAAGCAGTGGCAGGCCGAACTCGTGCCCGGCGACCCGCACCTGGGCCGCACCGGCCGGGTCGTCGAGGTGGTCTCCGCGCACCTGTGCCAGGGCCTGGCCGAGGGATATGTCCGTACCGGCAGGCATGCGCTGGTGTGCTGCCAGGAGGCGGTCGCGCCGCAGCTTGCCGCCATGACCGAGACCCATCTCGGCTGGCTGCGCACGCACCGCGGACTGGCCTGGCGGCCGCCGGTTCCCGCGCTGACCTACCTGCTCACCACCCAGGACCGGACCCGGCCGAACCCGGGTTTCGCCGACCATCTGCTGGCCGGGGAGGCCGGGCCGCTGCGGGTCTACCTGCCGCCGGACGCGAACACGCTGCTGGCCGTGGCCCGGCAGTGCCTGGCCGAGCCGGACGTGGTGAACCTGATCGTGGCCGGCGGCCAGTCCACGCCAACGCTGTTCGACCCGGAGGCGGCCGAACTGCACTGCGCGCGGGGCGCGGGCATCGTCGAGGACGCCGGTGACGCGCCGGACGTGGTGCTGGCCGGCGCGGGGGCGGCCGAGACCGTCGAGGCGCTGGCCGCGGCCGCGCTGCTGCGGGCCCGGCGGCCCGAGGTTCGGGTGCGGGTGGTGAACGTGGTCGATCTGCTGCGGCTGCTGCCGCACACCGAGCACGTGCGGGGCCTGACCGACCTCGAGTTCGACTCGTTGTTCACCGCCGACGCTCCGGTGATCTTCGCCTACCACGGCCACTCCTGGCTGATCCACCGGCTGGCCGGCCGGCGGGGCGGGCTGCTGGTGCGCGGCCATCGCGGGGCGGGGGCGGGCACCACGCCCTTCGACGCGCTGGTGCGCAACGACCTGGATCGCTACCGGCTGGCCGTCGACGTCATCGACCGGGTGCCCGGGCTGCGCGCGTCCGCGGCCCTGCTCCGGCAGGACATGATCGACCGGCGGGAGCACCACCGACGGTGGATCCGGGAACACGGCGAGGACCTGCCCGAGGTGCGCGAATGGGCCTGGCAGCGGGCAACCGGGCCCGGGTCGGGACCGTGATCCGGGCGTCGGTGGTCAAGGCCGGGCCGAGCGAACCGTGGCTCCGGTCGCCCGGCGCGGCCGGGCGGGTTTTCTCGCACCGGCGGTGACCCCGCTCCCGCGCAGGGTGACCGCCGCGGCGGGTTTGCGCTGGTGAGGGGCGGAAATGACTTTGGTCCCGGGGCAGGGGTGGTTTTCGGCCCGCGCCACGCCGGAATCCCGGACGTAGCCTGATGAGATGACTGATGACGAAGTCCCCCTGGGCCTCATCACGGTCTTCCTGGTCGACGACCATGAGGTGGTGCGCCGGGGGGTGGCCGACCTGCTGGAGGTCGAGGGCGACCTGCGGGTGATCGGTCAGGCCGCGTCGGCGGCCGAGGCGCTGGCCCGGATTCCGGCGCTGCGCCCGGACATCGCGGTGCTGGACATCCGCCTGCCGGACGGCAACGGGGTGGAACTGTGCCGGGAGATCCGCTCCCGGACACCCGAGGTGAACTGCCTGATGCTGACCTCGTTCACCGACGAGCAGGCCATGCTGGACGCCATCCTGGCCGGCGCGGGCGGGTACGTGATCAAGGACATCAAGGGCATGGACCTGGTCTCGGCGGTGCGCACGGTCGGCGCGGGCCGGTCGCTGCTGGACAACCGGGCCGCGGCCGCGCTGATGGCCCGGCTGCGGGCGAACGTGGCCGCCCCCGGTCCGCTGGCCGCGCTGACCGAGCAGGAGCGGCTGCTGTTGGATCTGATCGGCGAAGGGCTGACCAACCGGCAGATCGCCGAACGCATGTTCCTCGCGGAGAAGACCGTGAAGAACTACGTGTCCCGGCTGCTGGGCAAGCTGGGCATGGAGCGGCGCACCCAGGCCGCGGTGCTGGCCACCCAGCTGCGCGACCACGCTAGGACCCCGAGCGAGCAGTAATACGCGGAGCGAGCGGTGACTACGCGCTCTGGCCTTCGACGGCCACGTCGGCCAGTCCGGCCCCGCCCGGCCCCGACTCGCCCAGCTCCGGGTAGGGATTGTTGAGCACCTCCTCCACCGGCCGCCGCGGGGTGGCCGAAACCGGTGTGCCGTAACCGATTCGCAGCAGCGTCTGCGGCCACAGCCCACCGCCGATCAGGGTGCGCAGCTCGGTGCGGGTCTGCGGCACCTGGACCACCTGGGACAGGAACGAGGTGGTCAGCCCGGCGGTGGTCGCGGTGAGCAGCACCCGCTGCATGGCCTGCCCGGCCTGCAACCGGGCCAGCGGGTTGTCGTGGAACGAGCCGATCACCGCGATCAGCGGACTGGGCTGGAAATCCTTGCCGGGCAACCGGTTCTCGGTCTGGCCGCCATCCGGGTCGCGGGGCAGGACAGCGGCGGCCGGGCCGGCCCACACTCTGTCCGGAGTGGACTCGTCGCGCTCGATCCAGGACTGCCATTCGGCCAGCACCGCCGGATCCCGTCGCTGCGTCTCGTGCGCGCGGCGCAGCATGCCGCGCAACATCGGGAACTGGGCCGGGGAAACCACGGCCAGCCAGGCCCGCTCGGCCTCGGCCGCGTGCCGCAGCCGGTGATGCAGCGGTGTGGGCACCGGCACCGGCAGGAACGGCCGCCGGTTGGTGTGCCGCCGCTGGATGGCCGCGGCCAGTTCCTGGTCGGCCGGGGTGGGTTCGCGCTTGCCCTGCGGTCGCACCACAGCCAGCAGATCGGTCTGCTCCGTGACCGGGAAGCAGCGCACCTCCGGGTAGACGCCGAGGGCCCGGATGGCCAGCCGCAGGTTCACCAGCGCCGCCCCGCAGGACAGCAACAGCTCGCGGTGGTCCGGATCGGTGGCCGGCGCCGCCCGGCCCGGATCGGCGTGCAGTTCGATCGCGTCCGGCGTGCAGTGAAAACGCCACGGCTGGGCGTTGTGCAGCGACGGAGCCGCGGTCGCGGCCTCGATCACCGATCTGACCTGCCCGGCAGTCAGACTTCGCACGGGCGGGACACGGCTGGTCATGCGCCACCCTCCCAACCCATCGTCAAGGTATCCCGTTCCTGCGCTAGAGACTGCTTGTCCGGCCGGCACGATCACAGGGCAGAACGTCCCTCACCGATCGACCAATGGCCACTTCGCGATCAGTCACCGCGCCGAACGGCCCGTATCGGCAGGTGAGCGGTTGCGCCGCGATCCTTTGCCCCGGGCCGGATCCGCTGTCAGGATGGCTGGAATGGGCAACGACGCACAGCGGGAGAATCGCACTCAGGAGTGGTATCGCGGCGCCGACCGCAACTCCTTCCACCACCGCGGCTGGATGCGCCGCGGATTGCCGCCGGACTCCTTCGACGGGCGGCCGCACATCGCGATCTGCAACACCTGGTCGGATCTGTCGCCGTGCAACAGCCACCTGCGCGAGGTGGCCGAGCACGTCAAGGCCGGGGTGTGGGCGGCGGGCGGGGTGCCGCTGGAGCTGCCGGTGCCCTCGTTGGGCGAGAACCAGTTGCGGCCCACCGCCATGCTGTTCCGCAACCTGGCCGCGATGGCGATCGAGGAGCTGATCCGGGCCAACCCGGTGGACGGCGTGGTGCTGCTGGGCGGGTGCGACAAGACGATTCCGGCGCTGCTGATGGGTGCCTGCTCGGTGGATCTGCCCGCGTTGGTGGTGGCGGGCGGGCCGATGCTCACCGGGTTCTGGCGGGGCCGGCCGCTGGGCTGCGGCACCGACTCCTGGCGGCTGCACGAGGAACTGCGCGCGGGCCGGATCACCGAGGATGAATTCCGCTCGGCGGAATCGGCCATGGTGCGCAGCCGGGGGCACTGCAACACCATGGGCACCGCGTCCACCATGGCCTGTGTGGCCGAGGCGCTGGGCATGACGCTGCCCGGCAACGCCGGACTGCCCGCCCCGGACTCCCGGCTGCTGGAACTGTCCCATCTGGCCGGGCGGGAAGCGGTGCGGCTGGTCAACGAGGACGTGCGGCCGAGCACGGTGCTGTCGGCGGGCTCGTTCCACAACGCGATCCGGACGCTGGCCGCGATCGGCGGGTCGACCAACGCGGTGGTGCACCTGCTGGCCATCGCGGGCCGGGTCGGCGTGCCGTTGACCCTGGCCGATTTCGACCGGTTGGGTGCGGACGTCCCGTTGCTGGTGGATCTGCAGCCCGCGGGCCGGCATCTGATGGACGATTTCCACCGGGCCGGCGGGCTGCGCGTGGTGCTGCGCGAGATCGCCGATCTGCTGGACGCCGAGGCGCGCACGATCACCGGCGAGCCGTTGACCGCGGGACTGGACGAGGTGACCAATGCCGATCCGACGGTGATCCGGACGCGGGCCCAGCCGTTGCAGGAATCGGCCGGAATCGCCGTGCTGCGCGGAAATCTGGCCCCGGACGGTGCGATCATCAAGCCCGCCGCGGCCAGCGCCGAACTGCTCACCCACCGCGGCCCGGCGGTGGTGTTCGACAGCGTGGAGGATCTGCAGGCCCGGCTGGACGATCCGGACCTGGCGGTGGACGAGAACTCGGTGCTGGTGCTGCGCGGCTGCGGCCCCAAGGGTTATCCGGGGATGCCCGAGGTGGGCAACACCCCGTTGCCGCGCAAGCTGCTCGATCGCGGAATCCGCGACATGGTGCGGATCAGCGACGCCCGGATGAGCGGCACCGCCTACGGCACCGTGGTGTTGCACGTGGCCCCGGAGGCGGCCGCGGGCGGACCGCTGGCGCTGGTGCGCGACGGCGATCCGATCGTGCTGGACGTGCCCAACCGGGTGCTGCGCGTCGACATCGACGACGCCGAACTGGCCGCCCGCACCCCACCGGCTTCGTTCACCGTGCCCGGCCACACCCGCGGCTGGAACCGGCTGTACGTGGACCATGTCGGCCAGGCCGACACCGGCGCCGACCTGGACTTCCTGACCGGCGGCAGCGGCCCGGACATCGCCCGCCAGCCCTACGCCTGACGGGTTCGCGCGGTCGCGCTCCGGCGTAGCCTCACCCCGGTGAGCCTGATCAGCACCGACGCCATCCGCGACCGCGCGGACACCGTCCTGACCCGCTGCGGCGTGCGCATCGCCGACCACCTCGGCACCGGCGGCACCGCCCGCACCCCGGTGACCGGAGCCGAGCTGTTCTCCTTGCGTGCCAACACGATCGCCGAGGCCGACGCGGCCATCGACACCGGCGGCGGCCGCGAATCCGGTTCGGACGCGTGGCGCGCCTGCATGCGCCGGGCCACCAACACGGTCAACCACTCCGGCCGGGTCCTGCTCGCCCAGGACGTCAGCTTCTCCTGATTACCTGGCCTACAACCATTCCGCGACGCCGCCGTGGCCGGAGCAGGTGCCCGAGTGGTGCTTGCTGTAGCTGTAAGAGCCGTCCTTGCACCTGGCCGTCGCGCCAGTGGGAGCGCTCGGCGCCTGCACCGGGTCGTGCACGCACTGGCCGTCGGAGTTGACGTAGGAGTCCGAGCCGCAGGAACCGCTGTCCGAGCCGCCTCCGGATCCGTCGCCAGAGCCGGAATTCGCGGCCTCCGGGGCAACGGCGGCCTGCGTGGTGACCGGCTCGGTGGCGATCGGGGCGGGGGCGCCCGTGGTCGCGGCGGCGGCCGGGTCGGTCGTGCTGGTGACCGACGTCGTCGTGTCGGTGCTGGTGGTGAGCGGCGTGCTCGTGATCCCCGGCGCGGCTCCGCAGCCGGCCAGCAGGCCGCCACCGAGCAGCACCGCACCGATCGCGCCAAGCACAAAGCGAACCGCCGTATTCGGGCGTGCCATTGGCCCCATTCCCCTTCATTCAGACTGGTGCGGCATCCGCCCCGCCGGACGCCGCACCTGGAATTCGGCCGTACGCCCCGGCGTGTTACGCCAGAAGCCCGGAAATCACCTCGGTGCGCAATTCGTTATGATCATTTCCGGGCAGCCAGGTGCAGGCAAGATCCAGCGCACACACCCGTCCGGAGTCCAGCACCCGCCGCGCGGCGGCCAGCACGGCGGCCGCCGAGGGCCCGCCGGGCGCGGGCACCCGCATTCCGGACAACTCCTCCGGATCGATCACATCCAGGTCAATATGCAGCACCAGTGGCCCGGCCGGAAGCGAATCCGCATTGATATCGTCCACTGTGGACCGGCGAATATCCGAACCGGTGAGGAAATCGATCTCGGCCGGGTCCAGATCGCGGGCATCGACCAGCAGCAACCGATCCTGAAGAATGGCCCGCAGGCCGATCGGCTCGGCGATCAACTCCGGGCGGTAGCCGGACAGAATCCGCAGCGGCATCCCGCCGATGTAGCCGGTGGTGGTGGTTTCCAGGGTCTGCACGTCGCCGTGCGCGTCGAACCACACCACCCCGGCGTCGATCCCCGCCGCCTGCAACCCGGCCAGCACGCCGAGGGACACCGTGCAGTCGCCGGAGATCACCTCCGGCCGCTGCCCGTCGGCCGCGACCGCGCGCACCGCCTCGGCCACCGGCCGGTACAGCGCGGCCAGCCGCTGCCACGGACCTGCGTCCGGCAACGGCGCGGTCAGCACGGCCGGTTCCCGGCCCGCGGCGGGCAGGTTCAGCTCGGGCAGGTGCTCGTCGAGGTGGTAGGGCACCTGGATGATCGGCATGACCGACGCTAACCCGGCCGGCTGCCACGGGAAAGCCGAATTCGGATTCGTTGTCGGACAACGGGTTCAGTCAGCGGAAAACGGATCCCGGCGATGGCCGACGGGTGGCCGGTAACGGGTTCGGCGGGCCGGGGTTCAGGCGGTGGGTACGCCAGAGAGGGGCTCGGGCAGCGGTTCGGTGTGCAGCAGGCCCAGTCGCTGGGTCGCCCGGGTCAACGCCACGTACAGTTCGGCCGCGCCGCGGTGCGGATCGGCCAGGATGCGCTGCGGCTGCACCACCAGCACCGCGTCGAACTCCAACCCCTTGGCCTGCCGGGGAGTCAGCACGGTCAGCTCGGGCGCGCGCACCGTGTCCGGCGGCGCGATCACCACCACCGAACCCGCGCCGGCCCGATCGGTCTCGGTCCGCGCCGCCCGCCGGGTCTCGGCGGTCAGCTGCCCCGGGGCGACCTGCCTGGCCCACGGCTTGATTCCGTTGTGCCGCAACGACTCCGGCGGACGCGCGGCCGGATCGAGCCGCGCCAGCACCTGCGCGGCCAGGTCCATCAGCTCGGCCGGCATCCGGTAGTTCACGGTCAGCTCGCGAAAGGCCCACCGGGCGGGCACGTACCGGTCCAGCATGTCGGCCCAGGCCCGCGCACCGGCCGGGGACTGCCGCTGGGCCCGGTCGCCGACGATGGTGAACGAGCGGGCCGGGCAGCGGCGCATCAGCATTCGCCAGTCCATTTCGGACAGTTCCTGGGCCTCGTCCACCACCACGTGGCCGTAGGTCCACTGCCGGTCGGCGGCGGCACGCTGGGCGGTGTCCCGGTGGTCGGCCGGGGCGTGCCGGTCGGCCAGCCGGTCGGCGTCGATCAGGTCGACCGCGCGCAGCACCTCGCCGTCCGGGTCCTCCTCGGTGTCCAGCACCCGCAGCACGCCGGTGGCGTAGGCCAGCCGCTCCCGCGCCGCCCGGGCCGCCTCCTGATCGTCCGGCCCGGCCGGGCCGAGCAGGTCGATCACCTCGTCCAGCAGCGGTACGTCGGCCACGGTCCAGCCACACCGGGGCGCGCGGAACAACGCGGCCCGGTCGGCCGGGCCCAGCATGGCCGCGGTGGTGTCCAGCCGGGCCGGGGAGGCGTACAGGTCGGCCAGGAGTCGCCGCTCGGTCAGCACCGGCCACAGCTCGGCCAGCGCGGCCCGCAGCCCGGCGTGGGCGGCCAGTTCGGTGCGCACGTCCGCGGTAAGGTCGGCGACCACGTCGGGGGCTTCCCCGGGCCGCAACCAGCCCTCGGTGATCGCGCGTACCGCCCGGCCGGTGAGCCCGGCGTGCACCGCGTCGACGAACAGCGCGCGGGCCCGGTTGTGCGGCAGGCCGGAGCACCGGGCCTGCCTGCGGGCCGCGGCGGCCAGCCGGGCGTCCAGCGCGATGGTGACGTCGGCCAGGGCGACCGGGATCGGATGTTCGGGCAGCCGCTGGCGGTCGGCGATGGCCGCGGCCAGCACTTCCAGCATGACCAGGCTGCCCTTGACCCGCCGGGCCCGGGGCAGGTCCTCCCGGTCGGTGGCCAGGCCGGGCAGCAGTTCGCCCGGGGTCGCGAACACCACGTCGGTCTCGCCCAGCGAGGGCAGCACATCGCCGACATAGCGCAGGAATCCGGGATTCGGCCCGACGATCAGCACCCCGCGCCGGGACAGCCGCTCGCGCGCGGTGTAGAGCAGGTAGGCCACCCGGTGCAGGGCCACGGCGGTCTTGCCGGTGCCCGGCCCGCCCTCGATCACCAGCACGCCCTTGTGGGGCAACCGGATGATCTCGTCCTGCTCGGCCTGGATGGTGGTGACGATGTCGCGCATCCGAGCCGACCGCGGCTGACTCAGCACGGCGGACAACAGGCTCTCCCCATTATCGCCGATTTCTCCCGGCCCGTCCAGCGATTCGTCGTGAAAGTCCAGCAGCTCCCGGCGGCGGGTGTGGAACTGACGACGCAGTGCGATTCCTTCCGGATTCGCCGCGGTCGCGCTGTAGAATGGCCGGGCGGCCGGCGCGCGCCAGTCCAGCAGCCGGGTCGCGTAATCATCCTCGGCGTCGGACAACCCGATCCGGCCGATGTACACTCGCTCGCCAGCACGGTGATCCAGGCGGCCGAAGCACAGCCCGGATTCGGCCGCGCGCAGGCCGTTCACCCTGGTGCACAACGTATGCACGGTCACCTCCCGCTGCCACCGGGCCTCCGGCTCACCAGCCGCCGAGTCGGCAAGGGCGGTGGTCAACTGGTCCGTCGCGGCGGTTTTCTCGGCATCCAGCAAGTCGTAGAGAAAGGCGTTGTGAGCCCGTTCGGCGAACAGTTCCCGGTCATGCGCTGTGGTTGACACCGCACCCCTGCCTTGATAGACTGAAAAGTGAGTCGGGGACTTTTGTTCAATTTTTTGCATTACTGTGAAGTTCCAGTATGCATCCATTGTCAAGCGAGGTTCAGCGCATGAGCTCGCTCGAATTGATCGCGCCGACCGTCCGCTTGTCCAACGCCTGGCGGCAGTGCCATGCCGAGTGGGGTCCGGGCCGGCACGAGGATGGTTTCGGCCTGTGGTCCGACGACGAGGTGCAGTCGCAGGCCGGGTTCGCCGCCTTCGTCTCCCGGCTGGCCGCGCCGCACGAGCCGCCGTCGGACTACCGGTGGATCGTGCGGGACGGGCAGGTGCTGGGCGGAATCGTGCTGCGGCTGGGCGAGAGCGAGTACGTTCGCGATCTCGGGCACGTCGGCTACGGCGTCCGGCCCTCGGCCCGCCGCCGCGGCCTGGCCAGCTGGGCGCTGGGCCGGATGCTGGAGCGGGCCCGGGATTCCGGCCTGGACCGGGCCTTGCTGGTCTGCGCGGCGGACAACCTGGCCTCGGCCCGCACCATCCAACGGTGCGGCGGGGTGTTCGAGGAGATCCGGGAGATCGAGCTGGGCCGCACCCGGCGCTACTGGGTCACACTGCGCTAGCCCGAATCACACCTCGCGGGTCCGAATCACACTTCGCCGGTCCCGCTCAAGCTTCGCTGGTTCGGCTCAGGCTTCGACGGTCCCGCTCAGCCTTCGCCGGTTCGGCTCAGGCTTCGACGCTCCGGCGGCGGATGAAGTTCAGCGCGGTCAGGTGGAACACCACTTCGCCGTCCTCGTTGAGCAGTTCGGCTTTGGTCCGCACCAGGCCGCGGTCCGGCTTGGACTTCGACGGCCGCGCCGACACGGTGGTCACCCGCAGCCGCAACTGCTCGTCCGGCCGCACCGGGCGCACCCAGCGCAGCTCGTCGATCCCCGGGCTGCCCAGACTGGCCGAATCCGGCAGGTAGTGCCTGGCCAGCAACCGCATCATCATCCCGCCGGTGTGCCAGCCGCTGGCGATCAGCCCGTGGTACGGACCATTGGCGGCGTACACCGGGTCGGTGTGGATGGTCTGCGGGTCGTACTTGGTGGCGAACTCGATGATCTCCGCCTCGGTGGTGCTGACCGTCTCGGCGAACTGGTAGACCGCCCCGGCCTGATAGTCCTCGAAATGCCGGTCGGCGTGCGGCACCGGGAACTCGGTCAGTTCGGTCTGCTCGGTCATGGTCCACAGCGTGCCACGTGGCTGGTGCAGCCGGATCAGCACCATCCCGAGCACGCTGCCCATCCGCACGAAGCCGAAGTGTCGCGAGTCCAGGGCAAGCGCCGCGATCAGGCCGCGCTCCAGCGGCCGCAGGCCGACCGGCGTGGCCGCGATGCACAACTCCACCGGCCGGAGGCAGCTGGATCCAGATCGCCCCGTCCATAGCGGGACCCTGCGCCGGCCCGCTTACCCGTCACTCACGCCACGATTACCCCGGCGTCCTCGGGCCGGGGCACCGACATTTCGCTCAGGGGTAGCGCGACGGTTACCGCGTCCTCACCGAATCTGTGCCGTCTCGTCGGATCATGGGTTCGTGCTGGTAGAGGCGACCATGGCGGGATCGCCCGGCCCGCGAGCGGTGCACACCCTCGCGGTGCTCGGCGATTCGATCGGGGTCGGGATCGGCGATCCGGTCGCCGGCGGCAACTGGCGCGGATTCGCGCCGCTGCTCGCCGAGGCGATGGGCGCGTCCCGGCTGGTGAACCTGTCCACCAGCGGCGCTCGGGTGAGTTCGATGCGCACCGAGCAGCTGCGCTCGGCGGTCGCGGTCAGACCGGATGCCGCGGTGCTGATGGCCGGGATGAACGACACCATGCGCTCGGACTTCGATCCGGCGCGGCTCTCGGCCGACCTGGACCGGGTGATGGGCGGACTCCGGGCGCTGGGCACGATCGTGGTCGCGGTGCGCTATCACGACCACAGCAAGGTTTTCCGGCTGCCCGGACCATTGCGCCGGATGCTCACCGCGCGCATCTCCGCCTACAACGCGGCGCTGGAGCAGACCGCGGCCCGGCACGACGTGCTGGTGCTGGACCTGGCCCTGCTGCCGAACGCCTACGACCGCGGTTACTGGAGCGTCGACCGGCTGCACCCCTCGGAACTGGGTTACCGGATGCTGGCCCGCGGCCTGGCCGAGCGGTTCGTCGACGCCGGGGTCGCGGTGCCGGACGAGATCTCCCCGCACTGTTCGGGCGGCATCCGGATCAGCACCGCGCAACACGTGGGCTGGTTGCTGTTCAAGGGAGTTCCGTGGCTGTGCCGGCGCGGCAAGGACCTGATCCCGCACGTGGTGGCCACCATGGTGCGCGAGGCCCTGGCCGACGACCCGCAGCCGCTGGCCACCGAGGAACCGCTGCCCGCCGATCCCGCGGCCTGAGCCAACGGGCTCCGCCGATCACCGGTGGAGCCCGTTCGTCCTCGGCGGACCGTTCTCAGCGAGCGACGGCCAGGCGGGCCAGGCGCTGCTTGGTCGGCCAGCGCACGTCGTGCACCCAGCCCGCCTTCTCGAACAGCCAGATCAGCCGGGCCGAGATGTCGATCTGACCGGGCCGCACCCCGTGCCGGGCGCAGGTCGGGTCGGCGTGGTGCAGGTTGTGCCAGGACTCGCCCATGCTCAACACGGCCAGCGGCCAGAAGTTGGCCGAGCGGTCCCGCGCCGCGAACGGGCGCTCGCCGATCATGTGGCAGATCGAGTTGATCGACCAGGTCACGTGGTGCACGGCCCCGACCCGCACCAGACCGGCCCAGAAGAACGCGGTCACCGCGCCCCACCAGGACCAGGTGAGCAGGCCCCCGAGCAGCGCGGGCAGCAGCAGGGTCACCGCGGTGAGCGGCCCGAACAGCTTGTGCACCACGCGAATGTCCTTGTCCGCGAGCAGATCCGGCGCGAACCGGCGCTGGTTGGTCAGGTCCCGCTCGAAGATCCAGCCCAGGTGCGCGTGCCAGAATCCGCGGGCCAGCGCGATCGGCGAGTTGCCGAATCGCCACGGCGAATGCGGGTCGCCCTCCCGGTCGGAGAAGGCGTGGTGGCGCCGGTGGTCGGCCACCCAGTGCAGGATCGGGCCCTGCACGGCCAGGCTGCCCGCCACCGCCAGGGTGACCCGCAGCCAGCGCTTGGCCTTGAACGCGCCGTGCGTGAAATAGCGGTGGAAGCCGACCGTGACACCGAGGATGTTGGCGGTGTACGCGGCCACCACGAGCAGCACGTCCAGCCAGCTCAGCGCCCAGCCCCAGGCGACCGGAATGGCCACCAGCACCGCCAGGAACGGCACGATCACGAATGCGTACACCGCGATGTGCGCGGCCATCGGGCGCTTTCCGTTCAGAATCCCGCGATGGGACGGCTGGCCGGTTACGGCGGTGGTGCTCATCAGCCTCTCCTGGTTCCGGCCGGCCCGCGGTCAGGCCGCGGGCGGCGCGAGCATGTGGGTGTCACCGGTGGCGTGCAGGTTGAGCATCGCCGCGGTCGTCGCCGACCACGGAAACTGTTCGGCGCGGCGGCGCGCCGCGGCCCGGCGTTCGGCGGCGGGCCAGGACAACACTTCCAGCACCGCGCGGGCCAGGCCATCAGGGGTGGCCAGGGCGGCCACGCCCGCGCCCGGGGCGAGCAGCTCCGGGGCGGCGCCGGTGTCCGCGGCCACCACCGGAGTGCCGCTGGCCAGGGCCTCCAGCACGGACAGTCCGAAGGTCTCGGCCGCGCTGGGCGCGAACGCGATATCGGCCGCGGCCAGCCGTCCGGCCAGTTCGGCCCGGTCGCCGAGATAGCCGTGGAAGGTCACCGGCAGCCCGGCGGCCTGCCGGCGCAACTGGTCGGCGGCCACGCCGTCACCGTACACGTCCAGTCGCACCGCGAGGCCCTCCCGCACCAGGTGGCGCACCGCGCCGATCGCGGCCTGCGGGTTCTTTTCCGGCGACAGCCGGCCCGCGTAGACCAGCCGCACCGGGCCGAATCTGGGCGGCAGCGCGACCGGATGGAAGGTGGCCAGGTCCACGCCCAGCGGCACCCGGCGCAGCGTGCCGCCCAGTTCGGCGAACTCGTGCTCGGCGAATTTCGAGGTGACCACCACCGTGTCGAACCGGCGCGCGATCCCGGTGTTCCACCGGCGCACCGCCGGGTCGAGCACCACACCGCCGTAGCGCCACAGCGTGGGCAGCCGCGCCGCCAGCCAGGTGTCCAGCCGCTCGTGCGAGAACAGCACCGCCCGCGCGTCGTTGGCCCGGGCCCAGGTGCTCACCGCCAGCAGCGTCGCCTTGTCCGACACCTCGACGGAATCCGGCCGCAGCCAGTCCAGTTCCCGGCGGACCGCGGAGGGCCGCAACAGGATCCGGTAACCGCCGCTGACCGGGGTGCCGGGCAGCGTGATCACCATGCCGTCGTCGGTGTGGCGCACCGCGCGCTGCTGCCCGGGCACCACCAGCACCCGGTCGTGCCCGGCCTCGGCGTAACCCCGGCCGATGGTGTCCACCGCGACCCGCAGACCGCCGGAGGTGGGACCGTAGAAATTCGCCAGCTGCACGATTCTCATCCGACGTCCCGGCGGCGGTCGGAGTCACTGCGGGCGGCCAGCACCTCGGCGTAGTGCCCGAGCAGTTCGTCGCACACCGCGGGCCAGGTGCGGCCGGCCACGACTCCCCGCGCGCGCTGCCCGAATTCGGTGCGCAGCTTGGGATTGCCGGTGAGCACCTCGACCGCGGCCCGCAGTTCGCCGACCGATTCCGGTTGGTAGAACAGTCCGGTTCGCCCGGCCTCCACCAGATCCAGCGGACCGCCCGCGGCCGGCGCGACCACCGGCACACCGGAGGCCATCGCCTCCTGGATGGCCTGGCAGAACGTCTCGTCCGCGCCGGTGTGCACGAACACGTCCAGGCTGGCGTACATTGTGGACAGATCCGGCCCGGACAGCAGGCCGGTGAAGACCGCCTTCGGCATCAGGGCTTTCAGCCGCCCGGCGGCCGGTCCGTCGCCCACGATCACCAGTTTCACCCCGGGCCGGCCGGACAGCTCGGCCAGCATGTGCACCCGCTTGTCCCCGGCCAGCCGGCCCACGTAGCCGACCAGCAACTCCCCCGGCCCGGCCAGCTTCGCGCGCAGCGCGTCGCTGCGATGGTCCGGGTGGAACCGCACCGAGTCCACCCCGCGCCCCCACATGGCCAGCCGCGGGATGCCCCGCCCGACCAGCTGTTCCCGGGTGGCCGAGGACGGCACCAGGGTCCGGTCGGCCTGCCGGTGCACATGCCGCAGCCAGGCCCAGATCGCCCGGTCGGTGCCGCGGAACCCGTACCGGCGGGCGAATCCGGCCACATCGGTCTGGAACACCGCGACACTGGGCACATCCAGCTTGCGGGCCGCCGACGCCCCGGCCGCGCCCAGCGCGACCGGCGAGGCGAGGTGGACCAGATCGGGCCGGAAGTCGCCGAGCAGCCGTTCCAGCCGGGCGGTGGGCAGCCCGAGCACGAACGAGCGGTAGCCGGGCAGCGCGACCCCGGGCACCGCGACGATTCGATGCCCGGCGTATTCGTCCGGCCCCGGACCCGGGGTGACGACCAGCGCTTGGTGCCCGCTGGCGGCGAAGTGCTCCAGAATCCGGCAGACCGAGTTGGTCACGCCGTTGATCCTCGGCAGAAATGATTCCGTCACCACAGCTATTCGCACGCCTACAGACAATCGGCAGGGTGAGTGTGCGTCGCGTGCCGCGACGGGACCGAGCGGGTGAACTGATGGTGAAAATCGTATGCCGTGACCGGTAAAGCGCTGATCGGCGTGGTTGCATGACGGTGCCGCACTCGGCGAATCAACGTGCAGATCTTTCAACGCGCACAACGGAAAGCAACCTAAGTCGGGGATGGGATAACCGTGTTCACTCGTTCCGTTGCGGTCATCGGCGCCGGCTACGTCGGACTGACCACCGGCGCCTGCCTGGCCTCGCTCGGCCACCGGGTGGTGTGTGCCGATCGCGATCAGGCCAAAGTGGAGCAGCTGCGCCTCGGCCAGGTGCCGATCCTGGAACCGCGGCTGCCCGAGCTGGTCACCGAGGGACAGGCCGCCGGACGACTGCGGTTCGTGGTGGACGCCGCCGAGGCCGTGCGCGACGCCGAGGTGGTGTACCTGTGCCTGCCCACGCCGATGGGGGTCGGTGGGGTCGCGGACCTGTCCGCGGTGGAGTCGGTGCTGGCGCAGATCCGTCATCTGCTGCCGGCCGGCTGTGTCGTGGTGAACAAGTCGACCGTGCCGGTCGGCACCGCGGCCCGCACGCGGGACCTGCTGGACCGCGCGGACATCACGGTGGTCAGCAACCCGGAGTTCCTCCGCGAGGGCAGCGCGGTGCACGACTTCCTGCACCCGGACCGCATCGTGGTCGGCAGCGACCAGCAGGACGCGGCCGAGCGGGTCGCCGCGCTGTACGCCCGGCTGGGGGCGCCGGCGGTACTCACCGATGCGGCCAGCGCCGAGTTGGTCAAGTATGCGGCGAACTGCTTTCTGGCCATGAAACTGTCCTATGTCAACGCGATCGCCGAACTGTGCGAGCGACTGGACGCGAACGTGCGGGACGTCACCGAGGGCATGGGCTACGACCGGCGGATCGGCCAGGCGTTCCTCTCGCCCGGTCCGGGCTGGGGCGGATCCTGCCTGCCCAAGGACGTGCACGCGCTGCTGCAGGTGTCCGACGGCGCCGACTTCGAGTTCCGGTTGCTGCGCGCCACCATCGACACCAACACCCGGCAGTTCCAGCGGATCGTGGACAAGATCCGGGTCGCGGTCACCGGCAACCGGCAGGGCTCGCTGCGCGGTGTCCGGATCGGACTGTTCGGGATGACGTTCAAGGCCGGCACCGATGATCTGCGCGACTCGCCCGCGCTGGCCGTGGCCGCGCTGCTCCGCCAGGCCGGCGCCGACCTGGCCGGCTACGACCCGGCGCTGGTGGCCGGTCGGGAGCAGCCGGAGCTGCGCGGGATCACCGTGGTGAACGACCCGATGACCGCGGCCGACGACGCGTCCGCGCTGGTGGTGCTCACCGAGTGGCCGGAGTTCCGCGGCCTGGACTGGGCCCGGCTGGCCGGCGTGGTGGCCCGGCCGATCGTGGTGGACACCCGCAACCTGCTGGACCCGGATGTGGCCGGGCGGGCCGGTTTCTGCTACCACGGCCTTGGCACCCGGCCGCACGAGGCGACCGCGACGCCGCGGCCGCGCACCGAACTGGCCGCACTGGTTCCCTAGGATACCGCGCTCGACATCACTTCCCTTGTCCGCCAACAGGTAGCGGACCTGCTTCTCAGCCGGCGCTGCTTTCCTGGTCCGCCAACAGGTAGCGGGCGGTCTCCCGCGCCTTGGCGAGCAGCTCGGCCAGGCCGGGGTGGGTCAGCTTTCCGTTGCGCTTGCGGACTTTCCCGGCGACCAGCACGGTGTCCACGTTGCCCGGGTGGGCCGCGGTGACCACCGCGCCGACCGGATCGTGCAGCGGCGCGGTGACCAGGTTGACCGCGTCGGTGCGCAGCAGCACCAGATCGGCCTGTTTGCCCGGGGCCAGCGAGCCGATCCGCTCGTCCATCCCGAGCGTCCTTGCACCATCCATTGTGGCCAGTCGAAGCAGATCGGCCGGGGTGAACCGGGGGCCGTCGGTCAGCTGGCTGGTCAGCCAGGCGGCACGCATGACGCCGAACAGGTCACCGGCCACCGAGGTGACCACGTCCACGCCGAGGCCGGTGGTGATGCCGTGGGTGCGCAGCCGGCCGATCATCGGCGCGCCGTGTCCCATCCGGGCCTCGATCGCCGGGGTGATGGCCACCGCCGCGCCGGACTCGGCGATGCGACGGAGTTCGCTGTCCGGCAACGAGTTTCCGTGCACGTACAGGGTGTCCGGGCGGAGCAGGCCGTGCCCGCGCAACAACTCGATCGGCCGCGCCGACATCGGGCCGACGCCGATGTGCACCGCGATGGGCAGCGCCAGCTCCTCGGCCAGCCACCAGTCCGCGATCGCCTCCTCGGCCGACCGGTGGGCCGGGCCGACCGGGGCCAGCGCCATGCCGAGCAGATCATCGGATGCGGCGAAGTGGGTTTCCCTGGCCCGGCGGGCGTGTTCGGGCCGGCGGGCTTCGGGGTGGGCGACCGGATAGCCGTAGCCGAACAGTGCGCGGATGCCCGATTCGCGCAGCCCTTCCACGGCCGCGTCGGTGTGTTCCGGGCTGTACTGGATGTGCGAGAAGTCCTGCACCGTGGTGATGCCCGCGTCCAGGCACTCCAGCGCGCCGAGCAGGTTGGCCAGCCGCAGATCGGCCGGGCGGTAGCGGGCCCCGAACCGGTGCTGCACCACCGCGCGGTAACCGGCCAGGTCGACGTCGATCGCGGCGGAGCGCAACACGGACTGCCAGACGTGCCGGTGGGTGTCCACCAGACCGGGCAGCACGATCGCGTCGGCGGCGTCGATGATCTCGGCGTCGGCGACGGCCAGATTCGGGGCCACGGCGGCGATCCGGCCGTCCTCGACCAGGATGTCGGTGCTGGGCCGGGCCACCGGTTCCGGGTCGGTGTCCAGCACACAGCCGCCGCGCAGGAGTAACCGGTCAGGCATGTTAACCTCCATAAGAAAGCTTTTTTAAAAGCTATCAACGGTGCGAGGTAGGCTGCAAGCGTGATCGACCGGGTGACCGAACTGCTCGACCAGTGGCAGGCCGAGCTGCCCGAAGTGCTGGTGGACTGCTCCGAACTGACCAAGCGGATCATGCTGATGGCGGCCGAACTCGACGAGGCCACCCGGCGCGAACTACCCGAGTTCGGGCTCACCTCGGCCGAGTTCGGGGTGCTCAGCGCGCTGCGCCGCAGCGGCCCGCCCTACCGGATGAAGCCCACCGAGCTGACCCGCGCCCTGCTGCTGTCCTCCGGCGGCACCAGCAACGTGCTCAACCACCTGGCGGCCAAGCGGCTGATCGAGCGGGAGCCCGATCCGGGGGACGGCCGCAGCACGCTGATCCACCTGACCAAGACCGGGGTGGAACTGGCCGAACGGGCCGTGCGAGCCAACTCGGCCGCGCACGCCCGGGTGCTGGCCGCCGTGCCGGCCGCGGCGATCGAGAAGGCCAGCGACGCGCTGCGCGCGGTGCACGTGGCGGTCCAGCGGGCGCAGCGGGCCCAACCGCCGGCCGCCCGCCGCTACCGCGCCTCGTGACCTTCAGATCAGGGCTTGCGGCCCACCGCGGCGATGATCGCCGCATCGTTGGGCTGATCGAACTCGATCAGCGGCGAGTTCGGGCCGGTCGCCTCCGGGTGCCAGTCCGGCGTCCACTCCACACCCGGCGGGAGCAGGTCGAAATCGCCGAACAGGGCCCGGAACTCGTCCTGCCTGCGCCAGATCACACCGGTGCTGCTGCGGTCGTACATCGCCTTGATGTTGACCAGCTTCTCGTCCATCTGCGGCGGCACGCCGTCGTCGGTCAGATGCGAGATGGCCAGGTAGGAACCGGAGGACAGCAGCTCGCGGTAGCGGGCGATCGCGGCCGGACCCACATCCACGCCGTTCGAGCCGCGCTGCTGGATGTGCAGCACCGCGATCACCAGCAGCGCCACCGGCTGACTGAAGTCGATCACGCCGGTCTCGGCGACCTCGTCCCACAGCTCGTCCGGCCGGCGCAGATCGCCGCTGATGGCCGCGTGCCGGGCGATGTCGCCGTGTTCCTCCAGCAGCAGCTTGGAATGCGCCACCGCGACCGGCTCGTTGTCCACGTAGACCACGCGTGAGTTCGGCTCGACCTCGTCGGCCACCGAGTGGGTGTTGCCCATGGTGGGCACGCCCGAACCGATGTCGATGAACTGGTGCACGCCAAGGCCGACCAGGTGCCGCACCGCGCGGTGCAGGAACAGCCGGTTGGACACCGCGATCTGGCGCAGCAGCGGGAACTCGCCCAGCAGCCGGTTGCCGAACTCGCGGTCGATCGCCCAGTTCGCGCTGCCTCCGAGGAAGTAGTCGTACACCCGGGCGATGCTCGGGTGTTCCAGGTCCACTCCCGCCGGCACCACCGGTTCCGGCGCGGCTTCGGTCACGATGTCGGTCCTCTCTTCTCCATGCCCACGAATCTTCTCCATGCCCACGAACACGAACCACAGCACGCCCTACATGGCCACTTTCTGCCGGTACTCCTCGACGAGGGAATGCAGGAACTCCACCGTCTCGCTGCGGCGCATCGCCGCGTCGCGCACCTGGTCCCAGGCGTCCAGGAACAGTTCGAAGTCGCGTTCGTCGTCGATGTTCAGCGCGCCCGCGGCATGCTCGACGAACACGAAATCCTTCGTGTTGTCCGAAAAGCGCATGATGGTGAAGTCGTTGGGCACGTAGGGCAGGTTGGCGTCGAAGGCCAGCACGTTGATGAACAGCTTGGGGTACTTCCGCTCCAGCGCCAGCAGGTGCTGCACCTGGTCCAGCGCGACCACCGGGCTGGATCCGCCGGGCATCCGGCGCAACGCGGCCTCGCCCAGGATGAACCGGTAGTAGGGCGGGCGGGACAGGTCGAAGACCTTCTTGCGCTCCAACCGGTTGCGCACCAGCGCGGTCACGTCGGTGACCTGCGCCTCGGTGAACTGCTTGAGCATGTAGTGCTCGGACTGCAACGGGCCGGGCATCCGCTCGCCGTGCCAGCCGCAGATCTCCGCGGCGGCCGGTTCCAGGTCGGCGAACGTGCGAAACCACTGCGGCACCGCGGATCGGTAGCCCGACCACTGGCCGCGTTGCGGACTGGCGCGGGCCAGCTCCATCATCAGCTCGACCTCGGCCGGACTGGCCTTGAACGCGGTGAGCATCTGTTCCAGATCGCCCAGTTTGACCGACACGCTGCCGGATTCGATCTTGTTGATCTTGCCCTGGCCGCAGCCGAGCAGATCGCCGACGTCTTGCTGGGTCATGCCCGCGGCGCGCCTGGCTCGGCGGATTTCGTTACCGAGCTGTCTGCGCCGCGAGGTCACCGTGGCGGGCACCGCTTCTAGGCTCCTCACTCGCGCATAACTCTTCGTTCAGGGGAGTGATTCACCTTAGCCCACCTCGGTTGAATTCACGGTTTTCACCAGGGCCGGCGGCACGCGCGGCTGACTGTCGGTCACCAGTCGCGCGCGCCGTCAGCCGAGAGGATTAATCCCGCCTAGTCGCCGGAACGCGCGGGGCGCACCGTCGCGAGAAATGCCGTCCACTGCTGACCAGCGAAAACCAGCGCGGGGCCGGCCCCGGCCTTGCTGTCCCGAACCCCGGCGATTCCGGGAACTCCCCGGTTCACCTCAACGCAGTTGCCACCGTTGGGGCCACAGAACGTGGCGCGGGTCCACGCGTCGTCCGGGAAAACCTGGGCTTCGGGGGCCGTTGTTTCACTCATCTGGGTCTCCTCCGCTCGTCGTGCCTCTCGACACTGGGAATAATCATGCTCTACGATTAATCCCAGAGCAACCAGGGAGGTGCACAGGGTGACCGCAGTCGTCGAGCACTCACCGAGTTCCGTCGCGGCTTGCAGAAGCGCCGAGCCCGCGGTTCCTTTCCTGGTGGCAGGCCAGTTGCACGGGCAGTCCGTGTGCGTGCCGGCGGCCAGCCTGGACGAGATCGTGGCCCGCATCGACCACTGGACCATGGTGGACGAGAACAGCACTGGTCACTGGCGGCTGCACGATGATTATTCCGAACCGGTCACGATCATTCTGCGGCCGCGGTCCGGTCTGATTCGCGGCACCCGGCGGCTGGCCCACCTGGTGCGATTGCTGCCCGGCCAGGCCCAGGGCATCCAACTCTCCGCTCAGTGCGGGGAAAAACTGACCATCCTGGAAACCGAGACGTTGTCCGCGGGCGCCGGTATGCCGTGCGAGCGCTGCCTGCTGGAAACGCCGGTCAGCGTGGACTCCGTCTGGTAGCCATCGATTAATCCTTTTGGGTGCAATCCGGCCGCCGAGCCGGTGGCTGTCCGCAGGTCAACAGCGAAATCCGAGCTTCGCCCCGCCCGTCCCCCCGGGCGGGGCCTTCTCGGTGTGGGCCAACTCATACCCGATCGAGTTAACTTTCGCCGGCCTGACGCGGCGCCGGACCGGCCGCGGCCCGCGCGATGGCTCGGGCCGCCGCTTTCACCAGCGGAGCCAGCGTGCGCGGCTGGGCGCCCTCCGAGCGCACCACCAGCGACACCGCGGCGAACACCGAGCCGTCCTCGGCGGTGATCGGCGCGGCCACCGACAGCGCGTCCATGGTCACCTGCCGGTCGCTGACCGCGTACCCGTTGGCCCGCACCTCGGCCAATACCCGGCGCAGCCGCCGACCGTCCACAATGGTCTTCGGGGTGAACCGGTGCAGCGGCGCGGCCAGCGCCTCCTCCTGCAACTCGGCCGGCGCGTAGGCCAGCAGCACCAGCCCGACCCCGGTGGCGTGCAACGCGAACCGGCCGCCGACCCGGGTCAGCACCGGCACCGCGGTGCGCCCGGCGATCCGTTCCACGTACACCACTTCCAGGCCCTGCCGGACCGCGAGCTGCACGTTCTCGTGGGTCACCTCGTAGAGGTCCTCCAGGAACGGCATGGCCCGTTCCCGCAGGCCGACCCCGCGCGGGGCGAGCGAGCCGACCTCCCACAGCCGCAGCCCGATCCGGTACCGGCCGTCCGGCCCGCGTTCCAGCGCGCCCCACTCGACCAGCTCGGCCACCCGCCGGTGCGCGGTGGGCAGCGCCACCCCGGCCCGGCGGGCCAGCTCGGACAGGGTGAGTTCGGCGGCGTCCGGGGTGAACGCGTCCAGCAGCGCCAGCACCTTGCTGGTCACCGAGCTGCCGGACGCCACGGGCTTCACAGGTCCAGTATCAACAATGGAGTCCGGGATCGGGAGACGCAGATCATCATGGCATCGCCGACCGCCTGCTCGGCCTCGGTGAGCACCGAGTCACGATGGTCGGGCACGCCCTCCAGCACGGTCGTCTCACAGGTGCCACAGGTGCCCTCCTGACACGAGGACAGCACCGGCACGCCGGCCTGTTCGAGCACGGACAGAATGCTCTGATCCTCGGGCACCTCGAGCGTGCGCCCGGAGGCGGCCAGCCGCACCTCGAACGACCCGCGCGGACCGGCGTCGGCGTCCGGTTTCGGGGTGAACCGCTCCACGTGCAGCGCACCGGCCGGCCAGTCGGCCGCCCGCGCCTGCACCGCGGCCAGCAACGGTTCCGGGCCGCAGCAGTAGATCGCGGTGTCGGCGTCGGGCCGGCCGAGCGCCGTGTCCAGGTCCAGCAGCCCGGTCTCGTCCTGCGGCGCCACCTCGATCCGCTCGCCGTAGCGCTGTGCGAGTTCGGCCCGGAACGCCATGGAATCGCGGGTGCGGCCGCCGTAGAGCAGCCGCCAGTCCGCGCCCCGCGCCTGCACCGCGGCCAGCATCGGCACGATCGGGGTGATGCCGATGCCACCGGCGATGAACAGGTACCGCGGCGCCTCGGTCAACCGGAAATGGTTGCGGGGCCCGCGAATCCGCACCCGCTGCCCCTCGGCCAGTTTCTCGTGCACGAAGGCCGAGCCGCCGCGCCCGTCCGGTTCGCGCAGCACCGCGACCCGCAGCTCGTCCCGGACGGCCGGGTCGCCGCACAGCGAGTACTGGCGGACGAGATCGGGGCCAAGCACCAGGTCCAGGTGCGCGCCCGGCTGCCAGTCCGGCAGCGCGGCGCCGGCCGGGTCCCGCAGGGTCAGCGTGACCACCCCGTCGGCCACGGTATCCTTGCGGTGCACCAGAAGATCGAGTTCGGGTTCCATGTTTCGCGCTCCGCCCGTCACACGCCGACCGGTTCCCGCGGTGCCTGGCTGGGCGCAACCGGTTGGCACACCGGGGTTTCGTGCCCGTCCGGATGGGCCAGCAGCCACTCCCACAGGGCCACCGGGTCCTCGGACTGGTGTTCCGCGCCGCAGTGGCACACCCCGAGCAGCAGATCGGTGCCCAACACCCAGTGCACGCGGTAGACCTTCTCGCCGGTGAGCACCGGCCGGTTCACGACCGCACCACCGCGGGCGCACCCCGCTCGGCCATGGCGCGCAGCATCCGGCGGGCGGCCAGTCCCCCGGTGTCGATGTTGACGGACAGTTCCTGGTAGCCGTCGGGTTCGGCCGCGATGACCTGTTCCAGGACGTTCAGCGCGGTCACGTCCTGCAGCACCACGGTCCGGTTGTTCTCCGCCATGAACGTCGAGACCTCCGCGTCGCCCAATGCGAAATCCCTTGCCACCGCCCAGAAATCGTGGGTGCTGTGCTCGGTTTCCGGAGTGATCGCGTAGACCACCTCGACGTGGAAAGCGTCCGGGTCGGTGCCGTCGTCGCGCGGCAGCACCCCGGCCGGAGCGATCCGGCTGTGCAGCAGGTACAGGCACGGCGGCTGGTACTCGATGTCCTGCCAGCGGGTGATCCGGCCCTTGATGCCGGTCGAGTTGGCGTAGAAGGACGGGCATTCGGCGTCGGCCATCCGCCGGCTGACGTAGATGATCCCGTTGTCCTCGTCGACCTCGGTGGTGATCGGGGTATCGGCCACCTCGGGGGTGCCGATGTAGCCGCCGTGCAGATAGGTCTCGTGGGACAGGTCCAGCAGGTTGTCCACCAGCAGTTCGTAGCGGGCGGCCAGCGGCTCCAGCCCGGACACGGTGGTGTAGCCGGCATCGGCCAGCCACGGGGCGCGGGGCACCGGCGTCGCTTCCGCCTTCGCCGGGTCGCCGATCCACACCCAGACGAAGGAATCCCGTTCCACCACCGGATAACTGGGCACCCGGGCGGTGCGCGGGATGCGCTTCTGGCCGGGCACGAACACGCAGGAACCGTTGGTGTCGTAGGTGAAACCGTGGTATCCGCACACGATGGTGTCGCCGTCCCGGCGGCTTTCCGACAGCGGGTAGCGGCGGTGTACGCAGCGGTCGGCCAGCGCGACCACCGCGCCGGATTCGCTGCGGTAGAACACAATCGGCTCGCCGAGGATGGTCCGGCCGAGCAATTCCCGGCCGAGTTCGGACCCGTAGGCCGCCACGTACCACTGGTCGCGCACGAACGCTGTCATCGTCGTCAGCTCCTTCCGCCTGGTGCGTCGAGCCTGCGACGCCGGTGCCGGTGCGAGCCATGACGGTTTTCACTGGTTGAAAGGATTGTTCGGCTGTGCGGGTAATTACCTTGACCGGCATGGGAGTGCGGGTGGTTCCCTGGCAGACGTGCCCAGCCCTCTTGACCGTTCCAGCTACGGCCTGACCCTGCTCGCCGCATCGGCGTTCCTGTCGGTGAGCACCGAGATGACGCCGGTCGGCCTGCTGCCCGGGATCAGCGCCGACCTGCACGTGTCCGAGGCCCGGCTGGGCCTGCTGGTCACCGGCTACGCGTTCATGGTGGCGATCTTCGCCACCCCGCTGGCCGCCCTCACCGCCCGGATGCCGCGCCGCGCGCTGCTGATCTGCCTGCTGCTGGGCTACACCGTCAGCAACGTGATCATGATGTGCGCCAACGGTTTTCCGGTGGCCGCGGGCGCGCGGGTGCTGGGCGGCCTTGTGCACGCGCTGTTCTGGTCGGTGGTGCCCGGCTACGCGGCCCGGCTGGTGCCACCGGGCAAGGTCGGCCGGGCGACCACGGTGGTGTTCACCGGCGGCTCGATCGCGTTCGCCGCCGGGGTGCCGCTGGGCACCGCGCTGGGCACCGCGGTCGGCTGGCGGGCCACCTTCGGCCTGCTTGCCCTGCTGCCGCTGATCGTGATCGCCCTGCTGCTCAAGCTGATTCCGCCGCTGCCCGGCGCCACCCGCGGCAACACGGCCAAGCTGTCGGCGGCGATCCGGCTGCCCGGAGTGGCGCTGATCGCCGGCACCACCACCGTGATCATGCTGGGCCACTACGCGCTCTACACCTACATCTCGCCGTTCGTGGCCCGGGCCGGCGTGGGCAGTCACGCCATCGGCCCGGTGCTGTTCTGCTACGGCGCCACCGGTCTGATCGGCACCTGGACGGCCGCGGCGCTGGTGGACCGGCATCCACGCGGGGTGCTGCTCACCGCGCTGGGCCTGGTCTGCGGCAGCATGGTGGTGCTGGCCCTGTTCGGTCAGGGCACGGTGATCGCGGTACTGGCCACGGTGCCCTGGGGGCTGGCCTTCGGCGCGCTGCCCGCGCTGCTCCAGACGACCGTGCTGCGGGCCGCGCCCGCGCTGCCCGAATCGGCCTCGGCCTTGTTCGCCGGCATGTTCAACGTGGGCATCGGCGGCGGCGCGCTGGTCGGCGGGCTGGTGCTGGATCAGGCCGGGCTGGGCGGGCTGCCGGTGTTCGCCGCGGTGCTCACCGGCGCCGGGCTGGTCGTGGCGAGCATCGCCCGGCGCACCGCTTTTCCCGCGCTGGCCCGGAAAACAGCGGTGGCGGCCCCGGTGCGAAGCACCGAGACCGCCACCAAACGAGAACTTTAGAATTCAGCCTGGCGGGGGCGCCGCTCACCGCTGAAGTCGCGGTGTTCCCGGCGCGGGCCGCGGCCCCGTGAGTCGCCACCCCGCGAGTCGGCGCCGCGGTGTTCGCCGCGCGACTCGCCGAACCGGCCACCCCGGTCGTTCCCGCGCTCGCCGTAGCGACCACGCGACTCGCCGCGGTTCTCACCGAACCGGCCGCGACCGCCGCCCCGAGGGCCACCGCGCCGGGCGTCGCCGCCCGAGCGGCCCGGCCGCTGCCGCGGCTCCGGGTCGTCGGCCACCGGCTCACCGCTGGGCTCGCGGGCCCCGGTGATCCGCTGCAGCTCGGCGTCGCCGGGCCGCACCTTGGTGCTGCTTGGCTTGACCCCGGCTCGCGAGGTGACGTTGAACACGGCCCGCCGCTCGCCCATGGTGGCCAGCGTCACCACCACACCGGCAGCCCCGGCGCGCGCGGTGCGGCCGGCCCGGTGCAGGTAGTCCTTGTGGTCGGCGGGCGGGTCGACGTGCACGACCAGGCTGACGTCCTCCACGTGGATGCCGCGGGCGGCCACGTCGGTGGCCACCAGCACCGGCGTGGTGCCCTCCTTGAACTCGCCGAGGATGCGGGTGCGGGCGCTCTGCGCCTTGCCGCCGTGCAGCGCACCGGCCCGGACGCCGACCTGGCGCAACCGCTTGGCCAGCTTGTCCACCTGGTGCTTGGTGCGCACGAACATGATGGTCCGGCCCTCGCGGGCGGCCACCTCGTTGACCACGGTCTGCTTGTCCTCGCCGGCTACCAGCAGCACGTGGTGCTCCATGGTGGTGACGCTGGCGGTGGCCGGGGCGACCGAGTGGGTCACCGGCTCGTGCAGGTACTCCCGGACCAGCGCGCCGACCCCGCCGTCCAGCGTGGCCGAGAACAGCAGCCGCTGGCCGTTCCGGTCGGTGAGGTCGAGGATCTCCCGGACCTGGGGCAGGAAGCCCATGTCGGCCATCTGGTCGGCCTCGTCGATGGCGGCGAAGGCCACGTCGGACAGGATCGCGGTGCCCTGCCGGACGTGGTCGGACAGCCGGCCCGGGGTGGCGATGAGCAGGTCCACGCCGTTGCGCAGGGCGTCGACCTGGCGGACGAAGGAGGTGCCGCCGACCACGATCCGGCAGCGCATACCCAGCGCCCGGGCGTAGGGCGTGAGCGCGTCGCTGACCTGCATGGCCAGCTCACGGGTGGGCACCAGGACCAGGGCGCGCGGGCTTTTGGGCGCGGTCCGCCCGCCCTCAAGGCGGGACAGCAGGGCCAGGCCGAAGGCCAGCGTCTTGCCCGAGCCGGTCTGCGCGCGACCGAGCACGTCGCGGCCGGCCAGGGCGTCGGGCAGGGTGGCGGCCTGGATGGGGAACGGGCTGCCCACGCCGTTGCGGGACAACGCGTCCAGCAGCGACTCCGACAGGCCAAGTTCGGCGAACGAGGGCAGCGGGCCCTCGGGGACGGTATCCACGATCTGGTCGAACTCGCTGATCACCGGCTCGACCAGACGCGGACGCGCCGGTCGGCGATTCCCGCTCGGCCGACGCCGGTTGGGACCCGGCCGGCGGGCGCGATCAGGACGTGCGGACACAACAGACATGCAAGAACCTCTCCGAAACGTGGCACGTCTCAGAGAGGAAGGACACACCTGTGTGCCGCGCCTAAAAGGACGAGCCAGGCGCGCTGTGGCGCCGATGGACTGCGATCGCCCGATAAAACCGACCCAGGTGGCCGGAGGCACGACATCGGTCGTGCTCGATCGCAATAGCTAGTCTACCGGACAGATGCCAGTCATGATTTTCGGGAGGTCGGCGGTGCCGGAATACGTGCGCGACGGCGCGGAGATCTACCGCCGGTCGTTCGCCACCATCACCGCCGAGGCCGACCTGGCCAGGCTACCCGCCGAGTTGCGGCCGGTCGCGGTGCGCATGATCCACGCCTGCGGCATGGTCGATCTGGCGCACGACATCGCCTGGTCGCCGGGGGTGTTCGCGGCCGCGCGGGCGGCGCTGGCGGCGGGCGCTCCGGTGTTGTGCGACACCGCGATGGTGGCCGCCGGGGTGATCCGGGACCGGCTGCCCGCGGTCAATCCGGTGCGCTGCACGCTGACCGAACCGGAGGTGCCGGAGCTGGCCGCGCGGCTGGGCACCACCCGCTCGGCGGCCGCGCTGGAACTGTGGCGTCCCACACTCGACGGCGCGGTGGTGGCCATCGGCAACGCGCCCACCGCCCTGTTCCGGTTGCTGGAACTCGTCGCCGAGGGCGCCGGGCGGCCGGCCGCGGTGGTGGGGGTGCCGGTCGGTTTCGTCGGCGCGGTGGAATCCAAGCTGGCCCTGGCCGGCAACGAACTGGGCCTGGAGTACCTGGTGGTGCACGGACGGCGCGGGGGCAGCGCGATCACCGCGGCGGCGGTCAACGCGCTGGCCCGCGACTGAGCGTCGAGGTCAGCCAGTCGAGGACGGCGTCGATGGTGGGCAGGATCGGCACGTCCTCCGGCGGGTCCGGGCGGTCGATCAACACGACCGGCAGGCCGAGCTCGCGGGCGGCGACCAACTTGGCCGAGGTCTGCCCGCCGCCGCTGTCCCGGCTGACCAATACCTGAACCTCGTTGCGTCGCAACAGTTCCAGCTCACCATCCACTGTGTACGGTCCGCGGTCCAGCAGCAGGTCCAGACGTTCGGGGACCGGCGGGTGCGGCGGGTGCACGCAGCGGGCCAGGAACCAGTGCCCGGCCAGGCCGGCGAACGCGCCGATGCCCTGCCGGCCCACGGACAGAAAAACCCGCTCCCCCAAGGAAGGCAGCGCCTCGGCGGCCGCGGACAGCGAGCCGACCCGGTGCCAGTGATCGCCCGGACCGGCCGGCCAGCCCGGCCTTCTGAGCACCGCGATCGGGAGGTCGAGTTCGCGCGCCGCGGCCAGGGCCGAGGCGGTGATCCGGGCAGCGAAGGGATGGGTGGCGTCCAGCACCACGTCGATCCGATCGGCCCGCAGGAAACCGGCCAGGCCCTCGGCCCCGCCGAACCCGCCGATCCGCACCTCGCCCTCGGGCAGCCGGGGTGCTTCGGTGCGCCCGGCCAGCGCGGACACCACGTGCAGGCCAGGTTGCCCGGCCAGCTGACCGGCGAGTTCCCGCGCCTCCCCCGTGCCACCCAGCACCAGCAACCGCCGCATCCGCCCACGGTAACCGGCCCCGCCGGGTTTCCCCTCGTCAGGCATGCTTGACCGGTGCCAAAGCCCACACCGAACCTGCGGACCGGCTGGACCACCGGGGCCTGCGCCACCGCGGCGGCCACCGCCGCGTACACCGCGCTGCTCACCGGCGAGTTCCCGGATCCGGTCGGCATCCGGCTGCCCCGCGGCCAGCAGCCCAGCTTCGCGCTGGCCGTGGAGGAACTGGCCGAGGGACGGGCCACCGCGGGCGTGGTGAAGGACGCGGGCGACGACCCGGACGTCACGCACGGCGCGCTCATCCGGGTCACCGTGCGCACCGGGCGGTCCGGCTCGGGGGTCACGTTCCGGGCGGGCGACGGGGTGGGCACGGTCACCAAGCCGGGCCTGCCGTTGCCGGTCGGCGAACCGGCCATCAACCCGGTGCCCCGGCGGCTGATCACCGAGCACCTCACCGAAGTGGCGAAAACGCACGGCGGCGCGGGCGATGTCGAGGTGGAGATCGCCGTGGACCACGGCGCGGAACTGGCCACGCACACCTGGAATCCACGGCTGGGCATCCTGGGTGGGCTGTCCATCCTGGGCACCACCGGGATCGTGGTGCCCTACTCGTGTTCGGCCTGGATCGACAGCATCCGGCGCGGCGTGGACGTGGCCCGCGCGGCCGGGCGCACCCATCTGGCCGGGTGCACCGGCAGCACGTCGGAACGGGTGGTGGCGCGGTTGCACGGACTGCCCGAGGACGCGCTGCTGGACATGGGCGATTTCGCCGGCGCGGTGCTGAAGTACCTGCGCCGCCATCCGGTTCCCCGGCTGACCATCGGCGGCGGGGTGGGCAAACTGGCCAAACTGGCCGAGGGCCATCTGGACCTGCATTCCGGCCGGTCCCAGGTGAATCCGGCGGCGCTGGCGCAGTTGGTCGCGGACGCGGGCGGGGACGCGGAACTCGTGGCCGGGGTGCGGGCGGCGAACACCGCGCTGGGCGCGCTGCAACTGTGCGCCGCGGCCGGATTGCGGCTGGGGGACCTGATCGCCGGGCGGGCCCGGGACGCGGCGCTGTCGGTGCTGCGCGACGCGCCGGTCGCGGTGGATGTGGTGGTGATCGACCGGGCGGGCGCCATCGTCGGCCGAGCCGAGACGGCCGGACCGAATTAGGCTCGCCGACATGATCGAGATTCGGCGGATTCCCCAACTGGATCTGCACGCTTCGGCCGAAGGTGAACCCCTGTACGCCGCGCTGGGTTTCACCCGGAATGCCGATCCGGCGAAGCGATTGGTGTTCCCGGCGACAATTGTCTCGACGCGACGCGGCGTACCCGATTAGGGTCGGCGGACATGATCGAAGTGCGGCGGGCACGAGCCGAGGATGCCGGGGAACTGTGCCGCCTTCGGCAGGTCATGTGGACGACTCTGGACGCGCGCAAGCCCGAACCCGGGCCGTGGCAGGAGAATGCGCTGACCACGTTGCGTAATCGGCTGGGCGAACCGGATCCCACGGTCGCCGGGTTCGTGGTGGCCCGGCCGGACGGGGCGGCCGGATTGGCCGCGTGCGCGATGGGCGGCATCGAGGAATGGCTGCCCGGCCCGCGCAATCCCAGCGGCCGCGTCGGCCATGTGCACAGCGTGTCCACCGAGCCGCTGTTCCGCCGGCGCGGTTACTCCCGGGCCTGCATGCGGGCGATCCTGGACTGGTTCGAGGAATCCGGCGTCACCAACGTGACGCTGAACGCCTCCGCGCAGGGCCAACCGCTCTACGCCTCGCTCGGTTTCGTGCGCTCGGACGATCCGGCGATGTGGCTCTACCTGCCCGAGGTGAGCCGGGCCCGCTGAGCGGAATCCGTTGTCACGTCGATGATCGTCCAGCTCAGCGCGGTCGCCGCGTCGAGCAGGGCGCGCTCGGCGGCCGGGGTGATGGTGGCCGCGGCGAACTCGGCCTGGTGGTTGACCGCGGGCCGCGAGTCGATGCCGATGGACGGGTGGATGGCCGGAATCTGCAGGGAAACGTTGGCCATGTCGGTGGACGCCCGGCTCATCAGGCCATCCGATTCGAACGTCCGGCCCAACGCCTCGGCATTGCGCACGTAACTGGCCAGCAGGTCCTCGTCGTTGCGGAATTCGCTGTAGGTCTTGCTTTCCAGCTCGATGGCCAGCTCGCAGTCCGCGGCCAGCGCGCCCGCGCGGAAACAGTCCCGCACCCGACTCTCCACTTCGGATAGTTCAGCCAGCGTCCTGGCCCGGACGTACCAGCGGCCCGCGGTGTGCTCGGGAATGGCGTTGGGCGCCGCACCGCCGTCGGTGATCACCCCGTGAATCCTGGTGGTGCTGGGCAGTTGCTGGCGCAGCAGGCCGATGGCCACCTGGGCCACGGTGAACGCGTCCAGCGCGTTGCGGCCCTGCTCCGGGTAGGCGGCCGCGTGGGCGGAGCGGCCCCGGTAGTCCACCAGCAGGTGCGACACGGCCAGCGGGTCGGCCCGGGCCACGTCGGCCGGCGCCGGGTGGGTCATCAGCGCGGCGTGCACCCCGTCGAAACCGCCGCGCTCCAACAGTTCGATCTTGCCGCCGCCACCCTCTTCGGCCGGCGTGCCGATGACCGACAGGGTGAGGCCGAGCTCGTCCACCAGCCCGGCCAGCCCGGCGGCCACGCCGACCGCGGACGCGGCGATGAGATTGTGCCCGCAGGCGTGCCCGATGCCGGGCAGCGCGTCGTATTCGGCGCACACCGCGATGTGCAGCCCGCCGGTGCCGATGGTGGCCAGGAACGCGGTCTCCAGATCGCAGAATCCGCGCCGCACAACGAATCCGAGCGATTCCAGCGCGTCGGCGACCGCCGCCGATGAGCGGACCTCGTGCCAGCCCAGCTCCGGCTCGGCGTGCAGCTGCCGGGACAGCGCGATCAGCTCACCGGCGTGCGCGGCGATGGCCCGCTGGGCCTGGGTCCTGGCCTCGGTCACGGCTGATCCTCCTGTTCTCCCAACATCATCGCCGGGAAGATGCGATGGCTGGTGCCGTCGATCAGTTTGGGCAGCACGCTTTCACAGATGGACCACAGTTGCCGAATCTGCTCGGCCGAGAGCAGGTCGAACAGGTTCTGCCGGACCGCCTCGACGTGCCCGGGCGCGGTCGAGGCCAGCACCTGGAGGCCCTTTTCGGTGAGGGTGGCGTGGGTGACCCGTTTGTCGTTGGCGTCCTTCTCCCGGCGCACCCAGCCGGAGTCCTCCAGCCGGTTGACCGCGTGCGAGAGCCGGCTCTGCGAGGCCTGGCTGACCGCGGCCAGATCGCTCATCCGCATGGTGCGCTCGGGCGCGAAGGACAGCGCGACCAGGATGCGGTAGTAGGCGTGCGGCATCCCGGCATCCCGCTGCAACTGCCGGTCGAGGGCCTCGTCCAGCAGTTGCGTGGTGGCCAGGAAGGCCAGCCAGGTCCGCTGCTCGGCCTGGTCGAGCCACCGGGGTTCGCTCATCGCAGAAGCATAGCCGCTATTTGAATGCTCAAATTGCCGTGTTCCGCGGTTCATCCGGTCAGGTCGCGGACCACCCGGAAAATGTCGATCACTTTCGGGTGCGCGTCCGCCATCCATTGTGTGGCAACCGGATCGGGGATGATCGTCCGTTCGTGCCCGGCCAGTTCGGCCGCCCGGGACAGCGAATCCAGGCCGCCCAGCGCGCGCCAGGCCAGCAGGGCGGCGCCGAATCCGGAGCCCGACCGGTCGCTGCCGATGTGCAGCTCCACTCCCAGCACGGCGGCCAGCACCTCGGCCCACAGTGGACCGCGGAACGCGCCACCGGTGGCCCGCACCTCGGTGATGTCCACGTCCGCGGCCAGCACCGCGTCGCGCACCATGGCCAGCTGGTGGCCGACCCCCTCGACCAGTGCCCGCACCACGTCGGCCCGCCGGTGGTCGCGGCGCAGACCCAGCAGCGCCCCGTGCCCGGCCGCGTCCCACCAGGGCGCCCGCTCGCCCAGCAGGTGCGGCACGGCCAGCACCCCGCGGGCGCCGGGCGGCACCTCGGCCGCCTCGGTGAGCAGGGTGCCCAGCGGGGCCGGGCCGAACAGGTCGGCGGCCCACGCGGCCACCACGCCGCCGTTGCTGATCGCCCCGCCCAGCACCCACAGGTCCTCGGCCAGCAGGTAGCAGAACAGCGCGCACTGCTCGTCGACCACGGGTTCGGTGTGGGCCACCCGCAGCGCGCCACTGGTGCCCACCGACAGCGCGGCGGTGCCCGGGGTGACCGCGCCGACGGCCAGGTTGGCCAGCGGACCGTCACCCGCCCCGGCGATCACCGGCAGCCCGTTGGGCAGCCCGCCGACCGGCTCGGCCAGTTCGAGGACCGCGGTGGGCTCGACCAGTTCGGGCAGTTGGTCCGGACCGATCCCGGCCACTCGCAGCGCGCCGGCGTGCCAGTCCCGGGTGTTCAGGTCGAGCAGGCCGGTGGCGGAGGCGACGGACAGGTCGGTGACCAGGCGGCCGGTGAAGTCGGCCAGCACGTAGTCCTTGAGGCCGCACCAGTGCCGGGCGCGGGCGTGCAGCTCCGGCTCGTGTTCGGCGAACCAGGCCAGTTTGACCAGCGGGGACATCGGGTGCACGGGAGTGCCGGTGGCCCGGTGCAGCGCGCCCTGGGTTTCGGTGCGAATCCGGGCCGCGGTCTCGGCCGCGCGGGTGTCGCCCCAGCTCAGCGCCCGGGTCAGCGGGCGGCCGGAGTCGTCGAGGGCGAGCAGGGTGTGCAGCGCGGCGCTGAAGGACAGGCCGAGCACCTCGTCGCCGCGGGCGCGGGCGCGTTCGGTGGCCGTGCCCACCGCCTCGCGGGCGGCGGCCAGCACTTCGGCCGGGTCCTGCTCGGCCTCGCCGTGCGGGCCGGTGTGCAGCGCATAGCCGGTCTCGACCGTGTCCACCACGGCGAACGCCCGGTCCACGGCGACCACTTTGGTCGCCGTGGTGCCCAGATCCACGCCCAGTACCAGCTCTGTCATCGGGCCAAGTTCATCACGAACGGGCAGGCGACGGGCGGTCACCCCGCCCGCCGCCGATGACCGCGCCCGGTCAGGTGCCGAAGTCGAACCAGTGCAGGGAGACGAACGGCGCGGACTGTCCACTGTCGAAGGTGAGATAGACGGTATGCGTGCCGGTGACCGTGGATATGTTGGCGGGCACCGTTTCCCAGTTCTGCCAGCCGCCGGTGCCGGCGATGGCGAAGCTGCCGATCGGGGTCGCGGTCGGGCTGTCCAGCCGCACGTCGACCAGACCGCTCACCCCGCTCGCGGCGCCCGAGGCCACCCGGCCGTAGAACTGGGTCGCGCCGGAGGATCCGAAGTCGACATTCGGATATTCCGCCCACGAGCCGTTGGCCAGCTGGTCCAGATCGGTGCCGCCGCCGGTGTCCGAAGTGGACTCGGACTTGGCGCCGCTGCTCGCGGAGTAGGACGCGGCCTGGATCGGCGAGTAGGCGCTGGTACTGCCGCCCGAGCCGGTCGTGGTGGTCGTCGTGGTGGTGGTGGTGCCGCTACCGCTGGTCTGGTACACGGCCACGTAGTCCACGCTCATCCCGGCGCCCGAGCTGGTCGCCGAACTGGGCGAGGTGCACCCACAGATCGCGTTCGGGTAGGCGCCGCCCATTGCCAGGTCCAGGATCATGAAGAAGCCGTGATCCACCGCGGCCTGCCAGGTGCTGGTGCCCACGGTGGACTCGTTCACCGTGTACTGCAACGTGTTGTCGGTGTAGAAGCGCAGTTGCTCGGCCGAGGTGTTGGTGCGGTCCACGATCACCGAATAGGTGTGATACGCGGTCTGGCAACCGGAACAGCCCAGCAGACCGCTGCTCAGTCCGGTGGTCTCGTTGCACGGGCCGCCCGGATCGGTGCCGCAGTGGAAGGTGTGCGAGACCTCGGAGAGCGCGTTGACGTCCTCCATGATGTCCAGCTCGCCGATGCTGGGCCAGTTGGTCGCGCCGACCGGCCGGGCGCCGGCGCCCATCGCCCAGAACGCGGGCCAGTAGCCCAATCCGGTGCCCGGGTTGGGTTGTTCGACGGAGGCGGTCATCTCCATCTCGCCGCCGGCCGGGGCGGAGAAGGCGGTCGACTGGGTTTCCACCCGGCCGGAGGTCCAGTTGCCCGAGGAGTCACGGATCGGCTTGATCACCAGGTGGCCGTTGCCGTCCTGGTAGACGTTGCTGGTGGAGTTGGTGGCCGTTTCGACTTCGCCGGTCCCCCAGTTCGCGGCGCCGCCGGAATAGCTGGTTCCGGTGTCGTAGAGCCAGTTCGAGGTGTCCAGCCCGGTGCCCGAGGCGCCGGTGAAATCGTCGGAGAACACCGTTGACCACCCGGTGGGCGGTGCGGGCACATCGTTCATGATTCCCGACGGCGTCGCGGCCGCCGTGCGCGCCGAGGCGGGCAGGTTCGCCGCCGCGACCGACATCACCCCCACGGTCAGCGCCATCGCCGACAGCGCGGCACCGGCCACCCATATCCGTCCGTGTTTGACACTCATGCTCGAACAGCCTCCTTGCGGTTCGTGCGGGGTTCGCGGCCGAGGGGCACCGCGACACTTCTATGGGAGCGCTCCCACAGCAGCGCCCACAAGGCGCCATTCAGCCTATTGAGCAGGGCCGTTCGGCCCAGCATGTCGAAACCGTGATCGTCCTACGACGCGTGGAACACTGGCAGTCGACATCAGGAGGTCCGATGGCTGCCGCACCCCAAATGCCCGACCACCCGCTGACGATCGCCGAATACGCGGCCCTCGGTGAGGTCGAGTCAGGCTTCACCGAACTTGTCGAAGGAACCATCGTGATGTCCCCTGGCCCGATCCCCCGGCACATTCGCGCTTCGCGCGAGCTGGCCAATCAGTTGGACCCGCAGTTGCCCGACCATTTGGAAGTGCTGCAGGAACTGGACGTGGACCTCGAGTTCATGGCACCGGACGAGCCCGGCTCGTCCCGCAGGCCGGACCTGGCCGTGGTGCTGCGCTCGGCGGCCGAGCGGGTCGACGACAAGGGCGGCATGGTCGGGGCATCCGAGGTGCTCATCGCCATCGAGATCGTCTCGCCCAGTTCCCGCCGCACCGACAACGTGTTCAAGCGGATCGAGTACGCGGACGCCGAGATTCCGCACTACTGGATCATCGACCTGCGTGAACCGATTTCCGTGGTCGCCTGCCACCTCGCAGGCGAGCTGGGCTACCAGGATCCGGGCGACCAAACCGAAATCTTCACCACGACGGAACCGTTCGAGCTCACAATCGACCTGAACAGGCTGGGACGCCCGGGACGATAAGGACGGCGTGATGGGGAACCGAGCGGGTGGGGGACGGCCGACGCTGGAGGATGTCGCCGCGGCGGCGGGGGTGTCCCGGGGCACCGCGTCGCGGGTGCTCAATGCTTCGCCGCGGGTCAGCCCGCAGGCGGTCGACGCGGTGCTGGCCGCGGTCGCGGCACTGGGCTATCAGCCCAATCCGGCCGCTCGCGCCCTGGTCACCCGGCGCACCGGCACGGTCGCCGTGGTGGTGTCCGAACCCGGCGACCGGTTCTTCGACGACCCGCACTTCGCCCGGCTGATCCGCACCGCGGCCCAGGAGCTGCCCGGCACCGACCGGCAGATGGTGCTGATGTTGCTGCGCTCGCCCGAGGACCAGGCCCGGGCCCGGCAGTTCCTGGCCGGCGGGCACGTGGACGGCGCGCTGGTGTTCACCCCGCACCGCGACGATCTGCTGCCCGCGGTGGCCGCGGATCTACCGCTGCCCATGGTGTTCGGTGGGCGCCCATGGGGAAACGCGACCGAACTGTACACGGTGGACAATGACAACTCCGGCGGCGGCAGGCTGGCCACCGAGCATCTGCTCGGCCTGGGCCGCTCGCTGGTGACCACGGTGGCCGGCCCGGCCGACGAACTGGCCGCCGAGGAACGGTTCACCGCCTGGCGCGAGGCGTTGGGGCTGTCCGACGAAGAGGCCGCGCGGCGCAGTGCGCGCGGCGATTTCACCCGGGACGGCGGGGAACGGGCCATGGCCGAGCTGATCGAGCGGGTGCCCGATCTGGACGCGGTGTTCGCGGCCAGCGACCTGATGGCCGCGGGCGCGCTGCGGGTACTGCGCCAGGTCGGCCGGCGGGTGCCCGAGGACGTCGCGGTGGTCGGCTTCGACGACAACCCGATGGTCGCCCCGCACACCGAACCACCGCTGACCAGCGTGCGGCAGGACCCGGTGACCCAGATGCGCCGGATGGTGGCCCGTCTGGACGAACTGTTGGCCGGCAACGAATCCGGCACGCACCGGGAGGTGCTGCCGGTGGAACTGGTCCGCCGCGAATCGGCCTGAGCAGCGTCAAACCGTGTAGCGCCGGGTGTCCCGGGCGACCCATTCCTGATAGCCACTCATACCCAGTCGGAGCCCGTTGACGAATTCGCGCAGCGCGATGTCGGCCAGTGGCTCGATCCGCTGTGCGGTCGCCTCGAACTCGGCCACCTCGCCGGCGATTCGCTCTACTGTGTAGTCAATCGAGTCCGGCAGGCTGTGCCCGTGCGCGGCGCGCACCAGCGGCATGCTCCAGGTGACGCCCGGCTGGTCGGCCTCCACGTCCAGCCCGTGCAGATCGTTGAGCCAGGTGACCGCGTTTCCCATGCACTTGGCCAGTTTGCGCACATCGGGGTGGTTGTACTCCTCGGCGGTCAGGGCCACCGGCCGGCCGATGTCGATCAGCGCCTGCACGCACTCCACGCCCCCGGTGTAGTGGCGCATCGCCTCGTACTCGCCCATCGCCGGTGGCGCTCCGCGCCCGTTCATCAGCACCAGGAACGTGAGGCTGTTCAGGTACAACCGCATGGCCTGGGCGAACCGCTGGAACTGGGCGTGCGTGGCCCGGGCCCGCAGCCGGCGGCACACGTCGGCGAACGCGGCCACCTCCACGATGTCGTCGTCGCCGGGCACACCGGAGTCCAGCACCCGCAGGGCCGCACTGATCGCCGGGATGACCAGCGGCGCACCGGGTGCGGCGCGGTCGACGTAGCTGTCGTCGAAAAGGAAGAACCAGGTGAAGAAGTCGGCGTTTATCTGGGAGACCTCGCGGTCGGCGTCCGGATAACAGCGGGCGGAAAAATAGCCGAACTTGGCGGTTCGCAGGGCCATCGCGCGCCGGTCGCCGGTCGCGAGATGGTGGCGCAGAGCCCATTGTGTGGTCTCGTCTTCGATGCTGGCGACCTCCGGGTGGCATTGGGTGGGCCACGGAAAACTAAACCTCGGAGAATTGTCCCGCACTCGCTCGGTGAATTCCATTCAAGAATTTTGAACCGTCAATTACTTTATTGTCTTGGCCCGTTCGGGTGGTATTGCTGGTCCGTTCGGCCACAGGATACCGGCGGGTACGTCCGGTCATCCGGACGTACCCGCCGGGGCCGATCGGCCTCAGCCAGTGGCCTTGATCAGGTCGTAGATCGTCGTGCCACCAACGGTTTCCGCCGTGTAGTGCGCCTTCACCCAGGTCAGGATCGAGTTGTAGGTCCCGGTCGATCCGCCGCCCTGGCCGCCGCTGGCGATCAGGTAGTGGATCTTTCCTTCCTTGACCCAGGTTTCGAACTGGGCCAGGGTCGGCGCCGGGTCGCTGCCGTCCCAGCCGCCGATGGCGATCACCGAGGTGCCGGTGGACAGTTCCAGGCTGGCCGCGTTCTGCGAGCCGACCACCGCGGCCGACCAGGTGGTGCCCGCGTTCGTCAGCAGGGTGGTCAGCGCGGAACTGGTGGTGCCGCTGCCGGTCATGCCTCCGCCGCCACCGCCGGTGCCCGAGGCCGAGGACTCGGTCGAACCCGACGGCCGGCTTTCGGTACTGCTGCCGGTGCTGCTTTCGGTACTGCTTTCGGTACTGCTGCCCGAGGTCCGGCGGCCGGAGTTGCTGCCCGAGGGCGGAGTTCCGCCCATGCCGCCGCCCGAGCCGGAAGGCCGCTCGCCGCTCGGGCCGCCACCCGTGCCACCCGTGCCACCCATGCCGCTGGAGTTGTAGGAGGCCGGGCCGGAGTTGGGGATGCTGCCGGTGTGCGCGTTGCCCGCGGTGGACACCGCCCAGGCCGAACTGCCCAGCAGACCGGAGATCGCGACCGCCGCGAGCACCACCACGGCCGTCCGCTTGGCCAGGCCGACGCCCAGCAGCACCACGCCGCTGCTCACCACGGCCAGGATCAGCACCACCCAGCGCAACTCGGGCAGGAACGAGGTGTCCCGGCCCAGCAGCACGAAACTCCAGATCCCGGTGGCCGCCACCATCAACGCCAGCGCGGCCCGCGCGGCCAGGAATTCCTTGCCCCGCCACAGTTCCCGGACGCTGATGGCGACCAGCGCGGCGATCGCCGGGGCCAGCGCGATCGTGTAGTAGGCGTGGATGATGCCGCTCATGAAGGAGAACACCAGCGCCGACACCAGCAGCCAGCCGCCCCACAGCAGCAGCGCGGCCCGGGTCCGGTCGGTGCGCGGCGCCCGGCGGGTGAACCACAGTCCGGCCACCAGGCCGATCAACGCGGCCGGCAGCAGCCAGGAGATCTCGGTGCCGAAGGTGGAGTTGAACATCCGGGTGATGCCGGTGGAACCGCCGAACCCACCACCGCCACCGCCTCCGCCGCCACTGGAGCTGCTGCTCCACAACCGGCCGATTCCGTTGTAGCCCAAGGCCAGTTCCAGCAGGCTGTTGTTCGTCGAGCCGCCGATGTAGGGGCGGTCGGCGGCCGGCCAGAGCTGCACCAGCGCGACGTACCAGCCGGCCGACACGATCAGCGCGACCGCCGCGTACAGCAGGTGCCGGATTCGTTTGCCCAGCCCGGTCGGCGCGGCCACCAGGTAGACCAGCGCCAGCGCGGGCAGCACCAGCAGGGCCTGCCCCAGTTTGGTCAGGAAGCCGAAGCCCAGTGCCACCCCGGCCAGCATCAGCCACCCGGCACCGGCCCGCTCCACCGCGCGCACCGTGCAGTACGCCGCGGCCACCAGCAGCAGCACCAGCAGCGCGTCCGGGTTGTCGAACCGGAACATCAGCACGGCCACCGGGGTCAGCGCGAACATCGCCCCGGCCAGCAATCCGGTCGCCGGGGTGGCCAGCCGCTTCACCGTGGCGTAGGTCAGCCACACCGACAGCACGCCCTCGATCGCCTGCGGGACAAGCAGACTCCACGAGTTGAAGCCGAAGATCCGCGCCGACAGCCCCATTATCCACAGGGCGGCCGGCGGTTTGTCCACGGTGATGGAGTTGCCCGCGTCCAGCGAGCCGAACAGCAGCGCCTTCCAGCTCTTGCTGCCCGCCTGCACGGCGGCGGCGTAGAAACTGTTGGCGTAGCCCGAGGCGCTCAGGTCCCACAGGTACAGCACGGCGGCGCCGACCAGCAGCGCCACCAGTGCGGGCGTGGTCCAGTTGCGCGCCCGTTTCGGTGGTGGCGCCACCACGGGGGCGGGCGCCGGGGGCGCCGGGGCGAACGTGGTCATGGCGGGATTCCTCCGGTCAGGGGGCAGTGCGGTCGATGTGGTCGCGATTGCCACTATCGCCACGCGCGCTATGCCGCCGGAAGGTGAGCGCTGTGCGCTCGCTGTGAGCGGGTCAGCTCATCTGCCGCTGTCCGGAGTGGACACTCGACCGCAGCCGGTGGGCCAGGGTGGTGTGCCGCCGTCCGGCGCTGGCCGCGCGCACCGCCTGCCCGATGGCCCGGGCCGAGCCGACCAGCACCACCAGCTTCTTGGCCCGGGTGACCGCGGTGTAGAGCAGGTTGCGCTGCAACATCATCCACGCGCTGGTGGTGACCGGGATGACCACGCAGGGATATTCGCTGCCCTGGGAGCGGTGGATGGTCACCGCGTAGGCGTGCGCGAGTTCGTCGAGTTCGGTGAACTCGTAGTCCACGTCCTCGTCCTCGTCGGTGCGCACGGTCAGCCGCTGCTCCACCGGGTCCAGCGCGGCGACCACGCCCAGGGTGCCGTTGAACACACCGTTGGCGCCCTTGTCGTAGTTGTTGCGGATCTGGGTGACCTTGTCGCCCACCCGGAACACCCGGCCGCCGAAGCGCCGCTCGGGCAGGTCGGGCCGGCCCGGGGTGAGCGCCTCCTGCAGCCGCTGGTTGAGCGCGCCCGCGCCGGCCGGGCCGCGATGCATGGGCGCCAGCACCTGGATGTCCCGGCGCGGGTTGAGCCCGAACTTGGCCGGGATGCGCCGGGCCACCACGTCCACGGTGAGCTCCGCGGCCCGCTCCGGCTCGTCGGCCGAGAACAGGAAGAAGTCGGAAAGTCCCCGCACGGTGGGAAAATCCCCGGCATTGATGCGGTGGGCGTTGGTGACCACGCCGGACTCGGCGGCCTGCCGGAACACCTGGGTCAGCCGCACGTGCGGGATGGGCGTGTCCGGCGCGAGCAGATCGCGCAGCACCTGGCCCGGCCCGACCGAGGGCAACTGGTCCACGTCGCCGACCAGCAGCAGATGTGCGCCCGGGCCGACCGCCTTGATCAGCTTGTTGGCCAGCAACAGATCCAGCATGGAGGCCTCGTCGACCACCACCAGGTCGGCGTCCAGCGGGCGGTCCCGGTCGTAGGCGGCGTCCCCGCCCGGTTTGAGTTCCAGCAGCCGGTGCACGGTGGCGGCCGGGCGGCCGGTCAGTTCGGTCAGCCGTTTGGCCGCGCGACCGGTGGGCGCGGCCAGCACCACCCTGGCCTGCTTGGCCAGTGCCAGATCGACGATGGAGCGGACGGTGAAACTCTTGCCACAGCCCGGTCCGCCGGTGAGCACCGCGACCTTGCGGGTCAGCGCCAGCCGCACCGCCTGCTCCTGCGCGCCGGCCAGTTCGGTGCCGGTCTTTCCACGCAGCCAGGCCAATGCCTTGTCCCAGTCGACGTCCGCGAACGCGGGCAACCGGTCCTCGGCCGCGTCCAGCAGTCCGCGCAGCTGGTTGGCTACGGAGATTTCCGCGCGGTGGAAGGGAACCAGGTAGATCGCCGCGTCGTCCTCGTCCGGCAACCGCTCGCGGACCACACCCTCCTCGGCGACCAGTTCGGCCAGGCCGTCAATGACCGCGCCGGTGTCCACGCCGAGGATCTTGATGGACTCGGCGATCAGCGTCTGCTCGGGCAGGAAGCAGTGCCCATCGCCGGTGGCCTCGGACAGGGTGAACTGCAACCCGGCCTTGATCCGTTGTGGACTGTCATGCGGAATGCCGACCGCTTTCGCGATCGTGTCCGCGGTTTTGAAGCCGATGCCCCACACGTCGGTGGCCAGCCGGTAGGGCTGGGTACGCACCACCTCGATGGCCGAATCGGTGTACTGCTTGTAGATCCGCACCGCCAGCGAGGTGGACACGCCAACGCCCTGCAGGAAGACCATCACCTCCTTGATGGACTTCTGCTCCTCCCAGGCGGCGGCGATCAGCTTGGTGCGTTTGGGCCCGAGATTGGGCACCTCGATCAGTTTGTCCGGGCTGGTCTCGATGATCTCCAGCGCGTCGACACCGAAGTGGTCCACGATCCGGTCGGCCAGTTTCGGCCCGATCCCTTTGATCAGGCCGGATCCGAGGTAGCGTCGGATGCCCTGCACGGTGGCCGGCAGCACGGTGGTGTAGTCCTCGACGTGGAACTGCCGGCCGTACTGCGGATGCGAACCCCACCGGCCGCGCAACCGCAGGCTCTCCCCCGGTTGCGCACCCAGCAGCGCGCCCACCACGGTGACCAGTTCGCCGCCCCGGCCGGTATCCACCCGGGCCACCGTGTAACCGGTGTCCTCGTTGGCGAAGGTGATGCGCTCCAGGACGGCGTCCAGCACGGCGCGGGGAAAGTCAGACAATGGTGGCGTCTCCCGTGATCGCCGAATAGGCGGTGAGCCCGGCCAGCACGAGCAGCACGATACCGGTGATCCGGCGAACCAGGACGTTCGGCAGTCTGGCCAGCAGTTTGCCCGCGAACATGGCGATTCCGGCGACCAGCCACAGCGCCGCGGTGGCCGCGATGCCCACCCCGATCGGATCGTTGTACCGGGCGGCCAGGTTCGCGGTGAGGATCTGGGTCAGGTCGCCCCACTCGGCGATGAAGATGACCACGAACGCGGTCAGCGAGGTGCGCCAGCCGCCGAACCGCTGGCCCTCGCCGCCCTCCTCGTCCTCTTCCTCGGCCCCGCTGCGGAACGCCCACACCGCACCGGCCAGGAACAGCAGCGCGGCGATGGCCTGCACGACCTGGTGGGGCAGCAGGGTGAACAGCACGCCGCCGAGGGTGACCGCGATGGCCACGTGCACGAGGAAGGCCGCCGCGGTGCCCAGCCAGACCAGCCAGCGGTTGCCGCGGGCGGCCAGCACGAGCGAGGCGAACATGGTCTTGTCCGGCAGTTCACCGAGGAACACGATGCCGAACACCGTGGCCAGCACGGCGATGCTGGAGATGGGATGCACGTTGCTCCGCTTTCCGGCCGCCGCGGCGAGCGTCTCATGGGGAGGCTTCCGCGCCGGCCATCAGTCGATGGTCGATCCACGGAAGGTCTCGCCCATCCGCGCGGCCGTGCCGGTCGCGGACCCGGGGACCGGGCGTGCGCGCACGCCAGTATGTCGATCCGCCGGTGCCGGGCTACTCCCCTTCAGCGATCGCCATCATACGGGTTGGATCACCGTGGAAGTCGCGGACCACCGCGGCGACCTCCTTCGGCAGCTCCACCGGGGCCAGGTGACCGGCCCCGGCCAGCGGCTCGTACCGGGCGTTGGACATTCGTCCGGCCAGGGCGGACACCGACTTCGGCGGGGCGATGCCGTCCCGGTCCCCGGTCAGCAGCAACGTGGGCACGGTCAGCGCGGCCGCGTGCTCGTCGAACGGGGTCTCGTAGTAGCTCAGGAAGCTCTCCACCATGGCCCGCACGCTGGCCTTGGCGTAGTTGCGGTAGTCCTGTTCGAGGATCCAGCGGCGCCGGGCCGGGTCGCGGGTGACGATGACGAACGCGTCGGATACGTACACGGCGGCCCGGCTGGCCAGCCAGAACCGGGTCATCCGGGCGGGCAGCCGGGCGGCGATCCGGTAGTAGGCCTTGCCCAGCGTTGCGGTGAGGTTGCTGGCCGTGGACACCGGGTTGAGCAGGCACAGGCTGCGCAACTGCCCGGGATGGCGGGCGGCGTGCACCAGCGCGATGGACGCACCGAGCGAATGCCCGAGCAGATGCACCCGGCCCAGGTCCAGTCCGGCGCACAGATCGGCCACGGCGTCGGCGTACGCGGTCAGTGAGTGCGCGCCGGGCAACGGCTCGGATTCGCCGTAGCCGGGCAGGTCCGGCACGACCACGTCGCACCCCGGCAGTTCGGCCGCGAGTTCGGCCAGTCCCCGATGGTTTCCGCCCAGTCCGTGCAGCATGACCACGGTTTCCGCACCGTCGGTCCCGGTCCGCCAGTAGTGCAGCGAACCGCCCCGAACCGTGGTGCACCCCCGACGCATGGGCACGTCATCCCCGAACACCGCGGTAGCCTCCCAGTCCCGGGTTAAGACCACCTACTTGGGCGTCTTTTCGTGATCTGCCCGGTCCCGGACGGTGACCTGCCGAGGGTTTCCCCCGGCCGCTGACCTGATTCGGACAAGCTCCACCCGCGTGCTGGTACTTGGGACATGATCCGGTCATCCTGTGTCCATAAGGTGTGAACCAATACGCCTCCCGGTGCGTCGATAGTGGTGAAACGGGAGGAGCCGGCGTCACAATCGTGGCGGCGAGTCGTCCCACACCACACACGCCGGCCGAGTAACTTCGGCGGCACAGCGGAAAGGCCGTGATGATGATGTCAACGCCGACAGGAACGCCGAGGCCGGACGTGCCCGGCGTAGGGGTAGCCGACCTGGGTCTGTTGCTGGAGAACTACCGGCACAACGCGGTTCTCGTGCTGGCCAGTCACCAGTGCGTGGGCACCCGGTGCAGCTCGTGCGGCCAGACCTGGCCGTGCCGTGCCGCGTGCGCCGCCGAACTGGCCCTGGAACTCTAGAGAAAACCCGATAAAGCGGACCGCTCGAACGGGTGATTCGGCGCTTGCTAGATTCGCCCGAGTGACGATCCGCGAGTGGCTGTATGGGCGCTATGCGCGCCGGTTGCGATCCCGGCTCGCCGGAGCGGCACTTCCCCGGCATGTCGGTCTGATCATGGACGGCAACCGGCGCTGGGCACGGCAAATGGGATTCGAGAATCCCAGCCTCGGTCACCGATACGGAGCCGAGCACGTGGCCCGGGTGCTGGACTGGTGCGCCGAGGAGGGCGTGCACCACGTCACGGTGTTCCTGGTGTCCACCGAGAACCTCATTTCCCGGCCGACGCCGGAAATCGACTTTCTGATGCAGGTCATCGAAGATGTCGTGGGCAGTCGGCTGACCAGCCCGGACAACCGGTGGCAGGTGCATATCGCCGGGTTGCTGGATCTGTTGCCCGATTCCACCGCGCGGGTGCTCAAGCAGGCGCAGGAGCACACCCGCCACCTGGACACCGGCCTGCACGTCACCATCGCCGCCGGCTACGGCGGCCGCCAGGAGGTCGTGGACGCGGTCCGGTCGCTGCTGGAGGAGCGCGCCGCCGCGGGCGTGTCGCTGACCGAGCTGGCCGACACGGTCACCACCGCCGACATCACCGCGGCCATCGCCGCCAATCTCTACACCAGCGGCCAGCCCGATCCGGACCTGATCATCCGCACCAGCGGCGAACAGCGGATGTCGAATTTCCTGCTGTGGCAGTCGGCCTACGCGGAACTGTACTTCTGCGACGCCTACTGGCCCGGTTTCCGGCAGATCGACTTCCTGCGCGCGCTGCGCTCCTACGCCGCCCGCAAACGTCGTTACGGCGCATAGTCGTTACGGCGCATAGAAAATCCCCGCCGGACCGAGCAGTTTCCTTGGTGCGACGGGGATTTCCCGGTTCACGAGGTCAGCGCAGTTCCGACGAGCTCTTGTTCAGCAGCCGCCGCGCGATGATGAGTTGCTGGATCTGTTGCGTGCCTTCGAAAATGTCCAGGATCTTGGCGTCCCGGGACCACTTCTCCAGCAGCGATTGCTCGGAATAGCCGAAAGTTCCGGCCAGTTCCACGCAGCGCAGCGTGATGTCGGTGGCGCTGCGGCCCGCCTTCGCCTTGGCCATCGAGGCTTCCAGCGAGTTGGGCTTGCTGTTGTCGGCCATCCACGCCGCCCGCAGGGTCAGCAGGTAGGCCGCCTCCCAGTCCGCCTCCAACTCCAGATACGTTGCGGCGGCGGCACTCTGGCTGATGGCCGGACGGTCGTAGTCGACCGTCACGCCGGCCTCGGCCAGCAGCTTGGCCGTCTCCTCCAGCGCCGCCTTGGCCACGCCGACGGCCATCGCGGCGACCAGCGGGCGGGTGTTGTCGAAGGTCTGCATGACCCCGGCGAACCCGCCCTGCTTGACGTCCGGGTCGCCGAGCAGGTTCTCCTTGGGCACCCGCACGTCATTGAGTGCGAACTGCGCGGTGTCCGAGGCCCGGATGCCCAGCTTGTGTTCCAGGCGAACGAGTTCGAAGCCGGGCGTGCCCTTCTCCACCACGAACGACTTGATGGCCGCGCGGCCCTTGCTGCGGTCCAGGGTGGCCCACACCACCACCGCGTCGGCCCGCTGGCCTGCGGTCACGTAGATCTTCTCGCCGTTGAGCACGTAGTGGTCGCCGTCGAGCACCGCGGTGGTGCGGATGGCCGCGGAGTCCGAACCGCAGTGCGGCTCGGTGATGGCCATCGCGGCCCATTTTCCCTTGAACCGGGCCAACTGCTCGTCGTTGGCCACCGACGCGATGGCCGCGTTGCCAAGGCCCTGCCGGGGCATGGACAGCAGCAGACCCACATCGCCCCAGCACATTTCGATGGTGCCCAGCACGGTGGCCAGGTTGCCGCCGTTGCGCACCCCGCCATCGCCCTTGTCCTTGGCGTCCCGGCGCACGCCACTGGCGCCCGCACCGCCCTGACCGGAGGCGTTCAGGCCGTCGATCAGCGCGGCCAGGGTGTCCAGCTCGACCGGGTAGCTGTGCTCCGCCCGATCGTACTTCCGTGAATTGGGGCGGAAAATCTCCTCGGCCGACCGGCGGGCCTGATCCACCAGCGCGGTCAGCTTCTTCGGCACCTCAAGGTTGATCATCGCGAAAACCCTTCTACACCAAGACGATGCCCTCGGCCACACCGATCGCCCGAAGGTCCCGATACCAGCGCTCCACCGGGTGGTCGGCCACGTAGCCGTGCCCGCCAAGCAGCTGCACGCCGTCGCTGCCGATGGCCATTCCCTTGTCCGTGCACAGTTTCCGGGCCAGCCCGACCTCCCGGGCGAACGAGCGGCCCTGCTCGGCGCGGCCCGCCGCGCGGTAGGTGACCAGGCGCATGCCGGCCAGTTCGGTGGCCATGTCGGCCACCTTGAACGCCACGCCCTGCCGGTGGCTGATCGGCTCGCCGAACGCCTCCCGCTCGTTGACGTAGGGGGTCACGTAGTCCAGCACGGCCTGCCCGGTGCCTACGGCCAGCGCGCACCAGCCCAGCCGGGAGCGGCGCACACAGTCGGCGTAGTCGTCGGTCCTGCCCTCGTCCAGCAGCGCGGTGCCGGGCACCCGCACCTGGTCCAGGGTCAGCCGGCCCAGCGCGGCCGAGCGCAGGCCCATGGCCGGATCGGCCGCGACCGAAACCCCGGCGGAGCCGGGCTCGACCAGGAACAGCGCCGGGCCGCGGCCCTCCAGCTCGGCGGCGACGATGAACAGTTCGCCCTCGGTCGCCCGGGGCACCAGGGACTTGACCCCGTTGAGCACGAACCCGGTGGCCGTGCGGTGCGCGGTGGTGCGCAACGCGAACGGGTCGAACAGCGGCCGGGGTTCGGCGATGGCCAGCGCGGCCACCACCGGGTTCTCGGCCAGCAGCGAGGGCAGGTAGGTGGCCTGCTGGTCGGCGTCGCCCCAGGCGACCAGCGCGTTGCTGACCCCGGACGGGGCAAGGCAGGACACGGCCAGGCCCATGTCGCCGTGCGCGAGCGCCTCGGCGACCAGCACCCCGGTGACCGTGGCGCTCTCGCCGGACAGGCCGCCGGCCTCCTCCGGTGCGCCGATGGCCGCGATGCCCAGTTCGGCCGCGGCGGCCACCAGACCCTCCGGGGTGGCGCCGGCGGTGTCGGCCTCGGCCGCCTTCGGGCGCAGTTGTTCGGCGGCGAACTCGGCCACCGTGTCGGCGATCATCTGCTGGTCCTCGGTGGGGGTGAGGTCCAGCAGGCCCCGGCCGGCCGCAGAGGGCAGCCGGGCCGGCTTGCCCGATCCCGTGACCTGGGCGAACGTGCGCCCGGCGGCTGCGGCGGCGGAGAATCCGGTCCTGGTCGCGTGGAACACCGCACGCTGCATGGGCGCGCGCAGGCCGAGCTTGTCCAGCATGGGCACCCCGGCCAGCTTGTTCAGCACGGCCAGCCCGTATCCCATCGCGTTGCGCCGATCCGCACCCGAAGGACCGGGCCCGCTGCTCTCGCCCATCTGGTCACCCTTCCCGTTTGCCCCTGAAGCTACTCGCTAGTAAGACTACTGGCGAGTAGCAAGAGAGGCGAGGGCAGGTGCCCAGGTGGCGGCGGCATAGGATGCGACACCGGACGAACAAGGAGTGCGGAGTTGCGCCGATTCGCGGTTGCGGTGCTGGTGGCGGCCGGATTGCTCGGCCTGACCGGCTGCCAGGTGGTGCTGATCGGCAACCCGCTGGACGCGCCGGGCGCCACCGTGGTGGACACCCCCACCTCGACCTCGGTCGCACTGGCCGCCCCGCTACAGTTCCGCCAGGTGATCACCCAGGCGCCGTGTCGGACGACACAGGGCGACATCTGGCTGCCCGACCCCCAACACGGCAACTGCTACCTGGTCAGCGGGCCGTTCCTGACCGTCACCCGGCTGGATGACATCCAGCCCCTGCCGGTCGAGGGCACCCTCTACTGGTACGTCGACCTCAAGCTGACCCCGACCGACTCGGTGGCCATGACCAACTGGAGCGAGCCGAACGTGGGCCAGGAGATGGCCCTGGTGACCGGCGGGCTCGTGGTGTCCGCAGCCGGGGTGCCCGTCCCGATCACCACCGACGACCTGCTGCTGTCCGGGCCACTGCACCAGGCCGACGCCAACGCGCTGAAACAGCGGATCATCACCGGCCGGTGATCGCGGTACGAACCGGACCGTCCAGGGTCCGAACGCGACTGAGTCAGGACGCGACTGAGGCGACCACCCGTATGGGTGATCGCCTCAGTCAACTACCAGCTGGGCTGCGTCAGTTTCAGACGATGGTGACGCCGGTGGCCTGCGGGCCCTTGGTGCCCTGGCCGACCTCGAACTGCACGCGCTGGTTCTCCTCCAGGGTACGGAAGCCGTTGGCCTGGATTTCCGAGTAGTGCACGAAGACGTCGGATCCGCCGCCGTCCGGGGTGATGAACCCGAAGCCCTTCTCCGAGTTGAACCACTTCACAGTGCCCTGTGCCACAAAATCTCCTCAAACAACTGCCAGAACAGGTGACCGCAGGTGCGGCCTCCCGGGTCGCCGTTGAGAGGCGGCCTTCTCCGCTCCGACTGGAGAGATCGGCACGCTCGCAACTACTTGTGCGGCGTGCGAGCACGAACACAAAGACTTACGACCATGTCCAGTCAATCACAGACAGCGCGCCGACGCCACCGGTCATCCGGATATGCGAGGGCGGTCCCGCACCCGGAACCGCCCTCGGCAACATGTTGCGCTATTCGCCCGCTACCACCCCACCGGCCGGTGAGTCGCCGCCACCGCCAAGACCGGTGACCTTCTGGGCGGCGCTCTTCACCACGCCCAGCGGCCTGGCCACGCTCTCCAGCGACCGACCCTCCGCGGCCACGCCGAAGAACACCGCGATCAGCCCACCGACGATCATGATCACCGCGCCGGTGATGTAGCCGATGAACAGCTTGTTGAAGTCCGGGTGGTTCTTGTCGATCAGGAACCCGTAGAACTGCGTCGCCAGGGCCCCGACGACCTGGGCGATGGAGAAGAACACCGCGATCGCCTTGGCCCGGACCTCCTGCGGGAAGATCTCGCTCACCGTGAGATAGGCCGCACTGGCGCCGGCCGAGGCGAAGAAGAAGATGATCACCCAGGCCGCGGTCTGCGTCACCGCGTTGAACACCTGCGCCTTGAACAGGAACGCGCTGACCGTCAGCAGCACACCGGCGATGAGATAGCTGCCGGAGATCATCCGTTTGCGCCCGACCGTGTCGAACAGCGGACCGAGGACGAACGGGCCGATCAGGTTGCCGACCGCGAACGCGATGCCGTACAACGCCGCCGAGCCGTTCACGTGGTAGAAGACGGTCAACACGATCGAGTAGCTGAAGAAGATCGCGTTGTACAGGAACGACTGGGTCACCATCAGGCCAAGGCCGAGCACGGATCGTGGGAAGTAGTCCCGCAGCAGCACCCGCAACAGCGCGAAGTAGCCGGTGCGATCGGCGGGCTGGATCTCCAGCGCCTGGTCCTCGCCGACCTCGGACAGCTCACCGCCGCCCGCCCGGACCTCGGCTTCGATGCCGGCGATCGCCGCCTCCGCCTCCTCGGGCTTGCCGTGCATGATCAGCCAGCGCGGACTCTCCGGCAGGTTCCGGCGCACGTAGATGATGACCAGGCCCAGCACCGGGCCGAGCAGGAAGCCCAGCCGCCAGCCGACGGACGCCGGGATGGTGGTCAGGAACAGGAAGGTGGCGAACGTGCCGATCATCGCGCCGGCCCAGTACGTGCCGTTCACCGCGATGTCGACCCGGCCCCGGAAACGGGCGGGGATGAGCTCGTCGATGGCCGAGTTGATGGCTGCGTACTCACCGCCGATGCCGGTGCCCGCGATGAACCTGGTGGCGTACAGGAACAACACCCAGCCGCTGCCCGCACCCGCGGTCGCCGCGCTCAGGCCGCTGCCCACCAGGTAGACACCCAGCGTGATCATGAACAGCTTGCGGCGGCCCCACTTGTCCGCGAACAGCCCGAAGACCAGGGCGCCCAGCACCTGTCCAACCAGGTAGACGGTGGCGATCGTGGTCGACCCGGCGGCCGACATGTTCAGCGTGTCCGATTTGGTCAGCGCACCCTCGACCGAACTGGCCACACTGATTTCGAGGCCGTCGAGGATCCACGCCACGCCCAGCGCGAGCACCAGCCTGGTGTGAAAACTCGACCAGGGCAGGCGATCGATCCGGGCCGGAATAGTGCTTCTGAGGGTCTCCGCGAACCCCGGCTCCGTTGCCGATGTTGTCACGTCAAGCTCCCAACCTGTCCGGCGTTACAGACATGTTCAGTGAGCCTAGTCACTCATTTGGGTAGTGGCAGACATGCCGGAAGCATCCGGAGTGATTTTGTAACCGATCATCCCAACACCCTGATCCGACCGGAGCGTGGCAACATAAACACCGGGGCGACGCGCAGGGAGGTCTGGTGACCGGCAACGACGGGGAGTGGCTCCCACAGTCGGCGCGCGACCGGCTGGCCCGGTTCGACGCGGCGGGCCTGCACACCTCATTGCTCCCGGTCCCGGGGGCGGTGGGCATCGAATCGGTCGGCCTGTCCCCGGTCGGCGAGGTGATGGGCTGCATCGTGCAGTACGTCGGCTGGGTCGGTGGCAGCAGCTACGGCATGGGCATGAGCGGCTACGGCGGCGGCATGTTCGCAGGCTCCGTCAGCTACCAGCCCTACGTCGACGCGATCTACCACGGCTACAACACCGCGCTGGCCCGGATGGCCACCGAGGCCAAGGCGATGGGCGCGGACGGCGTGGTGGGCGTGCGGCTGAGCCTGTCCCGGCTGACCGAGAACAACCAGGAGTTCGTCGCGCTGGGCACCGCCGTGCGGGCCAACTCGGCCACCCGACCCAAGCGCCTGTTCACCACCGAACTGGCCGGGCAGGACGTGGCCAAGCTGATGCGCGCCGGCTGGGTCCCGGCCCGCATCGCCATCGGCATCGCGGTCGAGACGCGCTACCTCGACTACGCGAGCCGCTCCCAGATGTCGATGATGGCGGGCAACACCGAGGTGCAGGCGCACACCCAGCTGACCAACACGGTGCGCGCCCGCGCCCGGGAGCGCTTTGCCAAACAGGCCAAGGAAAACCGGGCCGAGGGCGCGATCGTGTCCAACATGTCCCTGCGGTTCTGGCACCAGGAGGTCAACAGCACCCCGCTGTTGTGCGCCGAGTCCTCGGTGTTCGGCACCTCCCTGGCCCGGTTCCACGCCGGGCGCACGGCCCCCACCCGGGCCCTGACCATCATGCCGCTGCGGTGAAGGAGAGCTGATGACCAGCGCGGAGTCCGACGAACAGCGGATACCGGAAGACGCCATGAAGCGGCTGGCCGAGATGAAACCCGGCCAGAAGACCACGCTGTTCACCTCGGACCTGAGCGTCAACGAGTTCCTGCTGGTCCGCGAGGCCGGGTTCCGGCCGCTGGGCCTGGTGCTGGGCTCCAGCATCTACCACGTGGGCTTCCAGTTCGGCCGGTGGAGCAAGAACCAGGAACTGGACGTGCTGTCCAACGCCATGTACCACGCCCGTGAGCTGGCCATGACGCGGATGGAGAAGGAAGCCGACGTGCTCGGCGCGGACGGCATCGTCGGGGTGCGGCTGGAGATCGAGTTCAAGGAGTTCGGCAACGACCTGGCCGAGTTCGTCGCGGTCGGCACCGCGGTCAAGGCCGATCAGCCCGGCCAGTGGCGCAACAACCACGGCCAGCCGTTCACCTCCGACCTGTCCGGCCAGGACTTCTGGACGCTCATCCAGTCCGGTTACGCGCCGCTGGGCATGGTGATGGGTTCCTGCGTCTACCACATCGCGCACCAGCGGTTCTGGCAGGCGATCGGCAACATCGGGCAGAACGTCGAGGTGCCGCAGTACACCGAGGCCCTCTACGACGCCCGCGAGCTGGCCATGAGCCGGATGCAGGCCGAGGCCGAGGAACTGCGCGCGGAGGGCATCGTGGGCGTGCAGCTGCTGTCCCTGCCGCACCGCTGGGGCGGACACACCACCGAGTTCTTCGCGATCGGCACGGCCATCCGCCCGTTGCGCGAGGACCACATCATCAGCAAGCCGCAGCTGGTGCTGCCGCTGGTGGACTCATGACCGGCGAAATCGAACCCGCCTGGAACATGCACATGCTGATCGCCGCGCTGAAGGCCGACCGCTCGGATGTGGCCTCCTACAGCCGGGTGCTCACCATGACGCTGGGCGATGCGCTGCCCGAGGGCATGGTCGAGGTGGAGCGGCGGCGCAGCATGTCCGACCGGGTGTCGGGCAAGCCGGGCACGCCGGTGTCGGTGCTGGTGCGCACCCCGGAACGCCAGCTGGAGCTGCGTCAGGGCCGGCACGGGGCGGAGGCGGAGATCCGCACCGTGGTCCGCGATGTGGTGATCAGCCGCAAACAGGTGGGTATCGACGAGTGGCTGAAACTGCTGGCCGAGGAGCTGGGCAAGCTGGCCGAGCGGGACGCCACCGCGCGGGCAGCGCTGTCCCGCCTGCTGGATCTCTGAGTCGGCTACCAGCTGCTGGATTCTGAGTCGGCTACCAGCTTCCGTGGTGCACCACGTCCGCGACCGGGCGGCGGCGCCTCTTGAGGTCGCGCACCTCGGTCTCGGCGCTGTAGCCCACGGCCACCGCGCCGATCGGCTCGTGGTCGTCCGGAATACCGAACTCGGCCCGGAACGGGCCGACCTGATCGGGCACGATGCCGAAGTACACCGCGCCGAGGCCCTCGTCCACCACGGTCTGCAGGATCAGCAGGGTGGCCATGCCGGTGTCGATGTGCCAGAACGGCACCGGCCACCGGGATTCGTCGCGGTCGGTCCAGCCCTTGTCCCGCTGGGCATAGCGATCCAGGTACACCTGCTTGGCCGAGCACGGCACGATGACCAGCGGCGCGTCCTGCACGCTTTCGGCGACCGCATCCGCGCCATAACGCCAGAACCGGGCCAGATCCGGGCCCTGCAGCACCAGAAACGCCTGCCCTTGGGAAAATCCGGCCGACGGACCGCGGGTGGCGTTGCGCAGCAACCGTTCCACGATCGGCTCGGGCACCGGTTCCGAAGTGAACCTGCGGACCATGTGCCTGCGCGCCACCACTTCCTGGAACTCCATACGCGGCAACGTAGCGCGGCGCCGGGGAAAGATCGAGAACCGGCCGGATCCGGCCGTGGCTCAGACCAGGTCGTGCAGCTGCGCGGCGACCCGCAGCCGGGCCAGGGCGCGGTGCTGGGACACCCGCACCGCACCGGGCGTGGAGCCCACCATGACCGCGGTCTCCTCGGCCGACATGCCCACCATCACGCGCAGCACCAGGATTTCCCGCTGCTTGGCCGGCAGGGTGCGCAGCAGGATGGCCATCCGGGTGGACAGCTCCTCGTGCATGGCCCGCTGTTCCGGACCCGCGTCCAACTCGGGAGCGTCGGGCACCTCGGCCACCGGCTCCGCGCGGTTGCGGGCCGCGGCCCGGTGCGCGTCGGCCACCTTGTGGGCCG
>DASZNF010000099.1:0-8819 GCA_035551355.1 Pseudonocardiaceae bacterium | reverse complement strand
CGCCGACCGACATTTCCGCCGACGGACTTTCCGGAATTTGCGGCGAGGACCGGCTCATCGTGGACCCTCCAGTGAATCAGGTTCGGGTGCGCATCGCACTGTGCAGGGACGGTGACCGATGAGATTGCTCGGTGTCGAGGGCGGATCGAGAGCTCTCACACACCGAGCGCGCCCGTTGGCGCGTTTTCCGAAATACTCCGAGAACGACAGGATCGGCGGCCGTTCACGGAATGGGACGCATTTACCCCGGCCCCGCATGCTGCCTACGGTCGGACGAGGAGGCGAACCGACCATGACCGCAATCGCGCAGTACCAAGTCCATCGCGCCGGCCCCCGATTCGGTGCGGAGATCACCGGAATCGACTTCACCCAGGAGCTCGACGACGCCACCGCCCAGGCGCTGGTCCAGGAGTTGCTCACCCATAAGGTCCTCGTGTTCCGCGGTCAGCACCTGACCCCGGACCAGCACGTCCGCGCGGCCCGCGTGTTCGGCGTGCCGTTCGACCATCCGACCGCGGTGCGGGACGCGGAGAACCCGTTGTCCTACCCGTACAACGTGCAGAAAACCGGCAAGGCCGGCACCTGGCACATCGGCGGGTTGTGGCGCACTCCCCCGTTCAGCATCGAATCCCTGACCTACCAAGAGGTTCCGGACCTGGGCGGGCATACTCTCTGGGCCGACCTGCAGGCCGCCTACGACGATCTGTCCGAACCGGTGCAGCGGCTGCTGGAGTCGGTGAGCGCGGTGTACGACGCCGATGCGGGCAACTACGCACAGGGCCGGAAACGCGACCAGATCAGGGAAACCGTCGAGCACCCGGTGGTGCTGCGCCATCCGGACACCGGCCGGCCGGGTCTGTTCCTCAGCTCCTCGGCGCTGCGCCTGACCGGCGTGCAGGACGCGGAAAGCAAGGCCCTGCTGCCGTTCCTGCTCGCGCACGGGTCCTCGCCCGACTACACCATTCGGTTCGGCTGGCAGCCGGGTGATTTCGTGTTGTGGGACAACCTGGGCACCTGGCACTACGCGGTGGACGACTACGCCGACGGGCCGCGCGTCTACCGGAAGGTCATCGCCGTCCGGGACACAGCAGCCTGATTTTCACCGAACGAGGAGGTTTTCATGTCGTTGACCGAGATCATCGAGGGCACCCGCGCGGCGGTCGCGATCGACCCGGCGAACGCGGCGGTGTCGTTCCGGGTGGGCCACACACACGTGCCGGGCACGGCCACCGCGGTGCACGTCCGGGTCCGCGATCACGCATTCGACGTGGACGAGCCGGCGGCACTGGGTGGCACCGACACCGCGGCCAACCCAGTGGAGTACGCGCTGGCCGCGCTGGGTTCCTGCCAGGTCATCACCTACCAGTTTTGGGCGGCCAAGCTCGGTGTTCCCTTGAACTCGGTCAGGGTGACCGTGGACGGCGACCTGGACCTGCACGGCTTCTTCGGTTTCGCCGACACCCGCCCCGGTTTTTCCGATGTGCGCCTGACCGTCGAACTCGACGGACCGGCCAGTGCCGAGCAGTACGCGGAGCTCAAGCAGCAGGTTGACGAGCACTGCCCGGTACTCGACCTGTTCCGCAACCCCACCCCGACCACGACGGTACTGAAGTAGCATCCGGCCGGCATGGTGATCGAGGGTTGCCTGATCGGCGAGAGCCTACGGGCGGGATCGGTGTTCGAGCCCGCGGGTCTGCGCATTCGGCGGATCACCCGGATGCAGGTCGCCGATCCCGCGCCCACCCAGCCTCCCGTGTGGACGGTCATCGACTTCGCCGCCGACGACGCCGATCCCGGGCAGCTGGCGGCCCTCCTGGCCGAGTGCCTTCGGCCCGACGGCGGCTGGTACGCCGACTTCACCGCGGGCGCGGAACACTACATCGTCTTCGGCGGCCGCAGCTTCCACTATCGCCGCGGTGACGAGCAGGCGCGCGCCGCGGCGGCGGCCTATGGCCGCACGGTGGGCGTTCCCGAACACCAGCTCGACTGGCGAGACTGACAAACCTCCGGCCCGACGCAGCGTCGGGTCCACGGCGGGCCACTCCGCCCCCGGCGCGCCGGGGCACCTGGGTAATCCGTGGTCAGCCGCCATCGTGGCCCCGGACACCGACGAAAGGCGAGTTGTTCAGAGATCGAGAACACACTCGGCCGACCATTACCGTCTCATGATGTGGACCGGTGTTGCGGCGCTAGGAGATTCAGTTGATCTCAACTTAGAGTGCCCTCGTCATCTCACTCGAACGAGGGATAGGTGTTGTGGCTGCGGTGCCATCACCGAGCGCGCCGCGTTCCCTGCCTGCGGCGCTCGTGCGCACGATTCGCACCGACCGGTGGGCGCTGGCCGGAGCGATCACCGTTGTCGTCCTGGTGTTTCTCGCGGTCGCGGCGCCCCTCCTGGCCGCCGTCGAGGGCCAGGACCCGTACACCTACGACCTGTCGGTACTGGACCCGAACAGCGGCCTGCCCACAGGTCATCTGGGCGGGGTCAGCGGCAAGCACTGGTTCGGGGTCGAGCCGCTGACCGGGCGGGATCTGTTCACCATCGTCTGTTACGGCGCCCGGACCTCGTTCCTGATAGGTGTGGCGGCGACCATCGTGTCGGTGGTGGTCGGCGCTTTGCTCGGGATCACCGCCGGTTACCTCGGCGCCTGGTTCGACCGGGGGATCACCTGGCTGACCGACGTGTTGCTCGGATTTCCTTATCTGGTCTTCATGATCGCCCTGGGCGCGATCGCCCCGGCCGGGATTCCGCGACCGTTGCTGCTGATCGGAGTCATCGGGTTCTTCGGCTGGCCACGGATCACCAGAATCGTCCGGTCGCAGACGTTGTCCCTGCGCGGCCGCACCTTCGTGTCCGCGGCGCGGGCCATGGGCGCCCGCCCATGGCAGGTCTACCGCACCGAACTGCTGCCGAACCTGTGGGCGCCGATCATCGTGGTGGCCACCCTGAACATCCCGGTCAACATCGGCTTCGAGGCCGCGCTTTCCTTTCTGGGCGCCGGAATCCCGCCCCCCACACCGAGCTGGGGCCAGACCATCTCCACCGCCAGCGACTGGATCCGCACCGACCCGATGTTCCTCATTTTTCCCGGCGTCGCGTTGTTCCTGGCCACCTGGTCGTTCAACGTGTTCGGCGACGGGCTGCGCGACGCGCTGGACCCCCGGCTGGCGGTGCGGCGATGAGGCTCGCCCGGTTCATCGGCGGCCGCCTGGCCGCCACGGTCATCGTGTTGCTGGTCGTCGGATTGGCCACCTACGCGGTGTTCTACCTGCTGCCCACCGACCCGGCCCAGTTGTCCTGCGGCCGCCCGTGCACCCCGCAGAACCTGGCCACCGCCCGAGCGTTCATGGGCTTCGACCACCCGTGGATCGAGCAGTACCTCCAGTTCATCGCGGGTATCTTCACCGGCCGCACGTTCGGCTCCGGGGTGACCGCGATCCATTGCCCCGCACCGTGTTTCGGCTACTCGTTCCAGCAGAACGAAACCGTGCTGAGCCTGATCGCCAGCCGCCTGCCGGTGACCGCGTCGCTGGCCATCGGCGCCTCGATCATCTGGCTGGTGCTGGGCGTGGCGGTCGGCGTGCTGTCCGCGCTCAAACGCGGCTCGCCGATCGACCGGATCACCATGGCCGGCGCGGTCGCCGGGGTGTCCGCACCGGCCTACGTGATCGGCCTGATCGCCATCCTGATCTTCGGGCTGACCCTGAACATCGTGCCGGACAACGGATACGTGCCACTGACCACCAGCCCGGTCGGCTGGCTGTGGCACCTGATCACGCCCTGGCTGGTGCTGGCCTTCCTGCAGGCCGCCACCTACGCCCGGCTGACCCGCACCCAGATGCTGGACGTGCTGGGCGAGGACTTCATCCGCACCGCCCGGGCCAAGGGCCTGGCCGAACGCAACGTCGTCGGCAAACACGCGCTGCGCAACGTGTTGCTGCCGGTGGTCACCGTGTTCGGGCTGGACCTGGGTTCGGTGCTCGGCGGCGCGATCTTGACCGAGACGGTGTTCTCCATGCCCGGCCTGGGCCAGCTGCTGATCACCGCCGTGCACCGGACCGATCTGCCGCTGCTGATGGGCTGCACCTTGTTCGCGGCGTTCGTCATCGTGCTGGCGAACTTCCTGGTCGACCTGCTCTACGGCGTGCTCGACCCGCGAGCGCGCCTCACCTGAGGACAAAGGGGATGGAAACGATGGACCGGAGGGACTTCCTGCGCCTGGTCGGCGCTGCCGGTGCGGTCACGGGCGCGGGCACACTGTTGGCCGCGTGCAACGCGAACCCGTCGCCGAGTACCTCGGCATCGAACACCACCAGCAAGCCCGGTGGCACGCTCTACGTCCTGGACGACAACTCCAGCAACCACTTCGACCCGGCCCAGTCGCAGAGCCTGGCCACCACGACCAGCGGTCTGGTGCACCGCAGACTCACCAACTGGGACCTCTCCGGGCCGACCGCCACACTGGTGGCCGACCTGGCCACCGACACCGGTAAGACCAGTGACAACGGCACCACCTGGACCTTCACCCTCAAGGACGGCCTGGCCTTCTCCGACGGCTCGCCGATCACCTCGGCCGACCTCAAGTGGGGCATCGAGCGCACCTTCGATCCCGCCTTCTCCCAGGGGTTGTCGTATCACAAGACCCTGCTGGCCGGCGGCACCACGTACACCGGGCCATTCTCCGGCAAGAGCCTGGACTCGATCGAGACGCCGGACGCCAAGACCATCGTGTTCCGCCTGGCCCGACCCTACGGCGACTGGCCGTGGATCGTCAGTCTGGTCACGTTGTCCCCGGTGCCGCAGGGCAAGGGCACCAACGCCGCCTACGACACCGCCCCGATCACCTCCGGCCCCTACCAGGTCGCCTCCTACCAGAGCGGCACGCAGGCCACGCTGACCCGCAATCCGCACTGGCAGAAGTCCACCGACTCGGTGCGCACCGCGCTGCCGGACAAGGTGATTTTCCAGCTGTCCCAAGACGACTCGGTGATCTCGCAGCGGCTGATCGCCGACTCCGGCAACGACCAGAGCGGGTTCGGCTACTCCTTCGTCGACCCGGCCCAGCTGGCCCAGCTGGTGAACAATCCCTCGGCCAAGTCCCGGCTGGTCACCTCGCAGGCTGGTGCGGTGGAGTACCTGGCGCTGAACACCCAGCGCGGCCCGCTGGCCAATCTGGCCGTGCGCAAGGCTTTCCAGTACGCGGTCAACCGGGCCTCCTTCCAGGTGGCCAGTGCGGGCACCCCCGCACTGGCCGGTCCGGTGGCCAGCACGCTGATCACCCCGGGCATCTCCGGCCGTCAGGCCTACGACCTGTACCCGACCAACGCGGCCGGCGACCCGGCCAAGGCCAAGCAGCTGCTGGCCCAAGCCGGTTTCCCCGATGGATTGTCCGGGCTGACGTTGCTGGTCAGCACCTCGAACAACGGCGCGAACCTGGCCCAGGCGGTGGCCGCTTCGCTGGCCCAGGCCAACATCAAGGTCACCATCCAGCCGCAGGACGACGACACGTTCATCAGCAATGTCACCGGCAACCAGGGCAACTACGATCTGGCCCTGACCAGCTGGCAGCCGGACTTCCCCAGCGCCAACGCGAACATCCAGCCGCTCTACCAGTCCTCGCAGATCGGCAATGGCGGATTCAACCTCTCCCGGTACAGCAACGACGAGGTGGACGCCATGATCGCGGACGCGCAGGCGACCGTCGATCCCACCCAGGCCGGCACCAAGTGGGCCGCGGTGGACAAGCGGATCATGCAGGACGCGCCGATCGTGCCGTTGATCTACACCCGCAACTCGTTTCTGCACGGGTCCAAAGTGGACAACGTCCAGGTGCCGGATTTCCCGGCCTACCCCAACTATCTCACCCTGGGCATCAGCCAGTGAGCGAAGCCGAACTGCTGTCCGTGGCGGGAGTGTCGGTCACCTTCGCCACGGACGCGGGCGCCGCGCCGGCCGCGATCGAGGTGAGTTACTCGATCGCGGCCGGTGAGGTGCTCGCCGTGGTCGGCGAATCCGGTTCCGGCAAGACGGTCACCGCGATGTCCCTGCTGCGCCTGCTGCCGCCCACCGCTACCGTGACCGGCGCGGCGTTTCTCAACGGCACCAACCTGTTCGAGCTGGATCACGAGCGGTTGCGGGAGATCCGCGGCGGCCGGGTCGGGTTCGTTTTCCAGGAGCCGATGACCGCGCTTAACCCGGTATTCACCATCGGCGCCCAGCTGGCCGAGGCGATCACCGCGCACCGCAGGGTCTCCTCAGGCCAAGCCAGGGCGCGGGCCGGGGAACTGCTGGAGCTGGTCGGGTTGCCCGATCCGGCTCGCGTGCTGCGGTCCTACCCGCACGAACTGTCCGGCGGGCAGTTGCAGCGGGTGGTGATCGCCATGGCGGTGGCCAACGAGCCGGAGCTGCTGATCGCCGACGAGCCGACCACCGCGCTGGACGTCACTGTCCAGGCCGGCATCCTGGAACTGTTACGGGACCTGCGATCCCGCCTCGGCGCGGGCATCCTGCTGATCACCCACGACATGGGCGTGGTGGCCGATCTGGCCGACCGGGTGGCGGTGATGCGCGCGGGGCGGGTGGTCGAGCAGGGCTCGGTCACCGAACTGTTCGCCCACCCCCGGCACGACTACACCAGACAACTGCTGGACTCGGTGATCTCGCTGCCCGGCACGGTCGCCCCGCCGCCGGCCGAGGACGATCCGGCCACCCTGATCGAACGCGGTGACCAGATCGCCGTGGTCGGGCATCCGGCCACCCGGTCGGTGCGGGACGATCCGACCGCCGAGGCGGCGCTGCGGATCACGGACCTGTCCGTGGTGTACGGCGGACGACTGCGGTCGTTCTCGCTGCGCGCGGTCGACCGGGTCAGCGTGCACATCGAGCCGGGCGAGGTACTCGGCCTGGTCGGCGAATCCGGCTCCGGCAAGACCACCCTCGCCTCGGCCATCGTCGGCCTGGCCACCCCGACCTCGGGCCTGATCGAGCTGGACGGGGCCGACCTGCCCACGCTGCGCGGCCGGTCCCGGCGGGCGGCGCTGCGCCGGATCGGGGTGGTGTTCCAGGATCCGGGTTCCTCGTTGAACCCACGGGCCAGCATCGGCGCGAGCATCGCCCAACCGTTGCGGCTGCACAGCGAACTGCGCGGCGCGCGGCTGAATCAACGGGTGCGCGAACTGCTCGATTCAGTGGCACTGCCGGCCGACCTGAACAATCGGTTCCCGCACGAACTGTCCGGCGGGCAACGCCAGCGGGTGGCCATCGCCCGGGCAATCGCGTTGCGCCCGGCGCTGCTGATCGCCGACGAGCCGACCAGCGCGCTGGACGTCTCGGTGCAGGCGCGGGTGCTGGAACTGTTGCGCAGCCTGCAAACCGAGCTGCGGTTCGCCTGCCTGTTCATCTCGCATGACCTCGCGGTCATCGAGCAGGTCGCCGGCCGGGTCGCGGTGATGCACCGCGGGCACATCGTCGAACAGGGCCCGGCCGACGCGGTGCTGACCGCTCCCCTGCACCCCTACACCCACCTACTGGTCACCTCGGCCCCCGTGGCCGACCCGGCCGACCAACGGCGCCGGCGCGTAGCCTGGCGAGCGGCGGAATTGTCCGTGCGAGCGGGGTCAGCACCGAGGCAGCCCGGTGATCAGTGAACCATCACGGGGCGACCTCGCCGAGACGTGAGTTTCACCCGGCCGCGCAACGGCAATCCCAGCCCGTGGTCCGCGCTCGACCGCTGTGCCGGCGAGTGCTTGACTGCGAACTCGGGAGTGTCACAGGAGGTGGGACGTCATCATGGCCATCGAGTTCGCCGTCACATGGGATTACCGGTGCCCGTTCGCGCGCAACGCGCACGAGCATCTGCTGACCGGGTTGGCCGCGGGCGCCGACTGGCAGGTGACGTTCGTGCCGTTCTCCCTGGGCCAGGTGCACGTCGAAGAGGGCCAGCCCAGTGTGTGGGACAAGCCGGACCAGGACACCGGGATCATCGCGCTGCAGGCCGGGGTGGTCGTGCGCGACGAGTTCCCGGACCGGTTCCGCCCGGTCCACCGGGCCTTGTTCGCCGCCCGGCACGACGACGGTCTCAAGCTGGACGAGCCCGACGTGGTGCGGAAGGTATTGCGGGACAACGAGATCGACGCGGACGCGGTGTTCGCGCTGATCGACTCGGGCGACGCGCTGAACCGGATTCGGGCCGAGCACGAGCGCTACGCCGATTCGCACCGCGTGTGGGGTGTGCCCACGTTCATCGCCGGCGACCAGGCGGTGTTCGTCCGGCTGATGAACCGATCGCCGCTGGGCACCGACCCGGCCGAGTCGATCCGCGCCACCGAGCGGGTGGTGGATCTGCTGACCGGCTGGGCCGACCTCAACGAATTCAAGCACACCAGCGTTCCCCGCTGAGCCAACCGAATCCGGCCCGCAGCGCATCGCTTTGTTCGGCGCGGACAATCGCAACCGGGGCTACGAAAAGAGTCACGGCTCGCCGACGACCCACGATGATCACCCGGTCGTTCTTCACCAGTCGCTTGCCTCGGCCGAGACGATCGGTTGCAGCGGTTCCCCGCTGCGAACAATTTCCAGGAAAGTGATCACCTCGGCCGCCACGGAGCGGTGCTGCAGATCGTTGAGCACGTCGTGGTGCGCACCCCGGACCGAGCACAGGCGCGCCGCCGGCAACGCCTTGGCCAGCCGGGCCAGGGCGGCGTGATCGGCGAGCGGATCGGTGTCCCCGACCAGCAGCAGGTGCGGCAGCGCGGCGGTGCTGCCGTAGGCGCGGGCGAGCACGTCGTCCGGGACCGGTTCGCCGAGGCGGCCGCGGTCG
>DASZNF010000098.1:0-21410 GCA_035551355.1 Pseudonocardiaceae bacterium | reverse complement strand
ACCGACCGGTCCGCTCGCGGACGCCACGACCACGGTTTCACCAGGCTTCGGCGCGCCGATCACCATCAGCCCGCTGTATGCGGTGAATCCAGGCATGCCGAGTACGCCGAGCCCGGTGGTCACCGGCGCCAGCATCGGGTCCAGTTTGCGTAGCCCGGTGCCGTCGGAGACAGCGTGACTGGCCCAGCCAGTCGGGGCGAGCACCGTGTCGCCTTCCGCGTAGTCCGGATGCTCGGACCGCAGAACCTCGGCCACCGCCTGGCCGTGCATCGTCTCTCCGAGACCGACCGAGCCTGCGTAGGCGCTGCGCTCGTCCATCCGCATACGCATGTAGGGGTCCAGCGAGAGATAGCGCGCCCGCAGCAACAGACCACCCGCCGGGACGGGCGGTGGCGTGAACCGCTCCAGCCGGAAGTCGTCCAGCGTCGGCCAGCCACAGGGCCGCCCAGCCAGCACCACCCGACGAGCAGTGATCCCACTCAAGTGCACGCACCTCACATCCTGGGTCTGCAGAACCAAACCTCTCACAATGTCGAGCGACACTATCTTTGCCGACCTGGCATCGAATTGTCAATGTCGACCAACATTGACATTCGATCGCGCTCGGGAGGTCCGGAACACCCCTGCGGCATCGAGCACGCGCGGAGGTCTCTGCTGGGCGGACGAGTTCGTGGCACTTCCTCATCATGGGGTCGCGAGACTGGTCACCTCGGACAGATCTGCCGCGACGACGGCATCACCGCACGGTTGCCCGAGTTCCGTTCGACTCACTGAAGACAGCACAAAGACGATCCACGGCTGACCGCCACCTGTCCGCCCACCGGCCGGTCGCTTTCGGCTACCAGGCGACCGGTAGCCGATGGATGCCGTGGACGCCGCCGTGTTCCTCGAACGGGATGTCCTCGATCGGGATGGCCAGTTTCAGCTCGGGAATCCGGCGGAACAGCGTCTCGAAGACGATCTCCCGTACGCCGCGGTGGCGCCGTTCTATGGGGATCGACCGCACTGATCGACGACTGGCGCCGATGGCACCCCGGGAAACGAGCGACCCGCCGCCGAGCCGACAGTCCCGGGTGGCGATCCACCCGTCAGGCTGGACAGCGCTGCCAGGCCAGGGCCTGCCGGTGGGCACCGTGCCCGGGCTGCGCACCGCCCGTCAGCCGGCGAGTTTCTCCAGGGCGTCCGCGGCCGCGGGTGCGCCACCGGCGGTGTCGAACGAATCCCGGACCCGGCCGGCCGCGGCCGCGAAGGACGGCTCGGTCAGCACCTGGTCCGCCGCCCGACCGATGTGCTCGGCGCGGGCGTGCGCGAACCGCAGCCGGATGCCTGCGCCGACCGCGGCGACCTGTTCGGCGATGATCGGCTGGTCGTCCCGGATCGGCGCGAGGACCAGCGGCACCCCGCACGCCAGGGATTCGCAGACGGTGTTGTGCCCGGCATGGCAGATGACAGCGGAGGCGTGCGGCAGCAGCGCCTGCTGGGGCAGCCAGGGCACCCGCAGGAAGTCGCCCGCCACCTCGAGCAGGCTGTCGCCCGGGTCGGCGAACACCCCCTGCGCCCAGGGCCGCGCCCGCAGCGCCGCGGCGCATTCCCGCAGGAAATTCCCGGTCACATCGGTGTTGGCGGTACCCATGGTGACCAGGATCGTGGCACGCATGGGGTCGATCCGGTCCAACGGAAACCCGCCGTTGCCGACGGGCGGCCGTCCGACCGGGCCGACGAACAGCACCGGCCTACCCGGCTCGCCGGCCAGGGTCGCGGTGGTGAACGCGATGACCAGCCGTGGTGAGAACCGCGGATCGCCCTGGGCGGCGGGATCACCGATCCGGTGGCGCAGCGCGGTGAGCAGGCTGGTCAACCAGTCCCGCACCTTGGGCATGTCGCCCAGCGAATCGACCAGTTCGGAGGAGGTGCTCGCCGAGGTGGCCCAGGGGATCCCCGCCCGTTCCGCGACCAGCGCGCCGGCCAGGGCCTGCTGGTCGGTGATCACCACATCGGGCCGGACCCGGCTGATCGCCCGGCGCACCGTCGGCTCCATCCATTCGGCCAGCGGCACCAACACTTTCTCCCACAGGTGATGCAGGGCCGCGAATCCGCGCAATTCCGGCGGCCTGGGCGCCAGGGGCGCCGCGCCGCATCCGTGCACCGGCCAGTTCCCCGGCACGGTGCGGGACAGCACGGTCTCGTCGCCGACCCAGGTCACCTCGTGCCCACGGCCGCGCAACTCCGCGGCGACCCCGGCGATCGGGTTGATATGGCCGGTGAACGGTGGGACCACGATGAGAAACCGGCTCATCCGCCCGCCTCGGCGGTGCTCGGCGTCGCATTCGCCAGCGACGCGGTGGTCCCTGGTTCGCTCGCGAGCACGGCCGACCGGTGGTGTCGGGTGATCCAGTCCAGCACCAGGGGCCGGATCTCGCGGTGCCGGTCCACGAGCACGGAATGGTTCTGCTCGGGGACGATCTCGGTCGTGCAGTGCGGCAGCAGCCGGTCCAGGATGTGCAGATCCTCGCGGTGGAAGCCGTCGCCGCCCATGATGGACAGCACCGGGCAGGTCAGCGCCGCCAGGTCGGTCTCCCGCAGCAGCGGTCCCTTCGGCACATCCTCGGCGATGCTGGTCGCCCGGATGTTCGTCGCCGCCTTCTGGGTCAGCCGGACGGCGTGCGGGCCGAAGTGTTCCTCGATCAGCGCCAGGTGCCGGTCCACCTCGGCAACGTCGACGATGCCGTTGATCGTGTCCTGTATCTTCTCCGACCAGGCCACGGTCGGCGGCTCGGATTCGATCGCGACGATGCTGCGCACCCGCTCCGGGTGCAGCGCGGCGAAGGCGAACGCGAGGGTGCCGCCGAAGCTGTTGCCCACCAGGTGCACGGGCTCGGTGATGCGCGTGCCATCCAGCAGCTCGCGCAGGTCGGTGGTGAAGTCCCGCAACAGGTATCCCCGGCTGGGCCGGTCGCTGCGGCCGTGCGCCCGCAGGTCGTAGCCGAGCACGTCGATCCCCGCGGCGGACAGCGATGGGGCCAGGGTGAGGTAGAAGCTGGCCATGCTGTCGTAGCCCAACCCGTGGATGAACACCACCTTGGGGGGCGGGCTGTGCGGCGGGTTCGTCGCCGGCGTCAGCTGGTAGTGGGTGCGGATTCCGTTGGTGGCAATGAAACTCACGTTGCCGAGCCCGCTTTCTCGCCGAGCGCGGAGCGCACGAAGTCGACCAGCATGCCCAGCCGCAGCCCGATCACCTGATCCATCTCCAGTTCGGCGAGAAACGCGGCGAGGTTGACCTGTTCGCCGTAGCGTTCCGCGAGTGTGCCGCCGAGCGTGACCAGGTCGATGCTCTCCAGACCGAGGTCGTCGTGGAACAGGGTGTCCTCGGTGATCTCGACATCGTCAAGGCCGTACTGGTCGAGCAGCGTGGTCACCATCGACCGGATCTCCTCGAACACGGTGTCGGTCATGTGCATCTCCTTATCTGGCGCGGACGAGGTAGGCGCGTTGGGGCAGTCCGGCCGGGTTGTCGATCCGACTGCCCGGTGCGCCGGCCGCCCACTCGGTGATCTCGATGCCCTGCCCGGAACCGGCGGGCCGGACCAGCGCCACGGCGACCTCGGCGTGGTGCCCGACGGCGATGTCCAGCGCGGGCACAGCGAGCCCGTGCTGACCGCTCACCCGGTAGCGGCCGGGCGCGGCCTGGTGCACGCGGAGTTCGGCCGGATAGATCGGGGCCGCGCCGTGCTTCCACAGCCAGCCGCGCACCGCGTCCTTGACCGCGACCAGCCGGAGCAGCCAGGCCCGCCGGTCGGCCGGGTTCAACCGCTCGTACTCGGCGCATTCGGCGTTCCCCGCGTACCGGTGGAGGTAGAACTCCCGGGAGGACAACGTCCGCCAGCGTTCGGCCGCCCACCACCAGCCGTCGGCATGTCGCTCGGCGAGGGTCCGTACGGCGGGCAGTCGGTAGGCCGTCCCGGCCCGCTGGTCACTGTCGAAGCGCCGGGCGACCCAACCATGAACCGAGATGACCGGGACCCCGTGCTGGCTGAGCTGGCCGTCGGCGGCCACCGAGTCCGCATCGAGCTCGGTCACCCTGGCCGCACAGTCCACTGTGGACACTGGTGCCGGATCCGGGCCGTGCAGGTCGATCCGGCCGATCCGGGAGGGCAGTGCGATCCACCGGTTCCGCTGGTTCTCCACCAGCCAGTGACCGAGAAACTGGCCCAGGTTGTCCAGCAGCGCACCGGGCGCGGGCGGTGTGGTGATCACGCCACGGATCGTCGTGTCCGACACCGCGATCGTCCGGGTCATCCCCTGGAAGGCGGGGCCGTGGAACAACCAGCGCTCCTGGTACAGCTGCTCCGCGCTGATCTCGGGCGAGCGCTCGCCGGCCGCCGCGGGCCAGACGCCGGTGGGCGCCGGGACGCGGCGGGTGCCCAGTAGCACGGTTCCCTCGGCATGTTCGCCCAGCCGCACGTGCACCTGGTCGACGGCGCGCTGCTCGACATGGATCGTCACCTGCCGGGGCGGCGCGGCCGGTAGCCAGCGATGCAACCGGATATCCGCCACCCCGATGGCCACCAGGCCGGGGTTGACCTGCTCGGCAGCCGAGATCATCCGGGCCACCATGGTCGTCGCGGGGACCACCGCGCGCAGGTCCGTCTCGTCCGGCCATCCGGGGCGCTGCCGCATCAGGCAGTGGTCGTGCAGGTAGGGCATGGTCCGCAGGGACACGTCCAGGATCTGCCGGTGCTCGGTGCGCTGCGCGACGCGCAGCACCGCGGCGACCGCGTCGGCGGTGTCGTCGAGGAACGCGGCCAGTTCGGCGGCCAGCGGCGTCGTGCTGCCCAGCGCCGTCAGCCGGGCGAAACCGGGCCAGTCGGCGGGCTCGGGGGCCGCCGCCGGTGGTGGCCGCGGTATCGACTCGGTGGTTGGCGGGTCCAGGACGGCGAAGTCCGGCTCCGCGCCCTCGGCCCACAGCGCCAGGGCACACCGCCGCAGCTGGTCCAAACCGGACCGGTGCGGCGAATTGGCCGCAACCACCAGGAAATCAGCGTCCGGGGCGTCGTGTCGCAGGGTGTCCTCGACGAGCGAGCCGAGCTGTCCCGGGCCGAGCTGCACAAAGGCCCGCACCCCGGAGTCGTGCAGGCCGCGCACCAGTTGACGAAACCGCACCGGCTCGACCAGGTGCCGCAGGCACAGCCGGCGCGCCGCGGCGGGGTCGTCCGGGAACGGGGCGGCCGTGGTGGCCGACCAGACCGGCGTGCCGGCCGGCCGCATCCGCAGGTTCGGCACGCCCGCACGGAAGTAGTCGAGGTAGGGCTCCAGCATCGGGGTGTGGAACCCGGACCGGAAGGGCAGCGGCTGGCAGATCACCGCCTTGGCCCGCAACAGCGCGACCAGCTCGGCCACCGCGTCCTGCGGACCGCAGATGACCGTCTGGTTGGCCGAGTTCTCGTGGGAGATCACCAGTTCCGGGTGGCCGGCGAGCTCGGGCCGCACCCGGTCGGCGGAACAGCCCAGCACGGCGAACTCCACCCCGGGCACCCGCAGCGCGTCGAGGTCGGCCCGGTCGATCATCGCGTCGAACTCGGCGCCGGAGACGATGCCGCCGGCGATCATCGCCGCCCACTCCCCCACGCTGTGCCCGGCGACCGCGCTCGGCCGGATGCCCAGCCGGCGCACGGCCGCGTCGAGCAACCGTCCCACGGCCAGCACCGAGGCGCCGTACCGGCCGACCGTGGCGGTGGAGACCTCCGGCGCGGCCACATCGAGGTGTTCGGCCACGTCGTCGACCCGGGGCGTGAACTCCCCTTCCAGGCCGGGAAAGAGGAACGCGATGCCGCGGCCACCGGCCAGCAGCGGTTGCGGGCTGAACCACAGGTCGGCGCGCCGGCGAACCGGCTTGCCCTTGGCGACCAGCCGGCGGGCGGCTGCCAGCCGGTCCGGGGTGGGATCGATCAGGGCCAGCCGCGGCCCAGGTCCCCGGTAGGCAGTGGGCGCCGACGCGTCCAGCGCCGCGAGCAGGCCGGTCAGGTCCGGCGCGGCCAGCAGCAGTTGGGCCGCGGCCGGCGGGGCGGACTGGGCTGTGGTCATTCCCGGCCTACCAGACCGACGCCGTGTACAGGACCGCAGGCACATCGGCTGCGCCCCAGGCCAGTTCGCGGAACAGTTCGGCCACGGCCGCGTCGGGCTCCAGCAGGGCGATACCGCGTTCGCCGTAGGAGCGGGCCAGTTCCTCGGTGACCATGCCGCCGTGCGTGCCGCGCGGCGCCCACGGTCCCCAGTGGACGGTCAGCGCGCGGGCGCCGGTCCGGTTCGCCCAGGCCGCGCCCATCGCCTCCAGCGTGTCGTTGGCCGCCGCGTAGTCGGCCTGCCCCCGGTTGCCCAGTACGGCGGCGATGCTGCCGAACAACACCACCGACCGCGGTGGCTCGGGCAGATCGTCGCACGCGCCGAGCAGTGCCCGCGCACCATCCACTTTGGTCCGGTACACCCGGGCGAACGACTCGGGGGCTTTGTCGGCGACCAACCGGTCCTCGATCACGCCTGCCGCGAAGATCACGCTGTCCAGCCGGCCGCACTCGGCGTGCACCTGCTTCACCAGCCGGCTGACCGCCTCCGGGTCGGTCGCGTCCAGGGTGTGGTAGGTGGCGAGGCTGCCGTGCCCGCGCAGTTGCGCCAGGGTGGCCGCGACCTCACGACGAGCCAGGATGTCCTTGGCCCGCCGGTCGATATCCCGGGGATCGCGCAGGCCCAGGCCGGTCAGCGCGGTGCGCAGGCCCGCCAGGTCGGTCGCGGCGGCCAGTTCGGCCGGTTCTTCTTCGGCGGCCGGTGCGGTCCGCCCGGCGAGTTCGATCCGGCACCGGGTCGCGGCGGCCAGCGCCACCGCGACCCGCGCGGTGATGCCGCGCGCCCCACCCACCAGCAGCACAACGGAATCGGCGTCCAGGCCGGCGGCGGCCAGATCGGCAGCGCCGTCGCCGGCCGGTCCGGCCCCGGTGACCGCGAGGCCGCCCAGCGCGGCCCGCACCAGGCGCGGCACGCGCCGCTGCGCACCGCGCAGCACCACCGGCTCGTCGGTGTTGTGTGCCAACTCGTCGGTCACCACCTCGGCCAGTCCCTGCGCGTCGGTCACCTCGATCAGCCGGGTCAGCACCCCGGGATATTCCTTGTGCAGGCTGCGGAAGAACCCGCGCATTCCCCACGACTGCGCCCCCGGGCCGGCCACCGCGACGCACCTGCGGACGCGCGGCAGCGCCGACCGGAAGACCGGGAAGATCTCCGGCAGCACCGGTTCGGCTCCGGAAGCCAGGGCATGCAACGAGATCAGCCCGTCGGCCGTATCCGGCGCCTCGTCGGCCAGGACGGGTGACGCGCCGCCGGCCGCCAGCCGGGCGGCCAGTTCCTCGGCGACGCGCCGCTCGCCCCCGGCGATCACGATCGTCGCGCCGGCCAGCGAGCCGGGCTCACCGCCGAGCGGGGCTTCGGTCAGTTCCAGGACATAGCGACCGGGAGGCTCACCGGTGACCGTCGTCGGCTGCTGCTGGGCACCGGCGGCAACGGCCGGTTCGACCGTCCCGCCGCTGAGCACCTTGGCCATGGCGCCGGCCGTCCGGCTGCGGACCAGTTCCTGGACCAGCGCCGACCCGTTGTCCAGGGTGGCGGCCAGTTCACCGGCGATCTCGGTGCGCTTGATCGAGTCGACGCTGAGATCGGCTTCCAGGTCCAGTTCGGGGTCGATCATCTCCGGCGGATAGCCGGTCCTGTGGGCGATCACGGTGACCACGGTGGAGATCGGGTCCGATTCTCCGGCCACGGCAACCGGTTCCTCCGGCGCCGGGAGCGCGACCGGTTCCGGCCGGGCGGCCGCGGGCGGCGGGACCGCCGGGGCGGCGGCGCCACCGAGGTAGCCGAGCATGATGTCCCGCTGCGCCGCGACGAGTTCGCGGCTGGTGCGCAGGAAATCCGCGACCAGCGCTTCGCGTCCGCTGTGTGCTGTGTTCATGCCGGTGTCGCTCCTCCCGGTGGCCTCGACAAGTTCGACCGGGCGGGCCGGGGTCAGGCCGCCGGAGATCGGGTCGCCGTTCTTGGTGCGCACCAATTGGCCGTCCACCGTCCAGTTGGGTTGGCTGGGCGGCTCGGCGAAGGTGAGGTCCAGGCCGGGCCGGCCGGCGTGCAGCCAACCGGTGCGCACCTCGATGCCGGTGGCCGCCAGCCGGGCCAGGCCGGTCAGGAAACCGCGCAGGCCGTCCTGGCCGGGGCTGATCACGGTATGCGGGCGGTCGTGCAGGATCTTGCCGACCAGCCCGCTGAGCACCGATCCCGGACCGGCTTCCACGAACACCCGGGCACCATCGGCGTACATCGCCTCGATCTCCGCGGCGAACCACACCGGCGCGCCGATCTGCGCGGCCAGTTCCGCGCGGACCGCCTCGTCGTCGGGCCGGTAGGGCGTCGCGGTCCGGTTCGTCCACACAGGACGGTCGGGTGCGCGGACCGGAACCCCGGCCAGCACTGTGCCGAACGCCGGGCCGGCCGCCGCGACCACCGGGCTGTGAAAAGCGCAGGACACCGGTAGCGCGGTGACTGCCAGTCGGGTTTCGCGCAGTGCGGCCAGCGCCGCGTCGAGCGCGGCGGCCGGCCCGGAGATCACCGTCTGCCGGGGTGCGTTGTGGTTGGCGACCACCACGGGTTCGGCGCCGGGCACGCCGGACAGCGCGCGCTCGACCTCATCGGGCGTGGCCGCGACGGCGGCCATCGCACCAGGATCGTCGCCGGCCGCGTGCAGAATGGCCTCCGCGCGAGCCACGCTGAGTTGGAGCAGCACGGCCGGGTCCAGCGCGCCCGCGGCGGTCAGTGCCACAAGTTCGCCGTAGCTGTGCCCGGCGAACATGTCCGCTCGCACTCCGCTGCGGGTGAGCAGGTCCTGCACGGCCAGCCCGGCGATACCCAGTGCCGGCTGGGCCATCCGGGTCGCGCGCAGCAGGTCCCGCTGACCGTGGGCGTCCTCGGGGCTGAACGCGGCGGGCGGAAACATCGCGGCCACCTCGGGGCCGCCGAGCCGGCTGATCCGGTGCAACTCCGGGAAAGCCACGAACAGCTCGGCGAGCATTCCGGGGCGCTGGCTGCCCTGCCCGGGAAACAGCACCGCCACCTTGCCGTGGGGCTCGGCCGGCCCGCGGAACACCTGCTCGGGTGTCTCTCCGGCGATCACCGCGTCCACCAGCCGGGCCAGGTCGGACAGGTCGCCGGCCACGAAAGCCAGCCGGACCGGGGCGATCTCCTTGGCGCTCCAGGCAGACGCCGTCCTGGCGAAATCCCGCAGCGCCCACGGCCGGCCGTGGGCGTCGTTGGTGGCCAGCAGCGTGCGCAGCCGTTGCAACTGGCGGACGGCGGCCGCGTCGTCGCCACCCCGGACCAGGAACAGCTCGGCCGGCCAGGCGGCGAACGCGTGCCGGTTCAGCTCCGCCGAGCCGTGCCCGGACAGCACCAGGTGGAAGTTGGTGCCACCGAAGCCGAAGGCGCTGACTCCGGCCACCCGGTCCTCCGCGGGCTCGGTCCACGGGGACGGCTCGGTGCGGAACACGAATGGGCTCTCCCCCGGCGCCCAGGCCGGGTTGGGCCGGCTGATCCTGGTCGGCGGCAGCACTCCGGTGTGCACCGCGAGCGCCGCCTTGATCAGGCCGGCCATGCCTGCGGTGCACTTGGTGTGCCCGATCTGGGATTTGACCGAACCGAGCACGCAACTGCCCGGCGTGGCACCGGCGTCGGTGAACACCTCGGTGAGAGTGGTCAGTTCGGTGCGGTCGCCCACCACGGTGCCGGTGCCGTGTGCCTCCACCAGGCCGATCCGCGCCGGATCGATCCGTGCGTTGCGGTAGGCCCGGTCCAGCGCCCTGCGCTGTCCCTCGGGCCGGGGCGCGGTCAGGCCGAGCGCTCGGCCGTCGCTGCCGCTGCCGATGCCCTTGATCACCGCGTAGACCCGGTCGCCGTCGCGTTCGGCGTCGGCGAGCCGCTTCAGCACCACACAGGCCACCCCCTCGCCAAGGGCGATACCGTCGCCGTCCGCGTCGAACGGGCGGCACCGCCCGGTGGCCGACAGCGCGCCCACCGAGGAGAACATCAGGAAGTCCTCAATGGAGTTGTGCAGGTCCGCGCCGCCGCACAGCACCACATCACTGCTCCCGGTGGCCAGTTCTCTTGCCGCCGCGTCCAGCGCGGCCAGGGACGAGCCACAGGCCGCGTCGACGGTGTAGTTGGCGCCGCCGAGGTCCAGCCGGTTGGCGATCCGGCCGGCGATCACGTTGACCAGCCTGCCGGGAAAGGAATCCTCGGTCAGCCGGGGCAGCTGATCGTCCAGTTCGGACGGTAGCTCGGCCAGGTAGGCGCGCAGGTTCATGCGCAGGGCGGCCGCTCCTGCGAGGTCGCTGCCGGCTTCCGCACCGAAGATCACGCTGGTCCGGTCCCGCTCGAACGGCCGGTTCTCGTAGCCGGCGTCCGCAAGGGCACGCCGGGCCGCTTCCAGCGCGAGCAGTTGGACGGGTTCGATCGAGGCCAGCGCCGTGGGCGGAATGCCGTGTCGGAGCGCGTCGAACGGAATCCGCGGCAGGAACCCGCCCCACTTCGAATAGGTCCGGTCGCCGGTGCTGGGTTTGGTGTCCTCGGTGTAGTAGAGCGCAGGGTCCCAACGGTCGCGGGGCACCTCGGTGATCGTGTCGGTGTTGGCGAGGATGTTCGCCCAGAACGTCGGAAGATCCGCCGCGCCGGGAAACATGGCCGACATGCCGACAACGGCCACGTCCAGCGGCGGCGCCTCCACCCGCTGCGTGGTCGAGGACGGCGGAGCGGAGCGAGCCGCGAGGAATTCGGCCGCGCCGGCGGTGACCTCCCCATGCAGGGCGGCGACGTCGGTTATCGCCGACCGCAGCACGGCCACCTGCCCGGCCATGAACAGGCCCTCGTCGTACTGCGCGGTCTCGTCGACCTCGGTCAGGTCGGCGCCGTCGCGGCGCAGTCCCTTGCTGGCGATGCGCAGCCGCCCGACGTTGAGGTCTTCCAGGCGTTGCCACGCCTCGCGTTCTCCCGTGCCCTGCGCGAGCAGCTCGCGACGGAGCCGGTCGAACTGTTGGGTGAACGGGCTGGGCAGGCACCGGGTGAGGTGGCCGGGCGCGGTCTCCAGCAGCACCGTGCTTTCGGCCGCCACCGCCTGGCGCTGGAACAGCGGTCGCGCCGCACCGTGGGCGACCGCTTCCTCGGTGAACAGGTAGGCCGTGCCCATCAGCACGCCGACGGCGGCCCCGCGCGCGCTCAACGGCGCGGCCGCGGCGGCCACCATCGCCGAGGAGCGGGCGTCGTGGATGCCCCCGGCGAACAGGATGTGCAGTTCTTCGGCGGCCCCGCCGTCGGCGACGAACTCCGACAGCACGTCGATCGCGGCCTGCCACAGGCAGAAACTGGAGCGCGGCCCGACGTGCCCGCCGCATTCCGCGCCCTCGAACACGAACCGGCGCGCGCCCGCCCGCAGGAACTGCCGCAGCAGGGCCGGTGAAGGCACGTGCAGGAAGGTGGCGATGCCGTCGCCTTCCAGGGCGGCGGCCTGATCCGGCCGCCCGCCGGCGATGAGCGCCACGGCCGGGCGGAACTCGCGGATGGCCGCCAGCTGAGCGGCCCGCACCTCGTCCGGGGCGAAGCCGAGAACGCCCACGCCCCAGGGCAGATCCGGGAGTTCGGCGCGGACCTGTTCGAGCAGGGTCCTGGTGTGCTCGCCGGTGGACAGGGCGAGAGCCAGAAAGGGCAGCGCGCCCGCCTCGGCGACCGCGCGGGCGAACCCGGCCTGATCGCTGACCCTGGTCATCGGTCCCTGGGCGACCGGAAGGCTGGTGCCCATCGCCCTGGCGAACGCGGAGCCGGGAGCCACCGCGATCGGGTCGACCCGTTGGGTCGCGCGGATGGCGTCCTCGATGGCCCGGACCGCGCGGGCGGTGCTGCCGTACCGCTGGGCGAACTGGTCGGCGAGAAAACAGTCCTGGCCGATCGGCAGACCAGTGCCGTCCGGTTGGTCCAGCACGCGGTAACCGTCGGCCGGCTTCGTCCCGGTGTTCTCGCTGCGCGCGATGGCCGCCCGGGCCGACTCGGGCAGGCCGGATTCCGTCAGCAGGGCCAGCTGGATGTCCAGCACGACACCGGCCGCGTCACCGGCGACGGCAGCCGCCGCGGTGGCCGGCCCGATGCCGCCACAGGCCCACACCGGCACGGTGATCCGATCGTCGCCGAGTAGTCGCTGCAGCAGGACGAACGATCCGAGTTCGCTGACCCGGCCGCCGCATTCCGCGCCCCGCGCGATCAGCCCGTACGCCCCGGCCGCCTGAGCCGAGACGGCCTCGGCGACCGAGGTCACCTCGGCCAGCACCGCCCAGCGTTCGGCCGCATCGGCGATGGTCCAGGCCGAATCGGGATCGAGCACCACCAGGTCGAGACGGGCACCGGCCGTGCGCTCGGCCACCTCGGCGATCGGGACCCGGCAACCCGCCGCCACCCGCACCGCCAGCGGCCCACCACCGGCGGCGTCGGCCGCCCGGGTCAGCTGCTCCAGCGCGGGCCGGTCGCCTGAGCCGAGATCGAGCACGCCCAGCGCCCCGGCCCGGCTCGCGGCGGCACACAGCAGCGCATCGGGGATTCCGCAGGGGGTGATCGCGATGACCCGGCCGCTCCACTCGGTTGGCGCGCCCATCAAAGCCCCTTTCTCGACCACAGCCCAGCACGCGCGCTGCTGGCCGAGCCGGCCATCGGGATCGACCGCCTCGTCCGTACGGCATCCCGACCACGTCGTGCGGGAAGATGTCGGGCGAGAAGATCGTGCGGGAAGATGGAAAACCGGCCGTCGGTGGCCCGTGGCCACTCACCGCCGGACCGCTCGTCGGGCGCGGCGCGGATTCCCCGGACACCTCCGGCGACCGTGACCACCTTATTATCCAGGTCCACGTTATTCCCAGGGAGAATCGCCGGCGCGTGCTCCGCCGGAACGTTGGCGATGGTGCGCAAAATCTAGAGCAGCCGTGATCGGAGGGTCAAGCAGTCGCCAGCTTGTCATTAACCAGTGGACGTGAGGAAAATTACCATTACCGCATGACACCCCCGCCGAGCGGCAGCTCGGTGCAGGTGGACGGTGTCAACAGTGAACGACAAGCGGGCGGCCGACAGTTTGCGAGTGCATTATCACCGACCTAAGGTTTCTTGCTGTTTCGGCCGAGTAACCAAAATGTCGGACACCGAATCGCATGGAGCGGACAACAGCGGCGTCCACATCCCGGACCGCAACGGAATAACCTGACCTGTCGCGATGGACAACCGGGTTCCCCGGCTGCCGAACCCGTCCATCGCGGTTCCGCGTACGCCGCGAGCAACCTGGGCGGCCCGTCCTGGTTTGACCGAGGATGTCCACCGCGAAGCGGCCCGACGAACGGACCGCGCGCTGGGTCTGACTGCTCTGGTTCAGGCACGCCGGCAACATCGGGAGGGTCGGCCGAACCCGACGAGACCGCGCCGGCAGTCGTGCCATAGGGTTCGCCGCCGTCCAGCGCGGTGATGACGGGGACACGACCGGACTCACACCGAGGTCTTGCCGTGACAACGAGTTCTTCCCTTTGGCGTCGAGAACCGGGTGATCTTTCCCCACACGGTAGGTGCCCCGCCTGCCATCAGGCCCCACTGGCCCGCATTCCATGGGCGTGCTCAAGTACACCCAGTCGAGTTCGTGTTCGGACCGTATCTCCTGGTAATAGTCACAGGCGGCCCGTACACCACTGCCGTAGGGCTCGGGCGGCAGTCCCGATTCGATCAACCGGGTGCCGTCATCGTTGAGAAGACTGCTCGCGCCGCGCGCCGTTCATGGACGTGAGCTGCACGGTGATTCCGGGATGGCGGTGCCGGAACGTCGCCGTGATCGGCCCCAACGTGCCGAAGTACGCGCTCGTGGCTTCGAACCCGATCGTGATGGTCCCGATCTTCCCGCTGGCCATCAGCTGTGTTTCCTGGACGATCGAAGGCGCCGCATCGCATCACGACCGCCGAACAGGGTGTCGGGAACGCGGCCGATCATCGTCACGTGCCAGCGAGCGGTTCCCGAGCCGACCGTTCATTTTGCTGGTGCCGAACGGGTCGAGCGCCGCCCCGGTCAGTACTTCCAGCTCGCACCGGTGCCGCGGTACTGCTCGACTGGGATCGGCTCGACCCCGTCGCGCATCCGGTCGGTGTAGAGGCGGCCATGCAGGTGGTCGACCTCGTGCGCGACCAGGCGGGCGACACCGCGTTCGAACACGGTGATCTTCTTGGTCCCGTCGATGTTGGTGTGCTCGAAGTGGATCACGTGCGAACGAGGGACTTGCCCGCGGACGTCGAAGAAGGACAGACAGCCTTCGTATTGCTCGTCGACCTCACCGCCGTGCTCGATGATCGTGGGGTTGAACAGGGTGATTGTCTCCCCATCGGGCGTGCGGACGGTCGCGGCCGCTCGGTCGATCCCGATCTGCGGGGCCGCGATGCCCATGCCCTTGCCGAAGGTGTGGGCTTGGGCGACTCGTTCGGCGGCGGAGTTGAGTGCGGTCACGACGCGGCTGTCCATCGCTACCACGAGAAGTTCGGCCACACGGTGCTGCACCTGCACGCCGACGCCTCCGGGCTGACCGACACCCAGCATCGCGAGTCCCTGGAGCTGTTCCAGTCCGAGATCGCACCGGTACTGCGCCGGGACATCCCCGACCCGCCGTGGCCGGACAAGCATCCGGCCACCGAGCTGACGGGGTGACCTGACATGGCGGCAACACCGCTGACCGTCCTGGACCTGGTCCCGATTTCGTCCGGATCGACCGCGGCACAGGCACTGCACAACAGCATCGACCTGGCCCGGCAGACCGAGCGATGCGGCTACGCCCGCTACTGGTTCGCCGAACACCACCTCAATCCTGGCGTCGCCGGCTCGTAACCAGCCGTGCTGCTGGCCCTGACCGCGGCCGCCACGTCCACGATCCGGCTCGGGTCCGGAGCCGTCCAGATGGGCCACCGCACAGCACTGTCCACTGTAGAGGAATTCGGGCTGCTCGATGCGCAGTACCCCGGGCGGTTCGACCTCGGGCTGGGACGCTCCGGAGGCCGGCCACCGGACCGGACGGAGCAGCCGGCGCTGGTCGGCGCCGACGTCGTGGTGAACGGCCGCACACCCAACGGACTGCGCATTCCCGCCCGGTTCTCGCTCGCGCACCTGGCCAACTCACCCGGGTTCGCGCTGCAGCGAACGCTGCTGCGGCTGCCGGGAGCACGGCCGCAGAACTACGCGGAGCAGATCGACGACCTACTCGCCCTGCTGGACGGCGGATACCGCTCAGCGGACGGCGTCGTCGCGCACGTCGTGCCGGGCGAACATGCCGCCGTGCAGCTGTGGATTCTCGGCAGCAGCGGCGGGGAGAGCGCATCGGTTGCCGGCGAACGAGGGTTGCGGTTCGCGGCCAACTACCACGTCAGCCCGGCCACCGTGCTGGAGGCGGTCGCCGGTTACCGGACCGCGTTCCGGCCTTCCGGCGAACTCACCGAGCCGTACGTCAGCGTGTCGGCCGACGTCGTGGTCGGCCCGGACGAGGCGACCGCACGGGAACTGGCCACCGGTGACGGCCTCTGGGTGCGCAGCATCCGCACCGACAGCGGTGCAATCCCGTTCCCGACGCCGGAAGAGGCCCGCCGGCACGTGTGGAGCGACGCCGACCGCCAGCTCGTGGCCGACCGGCTCGAGACCCAGTTCGTGGGCTCGCCGGGGCAGGTGGCCGACCAACTGGAGCGCCTGCGCGACGCGACCGAGGCGGACGAGCTGATCGTCACCACGATCACGCACGACCACGCCGACCGGGTCCGGTCGTATCAACTGCTGGCCGAGGAATGGCAACGCCGAGCCCGTTCCGGAGGGTGAGACAACCGGAATTCGACGTTGGTCAGGAACCATCTGTCCAATACGCGGAACTCGTGGTTACGCGGTGAGTGGCCGTGGTCATCGGCCGAGTTGTCGTGGAGGTATCCGACGGCACGGTCGTAGTGACGGTAGGCACGTGCGCGCTCGCGCTCGCCGGGGAGGGCGGCAACGCGGCACTTGCCGCGGGCAGGGGCGGACGGATCCAGTGGTGCACGCCGCCACCTGATCGGGTAATACGGCGGAGTGAGCTCCTCGCCGCACGCCAATACCTCCGCATGGGCACTGCGCACCGCAGCCGTCCGGGAACTCCTCGCCGATCGCCCCACCCGTCCCCCCTCTCGCCGGGTCGGTGCCGCCGGCGTCCTGCTCGCGGTGGTCATCGCCGCTGGCGCCCTGCTCTGGTCGAAGTGGCTGCCCTACGCGACGAAGACCGTCAAGCTGGGCCACACGCACGTCTGGACGGGCGCCAGCATTCTCGGCGTGGGCGGCGTGCACCCCGGTGATGCGCCCACGTGGCATGCCGCGACAACCTTCTTCACCAGCTACCTGGCGGCCATCTGGCAGGCGCTGATCGCCGCGCTGCTGATCAGCGCCGTCATCCAGGCCTTCGTCCCGCGGCATTGGCTGCTGCGGTTGCTCAACCGGCCCGGCGCGGTCCGATCCGCGGCCGTCGGCGGTCTGGCGAGCACCCCGTCGCTCATGTGCACCTGCTGCACCGCACCGGTCGCGGCCACCCTGCGGCGGGACGGGGTGAGCACGGCCGCGGCGCTCGCGTACTGGCTGGGCAACCCGCTGCTCAACCCGGCGGTGCTGGTGTTCCTGGCCTTCGTCGCGCCGTGGCAGTGGACGCTGACCCGCATCGTCGTCGGCGTCCTGGTGGTCGTGGGAGGCAGCGCCCTCATCGCCCGGTTCACCGCGCGGCGAGAGCTTCCGGTGGAACAGGTGGTGCCGACCACCCGGACCGGCGACTGGTTCGCGCAGGCGCCGGAGCGCTTCGTCCGCACACTGCTGCGGCTGCTGCTCACGCTGGTACCCGAGTATCTGCTCGTGGTGCTGGCACTCGGCGCGTTTCGCGGCTGGCTGTTTCCCATCGGGAGCGGTGGGCTGGGCACCGGGGCCGCGGTCATGGTGGTAGCCGCGGTCGTCGGCACGCTGCTGGTGATCCCCACCGGAGGCGAGATCCCGATCCTGCAGGCGCTGGCGGCGGCGGGCCTGTCGCTGGGCCCCGTGGGCGCGTTGTTGCTCACCCTGCCGGCGGCGAGCCTGCCCGCGATGGCCATGGTGGGCCGGGCATTCGGGTGGCGCACCACCTGGGCGACAGCGGCGGCCGTCGCCGTCAGCGGACTGCTCGCGGGTGGCCTACTGCTGGCGCTGCCCGGCTGACCGAACTGCGGCCCACCGGCCGACCACGCCGCCGCGCCCGCCATCGGGCACCCGCCCGCCCGCCATCGGGCACCCGCCGCCGAACCACTGTGGACCGTGCAGCCAACCCACTGTGGACTGTGCAAGCGGCAGGACCTACACCGCAGGCGGCTTGCGGCCGTCGCCTGCAGCCGTGCCGGACCGAGTCGGGCCGGCTGTCTCCCCGCGATGGCTGAGCACCGGGGTGACCACGCCGAGCTGATAGGCGCGGGCCACCGCGTGGGCACGGTCCCTGGCACCCAGTCGGCGTAGCAACAACCTGACATGGCTGCGCACCGTCTCCGGCGACACCACCAACCGCTCGGCAATCGCCGCCGAGCCCATCCCGTCCATGATCATGCCCAGGATCTGGCGTTGCCGCTCGGACAACGCCACCGTCCCAGGAGTCGATGAGACGAACGGGCGCTCGAACTTGGGAACCCGGACAAGGTCCGGATCGACGAACCATGGGCTTCTGTGCGCGGACAGGATAGCCGCGACGAGGTTGGCCGGGGTCGCAGTCGCCGCGACCACTCCGCGTGCCCCCGCCATCTTCGCGATCCGCGCGTAACCGGCAACGGACTGGCGATCATCCAGCAACACGACAACGGTCAGCGTGGAGTCGGCCTTTGTCAGCTCACGAATCAGACTTCCGTCCGGATCAAGGGCACTGTCGAGCAGCACCACACGCGGCCGCAACCGAGGCAGGCTCGCGCGCACCGCGTGCACGTCGGCGGTGCAGCCCGTCCACGTCAGCCCGGTCGTCTTTCCGATGGCGATGCGCAGCCCGTCCCGGATCAACGGTGTCGCCTGCACCGCCAACACCGGCAACGAGTTGGGGGCGGCAGGGGCGCGCATCATCGTGCGTCCGATCGCTCGGCGCTGTCTGCCGAATCGCCGGCAGACTCGACGCGGCCCGCCCGCACGGCGGCCGCCCGTGGCGGCGCGGGAGCAGGCGATCCGCTCACCACGGCGGGTGCGGCCGGAGTCGCCGACCTGGGTTGAGGCCGCACGGCCACCGCCCGGGACCCGGTCGGCGACTCCGGCACGGGACGGCCGGGCCGGCCCGACGGCGCGGCCCGGGCTACTGCCCCGGGGTCGGCGGCCAGCGCGGCCCGCCCTTCCCCGTACAGCCGCTCGATCACGACTTTCGCCGCCCGTTCGGCCTCGTCCAGCCAATCCGTCATATCGTTCGATTCGGACACCGATCCCCCAGGTCTGTCATCCCCAACCGGCGAGCCGAATTCCGCCACTTGGGTGTATCTGCCGGTAGCAGTTAACCCAACTTATCATCCCCGCAGTTCGACAGCTGCGACCCAGGGATGGTTCGGGTAAATGATCAGTTCACCGCTACAAATGATCAATAAGTGATCCCCCGCTCAGCAACGCGGTCCTGCTGGGCCTCGTGCGCACCGCAGGATGCGGCGGACCTGCCATGTTCACCGACACCAGCAAGCCAGCGGCGCCAGCCGTTACAGCTGTGATCGTATTTTCGTCCATTCAGATGCTGCTGACTATCTCAATGATCCTCAACCGAATACGAGCGCTCTATCGCGCGTTTCGCGTCACGGGTCCCGAGCGGGCGCCACAACTCCACACCGCCGTCTATGCCTTCGCAGGATCTCGCCTACCCAGGATTGATTGTCCGCGAGAATAGTTTCCCGGGCGGCACCCGCCCAGGTCGTCCTGGCAGCGGACACCGCACTGAACTGGGCCGGAGCCAGGCAGGCCGACCTGCGCGGCCCGGAAAGCGTCCTGGCCGACCCGATCACCCAGCGGCTGATCGACCTGTCCCAGCCGGCATGCCGACGCGTGATTCTTCCGAGGGCTCTGGCTTGTTCAGGTTTTCAAGGGGGATCATGAGGTATGGCCACAGCGAACGACGGATCTGAACGGGCACGTCATCGAGCGGCCAGCGCGGCCACCCGTCAGCAGGAACTGGCCGCACGCCACGCCGAACTCACCGGTAGCGGAGGCCGGGCCTCGCCGGCAGAGGACGCGCAGCGGGCCAACAGGGCGTTGGCAGTGGCGCGCGAGCACGCCCACCGGGCACTCGTCGGTGTCCGAGATGCTTATCTCCGGGCGGCAGTCGCTCATGACCGGGCGGCAGCCCTACACGAGAAGCGTGCCGGTCGAGATCACGGAGACTCCACCGCACACCGGTCGCAGGCTGCCGACCATCGCCAGTTGGCCGACGCTGACCGGCGACGAGCAGCCGAGGTGCCACACGAGCCTCGGTAGGAGGTGAACCCACCGGCTTGCGCAGCGCGGCCGTATTGCTGACCTGCTTCGATACAATCCCGGCCTGTGACGATCACTGCCGCACCCGACTCTGAAGACACCTGGTCCACGAGGCCGCCGGTCCGGACGGTGCTGGCAGTCGTGCACAACGTGACCGCAGCGACTCGGCTGTTCGACGTTCTCAGTCTGATCGGCGCGGACGACCGGATTCGCATCGTGTTCACCATTACTGGATCCTCGGCGTTCCACGACGGAACGCTCGACTATCTCGCCACGCGCGGCGTGCGCCAGCTGACCTGGACCGACGCCATCGCGACCCCATTCGATATGGCAATATCCGCCAGTTACGGCGGAGATCTCCACCTCCTCGACGCGCCGTTCATGGTCGTTCCCCACGGAATGGGCTACAATAAATACCTAAAATCGGGAAATCGGGAAATCCGTTTTCGGATTGTCCCGCGAATGGCTGGCACATGAGGGCGCGATAGTCCCATCGGTCATCGTGCTCTCCCACGCCGAGCAGCTCGCACGTCTGCGGCTGGCCTATCCGGAAGCGGTGGACCGCGCAATGGTGATCGGCGATGTGTGCTTCGATCAGCTTGCGGCAAGCCGGGTTCTGCGATCCTCCTACCGCCGGGCACTGGGGCTGAGTCACCGCCGTGGAACACCTCGGCTCCGACCAGGAAACGCTCCGCGCGGGCGGCGTACGCGCTCTCGACAGCATCCTGCACAACTCACCCGCGCACCGAAACCTGGTGTTGAAAAGCCTCACCGGTTTCCTGCGCCACCACACCAGCCACGGCGGCAACGCCGACCGCGACGACGTCACCGCCGCGATCGATGCCCTCCGAGACCGCGGCACCAGCCGAGCGCGCCGCCCCGATCAGCCACTGGACCTGCACGGCGTCCGGCTCCCCCACGCCGACCTGCGTGACATCAACCTCGCTGGCGCGAACCTCACCGACGCCGAGTTCACCAGCGCCGACCTGACCGGCGCGGACCTGAGCCACGCCCGCCTCAACCACGCTGACCTCACCCGGGCCGACCTCACCGACGCCACTCTCGTCCGCGCTGACCTGACCAACGCCCGCCTCGCCGAAGCCACACTCACCACAGCGAACCGCACCGACGCCATCGTGACCGGAACCATCCTGGCGGAGCCCGAATCGCCACACTGACCACGGTTACATCGCCGCACTGACGACGGTTATGGACAGAACCTTTGGCAACCTGCTTGGTAAGTAGTGGCAGAGGTTGATCCAGAGTCCTTCGCGCAGCATCGCGGTTCCCCCTGCTGCGCTGCAGTCCCCGACACAGCCCATGGCGTTCAGGATTTCGAGACCGCTCAACCGCACATGGTGCTGATTCGCCGCAGCGGTGATTCAGCTCGCGTCGCGATACCTGCGGCACGGTAGGAGGTGAAGATGTGGCCATGAACTCCTCGCCGCAGGCTCGCAACTTCGACCCCGAACCCGGCCCGGCCACCACCGCGAGTCCGCCCGCAGAGGCTGCCGGCTCGCCGGGCGGGGCCTCGTCGCCGGGCGGGGCCTCGTCGCCGGGCGTGCCGGGGTCTGCCCCTGATCACCGCTACCTCCTCGACAACGCGCAGGCCGAGGCGGGCCAGCGGTTCGTCGCGCTGGCCGAGCTGTTCGACGGCGTGACGCGCGGGCACTTCGACCGCCTAGGGGTGGCGCCGGGATGGCGCTGCTGGGAGATGGGGGCCGGAGGTCGCAGCATCCCCGAGGCGCTCGCCGCGGCCGTCGGACCGACCGGGTACGTACTGGCGACGGACATCAACCCAGCGTGGCTGGACCCGCATGGGACC
>DASZNF010000097.1:0-32225 GCA_035551355.1 Pseudonocardiaceae bacterium | reverse complement strand
ACGGTGTCGGCCGGGACGATGTCGCCGCCGGTGAGGATGTGTTTGAGTCCGGTGAAGCAGTCGGGGTCTTCTTCGGCGAGGACGCGGAACAAGCCGGCGGTGAGGTGCACGGAGTCCAGGGCGGGGGTGAGTTCGCGTATGTGGTTGGCGTCGATGTCGCCTGGGGGTGCGATGACGATGGTGCCGCCGTTGAGTAGTGGTACCCAGAGTTCGAGTGTTGCGGCGTCGAAGGTGAAGGGGGCGTGGTAGAGCATGCGGCCGGAGCCGATGTCGTCCCAGCAGGAGCCCTGTGTGAGTCCGGCGACCGCGCGGTGGGTGGTCAGCACGCCTTTGGGTTTGCCGGTTGAGCCGGAGGTGTACATGACGTAGAGACCGCAGTCCGGTGAGACCGGTACGGAAAACGGTGCGCCGTCGCCGAATTCGTCGATGTTGTCCAGCACGATGACGGGTGCGGCGTCGTCGATGATCTGGCGGATTCGTTTCTGGGGGTAGGAGATATCGATCGGCACGAATACTCCGCCGGTTTTGGCCACGGCGAGTAGCGCGATCACTTGATCTGTCGATCGGGGTAGGGCGACGCCGATGCGGTCGCCCACCTGGGCTCCGCGCTCGACTAGGTGTCGGGCGAGGCCGTTGGCCCGGGCGTCCAGTTGTGCGTAGGTCAGGGTTTGCTCGCCGGACACAATCGCGGTGGCGTCGGGGGTCTGCGCCACCTGTGCGGCGAACAAGCCGGACACGGTGGCGGTCACGCCGTCGTCGCCGATGCCCGCGTCGTCGAGCAGCCATTCGCGCTCGCCGGGCAGCAGCACATCGAGCTTGGCCACTGGTCGAGCCGGGTCGGCCGCTACCTGGCCCAGTACCTGGATGAGCCGGGCGGCGATCTCCTCGACGGTGGACCGGTCGAACAGGTCGTGCGCGAACTCCACGTAGCCGTCCAGCCCGTCCGGGCCGGGGGTTTCCCAGAATCCGAAGGCCAGGTCGAACTGGACGGTGGTCGGCGGGACATGGATCGGACGGGCGTGTAAATCGGGCAGATCGTTCGCCGAGGCGAGCTGTTCCTGCACCAGCAGGACCTGGAACAGCGGATGGTGCGACAGCGAGCGTGCCGGCCGCAGGGCCTCCACCAACTGCTCGAACGGCAGATCCTGATGCGCGAAGGCCGCCAGATCAGCATCACGCACCCGGCGCACCAGTTCGACGAAGGCCGGGTCGCCGCTGACGTCGGTCCGGAGCACGACGGTGTTGAGGAAATAGCCGACCACGTCGTCGAAGGCCTCGTCGGTGCGCCCGGCGACCGGCGTGCCGAGCGGAACGTCGTCACCCACGCCCAGGCGCGCCAGCGTTACGGCCAGCGCGGCCTGCACCACCATGAACACGGTCGCGCCGGAGGATCGCGCGATGTCGACCAGGCCCCGGTGCACCTCGGCGTCGACCCGGATGCCGACGGATCCGCCGCTGTGGCCGGCCGCCACCGGGCGCGCCCGGTCCAGCGGCAGCGTCACCCGCTCCGGCAGGCCGGCGAGAGCCGACTGCCAGTACGCCAGCTGTTCATCTCCCACACCGTCGAGCAGTTTTCGTTGCCACAAAGCGAAATCCGCGTACTGCACCGGCAACGGCAGCCATTCCGGGCCGCGCCCGGACCGGCGCGCCGTGTACGCGGTGGACAGATCCCGGCTCAGCACCCACATCGACCAGCCGTCGGCGGCGATGTGATGCGCCACGATCGCCAGCACGTGCTCGACCGGCGACAACCGCACCACGACAACCCGCCACGGCACCTCGGCTTCGATGTCGAAACCCGCGCCCACCACAGCGGCCAGCTCCGCGGGCAGGCCGGTCTCGTCGCTGTCGCGGACGGTCACCGCGGGACACGCGTCCGGAGCCAGGACGATCTGGCCCGGTTGTTCGTCGTGTTCCCGGAACACCGTACGCAGCGCCTCGTGCCGGGCCGCGACGTCGGCCACCGCGACCCGCAGGGAATCCAGGTCCAGCCGGCCGGTGAGGCGGACGACCGACCAGATGTTGTGCGCCGCGCCGGCCTGCTCCAGCAGATCCACGAACCACATGCGTTGCTGGCCGGACGACAGCGGCACCACCTCGGGCCGGGCCGACCGCGTCACCGGCGGCCGGGCGCATCCCGACTCGTCCAGCTCGGCCGCCAGCCCCGCCACGGTCGGCGTCCGGAACAGCGACCGGATCGGCACGTCCACGCCCAGCAAGGACCGCACCCGGCTGACCAACCGGGTGGCGGACAACGAATCGCCGCCCAGGGCGAAGAATCCGTCGTCGATACCGACCGATGCCAGTCCGAGCACATCCGCGAACAGTCCGCACAGAATGTCCTCGCGCGGATCGCGCGGACCCCGGCCCGGGGAACCCTCGGCGTGATCCGGCGCCGGCAGGGCAGCCCGGTCGACCTTGCCGTGCGCGGTCAACGGCAGCGAATTCAGCACCACGACCACCGACGGCACCAGGTAGTCCGGCAACCGGGTCGCCGCGAACTCCCGCACCGCCGCGCCGGCCACGTCCGCCACGACATAACCGACCAGCCGCTTCTCGCCGGTCTCGTCCTGGCGCGGCAGCACCACCGCCTGGCTCACTCCCGGGCATTCGGCCAGCGCGGCCTCGACCTCGGCCGGTTCGACCCGGAACCCGCGGATCTTCACCTGGTCGTCGTCACGTCCCACGAAGACCAACTGCCCGTCGTTGGTCCAGCGCACGACATCGCCGGTGCGATACATCCGCCCGCCGAACGGGCAGGCCACGAACCGCTCTGCGGTCCGCGCCGCCTGTCCCGCATAGCCGTGGGCCAACCCAGCACCGGCGACATACAGATCGCCGGCCACCCCGGACGGAACCGGACCGAGCGATTCGTCGAGCACATAGACCCGCACCCCGTCGCGCGGGCCGCCGATCGGCAATATCGCGAGCGAGTCGTCGGCCGTGGCGAACGTCGTCGCGCACAGGGTCGCCTCGGTCGGCCCGTACAGATGCCGCACGGTCGTGCCCGGATTCGCGGCCAGCACCCGGCACACCGCGTCGACCGGAACCACATCACCACCGGTCAGCACCTGGCGCAGGCCGCGGAAGCACCCCGGATCCTCCTCGGCCAGCACCCGGAACAGGCCGGCCGTGACATGCGCCGCGTCCACCTCCGGCGCCAGCTCCCGCAAGCGGGCCGCATCCACCTCGCCCGGGGGCGCGACCACCACCGTGCCGCCGTTGCACAACGGCACCCACAACTCCAGCGCCGAGGCGTCGAACGCGAACGGAGCGTGGAACAGCACCCGGTGCGGACCCACCTCGCCCCAACAGGAATCCAGGGCCAGCCCGGCCAGGCCCCGATGGGTGACGGCCACGCCCTTGGGCCGGCCGGTCGAGCCGGAGGTGTACATCACGTAGACCCCGGAGTCCGGTGGCACCGGAACCGAGAACGACGAACCGTCCACAGCCGACTCGCCGACGTGGTCGAGCACCAGGACCGGTGCCGCGTCAGCGAGGATGTGGCGAATCCGGTCCGGCGGATAGGAAGTATCGACCGGTACGTACACCGCACCGGCCTTCACCACCGCGAGCAGCGCCACGACCAGGTCCAGCGACCGCGGCAGGGCCACGCCGACCCGATCGCCCACCCGGACCCCACGCTCGACCAGTTGCCGGGCCAGACCACTCGCCCGCGCGTCCAACCCCGCGAATGTCAGCGCCGCGCCGCCGGAGACCACCGCGACCGCATCCGGCGTGCGGGCGGCCTGGGCGGCGAACAAGCCGGACACGGTGACCTCGCCGGCGCCCGCCGCGCCCGCCCCGAGTTCGTCGAGCAGCCAGTCGCGCTCGCCGGGCAGCAGCACCTCTACCTCGCTGACCCGCCGCCGCGGACCGGCGGCGACCTGGCCCAGCACCCCGGCCAGCCGCGCGACCAGCCGTCGCACGGTCGGCGCGTCGAAGATGTCCGCGTTGTACCAGAGGGTTCCGGTGATCCCGGCCGGCTCGTCGCCCGGGGCGCGCAGCTCCCGCGCGTTCAGGTAGAGGTCGAACAGGCCGAACGAGGTGTCCGTGTCCAGGCCGGTCTTCTCCGGGGTGACGGTCAGTCCGGGTAGGTCCCAGTTGGCTTCCGGCGCGTCCTCCAGCACCAGCAGGACCTGGAAGAGCGGGTGGTGCGACAGCGACCGGGCCGGGCTCAGCGCTTCCACCAGCTGTTCGAACGGCAGGTCCTGGCGCGCGAAAGCGGCCAGATCGACATCGCGCGCCCGGCGTACCAGGTCGGCGAAGGCCGGATCGTCCCGCAGGTCCGTGCGTAGCACCACCGTGTTCGACAAATAGCCGATCACCTCGGCCAGCGCGGGGTCTGTGCGGCCGGCCACCGGGGTACCCAGCGGAACGTCGGTGCCGGCGCCCAGCCGGGACAACACCACCGCCAGCGCGGCCCGCACCACCGTGAACAGGGTCGCGTCGGCGGCCGCGGCGATGTCCAGCAGCGCGCGGTGATCGTCGGCGCCGATCCGGAGATTGACCGATCCGCCCTGATTGCCGGCTGTCGCCGGGCGCGGCCGGTCCACCGGCAGGGGCAGTTGCTCCGGCAGGCCGGCGAGCGCCTCCCGCCAGTAGGCCAGCTGCTCCGCGAACACCTCGGCCTGAGATTCCCGTTGCCAGACGGCGAAATCGGCATACTGCACGGGCAACTCGGCCCAGCCCGGCTCGTGGCCGGACATCCGGGCCGCGTAGGCCGTGGACAGGTCCCGCACGAGCACGCCCATCGAAGCGCCGTCCATCGCGATGTGGTGCACGACCACCGCCAGCACCCGCTCCTCGGGCGACAGACCGAGAACCGCGACCCGCCACGGCACCTCCGCGCCGATCTCGAATCCCTCACCGAGCATGGTGGTCAGCACCTGCGGCAGCTGGGCCTCGTCGACGTGCCGGACCGCCAGCACCGGGCACGAACCGGCCGAACCGGCGGCCAGGATGACCTGGTGCGGCACGCCGTCGGTGTCGGCGACCAGAGTGCGCAGCGCCTCGTGCCGGGCGGCGACATCCGCCACCGCGGCCTGCAACGCGGCGATGTCCAACTCGCCGGTCAACCGCACCGCCGACCACATGTTGTAGGCGGCCTCGGGTCGTTCGAGTTTGTTCGTGAACCACATCCGCCGTTGCCCGAACGAGACGGGCAGCACCTCCGGCCGCGGTGCCAGCACGAGCACGTGGTTCTTCCGGTTAAGCATAAGACAGCCTCACAAATTCTCCGCGAGCAATCTCGAATCAATGCTTGCGGATAAATGCGGCGCGGTTAATGGGATGGTCGGACCAGATACGACGTCCGCAGCGCCAGTCACAGTAGGTACCGGTTTTGGAACTGTCAACTGTCATGCCTTGAATTTCTATTTCGGCCCCAGGTCGTGCGCGCATATGGCGGTGATCGCGTACGGCGTGAACTCGGGCGTACGGCATGTTCCGCAGGCGGCGGCAAACAGCGGTCGTCCGGAACGCGTGTCTCGCCGGCGAGACACCTCCGCGTTCCTGCGTCCCTCGGTCCAACTGTCCCGGCCAGCAAGGTTGTCCAGGTGGCGGGGTGGCGGGGTGGCGGGGATCGGCGCGGATAATTTGAATATAGATTGATTTCCGGTCGCCCCGAATAAACGATTAACGAGGAAAACTTGAAGCCTCAGGGGTCGCCAAGTACGGTGGCAACCGTCGCGCTGGCGACTATCTCAACTGTCCACGGACCATTACTCCATGACCGCAGAGGGTCAGCTATGGCTTCGCATTCCAAGATAGATTTCGCGCTGCCTGAACTTCTCGAACAACAACCGGATTTCTCTGCCCTGCCGGCCGCCCAACAGCCGGGTTGGGAAGACGATCCGAAACTGCCGGACATTCGCCGGAAACTGGCTGGCCGGGCGCCATTGGTGGATCCGAACCACACCGCGCTGCTGCGGTTGATCATGGCCGATGTGGCGGCCGGGCGGATGCAGATCATTCAGGCCGGTGACTGCGCGGAGGATCCGGCCGAACACACTCCGCGACAACTGCACCGCAAGGTGAGCCTGCTGCACTCGCTCGCCGGCGTGATGCAGACGAACACCCGCCGGCCGGTGCTGTGCGTCGGCCGGATCGCCGGCCAGTTCGCCAAGCCGCGTTCGCGGCCCACCGAACGAATCGGCGACCTGGAACTGCCGGCCTTCCGCGGCGTTCTGGTCAACAGCCCCGAGCCGACACCCGGCGCGCGACGCCCGGACCCGCGCCGGCTCCTGGCCGGCCACCACGCGGCGGCGACCATAATGAATTTCCTCAACGGCGATCCCGGCTGGGAACCCGCGCCGCGGCTGTGGACCAGTCATGAGGCCCTGGTACTGGACTACGAGGTGCCGCAGCTGCGCCGCACCGAGGACGGCGGGCTGACCCTCACCTCGACGCACTGGCCCTGGGTCGGGGAACGGACCAGGCAACCCGATGGCGCGCATGTCGCGCTGCTGGCCGCGGTGCGCAACCCGGTGGCGGCGAAGGTCGGGCCGGACTCGACCGAGGACGCGCTACTCGAACTGTGCGGCCGGCTCGACCCGGACCGCGAACCGGGACGGCTCACGCTGATCTCGCGTATGGGGCCGGCCATCGGCCAGGTGCTACCCGGCCTGGTGACGGCGGTGCGTCGCGCCGGTCATCCGGTGAGCTGGCTGTGTGATCCGATGCACGGCAACACGGTGCAGGCCCCCTGTTCGCGGAAAACCCGCTATGTCGACGCGTTGCTGCGCGAGGTCGGTGCGTTCCAGCGGATCGTCACCGACCGCGGCGGGGTCGCGGCCGGACTGCATCTGGAGACAACTCCCGACCAGGTCACCGAATGCGTCACCAGCGACGCCGATGTGGACCGCGTCGGCGACAACTACACGACCCTGTGCGACCCGCGGCTCAACCCGCAGCAGGCGTTGTCCGTCGCCGCGGCCTGGTCCGCCGGCGCGCGCTGACCCGGCGGAAAGCGGGATCGCACCCAGCAATTCGCAGATATCGAGGAGCAGAGATGTTGACCACGAACGAAGCAATCGACTACGTCGAGTTCTATGTCGACGACCTGGAAACGAAAACCCGCACCTGGGTCGATGGCTACGGATTTTCGGTCATCGGCACCGGCGGTTCGGCCGGACAGGGATTCCGTAGTGTCGCGCTCCGGCACGGCTCGATCACCCTGGTGCTCACCGAAGGCATCGCGCCCGGCCATCCCGCGTCCGGTTATGTGCTCACCCATGGCGACGGCGTGGCGAAGATCGCGTTGCGCACCCCGGACGTGCCCACCGCTTTCGTCACCGCGGTGCGCAACGGGGCGACCGCGCTGGGGCCGGTGGCCGAGGACTCTTACGGCGGCCCGACCGCGGACATCGCGGCATTCGGTGATGTCGTGCACACCCTGGTGCAGCGCAGTCCAGCCGCGGGACCCGGTCTGCCGCCGGGATTCGAGCCGGTGGCCGCGACCGGGGAGACCGGACCGGCCGGCATCGGTTTCCTGGAGATCGACCACATCGCGGTGTGCGTCAACGCCGGCGAACTGGACCCGACGGTCGAATATTATGTGCGGTCACTGGGTTTCCGGGAAATCTTCCGGGAGCACATCGAGGTCGGCACGCAGGCGATGAACTCGAAGGTCGTGCAGAGCGCCAGCGGCACCATCACCCTCACCCTGCTCGAACCGGACCTGAGCGCGGACCCCGGCCAGATCGACGACTTCCTCAAGAACCATCAGGGCTCGGGCGTGCAGCACCTCGCGTTCGCCACGAACGACGCGGTCCGCGCGGTCAGCGCGCTGACGGAGCGCGGCGTGGAGTTCCTGGCCGCGCCTGCGGCCTACTACGACCTGCTGGCCGAGCGGATGGCCGTCAAGGACCACGGCATCGACGATCTGCGCCGGGCCAACCTGCTGGCCGACGAGGACCACGGCGGGCAGCTGTTCCAGGTCTTCACCGCGTCGACGCACCCGCAGCACACCCTCTTCTTCGAGGTCATCGAACGGAAGGGCGCGCGCACCTTCGGCAGCGGGAACATCAAGGCGCTCTACGAGGCGGTCGAGCTGGACCGGACGCGCGGCAGCGAGGCCCGCCGGTGACTGCGGTCGACGCGTACCGGCTGGGCGACCTGGAAACCGCCGCGCACGCCCGATTACCCCGGCAGGTCTGGGATTTCCTGGCCGGCGGCAGCGGCGACGAGTTGACCGTCGCCGGCAACCGGGCCGCACTGGAACGTCGCTACCTGGTGCCCCGGGTGCTGCGCGATCTTTCGAACCGCGGCATGTCGGCCATGGTGCTGCGGCGATCGGTGAGCATGCCGGTCGCGGTGGCGCCGGTGGCCTTCCACCGGCTGTTCCATCCCGACGGTGAGCTGGCGACCGCGCAGGCGGCCAAGGCGCAGGGCATACCGCTCACGGTGTCCACCATGAGCAGCGTGCCGGTCGAGGAGGTGGTGAGCGTCGGCGGCTCGGTCTGGTTCCAGCTCTACTGGCTGCGCGATCGGAACCTGACCTTCGACCTGGTGCGCCGGGCCGAGGACGCCGGTTGCGAGGCGATCATGCTGACCGTCGACATGCCCTGGATGGGCCGGCGGCTGCGCGATCTGCGCAACCGGTTCGCGTTGCCGGACACCGTCCAGGCCGCGCACCTGGCGCTCGATCCCGGTTCGGTGGCCCATCGGTCCGGCGCCGGGACCTCGGCGCTGGCCTGCCATACCGATCTGGCCTTTGCCAGCGTACTCACCTGGACGGATGTGGCGGAGCTGCGGGAGCGCACCCGGTTGCCGCTGATCCTCAAGGGCATTCTGGCCGCGCCGGACGCGGTGCGCGCGGTGGAACTGGGCGCGGACGCGGTGGTCGTGTCCAACCACGGCGGCCGCCAGCTGGACGGTGCGGTGCCCACGATCGAGGTGGTCGAGGAGATCTGCCGGGCGGTCGCGGGGCGCTGCCCGGTCCTGGTGGACGGCGGCATCCGCAGCGGGGTCGACGTGCTCAAGGCACTGGCCCTCGGCGCGACCGCGGTCCTGGTCGGCCGCCCGCTGATGTGGGGGCTGGCGGTCGACGGCGCGGACGGCGCCCAGCAGGTGCTCGACCTGCTGGGCGCCGAGTTGCGCGATGCCCTCGGGCTGGCCGGGTGCGATTCGGTCGAGGCCGCGGCCCAGTTGCGCGTCATCCGGACGGACGCCGGATGAGCCGGCCGGCTACCGCTCCCGGTCGGCCTGCGCGAGCAGGGCGGTCAGGTCGAGGCGGGTTCGGGCCAGCACCTGGCCGGCCCGCTCGACCTGTTCGTCCGAACCGTGTTCGGCCAGTTGGCTCAGCACGACGGCCAACCGGGTGTATTCGGCGTCCAGCCCCGGACCGTCCGGATCGGACAGTGCGGCGTTCGGATACCAGCCCAGGAACGTCAGTCCCGGATGGTCGTAGAGCGGAATCGGCGGTGGCTCCGGCGCGGGTGGTTCAACGAAGGTCATGCTCCCCACTCCTCTGTGCTGAATTGATCGTGCGAACCGGAATCAGGAATCGCCGGATACGGTACCGGACGCGTAGCGGTCCAGCGCGGTTATCACCCAGGTCTGGAAATCCAGCTCGTCCTGTTCGGCGGCGTGGTGCCACAACTGAAGCTGGGTGGAACTCACCTGAATGCGCGGCATGGAAAGCGGCATGGAAAGCTGCTCGGCATCGGTCGATGAACGGCCTTTCCGGTACTGCCGAATGCGCTTCCGTAGTTCGTTCCGGGACCATTTCAATTGCTCCGCCTGGTGTAGCCAGTGTTCCTGCTCGGCGGCCGGAAGCGCGGCGACCTCGATATGATGTTGCACGCTCAGCGCCGGGCGCCGGCGGGAAATGTCGAAACGGCGGGCGACCCATGCATAGTTGCGCAGGGTCTGGTAGTTCAGGCCGGCCGCGTCGACCGCGTGCCGGTATCGATCGGTGTATCGGTCCTCGCCGAAGGCCAGCCAGTCGCCGATGCACCAGGCGAACATGTCGGCCGCCCGGGCGATTTTCTGGCCGGCCCTTGCCCAACCGTCGTAATCAAGATCCTCCGGAATCCTCAACCCAACCCTCGTGGTCAGAATCTCCGGTTTGCGTATTCCTCGTACGCTCTCAGGTCTTTCGGAAACCCTTTGCACAATATATCCCCCTCGCATAAATCAACAGTCATGTTGGATAGTACCATCACATAATGAGGGTTAGCGAGGATTTCACAAGGCGGCGGGAAGGTCGCTTTAGGACGCAGTTCGGCGTGATTCGAAGAGTGGAGGCCAGTGTGAGCTCGACCATCCAGGCCATCCGGGGCGCGATCCAGATCGGCACCGACGACGCGGACGTGATCGTCGAGCGCACGGCGCGGCTGCTCGGCGAGGTGATCAAGCACAATGGACTGTCCGATGAGGACATCGTCAGCATTATGTTCACGGCCACTCCGGACCTGACGGCGGCGTTTCCAGCCGCCGCGGCGCGGCGGCTGGGGCTGGTGTCCGTTCCGCTGATGTGCGCGGCGGAGATCGCGGTGCCCGGCGCGCTTCCCAGAGTGGTACGGCTTCTGGCGCATGTGCGGACCGGCCGGCCGCGGTCCGCGATCCGGCACGTGTATCTGGACGGCGCGGAGGCCCTGCGGCCAGATCTGGCGACGGCCGGAGCGGACCGATGACCGCGCCGCACCGGCCGGTCACCCCGGATCGGGTGACCGTGCTCGGCACCGGGCTGGTCGGCACCTCGGTCGCGCTCGCCCTGCGCCGACACGGCGTGCGAGTCGGCCTGGTCGACCGGGACCCGGACGCGGTGCGGCTGGCCGTACGCATGGGTGCGGGCGAACCGCTGGCCGGCCGGGCCGGGCCGGCGGACCTGGTCGTGATCGCGGTGCCGCCGGCCGCCGTGGCCGAGACACTGCGCGCCGCGCAGCAGGCCCGGCTCGGCCTTTACTACACCGACGTGGCCAGCGTGAAAGCGACGATCATCGCGGACGCCAGGGAGCTGGGCTGCGACCTTTCCCGATTCGTGCCGGGACATCCGATGGCCGGCGGGCATCAGTCCGGTCCCGCGGCCGCCCGGGCCGACCTGTTCGAGGGCCGGCCGTGGGTGTTGTGCCCGACCGACGCGACCGAGGGCACGGCGACACGGGTGGTGGCCGACACCGTGGCGCTGTCCGGTGCGCTGGTCTGCCTGGTGGACGCGCACCAGCACGACCGGGCCGTGGCGGTCAGCTCGCACGCACCCCATGTCGTGGCCAGCGCGCTCGCCGCGCTGTTCGCCGGCCCGGACGCGCTCGCCCTGCGGCTGGCCGGCCGGGGCGTGTTGGACAGCACCCGGATCGCGGCCGGGAACACCACGCTGTGGACGCAGATCCTCACCCGCAACTCCGCCGCGGTCGCCGAAGCGCTCATCGCGGTGGCCGACGACGTGCGCGCGGTGGCCGAAGTGCTGCGTGCCTTGGCTGACCAGTCCGACCCGGACCTGAGCGTGGTGCGGGCACTGCTGGAACGCGGCAACCGGGGCCGGGAGTTCCTGACCAACGGGGCACATCAGCCCGCATGACTGGCCCGTGGCGCCGGCGTTCGTGAGGGCCGGCTGGAGCGGGAGCGAAACAGGCGCATGGATATGCGTTTAAGCGACCCTAACCGCACTATATTGACGTCAACAGAGCTATTATGAGCAGCGGATTCTTGAAATCGCTTGGTCGGGGAATTGAGCAATGTCGAGAATCTGTGGATCGGTTGGGGCGAGCGTGCGGCATCACTCGCTCGGACACCCACGCCACCAGCGGATACAGCAGCTTCATGATCACGGTAAGTGATCATGAAGTATGGTGCCGAGAACAGCCCGCTCGCCGGTTCGGGCTCTTCGCGGAACCGCACGAGCAGGTCACCCAGATCGCGGCCGATCCGAAGCCGGGAATCTTTCCGGTGTGCCAGGGCATCCACGGTCACCTCGATGACCGGGATCGGCCGGACGACCGTCCTTGTCCGCCGGTCGCTGTCCGGGTTTGTCAGTCCAGGGCGGCGGCGAATCGGGTCGCGACGGTCGCGACCGCGGCGCGCAACTCGGGCCCGCCCTCGGCGTGGAAGGCGAACGGCACGGCGGCCAGCCATTCCTGCGCGCACATCGCGGGATTGCTGGTGCTGCCCACGAGCACGCACCCGTCCCCGAATGGGTGAAGCCGTCCCATGGGAGGCCGGATCCAGGGGGCGACCTCGGCCGGCGGGGCGTCGAAAGGGCCTCGGCCTGGGTGAACACGATCGGCGGCAGCTTCGTGCCTCGCCGCAGCCGGTACCCGCCGTGCGGTCCACGGGCCGAGTCGACCGGGATACCGGCCTCCCGGAGGATCCCGACGTAGCGGCGGGCGGCCCGCTCTGTGACGCCCAGCCGCTCGGCGAGCTGGTCGGCGGTGGTGCAGGGGCGGGTCTGGAGGATTTCCAAGGCGCGCAGGGCCCGTGCGGTGGGACTGAACTCGCTCGGCATCCGGGCAGACTAGAGAGTGTTGTGAAAGTGGCTTGCGTAGCGGTGCGGGTCTTGCGTAGCGGAGCGGTGCGGGTAGCGGAGCGAGCAAGCGGCTTCGCCGCTGATGAAACAGCTAGTGTCCTGCGCCGTCCAGGTCGCGGCGAACCAGGTCGGCCTCGGGCAGGCCCATCGCGTCGAAGTGGGCCAGGGCCTGTTGCCAGTACCCGATCGCGGTGGTGCGATCCAGCAGCCCGAGCGTGGCGTGCGCCATGCCGTCCAGGGCCCTGGCCAGTTCGATCCGGAAGCCGACCCGCTCGGCGAGCGCCCGGGCTCGCTTGTGCCGTTCCAGCGCGAGGTCGTAATCATCCCCCGCGTGGTGGATCCGGCCCAGGGTGTTCTCCACCTCGGCGGCGATCGCCGGCCGCCGGATGCGCCACAGAATGTCCAACGCGTCCTGCCCGTGCTGGATCGCCTCGTCGTACCGGCCGATCCGCCGGAACAGGTCCGCGTACCGGGCGAGCGTCACCGCCTCGCCGTTCGGAGTGCCGTCGCCGGACGCCAACACCTGGGCACCGCGTAGGGCCTCCTGGGCGGCGTCGTAGTCGGCCAGCCCGATCTGCGCGGTCGCCAGGTTGACCAGCGCGACGACCTCGCTACCGCCGTCGGCGAGTTCGTGGTCGAGCCGCACCGCCCGCCACGCGGCCGACCGTGCCTCGTCGTACCGGCCGAGAGCCGACAGCGCGACGCTCATGTTCGACAGCGCGCGACTGGTTTCGCGCCGATCGCCGACCTGCTCGGACACCTCCAGAGCCTGACGGTGACAACGCATCGCCTCGGGGTAGCGCCCGAAGCTGTTCAACAGCGTGCCCACCCGGCCGAGGGCGATCCCCTCACCGGCCCGGTCGTGGGTTCGCCGCGCGATGGTGAGCGCGCGTTCCGCGCAGTCCAGCGCCATGTCGAACCGGCCGGAATGCCAGTGCGGGATGCTCAGGTTGATCAGGCCGCGCACCTCGAGCGCGCCGTCGCCGAGGTGCCGTGCCGCCGCGAGACCCACCTTGAGCACCGCCGAGAGCTCCGGCATGCGACCACGCAGCTGGAGGTAGTAGGCGATGGTGCGAGGCAGTTCGCAGGCGTGCTCGTGGAGTCCGTCCGCGGCGGCGTCCTGCACGGCCGCCAGGAGGGCCTGGCACTCGGTGTCGAACCACGTCATGGCCGCCGCCCGGTCGGCCAGGGGTGGCACATCGCCCGGTGGGCACCGGTACGCGGCAGGGAATCTGGCCCGCCCCGGCTGGATGCGCTCGGCTGCCGCATCGGCGGCCCGCAGGTAGTGGTCGAACAGCCGGCGCCGGGCGGCCGCCCGGGAGTCGTCGGACTCCGTTCTCTCGACGGCGCGGGCGAAACTCCGGATTATGTCGTGCAACTGGTAGTGCCCCTGCGCCCCCAGCGTGACCAGCCGGGCGTCGACCAGATCCTCGAGACGCCGCTCGGCCACGGCCACCGGCGTGTCCGCGAGCGCGGCCACGGCGTAGGCGTCGAATTCGACCTCGGGCAGCAGCCCGAGCAGCCCGAGCGTCCGCCGGCTGTCCGGGTCGAGCGCGTCGTAGGACAGGCTGATCGCCGCCGCGACGCTCCGGTCGTCGACCGACAGTTCGGTCAACCGCCGCTCCCGGTCGGCGAGCCGGTCCACCAGGTGTCCGATCGACCATTGTGGACGGTTGTGCAGCCGGGTCGCCGCGACCCGGATCGCCAGTGGCAGCCCACCACAGGCCGCCACCAGAGCATCGGCGTTCTCGGGTTCCCGCGCCACCCGCCGGGCGCCGAGAATGCGGGTGACCAGTTGGATGGCTTCCACGCGCGGGGGCAGTTCGAGCGAGATCGGCAGGATGCCGTCCAGCCCAACGGGTCTCGACCGGCTGGTGATCATGACCAGGCAACCGGCGGCGCCGGGCAGCAGCGGCCGGACCTGTGCGGCGTCGGCGGCATTGTCCAGCAGTATCAACAGTTTCCGATGGGCTGTCTGCGCACGCCACAATGCGGCGCGGGCCGGGACGTCCTCCGGCATCCGCTCACCCGGCACGCCCGACTCGTACAGCAGGACGTACAGCGCCTCCGCCGGCCGCATCGGCTCCCGGCCACCGTCCAAGCCGTGCAGATCAATGAAAAGCTGGCCGTCGGGGAAACCCTCGGCAACCCGGCGCGCCGCATGCAGCATCAGGGAGGTCTTGCCGACGCCAGGCATACCGTCGATCGTGAGGATCGCCAGGCCGTCGCCCACCTGGGTACGTGCCCACTCCTGTATCCGCACGAGTTCGGTCTCCCGGCCGACGAAGTCCGGGACGTCATAGGGCAGTGTGCTGGGTCGGTCCGGGATCGTCGGGTCGGTCACGGTGGAGGTGGCCGGGCCGGCCTCGGCGGGTTCGGCGGGTTGGCCGGATTCGTCGTTCCGCAAGGATTCGGCGAGGCGGCTGGACTCGGCCGGAGCGAGCAGGGCCGGATCGTTGCGCAGCATCCGCTCGTGCAGATTCATCAGATCCGGTCCGGGATCGACGCCGAGTTGCTCGGCGAGCACCCGCCGGCCCTGGTCGTACAGGTGCAGCGCCTCGGCCTGGCGGCCACACCGGTAGAGGGCAACCATCAGCTGGCCCCGGGTCTTCTCGCGGAGCGGGTGTTCGGCCAGCTGCGCGCGCAGCGCGGCCACCAGCTCGCGCGCCTCGCCCGCGGCCAGGCACAAGTCCATCAACTGATCGGTCGCGGCCAACCTGCGCTCGTCCAGCACGGTCGCCGCCGCGGTGATGACCAAGCCGTCCAGCCCGGCGAACGCCGGTCCCCGCCAGATGTCCAGTGCCTGCCGCAAATGGGTGATGACCTGGTCCGGCTGGCCGTCGGCGGTCGCCTCCCGCGCGCGGCGCAGCAAGGCGTCGAACCGGCTCAGATCCAGCTGGTCCTCCGAGAGCACGATGCGGTATCCGGCACCGTCGGTGTGGATCAGGTCAGGGCCGCCGGGCAGCCGGCGGCGTAATTCGGCAACCGTTTTCCGCACCTGGTGGGCAGCCGTCGGCGGTGGGCGCTCGTCCCAGCCGGCGTCGACGAGCCGGGCGACCGGAACGACGCGATTAATATCGAGGAGCAGTGTCGCCAGCACGCATTCGGCTCGCCGGCCACCCAACGTCACTCGTCGTCCGCCCGACCAGATCTCCAAACTCCCCAGGATACGGAACTCCACGATCTCGCCCGCACTGTGCAGACCGATGAGTGCCCTACCCCCTTAGTTTTGGGTGGTTGTATGTGCAATTCCGCGCCTCAGCCCCCACCGACTATATGCCAAATCGGGAACTGCCGCTGGCCGCCGGGACGGTACCGAGGCGGGATCCGGTGGGGAAGGCCGCCCTGGATGCTCACCACGGACAGCAGCGCGACGGGCCCAATAATCGACCGGGAATTGCTTGGAGGATTGGACGTGTGCCAGCAACTCGGCGGCCTGCTCTGGCAACATCGGACGCGCCGGAACCTGACCCAGCGGCAACTCGCCGAGCGAATCCCCGTCAGCATCCGCGGAATTCGAGATATCGAACAGGATCGTTGCCGGCCCCGTGCGGAGACGGTGCGGCTGATCGCCGACGGGCTCGGACTGGATGGCCAGGAGCGGGTCGAATTCCTTGCCCTGGCTGGCCATTCCACGACGAGCGACCAGCTCAGTGCCCTCTACCGGGCCAATCCGATCCCACCGCCGTCGCGGGTCGACGGGCTGCTCGGCCGGGACGCCGAACTTGCCGCGCTGCACGGCGCATTCCGTTCGGCCGGTCGGCCGATCGTCACGATCATCGGGCCCAGTGGAGTCGGCAAGAGCCGGCTGGCCCTGGAGGTCGCCGGGCACCTGCACCAGGCCAGGCGGTTCGGCGTGCTGTGGACGTCGTCCGACGAGGTCCGCCCCACCGGGACGCCCGTCACACCGGCCCCACTGGCAGTCGTGATCCGATCGGGGCTGGACGGGCTGCTCACCGCGTCAGGGGCGGAACTCGGCGAACTGGCCGGGGTGATCGGCGAACACCCGACGTTGCTGGTGCTGGACGGTCACGATCCGAACGAGGTACGGATGGACCGGGTCGGCAGGCTGATGCAGCGGTGTGCCGGCCTGCGGGTGCTGGCCACCGCGGACCGGCAGTTCCAGGTCCCCGGCGAGCGGGCGTTCCCGCTCCCGCCATTGGCCGTGCCCGACCACCCCGGCCCGCACAGCCCGGCGAACCTCGCTGACATGGCGTCGATCCGGCTACTGGTCAGCCGGGCCCGGCAGGTGCGGCCGGAACTCGACGTGACGCCCGAGAATGCCGGGGATATCGCGGTGTTGACCAGGTGTGTGGACGGCCTGCCGGCGGGGCTGCAGGCACTGGCCTCCTGGTTCGCCATGTACGAGCCTGCGGAGCTTCGGCAGCACGCCGAAGCGGACCCGTTCGGCCTGCTCGACGACGACGGGGCCGGTGTCCGCGAAAGTCTCGGCGAATCGCTCACCGTGCTGACCGACGCGGAACGCGACTGTGTCGGCAAACTCGCCCGGCTCGGCACCGGATTTTCGATATCGGACGCCGCGGCCGTGACCGGCCTCGGTTCCGCGGTGTGCGCCCGCCTGTTACGCCGCCTGTTGGCGCAGGGTGTCATCCGGCCGGAGGCCGGGCAGCGCCGTTCGCGGTTTCGCGTGCTGAATCTCATCCGATGTCTGGTCTCGACCGGCGGCTGATTTACCGTCCCGTTCATTCGGCGAATGGAAAACCGGCCACAGTGGACGCGTTATCGACAGTCCCTTCTGGATGCCTGATCAGTTCCCGCCGCCGACTTCCTCGGCGTATTTCTTGGTCCTGTGTTCGACGGCCTGCGGTTGGGGCTGATCCGAATCGGCGAGTAGTGCGGTGACATACACCGGGAAACAGCGATAGGCGCACCTGTGGCGGGGCAGCCGGCCCGCACAAGGTGGATACCGGCCGCACGAGGCGACGCCCCGAGCACGACGCCGGTGCCGATCAGCGGAGCAGAGCGTCCAACAGGTCCGGGCCGAGACGGGCGATCTGTGGTAGGTCGAGGCGGTAGAGCACGTACTTGCCGCGCCGGGTGACGGCCACCAGTTGGGCGTCGCGCATGACGCGCAGGTGCCGGGACATCTGCGGTGCGGTGCATCCGAACCGCCGCGCCAGCTCCACTGTGGGCAGTGACTCATGTGCCAGGGCCCGCGCGATCGCGATTTTCGTCGGCTCGCTGAACACCGCGAGCCGTTGCCGGATCACCGCCAGATAGGTCGGCTCGCTGGACGCGCCCGCGGGCAACGGGCACTGCAGGATCGCCGGCCATCCGCCTTCGTGCTTGATCAGCCGGTGTGGCCGGCCCAGTGTGCTGGGCATGACCAGCAGGGGTTGCCGGTCGAGGTTGATGGTTCCCCGGTGGAGCTGGTCGATCCGGATGCGGGGCGGCCGGGACAGCAGCGACGAGGGCGCGGACACCGTCTCCAGGGCCGCCGTCATGCCCTTGGTGTGTGCGGTCGCCCGGTACAACCGCACGGCGTCGGCAAGATCCTTGCGTACGGTCTCCCACTCACGCGCGAAAAAGCCGTCGGCCGCGGCCAGGAGTGTCCGAACGAGATCAGCGCGAAACCGGTCGTGGTCGGTCAGCAGCCGTTCGGCCAAGGCGACCGCGGCCTGACCTCGCGCCGCCGCACGACGGTGCAGCTCGTCCTGCGCCGTCCGGCGGTTGATGACGTTCTCCATTGTTCGACCCGTGTAGCCACCGCTGACGGCCCACGCCGCGAACAGCGTGAACTGCCCGTCGTCCAGGCTCTCGATGGCGCCGATCTCCTCGCGCAGTGAACGTCCGAGGCCGAGCGGACCTGGCAGGAGGAAGCGCGCGCGGTAGGTGCTCCACAAAGGACTGAAGGTCTCGCACTGTCGTCGCAGCCGGGCGGTGATCGTCTCGTTCACCCGGTGGATCCACCCCCCGTGGGTGGGATGGTGCCCAGGTTCGGCGAGCGCATGCAACGCGGCGGTCAGTTCTGCCAACGGCGACACGCCAAAGGCGACCGCAGCCGCAGGATCGGATCCCAGCACGAGGGTCACGGTCACCGTCACAGTATGGCACGGACGATTGACCTTTTGCCGTCAATCGTCGGGCGTTGCCGGAGGCCGTCGGTGATGCTGCCAGGCGTAGACCTCGTCATCGCCTCACCCACCCGGAGTTGAGATGGGCAAGCCGGAGATCGCCGATCGTGTCACCACCGCGGTGCGTGAGCTGGCCGGTGAAGCGGAGAAACTCAGCCGCCAGATCCATGCCCATCCCGAGACCGCCTTCCACGAGTTCCGCGCGGCCGAGCAGTTGTGCGCGGCGCTGGACAGCGATGGGTTCACCGTGACGTCAGGGCTGGCCGGGCTGCCCACCGCGTTCCGGGCCGAATGGGGTCATGGCAAGCCTCGAATCGCCTATCTGCTCGAGTACGACGCGCTACCGGGTGTGGGGCACGGCTGTGGGCACAACCTGATCGCCGCGGGTGGCCTCACCGCGGCCCGGTCGCTGCGGCGCGCGCTGGAGGGAGAGAGGTTCGCCGGCACGATCACGGTCATCGGAACACCGGCCGAAGAAGGCGGTGGCGGCAAGATCCTCGAACTCGATGCCGGCGTGTTCGACGACATCGACGCCGCCCTGATGTTCCACCCGGCCGACCGCACCATCCCCTGGCGACACTCGCTGGCCTGCGCGCATCTCAAGATCAGCTTCCGGGGGCGCGCCGCGCACGCGGCGAAGAATCCGGAGGAAGGGCGCAACGCGCTCGCCGCGATGGTGCAGTTCTTCGTCGCGGTCGACGGGTTGCGGCAGCACATCGGCCCGCACGCCCGCCTGCACGGCGTGATCACCCACGGGGGAGACGCGCCCAATGTCGTCCCCGACCTCACCGAGGCCGAGTTCCTCGTCCGGCACCGCACCGTCGCGGAGTGCCGCGCCCTGCAGGATCGGGTGCAGGACTGTGCCCGCGGGGCAGCGCTGGCCACCGGCACCTCGGTGAGCTTCGCGGAACCGACACCGCTGTACGCGGAGCGCAAGAACAACCGGGCGATCGCCACGCGCATCGCCGAACACCTCGCGGAACTCGGCACGTCCGTCGAGCCGGCTTCCACCGCCAATCCCGCGGGCAGCTCGGATATCGGCAATGTCAGCCAACGCCTGCCCACCGTGCACCCTTACCTGCAGATCGCGCCGCGTGGCACAGCCAGTCACTCCGCCGCGTTCCGGGACGCCGCCGTGTCGGACCAGGCGCACACCACCATGTTGACGATGGCCACGGCGCTGGCGCAGACCGGCGCGGACCTACTGCTCGACGACGAACTGCTCGCCATCGCGCGGGAGGAGTTCGCCGTCACCGCTACCAACGACCTCGCCGGCTGAGCCCAGGGCCACCGGTGACCGAGCCACCCGCCGGGTGCCTGCTCAGGAAAGGCCATTCCCATGACCAAGACGATTCTCTCCCGACAGCGGACGACGTCATCGACCCGTATCGCCATGGCGGCGACCGTCTTCGTCGCCGCATTCACGCTCGCCGCCTGCGGCTCGACATCCGCGACCTCTGCGGGCCCGGCCGGCTCGGAACCGGCGGCGGCGCCGGTCGCCGTGCCGGCCGGCCTGAAGGGCATGACGATGACTGTCGCGGTAACCGTCTTCTCGCCGTTCGAACTCTACGACTCGAACAACAACCTCGGGGGCGCCGATATCGACCTCTACCAGGAACTGGGCCGCGTTCTGGGCGTCACCTTCACGCCGAAGGTGGTCGACTTCGACGGCATCGTGCCCGGTCTCGAGTCCGGCCGCTACCAGGCTGCCTCGCCGCTGGGGGACTTCGTGGAGCGACAGCAGGTCATCGACCTCGTCGACTACTCCCAGGGTTCCTCCTCGCTGTTGGTCAGCGGCAAGGGCAGCTACCGTCCCACCAACGTCAGCGACCTGTGCGGGCACACGATCGGAATCGAGAAGGGCTCGGCCGAGGTCGGTGTGACCGGCACCCTCAATGACCGCTGTGCGGCCGGCGGCAAGCCGGCGATCGACCTGCGGCTGTACCCGAATGTCTCCGCGGCCGACCTCGCGGTCCAGTCCGGGCGGGTGGACGGCGTGCTCACCGACTCGGCGCCCAACGGCTACACCGCCGAGCAGTCCGGTGGCCTGTTCGCCAACGCGCCCCTTGCCGGCGGGTCGGACATCGCCGGCTGGGGTGCCACGTTCGGCATCGCCGTCGCCAAGAACTCCCCGCTGGCCCAGCCGCTGGAACAGGCGCTGAAGGAGCTGATCGCCAACGGGACCTACGACAGGATCTACCAGAAATGGGGCATCAGCGGCAACGAGATCACCGCGGCCAGGGTCAAGATCGACGGAAGCACTGCACACCAGGGGTGATGGCCATGAGCGTCTCACAGACAACCGCTGACGAGCCGGCCGTCGGCACGCCGCTGCGGGCGAGGCCGGCCCGGCGGCCGGGTCGCTGGATAGCCAGCGCGGTAGTGCTGGTCGTCGTGGCGACGTTCGGCCACACCCTGGTCGTGAACCCGAACTTCGAATGGCCGGTCGTCGGCCACTACTTCGGCAGCTCACTGGTGCTCACCGGACTGCTGCGCACGCTCGAGGTCACCGGCATCTCCATGCTTCTTGGCATCGTGCTCGGCACGGTCATCGCGGTGATGCGCCTGTCCAGCACTCCGATCGTGGCCACCGCAGGCTGGGCCTACGTATGGATCTTCCGCAGCGTCCCGCTGCTGGTGCAGTTGCTCGTCTGGTACAACCTCGCGGCGTTGTATCCGCGCCTGAGCATCGGAATCCCGTTCGGACCGGCGTTCGCGCACGTCGATGCCAACCATGCGATCACGCCCTTCGTCGCGGCCGTGCTCGGCCTTGGGCTGCACGAGGCCGCGTACATGGCCGAGATCGTGCGGGCCGGCATCCTCGGCGTCGACCGGGGCCAGACCGAGGCCGCCGAGGCGCTGGGCATGCACCGGATGCTCATCCTGCGGCGCATCGTGCTGCCCCAGGCCCTCCGCCTGATCATCCCGCCGACCGGCAATGAAACGATCTCGACGTTGAAGGGATCGTCGCTGGTCAGCGTGCTGTCCATGGCCGACCTGCTGTACAGCGTCCAGATTGTCTACTCGCGCACCTTCCAGACCATCCCGCTGCTACTCGTCGCCTGCCTGTGGTACCTCGCGGTGACGTCCGTGCTGGGCATCGGCCAGTACTACCTGGAGCGCCACGTGGGGCGGGGCAGCGGCCGGCCCGGTGGCGCGGGCGGCCGGCGCGGTCCCCTCCTGTCACTGCTGCGGATGCGCCCGTCGCGGCGGGCTGTCTCGTACGTGGCGGGTCCGTGATGACCGCCGCACAGATGTCGCAGCCGGTGGTGTCCGTACGCGAGGTCCATAAGGCCTTCGGTCGACTGCAGGTTCTGCGCGGTGTCACCGTCTCGGCAGGCAAGGGGGAAGTGGTCTGCCTGATCGGGCCGTCCGGCAGTGGCAAGAGCACGCTCCTGCGCTGCATCAACCACTTGGAGCACATCGACGCCGGCGAGATCACCGTGGAGAGCCAGTTGGTGGGTTACCGGCGGCAGGCCGACGGTCGACTGCGTGAGCTCACCCCGCGGGAGACCGCCCGCCGCCGTGCCCGGATCGGCATGGTGTTCCAGCAGTTCAACCTGTTCGCGCACCTGACCGTGCTGCAGAACGTGATCGAGGCGCCGACGCGTGTGCTGCGCGTCGACCGGAAGACGGCCATCGCGCACGCCAGGACACTGCTGGACCGGGTCGGACTGGGCGACAAGGGTGACGCCCGGCCCTGGCAGTTGTCCGGGGGGCAGCAGCAACGGGTCGCGATCGCGCGTGCGCTGGCGATGCGCCCCACGGTGATGTTGTTCGATGAGCCCACCTCGGCTCTGGATCCTGAACTGGTGGGCGAGGTGCTCGATGTCATGCGTGGCCTCGCCCGGGAGGGAATGACGATGATCGTCGCCACACACGAGATGGGGTTCGCCCGGGAGGTCGCCGACCAGGTGGTTTTCCTCGACGGCGGCGTGATCGTGGAACGAGGGCCTGCGGCGCAGGTCCTGGACCACCCCGGCCACCAGCGGACACGCCAGTTCCTGGCCAGCATCGCCGGTCGCGGCGACCTGTCCGCCGCGCGGCCGACGCAGGCGCGGGCATGACCGGCAAGCGCGACCGTCGCCTGGAGCGCTGGGGCGGCTACCGGTCCTACTCCTACCTGCGGGCCGGCTCGGACTACACCGACTTCGCCTTCGTCCCGCAGCACGATCGGGTGCCGGGCTCGGTGATCACCTGGAGCGAGGACGTCGAGGCCCGCGCGGCCCGGTTCGAGGAGGAGCACCTCATCGTCTCGGCGCATGACCACCTGTCGTTGCGCCCGGCCGATCCGGCGTCGTTCGCCGCGTACCGGCGGCAGGGCCGGGAGAGCATGCCGTACCAGGGCATCGCGCGTTCGGCTGTGGACCTGTTCTTCGACGGTGGCCCGGCGGCGGTCAGCATGATCCGCTCGCACACGTCCTGGGACTGGGACGACACGGTCAGCGACCTGGGAATGCGCCAGGCCGACTGGGCGCACCAGTCGCTCGTCACGCGGGTTCTGAGCTGTGCGGACGCCGAGGCCGCCCGGGCCGGTGGGCAGGTCGGGGTGGTGCTCACCCTGGAGGCGGCGACGCCGATCGGCAACGACGTGGATCGGCTGGACATTCTCTACGGCTTGGGCGTACGGCTGCTCGGCCTCGTCTACAGCGAGAGCAACCAGCTCGGTTCCGGCCTCGCCGACACCGCGGACGCGGGACTCACGGTCCTGGGGCGGAAGGCGTTGCGCCGGATGAACGATCTGGGCATCGTCGTCGACGTGTCGCACTGCGGTGATGTGACGGCGCTCGACGCGGTACGGCACTCCGCCGCGCCGGTCGTCATCACCCACGCCGGCTCCCGGGCGCTGTGGCCGACCCCGCGCATGAAGCCGGACAGCGTGATCGTGGCCTGCGCCGACTCGGGTGGCTTCATCGGCATCGAGGCCGCGCCCCACACCACGATCACCGCCGCCCACCCGCGACACAGCCTCGATTCGGTGATGCAGCACCTGGAGCGGTGCGTCGAGCTGGTCGGCATCGACCATGTGGCGTTCGGGCCCGACACGAACTTCGGCGACCACGTCGCGTGGCACCGGGAATTCGCCGGACTGTTCGGCGCGGACACCGCGTCAGCCGAGGCCCTGCCGGCGCACGAGCCGGTCGACTATGTGCGGGGTTGTGAGAACCCCGCCGAATCGGTCGGCAACATGATCCGTTGGTTGTTCGCGCACGGTTACGCCGAACAGGACATCGCGAAACTGGCTGGCGGCAACGTTTTCCGGGTGGCTTGTCAGGTCTGGGGATCGTGAGCGCTGCACGGTGACCATATCTTCCCCAGGCGGGGAAGCGGCCCCCAGCCCGTGACGATTCCCCTGACGCCGCAGGCACTTCGTCGTGTTGAGGCCGACGTCAGCCGGTCAGGCCACCGCCCCCACGCTGCCCGCCGCTGGTCAGGATTGCCTGCGGGAGGTAGAGCGGCATCGAGTCCTCCCACTGGCTGTCGGTGAGCATCGTCTTGCCGGAGCCGTCGGCATTCATGCTGAAGATCTGGCCGTAGGGCTGGAAGGTGTTGTCGTACAGCGCCGCTTCTTCCCGGAAGCCGTACATGCCGCTGCTGTAGAGGATGCGGCCGTCGGAGTTCCACACGGCGTGGGCGTCGTTCGCGGGACTGGTGGTCAGGACCCGCAGATCGGTGCCGTCGGGATTGATGGTGCACACGTCGTAGCGATCCTCGGTCGTGACGGTCCTGCGGGTGAAGAGGACGACTCCGGCCGAGGACCAGTCGGGCAGGTTGTCCCGCTCGGTGGTGAGCACGGTCGTTGCCCCGGTCGTGAGATCGAGGATGCGCAGACCGAACTCCGCGCCCCACACGCGGTAGACGATCTGGCTTCCATCCGGTGAATAGCTCGGGAAACCCGCGTTGGTGGAGCCGTCGGTGAGCGCCTCCGATGCCGAGCCGTCGCTGCGCACCCGCATGATCTTGGCGGTCATCTCGGCGCGTTCCTGGAACCAGCCGCCCAACCCGAAGGCGATCCATTCGCCGTCGGGTGACCAGGTGGGCCGGAACGCCCCCGCCAGGCCCTCCGCGACCAACGTCGGGTCGAGGCCGCTGTCGGCGGTGTTGTAGACGACTTCGAGATCGGTGCCGTCCGGATTCAGCGTCACGATCGAGGAGTTGGCGAGCCCGGTCTGTTTCTCCGTGATCGCGAGGCGGTTTTGCTGTGACAGGACGGGGAACACGTCGCAGAAGCGGTAGTCCCAGTCCGAATCCCAGCTGTGGAGTTCCCGGTCGAGTGTACGGTTCGGCGTGAAGCCGATCTTCTCGTAGATCACCGACTTCCCGTCCGGCAACCAGACCGGGCAGCGCATCCAGGCCCGTTGCACGGCCGGCAGCGTGCCCGACACGTACGCCAGGCCCTCGTCGGCTCCGCCCTTGACGAGATAGCCGATCTCGGTGGCGCTGACGTACTGAGGCGACACTTTCAGGTTGGGACCGGAGGTGTGCTCGATGCGGTCGGTGCCGGTCGCGAAGTCGACCGAGACGATCTGGGATTCGACGATCCCGATGTCCTCCGGGCGATGGGCCTGCCAGGTCCCTTCGAGGGTGATCTCGTAGTAGACGATCCGGCTGCCGTCGGGTGACCATTTGGGCGAGCCGAGGCAGTAGCCGGGCTTGGTCGCGACCTGCCGGAAGCCGGTGCCGTCCGCCCTGATGACATAGATGCTCAGTTCCTGCGTGTGTTCCCAGCCGGTGCCGTTGTCATGGCCGGTCCAGTCCGTGTCGCGGTCGCTGGAGAAGGCGATCCACTGGCTGTCGGGGGACCAGGAGGGGCGGAAGTGCCCGTCGGGGCTGGCCGGAGCGCCCGCCAGCGCGGCAGCGCCGGTCAGGTTGGTCAGGTTCTTGGTCCGCATGTCAAGCAGCCAGATCTGGGCCAGATGGTCCGCCGACCGGGTCGACACGAAGGCGAGCTTGGTTGCATCCGGCGACAGGACTCCGCAGTCGTCCACGGACGGCCCGGCGACCAGCGGCTGGACGCCGACCACCTGGCCCGATCCGTTGACGCTGCCGGTGTAGATGCAGGCATTGCCATCGCCTGTCCGTTCCGTGGTGAAGAACGCCGACCTGCCGTCGGCGGAGACGGTACAGTGCCGGTCGAACGCCGCGTCCTGCGGCGCTAACAGCAGGCGTTCGTTCGAACCGTCGATGTCGGAGATGTACAGGGCCGAGGTCGACGGCGCGATCCGGTTCATCAGCATGACGCCCTTCTTGCCCTGGCCGGCGGCCGCCACGGCGAAGGACCTGGGTAGCAGAAGGGCACCCGCCGTGGCCGCCGCACCGGCCATCAGGAATTTGCGGCGTCCGAAACCTGTCCTGTCGTTTTCCATTTCTATCTCGGCTCCCATCGATCGAACGATTGGATTCATCGATTTTCCGGTGTCATGAAAGCGGGGTCGCGAAAGGTGGACGCGGCTTTCGCCGTGCCCTGTTCGGTGATTCCGTCCGCTCGAACGTCCGGAATTCGACGTCAGAAGTGGCAGAACGTGACGGAGTCCGGGCTTGGCACGGATATGGCTTTACCGGTATCGGTCAGTTTCCCGGAGCGCTGATCGATGTCGAACACGTTGACGGTGTTGCTGGCTTTGTTGGCGACGAGCAGCCACCGCCCACCGGGATGGACCGAGAAACTCCAGGGCGTCACGCCCCCGCAGGGGATTCGCTGGACGGCGCTGAGCAGGTCGGTCCTCGGGTCGACGGCGAAGACGACCACGGAGTTCTCGCCTCGGTTGCCTGCGTAGACGAAACGACCGTCGCGGCTCACCGCGAGGTCGGAGGCGCTCGGTGTGCCGGTGAAGTCCGGCGTGTCGATGGAAAGCGTCTGGCGAGGTACCAACCGACCGCGTTTCGGTGCCCAGCCAAGGGTTTGGATGTCCGCACTCAACTCGTTCAACAGGTAGAGGGTGCGGCCGGCGGGATGGAAGGCAACGCGACGCGGACCCGAGCCCGGCGCCGTCGCGTAGTGGTACGCACCGGCTGGACCGCCGGTGGACAGAACGCGCGTCGCGCGGTCGAAGCGGTAGACGAGGACTCGGTCCGCGCCGAAGTCCGCGACCAGCGCGAACCGGCCGCTCGGGTCGATCTCCACGTGGTGCGGATGTGGGCCGGTCTGGCGGGGGTTGGGACCGGAACCCGTGTCCTGCACGATGGAGACAGGCCGCTGCAGCGCGCCGTTCGCCGAGACCGCGACGGTCGCGATGAAGCCGTCCTCGAAGTTCGTGACCAGGAGCGTGTCCGAGGGCCGGTCGACACCGACGTAGGACACCCCGCCGCCACCGAGACCCGTGCCGCCGGTCGAGAGTTCACCGCTACTGGTCAGCAGACCGGTTGCCGGATCGATCCGAAAGGTGTCGACGACCCCGCCCACCTGCATGGTGGCTACGTACAGGATCGGCAGAGTCGGGTGCTTGACCGCCCAGTCCGCCTCGGCCTCGCCCACCGGCCCGACCGGCGTCAGATCGCCGTCGGCGGGGTCGAACCAGGCCCCGTAGACGTGGGTGCCCTGCCAGGTGTTGAAGTAGACGAGGTCCGTCGTCACCCTTGTCGATGTCGCTTTCGCCGGGGTGGGCGTGGTCGCGGTTCGCCTCGACGTGGGCGCTGTCGAGGCGGGCCCGGCCGCGGCGGCCGTACCGCCGAGCAGTGGCAGTGCCGCGGCGCCGGCGATCGCCGCCAGCGAGCCGAGTACCGCTCGCCGGGACGGGCTCCGGGCCGGTTCGCCAGAGGGTCGCCCGGTCGGGCCAAATCCGGGATCAGGCATCGAGAAAACACTTCCTTGTGTTTCAAGTGGGATGCTCGCCGGTCGGTGAAGTGGGGCGGAAAGATTTAGGTGTGTCGTTCGGCAGGGCGCCGCCCTGGGTGACGCCCAGCGGTCAGGCCGGGCGCACGGCGTGGGTGGGAATCGGTGTCCGCCCCAGCTAGCACCTAACTGGCGTAGATTGTCGAACAACTTGCTTGGCTACGCTAACACTGCCGGGTCGAGCAGGCAACATGTCCGCACCAAGATGCCCCTATGTCAGAGCCTTACGGCCTGATCACGTGCACGATTGTAAGACAAAACTTGCCGGAGCGGGCGTCATCGCTCCGCGACCGCGGATGGTCGCGGCGGGTTGCGGCACCTGGGCCGAAGACGCCGGGACACCAGAACGAACTGCGTGCTCACCGCAGGCAGGCGAGCACGCAGTTCGGGATCTTCGGTGGAATCCAGGGGGATCGGGCGGAGAAGATCGGCAGGGCAGCGTGACGAAGCGGATCGAATACCGCGAATCCGCCGCCATGGAAGTTCACGTACACCAGTGCGGGTAGACCCAGCTAGCCGAAAAACCTAATCATGATCAAGTGTGTCCGTCGAGACCGCACGGTCGGTGAGCATCTCATGACCGTCGCATGAACAAAATGGCAGGTCAGCGAACCGTGGCCGAGTTGGTGGCGCGGTACAGGCAGGCAAGCTGGACGCACAACAGACCTTCAACCGCGCGGCGAATCGGCCCACCGATGACCGATCAGGAAGATCTGGACTCGGCCGTGCTGGAGGGGCCAAGGAGGTCGCCGGGCCGGTCTGGCCACCCCGGCGACCTCCTATCTGACGGCTCGCCGGTTGTAGTAGACAGCGACATACTGTAGGTGGATCCGCACGCGGGATCGGACATCACGACCGAGGGCCGGCGCTGACCCGTGGCGAGAAACCCTGTCGGCCAGCTACGGGAACCTCCCTGGGGGACGCCGAATCGATCTCACCCCGGGTCCGTCATGCCATAAAAGCCCGTATGACGTGATTGTCTTTCACCAGTAGGTTCAGTCGCTGTCTCTGAAAGTCATCCGTGATAGTCGCTGGCTTCGTCACGTCTATGACACGGATCTGGGATACTACCCGTTGGGCTGCCAGCGCCTTTGCTGAATCGACAGAGAGTCCCTCGTAGTCGACCGCGGTTTTGGCGGTGGCGAAGTATGCTCCCCACTCGGGTGGAACCTCACGGGTACTGTGATTTTTGTCGTTCACTCGGAGTGTCCAAACGTGTTCTCAGAATGTAGGTGTAGTGTTGGTAGCTGCTGAAATATTCGTTGAACGCGAGAAAGATGAGTAACCATCCAGCTTGCCAAAATGGATACCAAGTAATTGGCCGCCATTACCCCATGGTGCCCCGCTGTCGCCGAATCCGGTCGCCGTCACCGTTGTCTCAATCAGCTGCTCGACTGTGATGCCAGGCGGATCCACGAAAGCGGATGCTTCCAGAATCATAATAGTGCCGCACATGATAGATCCGGTATTGGTATATTCGGATGCGCCTGAGATGCAGGTCGGCTCTCCGCTGTAATATGCCACTGGCAGCTGGGTGAACCGGTATGGGGCGTTATTGTTAACCAGCACGCTGGTGGTTGGCTTGCCAGATGGGAGAACGCCAATTGTTTGACAATCGCAGTTGGTCGTCGAATTTCCACTGTAGAAACCGTTATCGCCACCTCGACCGATGTCGACGCCCTGGTCAAAATTTAAGCCCTGTCGCCAGTTTACGGGCGGTGCGCAATGGCCTGCCGTAATCATGAATAGGTTGCTTTTGACAACATTGCCCTGCGAATTTGCGTATCCGGCCGTACATGCGGCAAATCCGTTGTCGATGTATTCACCACCGTAGAGCGGGCCCGTGCGGATATCTCGGTTGCCGGCGGCCTGCGGCTGCGCGACTCCTTCTTGCACGGATAATGACGGCGTAGTTTCGCGCACGGTGAGACCTGATGATCCGAACTGGCTGTTCAGTACGGCGTAGGCCTGACTAAGCGGTGATGAAACATCGACGTCGACAGTGTTGGCAAGTTCATCCAACGCCGTCGACTCAACGAGGACACCGTGCTTGCGCAACACTGCGGTACTCGCTGCCAAGCTGTTTTCGAGCGAGAGAAGTCGCGTCAACGGAACTGACGCGGCGTCGATTTGCACGATGGAGTTGGACGGGAACATGTTCTGTAGGGTCGTGACCGCGAGAGGCGATGGCAGGGTTGTAAATGCAATATGGACGACGCCGCCCGCTGCCTGATCTATCCATGCGCCTGCATAGCTGGCAGAGTGCTTCTCTGCGCTATCTATTTGGGGTATCACGGCACCGACGATTTCCCGGTGCTCCAGGTTTGCCTGCTCTGCGGGCGTCACGGATATGCCGATAATATCTGAGATCACGAATGGTATAGTCGCGTTGTCAATTTGTCGTACATAGGACAATTGATCGTTCAGGCCAAAAGCCGCACGTACGCTCATATCGTGCTGTTCCGCGATTGTTGGAACGGGTGTAGTAGCTCCAGTGGCTGTACCCGGGAACGGTCACTGTGGCTACACCGATGGCAATCAATGCTAATCGTAAAAATCCCTGGCTCCCCATTCGCCGTTTCATTGCTGCTTTCCCTCCCCGAAGACGACCATGAACAACTTACAATACCAGGGTTTCACGGCCAGATCTATACTTAATAACTCTTCACAATGCTTGTTCCACCACCCCGCTGATGTCCCAGCCGAGAATGAACGGCGGCGCGCCCATCAGCGGGAACTCGCTGGCCCGCAGGCGCGCCTCCAGTGGGTTGAGCCCGATCGCCCTGACCCGGACGAGGATCTCGGTCGGCACGGGCCGGGGCGCGGGCGCGTCCGCGATGGTGAGCACCTCGGGACCGCCGAGCGTGTACTGGGTGATGACTCTCCTGGCTCTGGGTGGGAGAAACCCAGATTAGGATGCGCGATGGGAACCCCCGGGTACCGTTGGCGTCATGAGCGGTTTCGGTTCCAGTGATGCCTTTCTCGCCGACTGCCCGGCGCGTCTGACCGTCGAGTTGCTCGCCGACAAGTGGACGGCGGTCGTGCTCTACGGCCTGAGCAAGGGCCCGGTGCGCCATGGCGAGCTGATCGAGCTGATCGGCGGCATCTCCCGCAAGATGCTGACCCAGACCCTTCGCCGGCTCGAGTCGCACGGACTGGTCCGCCGCCAGGCGTATGCCGAGGTGCCGCCCCGCGTCGAGTACGAGCTCACCCCGCTCGGCGCGACGCTGATCGACCCGATCCACCTGCTGACCGAGTGGGCCAGGGCGAACGGCGACGCGGTCCTCGACGCGCTCGACGCCGATTCCGCGCCGGTCGCCCAGCACGACTGAATTCCGCACCCGCACCCGCACCCGCACGCACCCGCGCACACGGCCGAGACCGCTGGGCTGACGTGTCCGGTAACAGTCAGCTCAGCGGGCCTCGGGTCGAACTCAGCTCAGCACCGGACGGCCCAGCGGCAGCGGCTTGCCGCCGGTCGCGGAGAACACCGCGCCGGCGAACAGGTACACGCCGACCGCGGTGAACGCGAACACGGCGTACCCGCCCGCGGTGGTGGCCGCGGTCGAGCCGCCGACCGTGCCGGTCAGCACGAGCGCGAGCGCGATGTCGACCAGCACGAACAGCAGCGTGAACGCGGCGGGCATGCGCAGGGTGATCAGCGTCAGCAGGCCGATGGTGACCAGCCAGGCGATCAGGAACAGGCCCTGGGTGGCGATCGCGGCGCCGGGGGCGATGCCGAACCAGTGGTGAATCAACCCGAGCACCAGGACCGCGTAGCTGATCCAGAATCCGGCGAAGATGCCGAACACGGAGGCGACCGCGTTCTGGCCGAGGGACGCCGCCCACACCGCGGCGACGAGCTGGCCAAGGCCGGTGGCGGGCAGGATGATGGCGATCGAGGCGCCGACGGCACTGGCCGGCACGTATCCGGTCAGCACCAGGCCGAGCGCGGTCGCGCCGACGATGAACAGGGGCACGCCGATGATGGCGGGGTCGCCGACGGGCGCGGATTGGGCGGGGGCTTCGGTTTCGGTGGCAGCGGCAGTTGTGGTCATCGTGTACTCCTCGTTGAGCTGCGAATGATCCTCGGTTGCGGTCAGGCTGGGCGGGGCCACATTCTCGACAGCTCGGGGTGATCGTCGTCGATCAGCCGGTGTGCCAACGCGATCGCTTCGTTCGGATCGACCTCGTCGAAGGCGGGATCTCCGTTGGCGACGCTCTCGAAGACATTCGCCAGCTCGGTTGCCGTGGCCGGGGACAGGGTGGTGTCGCGGCTACAGTGGACGTAGCGCATCCGCAGCACGCCCGCGGCCTGTAGCAGCAAGCCGCTGTACGTGTCGGGTGCGGTTGCTGTCCGATTGGATCGAGTACCTGACTCGTGGCCTTCCACGTCGACTCCTTTCTCGTCGTGTCTCCGGACGCGGCCGAAGTACCGCCTCGCTGTGAGCCAAGTTTTTCTTGGCGCACAACGAGGTGGTGTGATCAGGTGGTGGCGTGGTGTTTGAGTTCCCTGGCCGCCGCACCCGGATCGGTCGCCCCATAGATCGCGCCACCCGCCACCGCGACCACCGCCCCGGCCTCCCGGACCGCCGCGATCGTGTCGGCCGTGACCCCCCCGGCGATGGAGAAAGGAACCCCGGCCTGCCGGCCGTCCTCCAGCAACACCCCGATCGAGTAACCCGGCCGGGCCTGCTCATCCAGCCCGGCATGGATCTCCACGAACGCCACCCCCAGCTTCGCGACCTCCCGGATCCGCGCCACCCGGTCGGTGACCACCGTGATCATGTCGGCCACCACCCGCCCGCCGTACCTACGCCCGGCGGCG
>DASZNF010000096.1:0-12478 GCA_035551355.1 Pseudonocardiaceae bacterium | reverse complement strand
CCCATCTCCACCAGCCGCTTGGCCCGCTCGATGGCCAGCTCGGCCACCGTCGTGTGATCCGACGGCGGACGGTCGAAGGTCGAGGAGATGACCTCGCCCTTCACCGACCGCTGCATGTCGGTCACCTCCTCCGGCCGCTCGTCGATCAGCACGACCATGAGGTGGCACTCGGGGTTGTTCGTGGTGATGGCGTTGGCGATGGACTGCAGCACCATCGTCTTGCCGGCCTTGGGCGGCGACACGATCAGCGCGCGCTGGCCCTTGCCGATCGGCATCACCAGGTCGATCACCCGGGTGGTGAGCACGTGCGCGTCGGTCTCCAGGCGCAGCCGCTCGTTCGGATACAGCGGCGTCAGCTTGGTGAACTCCGGCCGCTGCTTGGCCTGCTCGGGCTCCTGCCCGTTGATCTTGTCCACCCGCACCAGCGGGTTGAACTTCTGCCGCTGCTGCTCACCCTCACGCGGCTGGCGCACCACGCCGGTGACCGCGTCACCGCGGCGCAGCCCGTACTTGCGGACCAGCGACAGCGAGACGTACACGTCGTTGGGACCGGCCAGGTAGCCGGAAGTGCGCACGAACGCGTAGTTGTCCAGCACGTCGAGGATGCCGCCGACGGGCAGCAGCACGTCGTCCTCGCGGATCTCGGTGTCGGCACCGCCCTCGCCGCGACCGCCCCGGCCACCGCGATCCCGGTCGCCGCCACGCCGTCGGTCGCGGAACCGGCGGCCCCGCCGCCCACCGCGATCGTCGTCGTCATCGTCGTTGCCGGAGTTCGGGCGGTTGCCCTGCGGCCGGTTGCCCTGCGGGCGGTCGGACTCGGGACGCCGGCTGGGCCGGTCGCCCTGGGTCTGTTCCCGGCGTTCACCCTGCTGGGTGTCGCCGCCTGACCGCTGCTGCACTCCGGAGTCCTCCTGGTTGCCCTGACCGCCACCGTCCGGGCTGCCGGCCGGCCGGGACGCACCCCGCCGACGCCGGCCGCGGCTCGGACCGTTGTCCTCCCCGCCCTCGCGCGTTTCCGGCGTGGACGCCGTCGGCTCGGCCTTGGCCTCCGCGGACTTGTCGCCCTTGGGTGCCCGGGCGGCCCTGCCGTTGCGCTCGGTGGACCGGCGCGGCGCGTCGTCCCCGATCGGCAGTTCGTCCTGCGTCGCCGTGGTCCCGGCCGCGGAGGAGCCACCAGCCCGGGAAGAGCCACCGCCCTGACGCTCCTTGATGGCCGCGATCAGGTCGCCCTTGCGCATGCCGGTGGTCCCGGTGATGCCAAGCTGACCAGCGAGTTCACGCAGCTCGGCAAGAACCATGCCGGACAGGCCGGCCCGGCGGCGCGGCGTTTCGCCGTTGCGCGCGGAATCCGAACCACTGGGAGTGACGGGAGAGTCGGCAGTTGCCGTGTCACTGTTCAGCACATTGGTGTTGCTCACACATGTCCTTCCTGACCGGTCCGGCGCCTCCTACGCGGACCAGCGGATTTGCCGCCCGGCGGAATGCGGGCCGGCAAAACGTCGCCCTTTCCGGCGGCGCACGACGGGGAGAGGATCTCCTCCGCACGACGTCGAGCCGCCGACAAAGGACTGCCCGGTCACCACGGCTATCGGGTACCCGCCAACGCCGACCTCCGTCTGATGACGAGGCCACCTTTCAGCAGGAGTGACACCCGGGAAAAAACCCGGGGGTGCACCGGCGTCCGTGCGCGCGGTGACTGAACTGCCTCGAGCCTAGACGTCCGTGACGCGGTGTGCAACAACCCCGCCCCGGTGCGTCGCTCTCGAGGACCGTCGTGACCTGCAACCGCGCGCTGGTGAAGGTTATTCCCCTAGAGCGGTTCGCAGTGCACGCCGGTACGGTCGATCTCCAGTGGCAGCACGGAAAAACCGGTCAGATCCACCTCGCCGGGCAACTCGCCGCCCGCGGGCAGCGCGAGCACCGACGGACCGGCGCCGGACACGGTCGCCGGCACCCCGGCCGCGCGCAACGCGCCGACCAGTGTGCTCGTCGCGGGCCAGGCCGGTTTGCGGTAGTCCTGGTGCAGCCGGTCCTCGGTGGCGGCGAACAGCAGGTCGGGGGCGGTGGTGAAGGCGTGCACGGCCAGCGCGGTGCGGCCGGCGTTGAACGCCGCGTCCGCGTGCGGCACCTCCGCGGGCAGCAGCCCCCGGGTGGTCGAGGTGGCCGACTCCTCGGCCGGCACCAGCGCCACCGGCCGCAGCCCGGGCAGTGGTTCCAGTCGCACCGCCCGGAAACCCGTTTCGCCACCCCAGGCCAGCACCAGCCCGCCGAACAGGCTGGCCGCCGCGTTGTCGGCATGTCCCTCGAACTCCCCGGCCAGCCGCAGCGCCGCATCGTCCAGCGCGCGCCCGGCCAGCGCGTAGGCCGCGGCGATCCCGGCGACCACCGCGGCGGCCGAGGAGCCCAGCCCCCGGGAGTGCGGAATCGCGTTGCGGCACAGCAGATCCAGCCCGGCCAGCTCCAGCCCGAGGTGTTCGGCCGCAGCGTGCAGCGCGCGCACCACAAGGTGTCGTTCGTCACCGGGCACCTGATCGGCGCCCTGCCCCTCGACCTTCACCGTCAGTCCACTGCCGGTTGGCCGCACCTCCACCGTGTCGTAGAGGCCGAGAGCCAATCCCAGCGCGTCGAACCCGGGCCCGAGATTGGCCGAGGACGCGGGCACGGTGACCCGGACGCCGCCGGTCACGCCAGTTCCAGCGCGGTGGCCACCGCCTGCGGGTCCACCGGCAACGGCTCGATCTGCACGGCGGCCTCCAGCGCGGTGGCCGGGTCCTTGAGTCCGTGCCCGGTGACCGTGCACACCACCAGCGAGCCCGAGGGCAACCGCCCGTCGGCCGCGGTCAGCAACAGTCCGGCCACACTGGCGGCCGAGGCGGGCTCGACGAACACGCCCTCCCTGGCGGCCAGCAGCCGGTAGGCGGCCAGAATCTGCTCGTCGGTGACCTTCTCGAACAGCCCATCGGACTCGTCCCGCGCGGTGACCGCGCCCTGCCACGAGGCCGGGCTGCCGATCCGGATCGCGGTGGCGATGGTCTCCGGCTCGCGCACCGGCGCGCCGTGCACCAGCGGCGCCGCCCCGGCAGCCTGGATGCCGAACATACGTGGCGTACTCGCGATGACGCCGTCGCGCGCGTATTCGCGGTACCCGGCCCAGTAGGCGGTGATGTTGCCCGCGTTGCCCACCGGCAGCACATGGATGTCCGGCGCGCCGCCGAGCACGTCGCACACCTCGAACGCCGCAGTCTTCTGGCCCTGGATGCGCACCGGGTTGACCGAGTTGACCAGTTCGATCGGGTACTGCGCGGCGGTTTTGCGGGCCAGCTCAAGGCAGTCGTCGAAGTTGCCGTCCACCTGCAGGATGCGCGCGCCGTGCGCGACCGCCTGGGCCAGCTTGCCCAGCGCGATCTTGCCGCTGGGCACGAGCACCGCGCAGGTCATCCCGGCCCGCGCGGCATAGGCGGCGGCCGAGGCCGAGGTGTTGCCGGTGGACGCGCAGATCACCGCCTTGGACCCGGCGGCCAGCGCGTGGGTCATGGCCATGGTCATGCCCCGGTCCTTGAACGAACCGGTCGGGTTGGCCCCCTCGACCTTCAGCAGCACCCGGCAGGCGGTCAGCCCGGCCAGGTGCGGCGCCTCGAGCAGCGGGGTGCCACCTTCCTGCAGAGTGACCACCTTTGCGTTGTCCGGCAACGGAAGCCGGTTGGCGTAGGCGTGGATGATGCCCGGCCAGCCGGGTCGAATGGCCGCTGCCGCGGTCGTCATGGTTGCTCGCCTTCCACCCGCATCACACTGACCACTTCGCGGACCACCGGCAGCCCGGCGATCTTGTCGACCGTCGAGCGCAGCGCCGCGTCGGGCGCGGCGTGCGTGACGACGACCAGACTGGCATCCCGGGTGCGGCCTTCCTGGCGCACCGAGGCGATGCTCACGTCGTGTTCGGCGAACACCGCCGCCACCTGGGCCAGCACACCGGCCCGGTCGGCCACGTCCAGGCTGACGTGATAGCGGGTGCTGGCCTGTCCCATCGGCCGCACCGGCAGCGCCGCGTAGGCCGACTCCCGGGAGCCCCGGCCGCCGGCCATCTGGTTGCGCGCCACCGCGACCAGGTCGCCCAGCACCGCACTGGCGGTGGGCGCGCCGCCTGCGCCCTGGCCGTAGAACATCAGCTGCCCGGCCGCGTCGGCCTCCACGAACACCGCGTTGAACGCGCCGGACACCCCGGCGAGCGGGTGGGTGCGCGGAATCATCGCCGGATGCACCCGCACCGACACCGATTCACTGCCGTCGGCGGCGGTCACCCGCTCGCACAGCGCGAGGAGCTTCACCGTGCGCCCCAGCAGTTTCGCCGCCGCCACGTCGGCCGCGGTGATGGCCGAGATGCCCTCCCGGTGCACGTCGGCGGCGGTGACCCGGCTGTGGAAGGCCAGCGAGGCCAGGATGGCGGCCTTGGCCGCAGCGTCGAACCCGTCCACGTCCGCGGTCGGATCGGCCTCGGCGTACCCGAGCCGGCTGGCCTCGTCCAGCGCCTCGCCGTAGCCGGCGCCGGTGGCGTCCATGGCGGACAGGATGTAGTTGGTGGTGCCGTTGACGATTCCGGTCACCCGGGTTATCCGGTCCCCCGCAAGGGATTCCCGCAACGGCCGCAGCAGCGGGATGGCCCCGGCCACCGCCGCCTCGAAGTACAGGTCGGCGCCGGAGACCTCGGCCGCGGCGAACAGTTCGGCCCCGCACTCGGCCAGCAGCGCCTTGTTCGCGGTCACCACCGACTTGCCCGCGGCCAGCGCGGACAGCAACAGGGTGCGGGCAAGTTCGATGCCGCCGATCACCTCGACCACCACGTCCACGTCCGGCGATTCGACCAGCGCGGTGGCGTCGGTGGTGAGCAGCTCGGCCGGCACCTCGGGGTGCCGGTTGGGGCGGCGCACCGCGACCCCGGCCAGCTCCAGCGGGGCGCCGACCCGCTGGGCCAGGTCGCCGGCCTGCTCGCGCAGCAGCCGGACCACCTCGACCCCCACGGTGCCGCAACCCAGCAGCGCCACCCGGATCTTCTTGTCGGTCACGGGGCAACCTCCAGGCGGAACAGGTCGTCTTCGGTCTCCCGGCGCAACAACGCCCGGTGGGTGCCATCGGCGACGGCGACCACCGCGGGCCGCGGCAGCCGGTTGTAGCCGTTGGCCATCGAGTAGCAGTAGGCGCCGGTGGCCGCGACCGCGAGCAGGTCGCCGGGTGCCAGATCGCCGGGCAGCCAGCAGTCCCGCACCACCACATCCCCGCTCTCGCAATGCTTTCCGACCACCCGGCACAGTGCGGGCGGCGCGTCGGAGGCCCGCGACACCAGCCGGCAGTCGTACACCGCGTCGTAGAGCGCGGTGCGCACGTTGTCGCTCATCCCGCCGTCCACGCTGACGTACCGGCGGCTGGTGCCGTGCCCGAGGTCGACGTCCTTGATGGTGCCGACCTGATACAGCGTGACGGTGCTCGGCCCGACGATGGCCCGGCCCGGTTCCACGGTGATCCGGGGCCGGGGCAACCCGGCCGCGTCCGCCTCGTGGGCCACGATCTGGCGCAGCTGCGCGGCCAGCGCGGCCGGCGGCGGCGGATCGTCGTCGGCCGTGTACGCGATTCCAAGGCCACCGCCCAGATCGATGGTCGTGATGGAGTCCACAAGGGACGATCCGTGTTCGTCTCGCAGCGTGGCCAGGAGGCTGATCACCCGGTGCGCGGCCACCTCGAAGCCGTCCGCGTCGTAGATCTGCGACCCGATGTGACTGTGCAGCCCGACCAGTTCCAGCCCGCCGCACTTGAGCACCCGGCGCACCGCCTCGGCGGCGTTGCCGGAGGCGATGGAGAAACCGAACTTCTGGTCCTCGTGCGCGGTGGCGATGAACTCGTGGGTGTGCGCCTCCACGCCGACGGTGACCCGCACCATCACCGGCTGGCGCACCCCGCGGTCCCGGGTGATGGCGTCCAGCCGGGCGATCTCGAAGAACGAGTCCAGCACGATCACACCGACGCCCGCGTCCACCGCGGCCGCCAGTTCGGCACTGGATTTGTTGTTGCCGTGCAAGGCGATCCGCTCGGGCGGGAAGTCCGCGCGCAACGCCACGGCCAGTTCCCCGCCGCTGCACACATCGATGCCCAGTCCTTCCTCGGCCACCCACCGGGCGATCTGGACGGACAGGAACGCCTTGCACGCGTAGTGCACCGCAGCCGGATCCCCGAACGCGCGGGCGTGTTCCCGGCAGCGCTCCCGGAAGTCCTTTTCGTCCAACACGAACAGCGGAGTGTCGTAGGCTTCGACCAGGTCTCGAACGTCCACATCGGACAGCCAGACCACGCCGGCGGCGTCCCGGGCGGCGTGCCGCGGCCACACCGCCGGATGCAGTTCGTTGAGCGCGTCCTCGTCGACCGGGGCCGGGCCCGCGGTATTGGCCGGCAACAGGACGTCGGCATGCCGGGGGCCGGCCGGATGTGCGCGCATCACAGTTGCTCCGGCGCGTCGACGCCGAGCAGGTCCAGCCCGCTGGCCAGCACCTGACGGACCGCGGCGTACAACACCGCGCGGGCGATGTGCACTTCCCCGGCCTCCTCGTCACCCTGCGGCAGCACCCGCAGTTCGGTCAGTTCCTGCAGCGAACGGAACGCCGCGGTCAGCTCCTCCAGATAGCGGGCGACCCGGTAGGGCTCGCGCAGCTCGGCCGCGGTGGCCTGCACCCGGGGAAACTCGCCGAGGGTGCGCAACACCGCCCCCTCCCGCTCGTGGCTCAACAGAGCCAGGTCCGCGTTGTCCACATCGGACCTGATGTCCAATTCCCCGGCATTGCGCAACACCGCGCAGGCCCGGGCATGCGCATAGCGCACCAGATAGGCCGGACTGTCCTCGCCGCTGGTGCCCCACAGCCCGAGGTCGACCTCCAGTTCGCCGTCCACGGCCGAGCGCACCAGCGCGTACCGTCCGGCTTCCGGGCCGACCGCCTCGATCAGGTCCTCGATGGTGACCGTGGCCCCGGTCCGCCGTCCCATCCGCAGCGGCCGGGACTCGGCGAGCAAGGTCACCTCGCCGCCGCGAACGGCGATCCGCTCATCGGCCGGCGCCGCGTCCGTGTCCGCCAGGCTCAACTCGACCCCGAACACCCGCAGGCTGCGCGCGATCTCCTCCAGCATCAGCCCGCCGCCGATCCGCCGGAACGTCTCCGCCCGGTCGTCGCCGAGGGACAACGCGCTGGGTTCGGCCCGCAGCACCTCGGCCGCCAGGTCGGTGACGTAGCCGCCGGTGTAGCCGTCCTCCGGCGTGGGCTGGCCGAGCGCGGCGGCGATCAGCGAGTCGGCGAATCGGTCCATCCGCGGCCCGGTCGCCTCGACCCGGCACTCCCGCACCACGGCCGCACCCTGCGACGCCAGCACCCGGCCCAGCGAATCGCCCACCGCGGCCCACCGGGTCTGTGCCACCGGCAGCGGCCCGATCGGGTCGATCGGCGCGAACTCGAGCGCGATCCGCTTGCCCCGCAACGATTCTCCGTGCCCGTAGGCCGGTCCGGCGGCCAGCACCGCGCGCGCGATCTCCCCCTGCCCGGCGGCGTTGAGCCGCAGGTTGATGAACCCGGGCCCGGCCACATCGGCGGCGTCGATGTCGGCGGTTTCGACAAGTGCGGCGGCCAGCCAGTCGGCCAGGTCTCGGGACGAGACGCCGAGCTCGCCGGCGATCTGCAGGGACAGGTTGGTCGCGTAGTCGCCGTGATCGGGGTTGCGTGGACGCTCGACGGTGACCGCCGCGGGGAGCACGGCGGGATCGAGCCCACGAGTGGCGAGCACCTCGTGCGCCGTCGAGCGGACCAGATCGGCTAGCGCGGCTGGAGTCACCTCAGGGAGTTTAGAAGGAGAGCCCCTCTTCCCAAATCCGGATATGGCCTCCCACCTGCTGGGAAAGCCACGCGGGACCGCGAAGCCTCCACAGTGGCCGGAAATCCGATCTCCCCACAGCGGGGCCGCGATGGGGGGCCGACGCGAACCGGACAGGCCGCGATGGGCGGGCCGACCCGCACGGGACAGGCGGTGGAGCGGGCGCGGTGCCCGTCCCGTGCGTCGGCAGCCACGGTGGCCGTGGTCGCCCGGTGGACTCCCCGTTTGTGCTGGTCGGACGTGGCCGCTCAGCAGGAAGGTGCAGTAACGCTATGCCACCGACTCGCGAGTAGCTGTACTCCAGAAGAGTGAATTAACTGGAATAATCATGAATGAGACTCACTTCTGATCGCGCGGCGGCCGGACCAGCCGACCAAAGCCCCTGACCAGCGCCGGAGACACTCGGGACCCGATCGCGGCGAGGCGTCCCTCAGCTGTGACCGGGACCACAGCGCGATTATGTTCCACCGCGTCCAGGATTGCCGTGGCCACCCGATCGGGTCCGAAATCGCGGCGAGCGTAGGCCCGCGTGGTCCGCTCCCGGCTGCGCCGCTCGGTCTCCGCGTCCTGCCCGACGAATCGGGTGGTCTGAGTGATGTTGGTGGCGACAAGGCCCGGGCAGATCGCACTCACCCCGATGTGCCGGGGAGCCAGCTCGGTCCGCAGGCTCTGCGCCAGCGACAGCACCGCCGCCTTGGTGGTCGCGTAAGCCGACAGAGCGGGCCACGGCGTGAAGGCCGCGGCCGAGGCGGTCACCACCAGATGCCCGCCCCGCCCCCGCTCGACGAGCTGGTCGCCGAAGGTGCGCAGGGTGTGGATGACGCCCCAGAGGTTGACGTCCAACACCCGCCGCCAGTCGTCCTCGCTGGTGTCCAGGAACGGCCCTGCCATCCCGATCCCGGCGTTGGCCAGCACGATGTCCGGCACGCCGTGCTCGTCCCGCACCGACTCGGCCAGCTTCCGCACCGCGGCCGAGTCGGCCACATCGACCGAATAGGCATACCCGTCGACCGAGTGCTTCCGCACCAGCCGCACCGTCTCTTCGGCGGACTCCTCGTCGATATCGGCCGCGACCACATCGGCCCCCGCCGCCGCGAACGCCAGCGCCGAGGCCCGCCCGATCCCGCTCCCGGCCCCGGTGATCAGCACCAGTTTCCCGGCAAACCGCCCAGCATCGCCCGAGATCACCGCACCGCGAAGCCCCCGCCCGGCCGGTGCGCCCTCCACATGCTCAATGAACTCCGTCACATACTCGACAACCTGCCGAGGGTGCGACCGCGTAGCCCAGTGCCCGGCAGGCAGCTCTCGCCGCCACAACCGGCTGCAGAACGGATCGGCGGCATCCAACAGCATCGGCAGCACGAAAGGATCCCGACTCAACGCAATCTGTTGCACCGGCACATCGGTCTTCCGGGGTTCGTGCGCCCCACCCACCCGGTTGAGCATGTTCGCCCGATAGAGCTCCAGCCCGTTCCGAGCGTCCCGGGCCTGGGCGTGAAAGACCTTCAACGCCCCCGGCACCCGCAGGACCAGCTCGGGTACTCGAGGCATCTGGAAGAACCCGATGTAGGCGGAGTGCGAAAGCTGCCGAAGCAGGCGAGCCAGTTGCAACCGCCGAGCCCGCCGCCGCATCCAGTCCGACACGTGGTCCAGACAGGGACCGGAAATGCTCGTGTAGGAGGCGAAGAGGGGTGCCAGCGCCGGGTCGGTCACCGCGTGCCAACTCTGCACCGACCCCCAGTCATGCGCCACCACATGCACCGGCCGCCCGCGACTGGTGGCCCTGACCACGGCCGCGAGATCAGCGGCCAGATGCTCCAGCCCATACCCCTCCCGGCCGGCGGGCGCGTCCGATTCCCCCGTTCCCCGAACGTCGTACCGAACAACGTGAAACGAAGAAGCCAGCAGCTCGGCGACGGGGTCCCACATCGAGGAGTTGTCCGGGTACCCGTGCACCAGCACGATCGTGCGGGCGTTCGGGTCGCCCTGCTCCGTGACCGCCAGCCGCACGCCGTCCCCGGTGACGGTGCTGGTGTGAGGGTGATTCATGCCAACACGGTAGGGCGTGCGCAGCCCCATCGCGAGTACGCTAAGCTGCGTCACAAGCCACAAGGCCCCCGTAGCTCAGGGGATAGAGCACCGCCCTCCGGAGGCGGGAGCGTAGGTTCGAATCCTACCGGGGGCACTCAAGTTCGACCAGCAGAAATCGCCCGCCGACCAGCGTAAACGTGGTCAGCGGGCGATCGTCTTTCTCCGGTTGTCTCCGGTGGATTCCGGGCTGACTCCGGCTGTCTGTTCCCTATGCGTTCCCAAGTTTCCCGGGCGGCCGGTGACCCAGTGCCGCCTGCATCTTGGCTCGTAGCGCCGCCACCCCGCCGTCCAAGCACTTGGCGTAGATCCGGAAAGGGATCTCGACCGAGTGGCCAGCCCAGGCGGCCACCGTGGTCGGGGGAACACCGCCGTTGAGCCATGTCGACACGCACGCGTGCCGCAGGTCGTAAGGCGTGCCAGCCAGCGGCCCGGCGTACACCTCTTCTGTGAACGGCCCGGCGGGCGTCATCCCATGAACCGAAGATCGTGCGTTTGGGAAGCTCCCGCTTGTTGCGCTCACCCACGAACAGCTTCCCGTCCAGCGCGGCGCCGAACAGTCGGAGGTGGTCCAGTAGGAGGATTGTCAGCTCGGGACAGCTCGGCACCGGCCGAGTTTCGCCGATCTGTCGCTGTTTGAGTGGCCGGATGTCGCGGTTCGCGCCGCTGTCTGCCCAGTCCTTACCGCCGTACCGCCCGCGTTTCGATCACATGGTTTCTATTTCTGCGAGGCACTCGTGGCTCACTGCACGGCCAAAAGGGTGAACCCTGGCCTGCGTTGGTCTGATCGTATTGCCATCCCAGCAACGCACTATGAAGGTAGTAACGAATTCGTGCTCGACGGTGGCGCGCAGGCATCGTCCGAGGAGACGGGAGCTGGCTGTGGCGGACGCACCCATCGGAGGCCGTGGATATACGATTGAACACCTTTTTTCCGAGCACCGATTTGCGCTGGACTACTACCAACGGGAGTACACCTGGGGCCGTGAGGACGTTAAGTCGTTGCTGGATGACCTCGCCCGCCGGTTCCGAGGATCATGGAAGCCCACTGACGGCCGCGAGGAAACAGCGACCTACGGGCCATACTTCCTCGGGCCATTCGTCTATTTCGAAGACCAAAGCCTCACCTATCTCGTAGACGGCCAACAACGAGTGACGACCTTGCACCTGCTGCTCATCTATATCCGTGGCCTACTCAAAGAACAGGAGGCGGAGGACGAAATCAGTGAACTGGACAAGTTAATCTCCAAGGTAAAACACGGCAAACGAACATTCAGCGTCGATATACCCGAACGTACCGAGTTACTGATGTCGCTGTTTAAAGGCAAACCGTACACTCTGCCGTCCAACCCGACACCATCCGTGCGGAACCTGTACGAACGGGTGCTCGATCTGGACGAGGACTTCCCCGTGGATCTACGGGACGAGGCATTGTTGTACTTCCTAGACTGGCTATTGGGCCGAGTCTGTCTGGTTGGGATCCGCGCGTTGGGTCGGGATCACGGCTGGGAAATCTTTGAAACGATGAATGACCGCGGTGCTCGCCTCAGTCCTGTTGACCTTCTCAAAAGTTTCCTGCTGGCTCATTCGGAACACGGCCAGCCCGCATTAAACAAGAAGTGGCGTGACATGCTAACACATCTGTCCGCACATCAATCCCGGACACCCAGCGACTTTGTCAAGACACTACTCCTTGCAAAACATGCTGAACTGGACAATGAGACAGACCTAAAGGAGATTGAAAACGCCGCTCACGAATGGGTCCGTCAGCATGCGGATCAGATGAGCTTAGTGACCGCGGATGACTACCACAGATTTGTCGAACAGAGCATTTGCCGGCTCTCAGAGTCGTACGGAATGCTTGTTGCTGCGGGCCACACGCTGGACAGCATGCTCGAGCACGTCTACTACAACGCCGTAAACGGTCTGTCGACTCAACAGGTACTCATCATGGCGGCAATCGATCCCGAAGATCATCGTACGGTGGTCAAGGAGAAGGCCAAGGCGATCGCTTCTTTTCTTGACCTACTGTATGTGCGCAAGCTCGTCAACGGCAACGTGACACAGGCTAGCGAACTCGCCGAGGACATCTACGCCCTCGTGCCGAAGGTCCGAGGCTGCCGGAATGTCACGGAGCTGATTAGGTTACTCAGTGCTGAAATTGCTAACATCGAGGATGATTTTACTGGTGTTGCATTGTTCGGACTTCGTCCGGACAATCGACCCCAAGTCCGATACTTGCTGGGGAGAATGACCGCGTTCGTAGAAGAGGAGTGCAGGCGCCCCAACCGGATCCAGGAGTATTTGAACAAGCAGGAACCGCACGAGATCGAGCATATCTGGGCCAACAGGTCATGTCCTGCGGGGTGGTGTAAGAGACGGCCCCGCGTGATCCACTATGGACTTTAGGCGGTCAGCCCGTCAGACACCATGATTTCCTTGGTTTCCGGTTCGTCTGTGCCGCCCGCCTGCACGAGGTGCATGCGACTGC
>DASZNF010000095.1:0-24254 GCA_035551355.1 Pseudonocardiaceae bacterium | reverse complement strand
ACGCCTTCGGTCGCCATCGGCGAAACACCCCCGCACGTTTCGTAGCTACTCGCTCTCTCTACGCAGGCTACCAACGCGACCAGGTCAGCGGGCTCGCTTCGGCACAAACTCAGCGGCCCGGCGGTACCGCGATCGCACCCTGCACGGCACGCAGCGCGATGTCCGTGCGGTGGTGTGCGCCGGCCAGGTGAACCTCGGCCACCCGGCGGTAGGCGTCCTCCCGCGCGGCGGCCAGGTCGTCGCCCTGGCCGACCACGGACAGCACCCGCCCGCCGGTGGACACGACCACCCCATCGTCGCGCCGCCGAGTGCCGGCGTGCAGCACCCCGTCGGCGTCGGCGCCGGTGATCACGTCACCCGTCCGGGGCACGCCCGGGTAGCCCTCGGCCGCGACCACCACGGTGACCGCGGCGCCGTCCTGCCAGTCCAGCGTCGGGTAGTCGGCCAGGTTTCCGGTCGCGGCGGCGCGCAGCAGATCACCCAATGGGGTGTTGAGCAGGGCCAGCACTACCTGAGTTTCCGGATCGCCGAACCGGCAGTTGAACTCGATCACCTGCGGGCCGGTGGAGGTGAGGGCGAGTCCGGCGTAGAGCAGGCCGGTGAACGGGGCGCCGCGTTTGCCCAGCTCGTCGACCACCGGACGGACGATCCGGGCCAGGACATCGTCAACCAGACCGGACGGCACCCAGGGCAGCGGCGCGTAGGCGCCCATACCGCCTGTGTTCGGGCCGGCGTCGCCGTCACCCACTCGTTTGAAATCCTGCGCGGGCAGCAGCGGCACCACGTGCTCGCCGTCGACCAGGCAGAACAGCGACACCTCCTGCCCGTCCAGGAACGATTCCAGCAGCACCGGGTGCCCGCCGTCGAGCAGGGTCAGCGCGTGCGCCCGGGCTGCTTCCAGGTCATCGGTCACGACCACGCCCTTGCCCGCGGCCAGCCCGTCGTCCTTCACCACCCACATGGGGCCGAACCGGCCCAGCGCGGCGTCCAGCATCGCCGGGTTGTCCACCAGTTCGGCGCGCGCGGTCGGCACCCCGGCCGCGGTCATCACGTCCTTGGCGAACTCCTTGGACCCCTCGATCCGGGCCGCCGCGGCCGACGGCCCGAAGCAGGCGAAACCGGCCTCGCGCACCGCGTCGGCCACCCCGGCCACCAGCGGCGCCTCCGGCCCGATCACCACCAGGTCGGCCGACCACTGCCGGGCCAGCGTGACCACTTCCCCGGCCGAGCGCGGGTCCACCGCGAACGGCTCGGCCAGGCCCGCGGTGCCCGCGTTGCCCGGCGCACAGGCCAGGGCGGTCGCCCCGGGATCGCGGGAGAGAGCCAGCACCAGAGCGTGTTCCCGGGCGCCGGACCCGATTACCAGTACGCGCACGGTGAAAGAGCGTAGGCGAGTCCCGGCGAGGCCGTCAGACCAGCCGGTTGTCCAGGTAGCACCAGCGCCAGTTCTCGCCCGGCTCGAACGAGCGCATCACCGGGTGACCGTCCTGGCGATGATGGGCCGTGGCGTGTTTGTACTGGCTGGAGTCACAGCAGCCGACATGCCCGCAGTCCAGGCAGAGTCGAAGATGGACCCACAGATCGTTGCCGATCTCCAGGCATTCCTGGCAGCCCTCGGGGGTGCGGGGGGCCACTTCGGGTTCGGGCAGAGTTTCGGTATGGGCGCAGCTCACATCATCATTATCCGGCGACCGCGCACGAGCCCGGGCGACCGCTAACGGGGAGGGTCAGTTGACCGGCATCGAATCACTCCTGGTGCTCACGGGGTCACTCGCGGTCGCCACGCTGGCCCGCAAACTGGACTGGTCGGCGCCGCTGTTGCTGGTCGCCGTCGGGCTGGTCGCGTCGTTCATCCCGGGCGTGCCGGACTTCAGCATCGACCCGGAAGTGGTGCTGGTGCTGTTCCTGCCGCCGCTGCTGTACTCGGCCTCGCTGAGCACCTCCTACCTGAGCTTCCGGGAGAACGTGCGGGCGATCGCGCTGCTGTCGGTGGGCCTGGTGATCGCCAGCATGGTCGGCATCGGGTTCATCGCCTACTGGCTGGTGCCCGGCCTGCCGCTGACCTCGGCGCTGGTGCTGGGCGCGGTGGTCGCCCCGCCGGACGCGGTGGCTGCGGTGGCCATCGGCCGCAAACTCGGCCTGCCGCGCCGGATCATGACTCTGCTTTCGGGCGAGAGCCTGGTCAACGACGCCACCGCGCTGACCCTGTTCAAGGTCGCGGTGGCCGCCGCGGTCGGCAGCGCCACCTCCTTCGGCGCCGGACTGGGCCTGTTCGCGCTGGCCGTGGTCGGCGGTGTGGTGATCGGGCTGGTGCTGGGCTTCGTGGTGCACCGCATCCGGATGCGCATCGGCGACGGGGTACTGGAAAGCGCGCTGGGCATGCTGGTTCCCTTCGCCGCCTACCAGATCGCCGAGGCGGTGCACGGGTCCGGCGTGCTGGCCGTGGTCACCGCCGGGCTCTACCTCGGCCACAACGCGCCGCGCGCCGGGTACGCCACCCGGCTGCAGGAGCGGGCGGTGTGGCGCGCGGTGGACGTGCTGCTGGAATCGCTGGTGTTCGCGCTGATCGGCCTGAATTTCCGGTTCGTGGTCGGCGAGGCCCAGCGCAACGGGCATCCGCCGCTGTCCCTGGTCTGGCCGGTGCTGGCCGTGCTGGTGGCCACGATGGTGTTGCGCGTGGTGTGGATGTATCCGGCGACGTATCTGCCCCGCAAGATCCCCGGAGTAGGCCGAGGGCGGCCGGTGCCGCCCTGGCGCAACGTGACAGTGATCGCCTGGACCGGGATGCGTGGGGTGGTGTCACTGGCCGCCGCGGCCTCGGTGCCGGAGAACGTCGAGGGCCGGGATCTGGTGCTGCTGCTGGCCTTCACCATCACCGTGGGCACCTTGCTGATCCAGGGCACCACGTTGCCGTGGCTGATCCGCAAGCTCGGCGTGCACGGTGACGAGGAACAGGCCGACGCGTTGGCCGAGGCCCAGGCCGCGCACAACGCCTCGGCCGCGGCCATCGACCGGCTGGACGAACTGCTCGCGGAAGACACCACCACCGCCCCGGATCATGTGGCCGACAAGCTGCGCGCGATGACCGAGCGGCGCGGCAACGCGGTGTGGGAACGGTTGGGGCGGCAGGACATCGAGAGTCCGGCCACCGCGTTTCGTAGGCTGCGGCTGGAAATGCTGGCCGCCGAACGCCAGGTCTACGTCGACGCCCGGGACGCCGGGGACATCGACGACGAGGTGCTGCGCCGGGTGCTCAACGAACTGGACCTGGAAGAGGCCCGACTGTCCACACGGGACTGATATTCACCGGCGTTCGTCCGGCGCGTTCACTTCCAGGCCAGGCGAACCCGGTAGGTCCACCAGAACGGGGTGTCGGCCGGAATGGTGGCCGCGATCGCGCGCAGACCGGTGACGGCCAGGTCTTCTTCGGTGAACCCGGCGTCCAGCGCGGCCTTGGCCCCACCCTGACTCAGCGCGATGTCCACCAGCCGCTGCCCATCGCCGGTTTCCTCTTTGTGCAGGCAGATCTCGGTGGTGCGGCGGAACAGTCCGCTGCGCGAGAGGTTGCCCAGGTGCTCCCGTTTGGCCGTCTTGGCCGGCTGCAGCGCGTTGGACACCTCCAGGTGGCCCATGGCGTACTGGAAGTCGTCGTAGGCGGCGTCGGCGGCGGCCAGCACGGCGGGCGGGAAGTCGCAGTCGATCGCGGCGAACACCCCGCCGGGGCGCAGCAGCCGGGCGATCTCCGGGATGACGCGGGCCGGGTCGAACCAGTGCATGGCCTGACTGGCCACGACCACATCGGCGCACGCATCGGGCAGGCCGGTGACCTCGGCCGGGGCATCCACCAGCGCGAAGATCTCCCGGTCGGGCAGCGTGGCCAGCCGCTGCCCGGCGATGGCCCGCATGTCCGCGCCGGGTTCGATCGCGGTCACCGAGGCGGCCTGGCCGGACCACAGCTCGGTGGCCAGCCCGCTGCCCGCGCCCAGGTCGACCACGTCCGGCCGGTCCACCGCGATCCATTGGCGGAGCAGGTCGGTCAGGGCCCGCGGCGGGGTGGGCCGGGACCTGTCGTAGTGCGCGGCCAGGCCCTCGAACCGGGTGACGGAGTCCATGCCCCAAGCTAGCAGTACGCTCGTACTGCTGCCAGGGTTCGATCACGCCGCCAGCAAACCGCGGTTGGCCAGGATCGGCCGCACGCCCTCGCCGAACCAGTACGCCTCCTCCAGGTGCGGATAGCCGGACAGCACGAACTCCTCGATGCCCACCTCGTGGTACTGCTCGATCAGATCGGCCACCTCGGCGTGACTGCCGACCAGCGCGGTGCCCGCCCCGCCGCGCACCAGCCCGATCCCGGCCCACAGGTTCGGGTGGATCTCCAGCGACCGGGCGTCGGCGGGCAGCTCACCGCCGTGCAACTGGGCCATCCGGCGCTGGCCCACCGAATCCATCGCGGCGAATTTCCGTTGCGCCGCCTGCACATCCGCCGGATCGAAGCGGTCGTACATCCGCTGCGCCTCGGCCCAGGCCGCCGCCGAGGTGTCCCGGCTCAACGTGTGCAACCGGATGCCGAACCGCAGTTCCCGGCCCTCCTCGGCGGCCAGTTTGCGCAGCCGGCCCACCTTCTCGGCCACCAGTTCAGGCGGCTCGCCCCAGGTCAGGTGCACGTCCGCGCGCCGGGCCGCGACCCGCATCCCGGCGTCGGAGGAACCGCCGAAATAAAGCTGTGGCACCGGATCCGGGACAGCGAACGTGGTCGCGCCGTCGATCGTGTAGTGCTCGCCCCGGAAACCGGTCGGCTGCCCGGACCAGATCAGCCGCAGGATGGCCAGGAACTCGTCGGTGCGGTCGTAGCGCTGATCGTGGTCCAGGTAGTCGCCAAACCGTGCCTGCTCAACGGGATCGCCGCCGGTCACGATGTTGAGCAGCAATCGCCCGCCGGACACGTGCTGGTAGGTCGCGGCCATCTGCGCGGCCAGCGTCGGGGTCAGCGCGCCCGGCCGGAACGCCACCAGGAACTTGATCGTGCGGGTCCGGGCCAGCAGCGCCGCGGTGGTCAACCACGCGTCCTGGCACCAGGTTCCGGTCGGGGTGAGCATCCCGGTGAAGCCGACCCGCTCGGCCGCCTGCGCCACCTGGGCCAGGTAGTCGATGTCCGGTTCGCGCGGCACGTCCGCGCCGATCGGGCTCATCCCGGCTCGATCCACAATGGACCGACCGTCGCCGTGGGTGGGCAGGAACCAGTGCAGCGTCACGCTCATCTCGGCCCGTCCTCTATTTTGTTTTCACCAGCGGGGCGATCTCCGCGGTGAAGCGGCGATCGACGAACGAACTGAACGCGACCTTGCCCGGCAGCTGGCCCGCGCTGGTGAACGCGTCGGAGAGTTTCTGCTCCGCGGCCACCACCGAATCGTCCAGCGTCACCGGGGACAGCACGATCTGCCCGATGGCCTTTTGCACCGTGGCCAGCGGAATTCCGGTCTGCTGGGCGTAGATCGCCGCCCACGCGTCCAGGTGCGTGGCCGCCCACTGCTCCGCCTTGTCCACCCGGGTCACGAAATCGGCCAGTGCCGTGTTGCGCCCCGCATCGGCCAGCGCGGTCCGGCTCGCGGTCAGGAACGAGTACCCGTTGCTCAACGGCGACCCGGCGGCCAAACCGGTCCCGTGCAACGCGTCCGCGCCGCTGACCAGCTGCTTCGCCCCCAGATTGGCCACCGCCTCGGTGACATACGGGTCCCACACCGCCCAGGCCGCCACGCTGCCCTGGCTGAACGCGGCGTAGGCATCCGCGGGCTGCAGGTAGGAAATGGTCACATCGCTGGGTTTCAGGCCCGCCTTGGCCAGCGTGTTGAGCAGCGTGCCGTTGGCCGAGCTGCCCTTGGCCACCGCGATCGTTTTGCCCCGCAGATCAGCCAGCGAATGGATCGGCGAATTCTTGCCCACCAGCACCGAATCCCCGACGCTGGAGCGCAACGCGGCGACCACGTCGATGTTGCCGTTGGCGGCGGCCGAGAAGATCGGCGGCGTGTTGCCCACCTCGCCGACATCCACCGCGTTGTCGTTGGCCGCCTCCAGCAGCGGCGGCCCGGAGGTGAAGGTCGACCAGGAAAGCTTGTACGGGGTGTCGGCCAAACCGGCCGCCTGCAACAGAACCTGCAGTCCGGCGCCCTTCTGGTCGCCCACCCGCAAAGTGACGCTGCTCAGCGCGGCCGGACTCACCGTCGCCGGCACCGGCGCCGCGGCGGGGGCGGACGCGCCGGACCCGCCGCCGCACGCGGCCAACCCGGTGACGGCGGCCAGGGCGGTGGCCGCGACGATCAGTTCACGCAACTTCATGCTCAGTGACTCCCAGGTCGGACAACACTTCCGCGCGCAACTCGGCCTGCCGCGCGGCACTGCGCGGCCGGTCCGCGGCCACCTCGTGAGTCGCGGCGATCCGGCCGTTCTCCAGCACCAGCACCCGGTCGGCCAGGGCCAGCGCCTCGTCCACGTCATGGGTGACCAGCAGCACCGCTGGGCGGTGGCGCTGCCACAACTGGGTCACCAGCCGGTGCATGGCCAGCCGGGTCAGCGCGTCCAGCGAGGCGAACGGCTCGTCCAGCAGCAGCAGATCCGGCGCCCGGACCAGCGCGCGGGCCAGCGACACCCGCTGCGCCTCGCCGCCGGACAACGTGCCCGGCCAGGCGTCGATCTTGTCGGCCAGGCGCACCTCGGCCAGCGCGTTCGCCGCGACCGCACGCGGATCGGGCCCGTCGAGGCCGAGGGTGATGTTGCGCCACACTCGCCGCCAGGGCAGCAATCGCGGCTGCTGGAACGCCACCGACACCCTTCCGTCCACAGTGGACTCACCGTCGATGTTGCGATCCAGCCCGGACAACACGCGCAGCAGCGTGGACTTGCCCGAGCCACTACGACCCAGCAACGCCACGAACTCACCGCGCTCGATGGACAGATCCAGCCCGTCCAGCACCGGCCGCGAACCGAATCGCTTGACCAGTCCCCGTACTTCGACCGTCCCGGTTGCCACCTCGGACACTGTGCCCGTCACGCCGTCCGCCACCGCAGCAACCACCGTTCCAGTCCGCGCAACACCGAATCCAGCACCAACCCGACCAGCGCGTAGACCAGCAGGCCCACGATCACGATGTCGGTGCGCAGGAAATCCCGGGCATTGTTGATCATGAAGCCGATGCCCGAATCGGCGTTCACCGTCTCGGCCACCACCAGGGCCAGCCACGAGGACGCAACGCCCAGCCGCACCCCGACCAGGGTGTGCGGCACCGCCGCGGGCAACACCACGTGGACCAGCCGCTGCGCCCGCGAATAACCCAGCGCCGTGGTCGCCTCCACCAGCCGCGGATCGACCTCGCGAATCCCGGCGTACACATTCACGTAGATGGGAACCGCGCCGGCCACCGCGATCAACACGATCTTGGGCAGCTCACCGATCCCGAACCACAGAATCAACAACGGAATGGTGCCGAACAGCGGAATGTTGCGCAGCATCTGCATCAACGGATCGACCGTCACATCGGCCGAGCGCAGCAAACCGGCCAGCACACCGAGAATTCCGCCGATCAGCGCGCCGATCACGAACCCGATCAGCATCCGGCGCAGCGACACCGCAAGGCCCTCGCCCAGCTGACCGTCCTGCGCGACCTGCACGGCGGCCTGCCAGACCACGTTCAGCGACGGCAGCTTGCTGGCCGGCACCAGGCCGGTGCCGGCCAGCACCTGCCAGATCACCAGCAATGCCAACGGGGAAACCCAGCGCGCGACGCGCAGGCCCCGCCAGCGCCGCCGCCGTGGTACCGGCTCGGGCGGCGCCGAGGAGGCCGGCCCGGCCACCGGCGCGTCGGCCTCGGCGCGCGCCAGCACATCCGGCGAAGAAGAAGTCACGCGGATACTCCAGACGTCCGGGCGGAAGACAATGACACGCCGTCATCGGCTGCCCGGAGTCTTGTTTCCGCGCCGCGCTCCCGTCAATGAATGGGCGGCCCGTCCCGAACTCTGGAAAAATATCGGTCGCCGACCGATAATAAAATATCCGTCGGCGACCGATGAAAAGTCGAAGGGAACTCAGCCCAGCGGATCGTGCCGGACGATGGTCTGCTCCCGGCCCGGGCCGACCCCGATCACCGACATCCGCGCACCCGAAAGCTCCTCCAGCCGCAGCACATAGGACTGCGCGTTGGCCGGCAGCTCCTCGAAGGTGCGGCAGTGGCTGATGTCCTCGAACCAGCCCGGCAGCTCCTCGTACACCGGAACCGCGTGGTGCACATCGGTCTGCGTCATCGGCATGTCGTCCGCGCGGAACCCGTCCACCTCGTAGCCGACACAGATCGGCACCCGCTCCAGGCCGGACAAGACGTCCAGCTTGGTCAGGAAGTAGTCGGTGATTCCGTTCACCCGCGCCGCGTAGCGGGCGATCACCGCGTCGAACCAGCCGGTGCGCCGGGAGCGGCCGGTGGTCACGCCGAACTCCCCGCCGGTCTTGCGTAGCCGCTCACCCATGTCGTCCTGCAGCTCGGTCGGGAACGGCCCCGACCCCACCCGCGTGGTGTACGCCTTGAGGATGCCCATCACGGCGTTGATCCGGCCCGGCCCGATGCCCGACCCGGCACAGGCCCCACCCGAGGTCGGGTTGGACGAGGTCACGAACGGGTAGGTGCCGTGATCCACGTCGAGCATGGTGCCCTGGGAACCCTCCAGCAGCACCGTCTCGCCCCGCTCCAGCGCCTGGTTGAGCAGCAGCCGGGTGTCGGCGATCCGGTCGGCCAGCTTCTCCACCTGGCCCAGCACGGCGTCCACCACCTCGTCCGGGTCCAGCGCCCTGCGGTTGTACACCTTCACCAGGACCTGGTTCTTGAAGTCCAGCGCGGCCTCCACCTTCTGCCGCAGGATCTTCTCGTCCAGCACGTCCTGGAAGCGCACGCCGACCCGGGCCACCTTGTCCTGGTAGCACGGACCGATACCGCGGCCGGTGGTGCCGATCTTGGCCTTGCCCAGGTAGCGCTCGGTAACCTTGTCGATGGCCACGTGGTAGGGCATGATCAAGTGCGAGTCGGCGGAGATCATCAGCCGCGAGGTGTCCACCCCGCGCTCCTCCAGCCCGGCCAGCTCGTCCAGCAGCACCCCCGGGTCGACCACCACGCCGTTGCCGATCACGTTGGTGACCTCGGGGTTGAGGATGCCCGAGGGAATCAGGTGCAGCGCGAAGTCCTGGCCGTCGGGCAAGACCACGGTGTGGCCGGCGTTGTTGCCGCCCTGGTAACGGACGACCCAGCCGACACGCTCGCCGAGCAGGTCGGTGGCCTTGCCCTTGCCCTCGTCGCCCCACTGAGCGCCGATGACCACGATGGCCGGCATGAGTAACTCCCACAGGATTAACACGCGATGATGGAATGACGTCCGCCCAATTGGGCGAGTGCCGGTAAGAGCGTAGTCGAGGAGTCCGGATGGGAACGCAGTCGGCGGCGGTCGTGCTGGCGTGCGGTCGGGCGGCCGGGTCGAAAGGTCTCTCCGAGCTGGCCGAGCGCGACGGGATCGACGTGTTTCACGTGGCGGCCCGGCCGGGCAAGGCCGATGTCGACGGATTGCTGCGTGAGCTGGGGGGCCGGGCGATCGTGCTGGGCACCGACGCCGACCTCAACGCGGTGGTGCTGCGACTGCTGCGCACCGAGCGGCTGGCCGACGTCGCACTGGGCTACGTGCCGGTCTCGGGCGCGTCGGAGGTGGCCGCGACCTGGGATCTGCCCACCGATCCGCGCCGCGCGCTGGAGGCCGCGCTGCACGGGGAGGCCGACCGGGTGCCGCTGGTCCGGGACGACAACGGCGGGGTGCTGGTCGGCCTTGGCACCATCGGGCCGGTGCGCGGGGTGGGTTACTGCGACGACACCCGGGTGCTGCGCGGACCGGCCAAACTCATCCGGGTGACCCCGCTGCCCGGGGCGGGCCTGCAGGTCGCGGTGGCACACCGGGGCCTGGTCAACCGGCGGGAGCAGGTGACCGCGGGCCGGTCGTTCGAGATCGGCTGCCTGTCCACGATCGTGACCCGGGACGGCGTGCCGCACGAGCGGCCGCAGAAGCGCTGGACCTGGTACCGGCACACCGAGGACCTCCGCCTGGTCCGCGGCGTCTGACCCGGCGCACTGGCCCGGCCGGCTTGGCCCGCCGGCTTGGCCCGCTGATCTTGCGGGCCGATCGGATCGCCGAGCGGATCGCATTCCACCGTTGCGAACCCGGCGCCTCGCGAAACGACCTGACTGGAATCCATATTCGCGTTTCGCGAATCTTGAATCAAGATTCTTGAATCAAGAAACTAGCTTCGCGAAACGCGAATCACCGCGGGGCAGATCAACGAAGCTCCGGCCGGCGCGCGGGCGCCCGGGTCGGCTTGGGGCGGCCTCGCCAGACCGGCTGTCCGCACGCCAGGCCGACTCAGACCAGGCCGACTCAGACCAGGCCGAGGGTGCCGGCCGCCTTCGGGTCGGAGTCCTCCACGAACTGGCGGCAGCGGTCGTACTCCTCGGTCTCCCCGATCTGCTGCGCCGCGGTGGCCAGCGCGGCCAGCGCGCGCAGGAATCCCTGGTTGGGCCGGTGGTCGAAGGGCACCGGCCCAAAGCCCTTCCAGCCGGCCCGGCGCAGCTGGTCCAGGCCCCGGTGGTAGCCGGTCCGGGCGAACGCGTAGGCGGCGACCGGTTCGCCGGCGGCGAGGGATTGCTCGGCCAGCGCGGCCCAGCCCGCGCTGAAATCCGGGTACGCGGCGGCGACCGCGGTCAGCGCCTCGGGGTCGGTCGCGGCGTCGAGCGCGGCCTGGGCCTGCGTGCGTTCCGGCAGCAGGGTCGGTTCCGGGCCGAGCAGGTTACGAGTCATGGCGTCATTTTGGCAGCCGGTCTCCGGCCGCCCGCCTGCCCCTAGCGCAGCACGGACAACACGAGCCCGGCGAATCCGAGAAGCAAGCAGAGCACGATCACGGACGCGAGCAGACGTTTGGGCAGCGGCACGACCAGTCATGGTCGTCCAGCGGCCACGCCCCGGGCAAGCCGACCCACCCCCGCCGGCGACACCCACCCGGGTACACCTCCGGCGACCGGCCGGTGACCAAGCGAGAACACACGTGGTCCCGGCCGGGCGTACCCGGCCGGGACCACGAAAAAACAGCGCAGAAACCGGCGAACCGGAGCTCAGCCGGCCAGCGTGCGACCCGAGGACCGCAGGTTCTCGCAGGCCAGCGCCACCCGGGTGGCCATGCCCTGCTCGGCCGCCTTGAGGTAGCTGCGCGGGTCGTAGACCTTCTTGTTGCCGACCTCACCGTCGATCTTCAGCACACCGTCGTAGTTGGCGAACATGTGGCCGACGATCGGGCGGGTGAACGCGTACTGGGTGTCGGTGTCGACGTTCATCTTGACCACGCCGTAGCTCACCGCGTCGCTGATCTCCTCCGGCAGCGACCCGGACCCACCGTGGAACACCAGGTCGAACGGCTTGGACCCGGCGGGCAGGCCCAGCTTCTCGGTGACTACTTCCTGGCCCTGCTTGAGGATCTCCGGGCGCAGCTTCACGTTGCCCGGCTTGTACACGCCGTGCACGTTGCCGAAGGTCGCGGCCAGCAGGTAACGGCCCTTCTCCCCGGTGCCCAGCGCGGCCACCGTCTTGAGGTAGTCCTCGGGCGAGGTGTACAGCTTCTCGTTGATCTCGTTGGCGACGCCGTCCTCCTCGCCGCCGACCACGCCGACCTCGATCTCCAGCACGATGTGCGCCTTCGCGGCCAGGTCGAGCAGCTCCGCGGCGATGGTGAGGTTCTCCTCGATCGGCACCGCCGAGCCGTCCCACATGTGCGACTGGAACAGCGGCAGACCGCCCTTGTCGACCCGCTCCTGGCTGATCGCGATCAGCGGGCGGACGTAGGTGTCCAGCTTGTCCTTGGGGCAGTGGTCGGTGTGCAGCGCGATGTTCACCGGATACTTCGCGGCCACCACGCCGGCGTACTCGGCCAGCGCGCTCGCGCCGGTGACCATGTCCTTGACCTTGGTGCCGGACGCGAACTCGGCGCCGCCGGTGGACACCTGGATGATGCCGTCACTCTCGGCTTCGGCGAATCCGCGCAGGGCCGCGTTGATCGTCTCCGACGAGGTCACGTTGATCGCCGGGTAGGCGAACTCGTTCGCCTTCGCGCGGTCCAGCATCTCCCGGTAGACCTCGGGGCTGGCGATGGGCATCGGTCGTCCTCCTGCTTACGGAAAGATTCTGGCCTGCGGGCGAGGCGTACCTGCATCGTAAAGGTGCACACCTCAGCGCCGTCCCATCACCCGAATCGCCCAGTCCGCCCGCCGGGTGGTCGCCGTGCGTGATCGATCAACAAGGTATGGCGCAATCGCTTGTGATCGAGCTAACTTGTGACTATGGCGATTGCGCGACTCAACGGCGAGATCATCGCGGAAAGCTCCGACACCATCACGGTCGAAGGGCACCGCTACTTCCCCCCGCAGTCCATCCGGGCGGAACTGCTGCGGCCGACCGAGGTGCGGGGCGACCGGCACTACTACTCGGTCACCCTGCACGGCCACACCGTGGCCGACTGCGCCTGCTGCGTGACCACGGCCTCGATCCCGGATCCGCGGATCGCCGCCCACCTCGAATTCCTCGGACCGGTCGAGATCATCGACTGACCGACCGGACCGGGAAACCCGCGAGACTCTCCAGAACAGATCACGCCAGGGCGGCGCTGACCTCGCGCAGCTCGGCGATGGGCAACGGATTGTCCGCGCCGAGGACCTGAACGGCCACATGGTCGGCGCCGGCCTGGTGGTGTTGGGCGATGCGCGCGGCCACGGTGCCCGCGTCGCCCCAGGCGACGGTGGCGTCCACCAGGCGGTCGCTGCCGCCGTCGGCGAAGTCCGCCTCGGTGAAGCCCAGCCGCAGGAAGCTGTTGCGGTAGTTGACCAGCCGCAGGTAGAAGCCCAGGGTCCGGCGGCCGATGTCGCGTGCCTTGGCCGCGTCGGTCTCCAGCACCACTTTCTGCTCCGGCGCCAGCAACACCCCCTGGCCCAGGATCTCCCGGGCCTGGCGGGTGTGTTCCGGCGTGGTGAAGTACGGGTGCGCGCCCGCGGTGCGCTGCGCGGACAGCTTGAGCACCTTCGGGCCCAGCGCGGCCAGCGCCAGGTGCTCCTTGGGGATCTCGGCGACGTCGTCCAGGTACCGCACGAGGCTGGCGTAGGGCTTGGCGTACTGCTTGTTGTCCTCGCGCTCGGGGTGCCCGATGCCGATCCCCGCTATCACTCGATCGGGGTAGTCGGCCTGCACCCGACGGTAACCGGCGACCACCGCGTCGGGCCGCTCGGTCCAGGTGTTCAGGATTCCGGTGGCGAACGCCAGCCGGGTGGTGCCGGCCAGGATGGGATCGGCCGGGGCGAAATCGGCCTTGGCCGAACCCACCCAGAACGCCCCGTAGCCGGCCTGTTCCACCTGCCCGGCGAACTCCTTGAGCTGATCATCGGTCACCTCCGGGATACCGGGAAGTCCGATCCAGACACCCAGCCGGCCCAGTTCCACCGCTGCCATACTTCGCCTCCGCTCGAATGAGGTTCCCCGCTCGGCCAACCTCCGGGCCCCCGGGCGGCATTCCCGCCTTCGCCACCCTGGGCACAGCGAAGTCGCGGCGTAGGTTCCAGACATGGTGAAACTCGGCAGCACCGACCTGGACGTGTTCCCCCTGTGCCTCGGCGGCAATGTGTTCGGCTGGACGGCCGACCAGGAGACCTCCTTCGCCGTGCTGGACGCCTACGCCGAGGCGGGCGGCAACTTCGTGGACACCGCGGACAGCTACATGGCCCGGGTCCCGGGCAACTCCGGCGGCGAGTCCGAGACGATCATCGGCCGGTGGCTGGCCGCGCGCGGCAACCGCGAGCGGATGGTGATCGCCACCAAGGGCAGCCGGTTGCCGCCGAACGAGGGCCTGTCGGCCAAGGCCGTCCGCGCCGCCGCGGACGCCTCGCTGCGCCGGCTGGGCGTGGACACCATCGACCTGTACTACGCGCACTTCGACGACGAGGTCACCCCGGTCGCGGAGACCATGACCGCCTACGACGAGCTGGTCCGCGCGGGCAAGGTCCGGCACGTGGCCGCGTCGAACGTGTCCATCCCGCGGATCACCGAGTCGCTGGAGTTCGCCGCGGCCAACGGCACCGCCCCCTACGTGGCCATCCAGCCGCACTACAACCTGGTCGAACGGGCGGGATTCGAGCGGGAGATCCAGCCGTTCGCGGCCGCACACAAGCTGGCCACGCTGCCGTATTTCGCGCTGGCCAAGGGCTTCCTGACCGGCAAGTACCGGCCGGGCGCGGAGGCGATCGACAGCCCGAGGGCCGAGGGCGCCCGGGCCTACCTGGACGAGCGGGGCCTGCGGGTGCTGGCCGCGCTGGACGAGGTGGCCGCCGCGCACGACACCACCCTGGCCGCGGTCTCGCTGGCCTGGCTGGCTGCCCGGGACACGGTGGCCGCGCCGATCGCCAGCGCCCGCTCGGTGGCCCAGCTGGCCGAGCTGCTGCCGGTCGGGCGGCTGCGGCTGACCGCGGCCGAGGTGGCCAAGCTCACCTCGGCCTCGGACTGAGCCGGCCTGACTATCAGTAGCTTACTCGCAGTAGGTTGGGTTACCGTGGTCGTATGAGCCCACTGGACGTGCTCGGCGGCAAGCGCCGGATCAGCGGAAAGGTCGTGCTGATCACCGGCGCGGCCCGGGGAATCGGCGCCGGCGTCGCCCGCCGCCTGGCCGACGAGGGCGCCAAGGTGGCCCTGGTCGGCCTGGAGGGTGAACAGCTGCGCGCGGTGGCCGCCGAATGCGGGCCGGACGCGATCGCCGTGGAGGCCGACGTCACCGACTGGGACGCGCTGCGCCGCGCGGTCAACACCGTCGTTGCCCAGTACGGCCGGATCGACGTGCTGATGGCCAACGCGGGCATCGCCGCCGCCGGGTTCATCCGGTCCATCGACCCGGACGCCTTCGAGAAGGTCATCGAGGTCGACCTGCTCGGCGTGTGGCGCACCGTGCGCACCGCCCTGCCGCACCTGATCGAATCCCGTGGCTACTGCCTGATCGTGTCCTCCATGGCCGCCGTCGTGCACATCCCCGGCAACGCCCCCTACAACGCGGCCAAGGCCGGGGTCGAGGCGTTCGGCAACACGCTGCGCGCGGAGGTGCGCCACCTCGGCGTGCGGGTCGGCGTGGCGCACCCCACCTGGATCGCCACTGACATGGTCAACAGCGCCGACGAGCACCCGGTGTTCGGCCCGCTGCGCAAGAGCATGCCGCCGCCGTTGGGCACCACCTACCCGCTCCAGGTGGCCATCGACGCGTTCGCCAAGGGCATCGCGCGGCGGTCCCGGGCCATCCACATCCCGGCCCACCTGCTGCTGACCAAGCTGTTGCGGGCACTGCTGCCGCCGATCGTGGAACTGGGCGCGAAGCGCAGCGTGCCGGCCGCCGACACGGCCGCGCTGGCCGATGTGAAACAGCGGGGCACGGCGGCATCCGCGCCGGTCGGACCGGGTGGCGCGGCCGCGCTGGCGGCCCGTCGCGAACCGCGCAACGAGGACTGATCACCCGTCCGTGGCGAGGAACCGGTACCGTTCCCTCGTGGGACAGGACGTGTCCGAGCACGGATACCAAGCCGGAAGCAGCCCCGCCGAGCGCAGCGTCGAGCAGACCCTGAGTCATCTGCGCGCGCTGGACGGGGCGCAAGCCCCCGCGGCCGCACCAGCGGCCGCGCCGATGACATTGGAAGATCTGTACCGGACGCAGCGCATGCGCCTGGTCAGACTCGCGCTGCTGCTGGTGGACGAACCCGCCACGGCAGAGGACGTGGTGCAGGAGGCGTTCACCGGCCTGCACCGGCACTGGGGCAACCTGCGCGACGCCGCGGCGGCCATCGGCTACCTGCGCACCGCGGTGGTCAACGGTTCCCGCAGCGTGCTGCGCAGGCGCAAGACCGCCCGCGAGTACACCCCGCCGCACGCCCCCAACGCCCGCTCGGCCGAGAGCCTGGCCATGTTGACCGCCGAACACCAGGGTGTGGTGCGGGCGCTGAGCCAGTTGCCGCCGCGCCAGCGCGAGGTGCTGGTGCTGCGCTACTACGGCAACCTGACCGAGGCGGAGATCGCCGACGCGGCCGGGATCTCCAAGGGCACCGTGAAGTCCACCGCCAGCCGGGCGCTGGAAGCACTCCAGAAGATCATGGCCCCGCCAAATTAGGCCATTGGTATAGACCAAAGCGGCGTGATGCCCCAGTATCGAGCTGTGCCGAACAACAGGACCACTCTCGTCGGCGCCCGGGTGGTGACCCCGTCGGGCGTGCTCGAGCCCGGCTGGGTGACGGTCGACGCGGGTCGCATCAGCGCTGCCGGAACCGGCCCCGGCGACCCCGCAACCCCCGTCGGCCAGCCAAGATCGGCCGAGGCGGGGGGGACTGTCGACCTGTCCGGCTGCTGGCTGGTGCCCGGCTTCGTGGACATGCACTGCCACGGTGGCGGGGGCGCGGCCTACTCCGATCCGGACCCGGCCCGCCTGGCCACCGCGGTGGCCGCACACCGCAAGCACGGCACCACCACCATGATGGCCAGCCTGGTCGCCCGGCCGGTGGACGAACTGGTCGAACAGGTCGCCGCGCTGGCCGACCAGGTCGAAGAGGGCCTGTTCGCGGGCATCCACCTGGAAGGCCCGTTCATCTCCACGGTCCGCTGCGGCGCGCACGACCCGGCCGTGCTGCGCCCACCCGACCCCGAATCGGTGAAGAAACTGCTGGCCGCGGGCCGGGGCGCGATCCGCATGGTCACCCTCGCCCCCGAACTGGACGGCGCGATCGAGGCGGTCGGACAGTTCACCGACGCCGGTGTGGTCGTCGGCGTCGGGCACACCGACGCCATCGAGGCCCAGGTGCTGCCCGCGGTCGAGGCCGGCGCCACCGTGGCCACCCACCTGTTCAACGCGATGCGCCCGCTGCACCACCGCGAACCCGGCCCGATCGGGGTGCTGCTGGACGACGAGCGGATCACCGTCGAGCTCATTTGCGACCTGGTGCACGTGCACCCCCGGGTCGCCCGGCTGGCCGCCACCCACGCCGGAGCCGGGCGGACCGCCCTGGTCACCGACGCGATGGCCGCGGCAGGTGTCGGCGACGGCGTCTACCAGATCGGGCAGCTGCGGGTCACCGTGCGCGACGGGGTGCCCACCGTGGACGGCAGCGGCGCGCTCGCCGCCAGCACGCTCACCCTGGACGCGGCCCTGCGCAACTTCGTCACCGGCTGCGGCATCGACATGGCCGACGCGGTGCACGCGGTGGCCACCCGGCCGGCGCAACTGCTCGGCCGGGCCGGGCGCACCGGGGTGATCGCCGCCGGCGCCGACGCCGACCTGGTCGTGCTGGACGCCGGCCTGCGGGTCCAGCGGGTGATGCACCGCGGCGCCTGGATCTGAGCCGCAACCGGCTCCGGCTCCGGTTCCGGTTCGCGCCGGGCCAGCCACCGGTTCGCCCCGCGGTCGGCCCCCGGTTCGCCTCGCGGTCGGCCCCGGTTCAGTCGCGGGTGATCACCATCATGAAGCAGCCGTAGACGATGTTGCGGCTGTGGATCTGGGTCACCGCCGGGTCGGCCAGCACGGCCGCGATCGCCGCCGCCGGGTCGCCGCCGTCGTGGGCCACGCTGGCGTCGGCGATCCAGCCGCGCTCGTCGTAGGCCCGCAGCACCTGTGCGCGGCCGAGCCAATCAGCCGGATAGCTGTCGGTGGCCGCCGGGCCGGGACAGTCAGCGGCATGCGCGAACACCGGACCGACCTCGACGTAGGGGCTCTCGCCGGCGATCGGCGGGCGGTAGCCGAACAGGATCAGCTCCTCCCCGGCCCGGGCGTCGCGCAGGCAGCACCGCAACGGCTCGCCACCCCTGGCGACCTGCCGAACCGCCGGATTGCCCCGCACGTCCCGGCCGGTGCGGCGCACCTCGCCCAGCTGGTCGGCGGCCAGTGGCCGCACCCGGAAGTTTTTCTGTGCTGTGGTCATATGTTCATCGTGGCCAGCCCGGACCGGACTCACCGGCGGTTTTCGGACCCGGCATTGCCGATCTTCGATCACCTTGGTGACCTTCCGGACAGCCCCGGGTGGGAACGACTACCGTCACAGGAGTGAGCGATCAGTCCGACCCGGAGCGCCTGCTGGCCGAGGCGCTGCGGGCGCAGGCGGTCCGCGCACCGGTGCCCGAGTCCAACCCGGCGCGGCCGCAGGCCGCCCGGTCCGGGCCGCAGGCGGGGATGTCCGGGCCGCCAGCCGCCCGGGGTGGACCGCAGGCCGCGCAGTCGGGGCCGCCGGCCGGGATGTCCGGATCGATGGCCGGGATGTCCGGGCCGCCCGGAGTGGACGAGACCGGCGCCGGTGGACTGTTCAACCTGCTCTCCGGGCAGGACCACGGCCTGTTCTCCGGCCACGACCAGGCGGCCGGCCCGCCGGCCGGCATGCCCGTCCCCCTCGCGCCCGGCCAGGGCCCTCCGCCGGGCCCGCAACCCCTGCCCGGCCAGGGACCCAACGCGGGTCCGCAGCCGATGCCGGGCCCCCCGTTCGCGTCCGGCCCCCAGCCGATGCCCGGTCAGGGACCCAACTCCGGCCCGCAACCCATGCCAGGCCCGCAGTTCGGTTACCCCCCGGGCCCGAACCCCGGCCCGCAACCGGTCCAGCACCCCGGCTTCAACCAGCAGATGTACCCCTCGCCCGCGCCCCAGTCCCGGCCGCGCCCCGCCTCGGGCAACCGGCCGCTGGCGGTGGGGTGGATCGTGCTGCTCGCGCTGCTGCTCGGCCTGGCCGCCGGCGCGGTCGTCGGACTGCTCACCCTGGTCTGACCACGCGAAGCGAGCCGACCGCGCGAAGGGTGCCGACCGGGCGAAGCGGGCCGACCGGGCTCAAAGCTTCTCTGAGCGGACTCAAAGCGGACGCCAAGCAATCCCCCGGTACGGTGGCCGTGTGCTGCACACCATCACCACCACGGTCGCGCTCGGCCCACAGTGGCTGGACCCGCAAACGATCCTGACCTCGCTGGGCGGGTGGGTGCTGCCGGTCATCGCGGTGATCCTGTTCGCCGAATGCGGGATCCTGCTGGGCTTCTTCCTGCCCGGCGACTCGCTGCTGTTCCCGCTCGGCCTGTTGATCGCCACCCACCACGTGCAGACCCCGCTGTGGCTGGCGTGCCTGATCCTGAGTGCGTGCGCGGTGCTGGGCAACTTCGTCGGCTACGGCATCGGCTACGCGGCCGGGCCGAAGCTGTTCACCAAACCCGACTCGAAACTGTTCAAGCGCGAGTACGTGGACAAGACGCACGCGTTCTTCGACAAGTACGGCACCATGGCCATCTTCCTGGCCCGGTTCGTGCCGATCGTCCGCTGCTTCATCACCGCGGTCGCCGGAGTCGGCCGGATGGACCCCAAGCGCTACTTCGGCGTGTCGATCATCGGCGGTGTGGTGTGGGCCTCCGGGGTGACCGTGGCCGGGTACTTCCTCGGCCAGATCGGCTTCATCGCCAACCACATCGACCTGATCCTCGTGCTCATCGTGGTCATCTCGGTGATCCCGATCGTGATCGAGTGGGCCCGGCACCGCAAGGACGGCAAGGCGGCGCTGGCCGGCGCGGACGCGGACACCGAGATGATCCCGCGCGTCCCGCCCACCAAGCGCTGAGCCCGACCGCACGTCCGACCGCACGTCCGACGAGGCCCCGGCCCGCGCCTGTCCCAGGTGGCCGGGGCCGTTGTGCGTCTATTCGTCGGCCATCGAGAACATCGAGCCCGGGTTGAACACGTTGCCCGGGTCCAGCGCGGTCTTGATGGCGCGATGCACCCGCAGCCCCTCCGGACCGATCTCGGTGGCCAGCCACTCCCGCTTGATCTTGCCGACCCCGTGCTCGCCGGTGACCGTGCCGCCCAGCGACAATCCGACCGCGAGGATCTCGTCGAACGCCTTGCGGGCCCGGGTGAACTCCGCCTCCGAGGCCGGGTCGTAGACGATCGTGGGGTGCATGTTGCCGTCCCCGGCGTGCCCGACCACGGCGATGCGCAGCCCCACGTCCTTGCTGATCCGCTCGCAACCGGCGATCAGCTCGGCGATCCGGGTGCGCGGCACGCACACGTCGTCGGTCAGCCAGGTGCCGTAGACCTCCAGCGCGGTCAGCACCACCCGGCGGGCGTGCAGCAGCATCCGGCCCTCTTCCAGGTCGGTGGTGGCGTAGGCCATGGTGGCGCCGGAATCCGTGCAGATCCGCTCGATCGCGTCCAGCTCACGCCGGGCCACCTCGCCGCCGGAGTCGGACTGGCACAGCAGCAGCGCCGCGCACTCGCCGTCCGGCCCGACCTGCGTCTTGAGGTACTCCTCGACGGCCTTGATGGAGGATTCGTCCATGATCTCCATCAGCGAGGGCACCAGCCCCTCGCGCACCACCGTGCTCACCGCGCGCCCGGCCGCCTCGGTGGTCTCGAACGCGGCGACCAGGGTGGCCGGGGCCTGCGGCAACGGCCGCAACGCCAGCGTGGCCCGGGTGATCACCCCCAGGGTGCCCTCGCTGCCGATGAACAGCTTGGTCAGGTCGTAGCCGGCCACACCCTTGACCGTCCGCCGCCCGGTGCGCAGCAGTTCCCCGTTGGCCAGCACGATTTCCAGGCCCAGCACCGAATCCGTGGTCACCCCGTACTTCACGCAGCACAGGCCGCCCGCGTTGGTGGACAGGTTCCCGCCGATCGTGCACCAGTCGTAGCTGGACGGGTCGGGCGGATAGAACAGGCCGTGCTTCTCCACCGCCTCCCGCAACTCCAGGTTCACCACCCCCGGCTGCACCACGGCCAGCCGGTTGTCCGGGTCGATCTCCTCGATCTCGCTCATCCGCGTGGTCACCAGCACCACACAGCCGTCGATGGCGTTGGCCGCGCCGGACAGTCCGCTGCCCGCGCCGCGCGGCACGATCGGCACCCGCGCGCCCGCGCAGGCCCGCACCACCGCCTGCACGTCGGTCGCGTCGGCGGGCAGGACCACCGCCAGCGGCGTTCCGGAGGTCGCCAGCGGCATCATGTCCCGGCGGTAGCTGTCGGTCACGTCGGTGTCGGTGACCACTCCGTCCGGTCCCAGCGCGGCGCGCAGCTCGGCCAGAAGACCCCGTTGTCCTGATGCCGTCATGGTTTCGACGGTAGTCGCGCGGCCAGCAGTTGGGCGAGGTGAGCGGCCTGTTTTCCGGCCAGTTGGTCCAGTTGGGTGCGGCAGGAAAAGCCGTCGGCCAGCAACACCGTGTCCTCGCCCGCCTCCCGCACCGCGGGCAGCAGCGCCTGCTCGGCGACCTTGACCGACACGTCGTAGTGCCCGCGTTCGGCGCCGAAATTCCCGGCCAGGCCACAACATCCGCCCACCGACCGCACCGACGCGCCGGCCTTCTCCAGCAGCGCCTGGTCGGCCTGCCAGCCCATCACCGCGTGCTGATGGCAGTGCGGCTGGGCCAGTGCGTCCACCCCGACCAGCGAGGGCGGGGTCCACTGTGGACGGTCGGCGAGCAGTTCGGCCAGCGTCCGGGTGGCCGAGGCGACCGCCCGCACCCCAGGAACCTGATCGCACAACTCCACCGCGTCGGACCGGAAAACCGCGGTACAGGAGGGTTCCAGGCCGACGATCGGCACCCCGTCCGCGGCATACCCGGCCAGCGCGGTGACCGAGCGGCGCAGAATCCGTTTGGCCGCGCCGAGTTGCCCGGTGGAGATCCAGGTCAGCCCGCAGCACAACGACTTCTCCGGAATCCGCACCGAGAATCCCGCGTCCTCCAGCACTTCCACCGCGGCGATACCGACCTCCGGGGTGAACCGGTCGGTGAAGGTGTCCACCCACAGCAACACCGGATCCCCGGCGGGCACCGGCCGCGCGGTGAACCAGTCGCGGAACGTGCGGCGGGCGAAGGCCGGCAGCTCACGGCGCCCGTCCACGCCCGCGAGTCGTTTACCCACTCCGCCCAGCAGGGGATTGGACAGCGCGGCATTGGCCAGGCCAGGGGCCAGCGAGGCGAGCCGGGCCCAGCGCGGCAGCCAGCCCAGCGCGTAATGGGCGGGCGGTCGCACCCGGCCCCGGTAGGCCTGGTGCAGGGCCTCGGCCTTGTAGGCGGCCATGTCCACGCCGGTCGGGCAGTCCGAGGCACAACCCTTGCAGGACAAGCACAAATCGAGCACGTCAAGTACCTCGGGCGCGCGCCAGCCGCCGGTGACCACCGAGCCGTTGACCATCTCCTGCAGCACCCGCGCCCGGCCCCGGGTGCTGTCCTTCTCGTCGCCGGTGGCCAGGTAGGACGGGCACATCACGCCGCCGGACCCGGTGTTGTCGGCACGGCACTTGCCCACCCCGGTGCACCGGTGCACGGCGGCGGTGAAGTCGCCGGCGTCGTCGTGCAGGGCGAACCCCAGCGGGTGGCGGGGATGACGGGCGGCGGGCACCCGCAGATCGGCGTGCACCGGCCGGGGCGCCACGATCACCCCCGGATTGAGCAGATCGGCCGGATCGAACACGGTCTTGACCGCGGCGAACGCATTCAGCGCGGCCCGGGAGTACATCAGCGGCAACAACTCGCCGCGGGCCCGGCCGTCGCCGTGCTCACCGGAGCAGGAGCCGCCGTAACCGGCCACCAGCTTGGCCGCGTCCAGCAGGAACTCCCGGAACACGGCGGCGCCGTCCGGGCGGTGCAGCGGGAAATCGATGCGGATGTGCACGCAGCCGTCGCCGAAGTGGCCGTACGGGGTGCCGGTCAGCCCGCGGTCGGCCAGCAGCCGTTCGAACTCGCGGAGGTACTTGCCCAGCTTGTCCGGCGGGACCGCGGCGTCCTCCCAGCCCGCATGCGAGGTCTGCCCGCCCTGCGAGCGCGCGGCCAGCCCGGCCCCGTCCTCCCGGATCCGCCACAGCGCCGCGGATTCGCGGGGGTCGGTCACGGTCCGCGAGTCGATCGCCGCGGAGTCGGCGATCAACCCGTCCACCCCGCCGGCGGCCGGATCGAACTCGACGAACAACCATCCGCCGCCCCGGGGCAGCTCCGGGACCGCCGCCGCGCCCTTCTGCCTGCGAACGACCTCGACCATCCGGGCGTCCAGCCCCTCCATGGCGATCGGCCGGTGGGGGAGCAGCGCGGGCACCGCGTCCGCGGCCGAGGCCATGTCCGGGTAGCCGAGCAGCACGAGGATCGTGGTGTCCGGCGGGCGGACCAGCCAGACCGTGGCGCCGAGCAGGACGCCGAGCGTGCCCTCGGTGCCGACCAGCGCGCCGGCCACGTCGAACCCGCGCTCGGGCAGGAGGTGTTCGAGTGAGTAGCCGGAGACCTGGCGGTCGAACCGGCCCAGCTCGGTGCGGATGACCGCGAGATGCTCGGCCACGGTGGCATGCAGCGCGGTGAGGGTGGGGCTGGTGGCCGGGTCGACCCCGCGGCTGGCGGTGAGCCGCTCGCCGGTGCCGGTGACCAGGTCCAGTTCGGCGACATTGTCCGCGGTGCGGCCGTAGGCCAGGGCGCGCGACCCGCAGGCGTTGTTGCCGATCATCCCGCCCAGGGTGGCGCGGCTGTGCGTGGACGGATCGGGCCCGAACCGCAGCCCGTGGCCCTTCGCCGCGCGCTGCAGATCGTCGAGGATCACACCCGGATCGACGGTGGCGGTGCAGTTGTGCGGGTCGATGGCGTGGATCGTGTTGAGGTGCCGGGAAAAGTCGAGGACCAGTCCCGTGCCGACCGCGTTCCCGGCGATCGAGGTCCCGGCGCCGCGCGGGGTGAGCGGCACGTTCAGTTCGCGGCAGACCTCAAGCGCGGCAAGCACTTCCTCGGTGGAGCGGGGGAAGGCGACCGCGGTGGGCGCGACCCGGTAGAGCGAGGCGTCGGTTGAGTACTCGGCGCGGCGGCGGGTGGAAGTGTCCACTTCGGACAGACCGGCGCGGCGGAGCGCGTGACCGAGCTCGGCCAGCCCGGCGCCGGCCACCCCGGTCACCGGAGCCCTCCGGCGGACGCGGCGGGGATCTCGGCACCCGAACAAACCGCCTTGTTTCCCCGATGAAATTCACCAAGCCCCCCAGAACAGCCCCCACCCTCCTCCGGGGGGACGGCCCTGGGCCAGTCTAGTTTGATCTTGGGTGGGATCCGGGGGTGCGCGGGTCGCCTGTGGATAACCGGCGAACCTGTGGACAACTGGCGACGCGGGTTGTCGGACCGGTGGTATACGAGACCGGTTGTCG
>DASZNF010000094.1:0-1559 GCA_035551355.1 Pseudonocardiaceae bacterium | reverse complement strand
CAATGCCACGTAGCCTAAGTTGATCAAGCGTTGGCCTGGTAGTTCTTGATCAGGTCGGCGTGGCGTGATCTTTTCCTGGGGGTGGCTGGCATGGTCGCCGCTCATGGGCGAGGGTGTGGTGGTGCGGCCGGATCAGGTGTCGTTGGGGGTGTTGGTCTCGGCGGTGCCCCGGGACGCGGTCGACGAGGCGGTCGCGGTGTGTGGGGTGCGGGAGAAACGCTCGGACGCCAAGCTGCCCGCGCACGTGATCACGTATCTGACGTTGGTGTTGTGCCTTTTTCCGGACGATGACTACGAAGAGGTCGCGACCAAGGTCACCGGGTCGTTGGATCGGTGGGGTTGCTGGAATGCGGCCTGGACGGTGCCGACCGCGTCGGCGATCACCCAGGCCCGCAAGCGGCTAGGCCGGCAGGTGTTTCCCGAGTTGTTCGAACGCACGTGTGGCCCGGTCGCCGGGGAGGCCTCGCCGGTGGCGGGGATGGCCGCGTTGGGCACCGCGCGCGGGTCGTTCCTGCGCCGGTGGCGGCTGCCGGCGATCGACGGGTTCGAGATCGATGTGGCTGAGAGCGCTCAGAACGCGGCCGAGTTCGGGTATGCCGGCTCGGGGGACAACCGCTCGGCGTTCCCCAAGGCGCGGGTGGTCGCCCTGTCCGAGTGCGGCACCCACGCGTTCGTGGCCGCCGAGGTCGACGCCTACCGGGTCGGGGAGAGAACCCTCGCGCAGCGGTTGTATCCCCGGCTACGCGCCGATGAGCTGCTCACTGCTGACCGGGGCTTCTACTCCTGGCAGGCCTGGGACACCGCCGTCGCGACCGGTGCGGCGTTGCTGTGGCGGGCCCCGACCCAGCTGGAGTTGCCCGTGGTGCGGGTGCTGGGCGATGGGACCTACCTCACCGCACTGATCGCGCCCTCGATTCGTGGGAGCCGCCGCGAGCGTTTGCTGGCCGCTGCCCGCGCCGGCGCCGAGCTGTCCGACATCAACACCGTTCCCGACGCGTTCGATCAGCGCGGCCTGCCCGTCATCCACCTGGCCAGAGTCATCGAATACGACGTGCCCGACCGGGCCGGCAACGGCACCGGCGAGCTGATCGTCCTGCTGACCAGCATCCTGCACCCGGACGGGCCCGACGGGGCCCGAGCCGAGGAGTTAGCCGCCGCCTACCACCAGCGCTGGGAACACGAGACCGCGAACGACCAGCTGAAAACTCACTTGCGCGGCCCCGGGCGGGTTCTGCGCTCCCGGCTGCCCGACCTGGTGCATCAGGAGATCTGGGCCTATCTGATCACCCACCATGCGATCAGCGCGCTGACCGCCCGCGCCTCCGCCGCAGCCGACCTCGACCCGGATTCGATCTCCTTCGCCAAGGCCCTACGCCTGATCCGCCGCACCGCCACCGGGACGGCGGACATTCCCCCCTGCGGACTGGGCTGACCGGCTTCCCACCCACCTAGCCGAAATCGCCCTGCTACTCATCCCACCACGGCGCGAACGCACCTGCCCCCGCGCGGTCAAACGCGCCCGGCACAACAGCCACCGAATCAAGAAACCCAACGAGCCG
>DASZNF010000093.1:0-63301 GCA_035551355.1 Pseudonocardiaceae bacterium | reverse complement strand
CAGCGAGCGCACGGCCACCCGCCTGTTCGTCCAGGCCACCGGCCTGACCCCGTTGCGGTACCAGACAATCCTGCGCGTGGAACGGGCCGAGCACCTACTCGGCCACGGCGCCACCATGACCGCCGCCGCCCGCGCCGTCGGCTTCGAAGACGCACGTATGCTCCGCCGCCTCCGAAACCGTCGACCTCTTCGGGACCATGATCCGAACGGACTAGCTAGCATGTGTCATATGGGCTAGGCCATTGCTGTGTCGTCACCCGATGGGGTGATTTTGGTTCCGGTCGCTCCGAGGCATGGCAGACTCCGCGCCATGATCCACTCGAACAAGCGCACTGGCGCGCGTCTCATTTCCTCCCTAGCCCTGTTGCTCAGCCTGGGGCTTTGTGTGGCGGCCGTCGTCCCAGTCGTGCAGGCGGTCTGTCAGCCTGGCAAGACCGTGATGGCCTAGTCGGGTTGTGCCCGGAACGCCACGCGGTGTCCTCGGGTTGTTCCTCTGAGAGTTGTTTCAGCTCCTTTCGTTTTTCCTGAATTTTTCGCCCTTTGGTCAGGGAGCGCCTGCTCGACAAGGTGCGCGGCATTCATGTGCTGCGCCACCTTGTCGGCGGCCGGGTCGTCGAGTCGGCGGAGTGTTGTCACCGCGAGCGCCCAGAGATCCTTGGCCGACTCATTGTTTCCGAGTTGATAATCCGCCTGTGCCTGTAAGTCATGGCTGAGGGATTCGCCGCGCTGGTCCGCGATTCTACGATAGTGCTCAGCGGATTCGTTGGCGCATGTGGACGCTTGCTCGTATTCATGAACAAGGTAGTGTGCTTCAGCCAGGCATTGGAGCGTTCTGGCCAGGCCGAGCTCATCACGCGTGTGTCGGTGCAACGACAATCCATTGTGTAGCTGGCGAATGGCGAGCTCGGGATCGCCGCGAGCGAGTGTCAGTGAACCAACCGCTGTCCAGCTCTCCCCGAGGCTGCGAGGGCTGACCAGTGCTTCACGCATCTTCAGGGCGATGCCGTAATGGTTCGCGGCTTCATCGAGGCGGCCCATGAGACGGTAGGTGTCACCGATCCGCTGGTTCACGTGCGCTCGGCCGGCGGTGAAATCGAGCCTTTCGAAGAGCTGGATCGCAACTCGAAACCGCCTCAGTGCGTCGGCGTATTGTCCACGCCGCATCGCCGTAGTGCCGCTATTCATGATGCAAATGGATTCGGCGTCCACTGCGCCTATGTCGTGATTAATTTCCCGAGCTTCGTCGAATTTTTTGGCTGCGTCATCGTATTTTGCCAGCTGAAGTAGCGTTGTGCCGAGGTTGTTCAGCAGGTCGGCGATCCCGCGGCGGTTCCCATCCCTGATCGCAGCTTTGAGGGCCCTTTCCTGGATCGGCACCTGGAGATGTGGGTCCGTTGTCCGATTCAGCACCTCGATGAACTCGGACACGGTGCGCCAGGCGTGTTCCCAGAACCGGTACTCGGCGGCAAGATCACTGATGTTGAGCATGTTCTGGTGTTCGGCGATGCACCAGTTGAGCGCGGTGTCGTGATCGTCGAACACCAGCGGCGTCGTGGCCGGGTCGAGCACCTCCGGAATCTCCGGGCCGGGCGGATCGACGTGGCGCAACGCGTTCAGCAGGCTGGCCAGGTACCAATCCAGGAGCCGGCGCACCGCGGCGGTCTGCACGTCGACCGGTTCGGTGGCCACCGATTCGCGAGCGAACAGGTGAATCAGATCGTGCACCCGGAAGCGTGACTTGTCCTGGCGCTCCAACAGGCTTGCTCCATGCAGGCGCAGCAATATCCGTTCCGCCTCCGCGACCGGCAGTCCGGCGAGCGCCGCAGTGGCGGGCGTGCTGAACCGGGTGCCGGGAAACAGCCCGAGCCGGGTGAAGAACCGGCCGATCTCGGTCGGTAGGGCGGCTATGGACCAGCCGAACACCACCCGCAGTGTGTCTGTGTCGCTGTCCTCGTGCATGCCCTCGTCCAGCAGCAACTCCCGACGCTCGCGTAACTCGTCGACGAGTTCGCGAATCGGCACGCTCGGTGCGGCGGCGATGCGCTCGGCGGCGATTTGTAGTCCCAGCGGCAGATCGCCGCACAGCGCGGCCAGATCGTAGATCGCGTTCTGCCGGATCTGGTCCCGCGCACCGCTGATCCGCCGGTCGAGCAACCGGACCGACTCGTCCCGGGCGAGTTCGGGCAGCCGAACTGAGTAGACCTCCGCGCCGAGGGCGAGGCTGCGCAGTTCCTGCCGCCCGGTGATGAGGACCGGGTTGGAGCCGAGGCCGGGCAGGATTGGCCGGATATGTGCCGAGTCGAGGGCATTATCCAGTACGACAAGAAGTCGCCGTCCTTCCAGTGCGCGGCGCAATAATTGGGTTCGTCTGCTTTCCTCGGCCGGAAGATGTTCTGCGGAGAAACCCACGGAAATGAGGAATTTTGCCAGCACCTCGGTAGCGGTGAGCCGATCGGTCGGTCCGTGCCCGGCCAGGTCGACGAACAGGTCGCCATCCGGAAAATTGTGGAGTTGCCCGCTTGCCCAGTGAATGGCGAAGGTGGTCTTGCCGACTCCCGGCGGTCCGGATATGGCGATGACCGGTGGCGCGGTGGTGTTCGCGATCAATTCGTCCAAATTGGCCAGTTGCTGGTCGCGGCCGGTGAACATGGCGATGGGGCGAGGGAGCTGGTGGGGTGCCGGCCAGTCGTCGGCCGGAGTGGTCGGCTGTGCGACCGGCGCCTTGCGTTTGCTGAGTTCCTGATACAGGTCAACGAGATCCTGGCGCGGCCGCTCGCCCAGCTCGTCCCACAGGTGTTTGGCGAACGCCCTGAAATGGTTGATCGCGTAGTCCGGGCCGCGGGTCTCCGCGATGGTCTGCATCCACAGTCGCGCCAGGGTTTCGTCCGTCTCGTACTCGCCGACCACCGACTTCAGGCCATGCTCGGCCACCTCGTAGTCGCCCAGCTCCAGCACGGTCTGGAACAGTCCGTAGAACGCGGCCAGCCGGTCCTTTTGGTCCACCTGTGCGCGCAACCGCTCTGCCCACGGTGTCTGCAGATCCGCCAATAACTCGCCCTGCCACAGCGGTAGCGCCGTGTTGTACAGGGCAATCGCGTGCTTGCGGTCGCCCTTCTGCAACGCCTGTCGCGCCTGCATGGTCAGGTGCAGAAATCGGTGGTAGTCAACGGTGTTCGGGTCGGCGGGCAGCCGGTAGGCGTTGACGTCCCGGTCGACGGTCAGCGGCGGCTCGAACGCGCGGACGATTCGACGCAGCCTGCTGATGTTGGGGTGCAATACTTTGCTCGGATCCGCATCGGACTCGCCCCAAAGCCCTTCCATGAGGGTTTTGACGGACACGCGCTGCCCCGATCGCCACAGCAGGATCCCGAGCAACCCGCGTACTTTGATCGAATTCAGGCGCACCGGCGCACCGTTCATCCGCACGCCTATCGGGCCGATTATTCGGAATTCCACGCGAGTCCAGCCCCCTTATCGATCATCGACGGGGTTTGCCAATCGTCAGTCTGGTGGCTCGCCAACGACTCGGAGTCGGTATTTGCGCTCTGAGATCTAATTGTTACAGCGAGTGCACGCCGGCTGCAAGTGAAACGCAAGCGCGTTGCCGGATCGGCCACCGATCGTGTTGCTGACCGCAGAACCTGCAAATGATCGGGGGACCATTATGAGTGAAGCGGCCCGACTTCCGATAGCCGGCGAGGCGAACGCGCGGTGGACCACCCGGGACCGGCAGCGACTGGTCCTGGTCGTGGTGCACAGCCTGCCCGCCGCGCAACGGCTCGACGATGTGATCGGCCTGGTGGAGACCGACCTGCGGGTCCAGGTCGCCTACACCCAGGCGCCCGGCCTGTTCGGCGCGGGCGTCGGACCCCTGCTGCGCTCCTGGGAGGTCCGCGAGATCCCCTGGCCCGAGGCCGTTCACACCCGCGTGGACCTGGCTGTCGCGGCCGCCTACCGGGGACTGGCCCAGCTCCGCGGGCCGATCATGGTGCTCCCGCACGGCGCGGGTTATGCCAAGCGCTCGCCCGACCACGATCCGGCCGTCGACCCGGACCGGCCGGTGTACGGGCTGGACGCGACCCGGTTGATGGCCGACGACCGGGTGGTGCCCGCCTGCGTCGTGCTGTCCCACGAGGAACAGCGCGCCGTGCTGGCCGCGCAGTGCCCACCGGCCGCGTCCACCGCGCTGGTCGCCGGCGACCCCTGCCTGGACCGGCTGCTGGTCAGCCGGGCCGATCGCCGCGCCTATCGCGCCTCCCTTGGCCTTTCCGCCGACCAGCGGCTGGTGCTCTTCGCCTCCACCTGGGGATCCAACTCGCTGTTCGCCCGGAACCTCGAACTGATGACCGCCGCGATGCGCGAGCTGGATGCCCGCCGCTACCGGGTCGGCGCGCTGGTGCACCCCGCGGTGTGGTTCGGGCACGGGCCGCGGCAGGTGCGGGCCTGGCTGGCCGAGGTCCGGGCCGCCGGGCTGATGCTGGTCGAGCCGCGGGTGGACTGGCGGGTGCCGATGCTGGCCGCCGACCACGTGATCGGTGATCACGGCTCGGCCACCGCCTACGCCGCCGCGCTCGGAATTCCGGTGCTGCACACCGGTTTTCCGGCCGAGGACGTGCACGAGTCCTCCGCGCAGGCCTGGCTGGCCCAGCACACGCCCCGCTTCGACCCGGCCCGGCCGCTGGCCATGCAGTTGCGGGCTGCGGCCGCGGTGGCCGACGAGGCATGGCGGACGGCGGTGACCGAGCGGATCAGCTCCAGGCCCGGCCACGCGCATCGCCTGCTGCGCACCGAAATGTACGAACTGCTCGGGCTGTCCATGCCCGGCAGGCACCGGGCCGCGGAGCCCATTCCGCTGCCGCTCGGCCCGGCCGACCCCACGGGGGTGAGCCATGTCGGCTGATCTGCTGATCGCGATCGTCGGGCGCAGCCCGCGAAATTGGCTGCACAGCGCGGACATCCTGATCTACCACGCCCCGGCCGAGCCGGTCGCACTGGTCTGGCTGGCCACGGTGTTCGGCCGATATCCCGGCTGCGCGGCCGCGATCGCCCGATGTCCGGGTCGCTGTCTGATCGCCGTGCGGGACGAGGGGAGCGCGTCATGGGCCGGGTGATGGTGGCCGGGGTGGTCAGCGTGTGCGTGACCCGGCCGGTCGACTTCCGGGCCGAACTGCCCGCGTCCGAGCGGCTGACCGGGCAGATCAGCGTCCGGTTGGCCAGCACCGGCTGGACGGTCGCGCGGACCCTGCAGGCGCTGGGCTCCCAGGTCCGGTTCGCCACCTACGTCGGCACCGATCCGCTCGGATACGTTGTCACGCAAGGGATTCATGCCCACGATCTGGCCGGTCCGACCGTGCTGGCCTGTCCGGTGCAGCCGCGCACCGTCGTGTTGCACGACCGGCACGGGCGCACCGCCGGGGCGCGCGACCTGCGCTTCGTGGCCGATCAACGGTATCCGGCCGAGGTGTTCGCGGCCGCGTTGGCCGACAGCGACTGCGAACTGGCCGTGCTGACCAACATCGGGTTCACCCGGCCGCTGATCGACGTGGCCGCGAACCGGGGCCTGCCGATCGCCACCGACCTGCACCTGGCCGCCGATCCGCGGCAACCCGAGCACCTGGACTGGATGTGCGCGGCGACCGTGCTGGCCGCCTCGCACGCCGGCCTGACCGAACCCGCCGAATCGTGGATTTCCACGCTGTGGCAACGGTTCGGCACCGAGCTGGTGCTGCTCGGGTGCGGCGCGGCGGGAGTGCTGCTCGGGGTGCGGGCCACCGGCCGGATCTGGCAGGTGGACGCGACCACCCCGCGCGGGCTGCGCTACCCCAACGGCGCCGGGGACACGCTGCTCGGCGCGTTCCTGCATCACTATCTCGGCTCGGGCGATCCGGTGTCCGCGGTGCGGCACGCCGCGCTGGCGGCCGGGTGGAAGGTGGGGGGCACACCGGAGGAGGCGGCCGGGGTACCCGCCTCGATCCTGGCCGGGCTCGTCGCGACCCAGGGGTTGCCCGCCGCGCACCGGCTGCGCTGACCCGAGCGGCCGCCGCCCGGGCTCGGTCAGCCGGGGTCGGTCAGCCGGGCGGCGGCCTGCTCGTGTCGCTGCTCGGCGGCGGTGTCGCCGGTGCGGGCGGCCAGTTCGGCCAGGGCACGATGGGCCTTGGCCTGTTCGGCCGGAGCGTCCAGCTCGGTCATGGTGTCCAGCGCGGCGTGCAGCAGATCCCGTGCCACCGCGTGGTTTCCGGCGCCGAGCTGGGCCTGGCCGAGCACGATGGCCGCCCGCGTCGCGTTGTACACATCCCGCCGATCGGGGGCGGACAACAACGTCCGGGCCGATTCGAGTTCGTCGATGGCTTCGCCGAACCGGCCGAGGGCGATCAGCACCTCGCCCAGGTTGATCAGCGTCAAGCCCTGGCCGTGCCGGGCATCCAGCTCGTCGAGAATGGTCAGAGTCTGGTGGAACACGTCCACCGCCGACTCCGGACGGCCCGATTGGGCCAGCAGCAATGCCTTGCTCTTCAGCGCGCTCGCCTCGCCCCGCCGGTCGCCGCGGGCCCGGGTGTCGGCCAGCATCGCCGCCAGGTGCGTCCGCGCCCGGTCGAACTCGCCGAGCCGGCTGTACGTGCGCGCCAAGCGTTTGCGCATGTTGTCCCGGGCCACCGGATCATCGCCGGCGACCGCGCCGGCCAGCACGATTTCGCCGAGCTCGACCGCATCGCGCTCGTGCCGGTGCACGATGAACAGCGGTTGCAGGGCATCGCCGAGTTGATGGGTCAACTCGGTCCAACCGCGGTCGGCCGCGGCGCGCACCAGCGCCGCCAGATTGCGGCGTTCCCTTTCCAGCCAACCGATCGCGTTGTCGTGGCGGTCCAGCCCGTCCGGGGTCTCCGTGCGGCTGGGCGGAAACTCGTAGGACAGTTGTCTTCGCGCGGGCAGCACCACGGCGTTCGCGGTGAGCGCCGCCCGCAGGTACCACTCGGCCATCCGGCGCACCGCATCCTCTTGTACATCAACGGAATCCTCCGTCGCGCGCTCCCGGGCGTGCTCACGAATCAGGTCGTGCAACCGGAATCGGCCCTCGTCGATTTCCTCGACCAGACTGGCGTCGGCGAGTTCGTCCAGCACGTCCTGCGCCGCCGCCCGGTCCACGTCCAGGGCTGCGGCCAGCACATCGACGCCGAAATCCTCGCCCGGATACAACCCGAGGACCCGGTAGGCCCGTCGCGCCGCTTCGGAAATGTCCACATAGGACATGTCGAACGCCCCCCGTACCGACAGCTCGCCTTCCACCGACAACACCGTGAGCCGTTGCCGTTCAACGCTGAGCTGGTGCACCGTGCGGGCCAGCGAGCGGCGCGGGCGGGCCACGGTCAGTGCCGCGGCGACGCACAACGCGACCGGCAGCCCGCCGCACAACCGGGCCAGCGAGGTGGCCGAGCCCTGTTCGGCCGCGACCCGGTCCGGTCCGATCCGGTGGGACAACAGCTCGACCGCGTGCGTGGTGCTCAGCGGGTCCACCGCGATGGTCCGCGCCCCCTCGGCCAGCAGGCCCACGAGCGGCCGCCGGCTGGTGGCCAGCACCAGACTGGTCGGCGAGGCGGGCAGCAGCACCCTGACCTGCGCGGTCGACACCACGTTGTCCAGCAGCACGGCCAGTGACCGGCCCGCGGTGAACGACCGGAACAGCGCGGTCCGCTCGGCGAATCCGGCCGGCACCCGCGCCGGGGCCACGCCCAGTGCTCGCAGGTAGCGGCCCAGCACGTCGTCCGGGGCAACCGGCTGCCCGTCCGGCTCGGCCAGCTCCGCGTACAACTGGCCGTCCGGGAAGTCGGCGGCCCGCAGGCCCAGCCAGTGCAGGGCGAGTGCGGTCTTGCCCACCCCGCCCGGGCCGCGCAGCACGAGCACGGTCGGTCCTGCGCCGGTGGCCTCGCGCCGGGCCGCGTCCAGCTGACCCTGCTCCCGGTTGCGGTTGGCGAACCGGGCGGGTGGTGGAATCAGCTGCCGGGGGATCGGGAGGCGGCCGGCGGACTGCTCCGGGATCGACGGAGAGTAGATGTGCACATCGCCGTGCACCACCCCGGCCTGCACAATGTTGCTCTCCGTAGATTCGGAAACGATATTGCGCTGCTCCGAATGGTGGTTATCCGGTACTCCGTCCGCCATACGCACCCCCGACATGGCATGGCCAAAGCGCGAAGAAATTCGCGTCGAGATCGACCATAAGCACTGTCCTGTGGGCAATGGCGGGAACCAGGCCAAAACCTTCGGGATTCACCCGAATGACCAGCGTAAACCGGCGAACGTTCAGTCGCGGCGATCGGTGGAGCGGCTCAGTGCGGTCATGATGCGCTCGATGACCTGCGGGTCAACGCCCATCGGCTCGCCCTCGTCGGCCAGGCGTTTGGCCTCGGGGGATGGGCGGCGCTCGCGCTTGGGCAGCGGCACCGAGTCGGCCGTCATGCCGCCGGGCAGCGGCAACTCGCACCACAGCACGCGGCCGCCGCCGCGCCGGGGCGCCACCCCGCAACGCAAGCCGGAGGGCGCGCCCGGCTTGGTGCCCTGTACCGCGAGATGCTGGTCCTCCACCTCGATGACCAGGCTTTCCCCGTCCAGCTCGATGCGCACGGTGATCATCTCGGGGATCTCCTGGCCGGCCTCCCGCACCGCCGTCCCGACCAGGCCGGCCACCACCTCCGCCGCGTCGTCGGCCATCGGCCGGAGGGACCATTCGGACACGGCGAACCGGACGAACATCTGTGCGACGTTCACCGCGTTGGGCAGCGCGACCAGCTGAAGGTCGTCGACCTGGGTGCTCTGGCGGTTCACCCGGCTCCTTCCATCGACGTCAGCGGGCGGCTGGCGGCGTGTTCCGGCCACTGTATCTTGCCAACCCGATGCATTCCTGGTCCTCCCGCTACTTGTGATGCACGGCCCAGCCGACCTGTTCGTTCTCCCGCCCATTCGCATTGGCGCTCGCGCGTGCGCCGTCGTGCCCCTTTGATGGAAGCATGACTTCCGAGACCATCGTGCACCTGCGCACCGAGACGGTCAGCGTGCTCATCGACGCCCGGGGCGAGAATCTGCCCCGGATCGCGCACTGGGGCGCGCCCCTCGGCGAGCTGCCCGAGGCCGAACTGGCCGCCGTGCTCGCCGGGCTGGGCCGCCCGGTGCCGCCCAACGCTCCGGACCGGCCGGTGCCGCTGGCGCTGCTGCCCGAGCCCGCCGCCGGACATCCGGGCCGGCCCGGGCTGCGCGGGCATCGCGTGGGCGCCGACTGGTCGCCGCTGTTCACTCTCGCCGGTACCGAGGTCGGCGACAACGCGGTGCTCTTCCACGCCGTCGACGAGACGGCCGGACTGCGGCTGACCAGCGAACTGGAACTCGCGCCGGGCGGTCTGCTGCGGTTGCGGCACACCGTGCGAAACGAGTCCGCCCGACCGTACACAGTGGACGGTCTGGAGGTCGCGCTGCCGGTGCCCGCGCAAGCCGGGGAACTGCTCGACTTCACCGGCCGGCACACCCGGGAACGGCATCCGCAGCGGCACCCGTTCGGTTTCGGCACCTGGCTGCGGGAGAACCGGCGCGGTCGCACCGGGCACGACGCGGCCTTCGTGACCTTCGCCGGCACCCCCGGCTTCGGCTTCGGGCACGGCGAGACGTGGGCGCTGCACGTGGGCTGGAGCGGCAACCACACCAGTCACGCCGAGCGGGGCCCGGACGGCCGCGGGGTGCTCGGCGGCGGAGAACTGTTGCTGCCCGGGGAAATCGTATTGGCGCAGGGCGAGGAATACCGCACCCCATGGGTGTACGCGGCCTACAGTGAGCGCGGCATCGACGGCGTGAGCGCGGCCTTCCACCACTGGCTGCGCGCCCGGCCGCGACACCCGCGCGGGGTGCGGCCGGTCACCCTGAACACCTGGGAGGCGGTGTACTTCCAGCACGATTCCGATCGGCTGCGCGGACTGGCCGAGATGGCAGCTTCCCTTGGTGTGGAACGATTCGTGCTGGACGACGGCTGGTTTCGGCACCGGCGCGACGACCGGGCCGGGCTGGGCGACTGGTACGTCGACGAAACGGTGTGGCCGGACGGTCTGCGGCCGCTGATCGACCACGTGCGCGGGCTGGGAATGCAGTTCGGGCTGTGGGTGGAACCGGAAATGATCAACCCGGACTCCGATCTGTTCCGCGCGCACCGCGACTGGGTGCTCGCCCCGGCCCACCGGCTGCCGCCCGCCGCGCGCAACCAGCAGGTGCTGAACGTGGCCCACCCGCAGGCCTTCGCGTATCTGCTGGAACGGCTGGACTCGCTGCTCACCGAGTGTCCCATCGGATACCTCAAGTGGGATCACAACCGCGACCTGGTCGACGCCGAGCATGCCGGCCAGGCCGGGACGCACGCGCAAACCGTTGCGGTGTACCGGCTTCTGGCCGAACTGCGGGAGCGGCACCCGGAGGTCGAGATCGAATCCTGCTCGTCCGGCGGTGGCCGGGTCGACCTGGGCATCCTGGAACACACCGACCGGGTGTGGACCAGCGATTCCAACGACGCGCTGGAACGACAGTCGATCCAGCGCTGGACCGGAGTGCTGCTGCCGCCCGAACTGCTCGGTGCGCACGTCGGGCCGACCCGGTCGCATTCCAGCGGCCGCACCCACGACCTGGCGTTCCGCGTGGCCACGGCGCTGTTCGGGCATTTCGGCCTGGAATGGGACATCACCGCGACCACCGAGGCGGAACGGGCCGCACTGGCCGCGTCCATCGAGTACTACAAGGAGGTGCGCGGCCTGCTGCACAGCGGCGAGGTGGTCCGCGCCGACCACCCCGACCCGGCCGCGTACCTGCACGGCGTGGTCGCCGCCGACCGGTCGACGGCGCTGTACTGCTACGCGCAGCTGACCACCTCGGTGGTCACCATGCCCAACCCGGTGCGGCTGCCCGGACTGGCGCCGGAGCGCCGGTACCGGGTGCGGTTGGAGAATCCGGCCGGACTGCCCACCGGGGCGGGGCCGCGGCAACCGGACTGGTGCGCCGAGGGCGACATCGTGCTGACCGGGCGGGTGCTGGCGCGGGTGGGGTTGCAGCTGCCGGTGCTGTGGCCGGAACAGGCGGTGTTGCTGCGGGTGGCGGCGAGCTGAGCGGCGTTGGCGGGGCCTGCTGCGTTCGGCGAAGCCACGGTGCGCGGCGCGAAGCCACGGTGCGCGGCGGCCGATGGACGGCGAGCTGAGCGGCGTTCGCGGGGCCTGCTGCGCTCGGCGAAGCCACGGTGCGCGGCCGATGCTCGCCGGAATCCGGCGCGCTCGACCGGTGTTTGGGAGTTGGCCTGGTGCGCGCCGGATCGCCGATCCGGCGGGGCTGCTGCCGTGCGCCTGAGTCCGCTGACCGGAGCTTGGTGTCGGGGTCTGGATCTACGGTGCGGGGATGACGCAGACGCTGGGCCGCCGCGCGCTGAACCGGGCCACGCTGGACCGGCAGTTGCTGCTGCGCCGGGCCGAACTGTCCGCGTTGGCCGCGGTCGAGCACCTGGTCGGTCTGCAGGCCCAGGCGCCGTTTCCGCCGTACACCGGGCTGTGGACCAGGCTGGCCGGGTTCCGGCCGGAGGAACTCGCCGGGCTGCTGCTGGATCGGGCGGTGGTGCGGGTGGCGCTGATGCGCGGCACCGTGCACCTGGTCAGCGCGGCCGACTGCCTGAACCTGCGGCCGGTGCTGCAACCCATGCTGGAGCAGAGCCTGCGGCAGGTGTGCGGGGCGCGGCTGGCCGGGCTGGACCTGGCCGAGGTGACCGCGACCGGGCGAGAGCTGGTGGAACGGGAACCGTTGCGCGCCAGCGATCTTGGCCGGTTGCTGGGGCGGCGCTGGCCCGGTCGCGATCCGGCCGCGCTGGCCAGTGCGGTGCGCGCCGCGCTGCCGTTGGTGCAGTTGCCGCCGCGCGCGGTGTGGAGCCGGTCCGGGCAGACCGTGCTGACCACGGCGCAGTCCTGGCTGGGCCGGCCGCTGGCCGAGTCCGCCGAGCCGGACGCGATGGTGCTGCGCTACGTGCGGGCCTTCGGCCCGGCGAGTGCGGCCGATGTGCAGAAATGGTCGGGGTTGACCCGGCTGCGCGCGGTGCTCGATCGGCTGCGGGATCGCCTGGTCGTGTTCCGCGACGAGAACGGCGTCGAGCTGTTCGACCTGCCCGAGGCGCCGCGGCCGGACCCGGAAACCCCGGCGCCGGTGCGGTTCCTGCCCGAGTTCGACAACCTGTTGCTGTCCTATGTGGACCATGAACGGGTGCTGGCCGCGGAGCACCGGGCCGCGGTGTTCAGCGTCAACGGGATCATCGCGGCGACGGTGCTGGTGGACGGCTTCGCGGTGGCCACCTGGCGGATCGGCAAGGCGCGGCGGGAAGCCGTGCTGACGATCGAGCCGTTCGCGCGGTTGACGGCGAAGGCGAAGCGGGCGATCGAGGCGGAAGGGCGGCGGTTGCTGGGCTTCGCGGCGGCGGATGCCGAGCGCTGCGATATCCGGTTCTCGACCGGTGGTGGCTGACGGCTCAGCGGCTGATGTGCCCCGCCGCCCAATGCGCGTGCGCGGTATGGCCGCCGAAGCGGCTTGGTGATGTGGGACCGATGTCGGTGGGCAATCCGGTGCCGCGGGAGACCCCCGGGGCGGTCGGCGGTGTGGCCGCCGACCGGGGACCCGGCGGGTTCAGCTGGTCCAGGCGCCGGCGACCTGGCGGGTGGCCACGTTGAACCGGTTCCACACGTTGATCGAGGCGATGCCGATCAGCAGCGCGGCCAGACCCTGTTCGTCGTAGTGGCGGGCGGCTTCGGCCCAGATCTCGTCGGACACCGGGTCGGGGCGGTCGGCGATGCGGGTGACGGCCTCGGTCAGGGCCAGGGCGGCCCGCTCGGCGTCGGTGAAGTACGGGGTGTCCCGCCACGCGGCAACCGCGAACAGCCGGTCCTCGGACTCGCCCGCCTTGCGCATGTCCCGGGCGTGCATGTCGACGCACACCCCGCAGCCGTTGATCTGGCTGGCCCGCAACTGCGACAGCGCGATGGTGGACTCGGGCACGCCGAGCTCGGCCGCCGACTCGCTGAACCGGCGCAAACTGGCCATCGCCTTGGACACGAGCAGAGCCGGGTTGGTCATTCGTGCGGTCATGGTGTTCCCCTCGGGCCGGCCACCGCGGGATGTGGTGGCTCATCACTGCTCTGACCCCACGGAGAACGGGAATGTGACCGCGGACCGCTCGGCGATGCCGTGCCGGATCAGAGGGCGGTGGTCAACTCGGGGGTGATCTGGCCCAGCCAGCGGAGTTGGCCGGCTACGAACTCCAGGGTGCCCGCGGTGTCGGCCGGGCTGAGCGCCCACTGGCGCAGACGCTCCGTTGTGGACAGTGCGGCCTGACCGAGCGCGGGCAGGATGGCACGGCGATCGGCCAGGCCGTAGGCGTCGAGGAACAGCCGGAGACGGGCGGGCAGGTCGGGGACCGGGTCGAAACCGGCTTCGCGTAGCTGAGCCGGGGTGGCCAGCGGTACGAAGGCCCAGCTTGCGGCGGCCAGGTCGACGACCGGGTCGACCGGCTGGGCGGCGTCCCAGTCGATGAAGGCCACCGGCCGCCCGTCCCGGTACACCGTGTTCCACGGACCCAGATCACCGTGCGAGACGATCTCGCCGGGCCGCGGGGGATGCGGGTGGTAGCGGTAGCCGGTCTCCTCGGGACGGAAGTTCGCGGCCGCGGTGTGCAGGTCGCGGATCAGCGCGGCGGTTTCGCGCAGCGCCTGGTCGGTGCGGGCGTGGGCGGGCAGGCGGTGGCCGTGGCCGGGCTGCCAGGCCGGGTCGGCCGCGACCTCGCCGGGCAGGAAGGTGAGCACCTCGCACTCCGGCTCGACCCCGAGTACCCGGGGCGCGCCGGGAAAGCCGACGGATTCCAGGTGTCGCAGGTATTCGTGCACGGCGGGGGACCAGGAGCCCAGTGGCCGGCGGAGCTGGCCGCCGCGCCGGATGATGCCGCTGGTCATCCGGCCTCCGGTCAACCGTTCCTCGTCGGGTCGCACCGAGCCCGTCCCCTCCCCCGTCTCGATCAGGCCGCGACCGGCAGCACGGTCGTGTCGCGCTCGGTCTGTTCCACCTGCTGGCGGATCATCCGCTCCATCCGCATGGTCCACCGGGACTGCACCGCGATGCAGCCGATGATGGCCACCACCATCGGGATGTTCACCGCCCAGACCGCCGTCTGCACCGGCAGGGTGAACACGATCATCGCGCGCACCGCGCACTCGATCAGGAAGCCGACACCCCACACCACGGTCATCGCGTTCGCGCAGGACCGGAACGCGGCCGAGTGAGTGATCAGGTGTTCCCAGGCCCCCGCCCGATTCGGGGCGCGGGCCAGGAACGCGCGCGCCCCGTTGGCCATGGCGGGCTTGCCGATCAGCGCGGACACGATCAGCCAGATGCCCAGCGGGCCGGTGCCTAAGGACTCCTTGGCCAGCATCACCTGGGGCGAGCCGGTGAGGAACGCGACCGGGATGCTGATCGCGGTCAGGACCAGCACGGCGATGGCCAGCCCGTCGGCCCGGCGCTCCCGGACGACGCTGTGGAGCACCCGGACGACCGAGGTCAGGCCGGAGATCGCCAGCGAGGTGACCAGACTGACGCCGAGGTGCTGCAACAGGTAGTAGGTGCCCAGCGGCAGGCCGACGTCCAGGACCAAGGCCGCCAACGGGTTGGTGGCGGCCCGGCCCGGCTGGCCGGGCTGCGTGGTGGTGGCGCTCATGACCCCTGCCTTCGTGCTGTCGATTGCTGACGAGATCGACGCTACGGCCAGCGGAGCAGGTGGGTGGATGCCGAATGTCGCGAAGTCGGCATGACAGTTGTCAGGGGATGGATCAGTTGTCAGGGGTCGGATCAGTTGTCAGAGGATGGATCAGAAGAAGCCGCCGTTGACCGGGATGGTGGCGCCGGTGAGGTAGCTGGCGTCCGGCGAGACGAGGAAGGCGATGGCCGCCGCGATCTCCTCGGCCGTGGCCAGCCGGCCCAGCGCGGTCATGCACCGCATCGCGGTCGGCGTGTCGATGTTCATCTCGTGCAGGGCCGGGTGGGTGTACTTGTCGCTGACCTCGGCGGCCATATCGGTCCTGGTGCCGCCGGGGGCGATCGCGTTGATGGTGATGCCGCGCTCGGCCAGTTCCGGCGCCAGGTTGCGCACCATGGCCTCCACCGCGGCCTTGCTGGCGGCGTAGACGGCGTGGTGGAACACGGACTTCTGGGTGCTGACCGAGGACATCAGCAGGATCCGGCCGCCCTGGCCCAGGTGGCGGGCCGCGTGCTGGGCGGCGAACAACTGGCCGCGGGTGTTGGTGGCGAACACCCGGTCGAAGTCGTCCGGGGTGATCTCGGCCAGCGGGGCGAAGTGCTCGATGCCCGCGTTGCTGACCAGGATGTGCAGTCCGCCCAGCCGATCGGCCACCTCGTCCATCAGCCGCCCGGTCTGCGCCGGATCGCTCACGTCGGCGCGCACCGCGACAGCCCGGTGGCCGCGCTGCTCGAGTTCGCGCACCACGGCGTTGGCCGAGTCCGCGTCCTGCCGGTAGTTGACGGCGACGGCGGCGCCCTCCTCGGCCAGTCGGAGGGCGGTGGCGCGGCCGATGCCGCGGCTGCCGCCAGTGATCACCGCGATCTTGTCCTGTAGCCGGGTCATTCCTCGCTCCGCTCTGCCGGGGTCGCCGCATCGACCATGACACGTCGATGCTGCCGCGCGCCAACCCCGCCGATTGCGGTGTGGTTGGGCGTGGCGCACGGTCCGGTTGCGGGCGCCGGCGCAGGGTCCCGGCCGCGATCATCGCGGCCGGGACCTTGCGGTAGCTGAAATGTGGACATCGGCATTCCTCGCGCACCACCGAGGGCATACGTATCGCCGTCGATTCCTGGCGCACGGGAGGCGCCGCAACGTGAATGAGCGATGACGCGGGACGGACATGGCGAAACTCCGCCACGAATGTGTCAGCCGTGTGGCACGCCTGCTACCGGCTTGCCACCGAGGAAGTCCTCCAGGACCTCGGTGAACCGCGCCGGCTGCTCCTCGGCCGCGTAATGGCCGCAATCGTCGAGGACCACCCCGGTGACATCGTCGGCCGCCAGCCGCATCGTCTCGGCGACCATCGCGCCGCTGTACCGCGCGCCGCCGATGGCAAGCACCGGCAGCGTCAGCCGGGTCTTCTTGCGCTGCTCGTTCTGCGCGATCGTCTCGTCCAGCGCCCGGTAGTACGCGAAGCTCGCCCGCAGCCCCCGAGGATCCGCGACGATCGCTTCGACGTAGACGTCGACGGCGTACGCGGGGATCGCGTCCGGGGTGGCTGCCTTCTTGGCGAACTGGTAGCCGAAGAAGAGCCGCTCCCGCCCCCGGACCAGTTCCTCGTTGAGGTCGGTGAGCCGGTTGAAGCCGAAGTGCCAGAACCGCTGGCTGACCGCGGCCGGGCTGAAGACCGACGGGGCCGGCGTGAGACCGGGGATTATGGCGTCGACGACGGCGAGCCGGCCCACCCGCTCGGGGTGATCGGCAGCGAGGGCGTATCCGGTCCACATGCCGATGTCGTGGCCGACCACGTCGAACCGGTCGTGCCCGAGCGCGGCCATCAGCGCGACCAGATCGGCGGCCAGCGTGCCGGCGTCGTAACCGTCGTCGGGCTTGTCGGAGAGCCCGGCCCCGCGCGAGTCGACGGCGACGACGGTGTGCTCGCGGGCGAGCGCGGGCATCACTTCCCGCCAGGCGTACCAGGTTTGTGGCCACCCGCCGACCAGCAGCAGCGGCGGGCCGTCCCCGCCGGTGACCGCGTGCAGCCGCAGCCCGTTCAGCTCCACGAGCCGGCTGGTGAAGACGTCGGTGAACCCGTCGGGCAGCCGCAGCGAACTCAAGCTTGTCGTGCCGTCGGCCGTACCCATCTTGAAACGATCGGTGCAACTTGTCATGCCGGTGACCATACACATCTTGAAACGATCGGTGCAAGATGTGTAGGCTGAGAATCATGGCGGGCCGCAAGCAATTCGACGTGGACGAGGCGCTACGACGCGCGATGCACGTCTTCTGGCGCTGGGGCTATTCGGAGGCCTCGATCGACCGCCTGACCGAGGGCACTGGCCTGGGCCGGAGCTCGCTCTACGGCACCTTCGGCGACAAGAGCGCCCTGTTCCGGAAAAGCCTCCAACGGTACGCGCAGACTTACCACCCGCTGTACGACCAGGCACTGTCCGGCCCCCACCCGAGCCCGAGCGCCGTTGTGGCCGCCTACCTGCAGGTCACCCTGAACCGCATCGCCGACCCGACGGTCCCGGATGGCTGCCTGCTCACGGTGTCGGCAACGCAGTTCCCGGCCCTCGACGCGGAGGGCCAGGCGCTGGTCCGCGCCATGATCGACGGTTTGCGGGCGATGCTGGAGCAGGCGTTGCTGGCGGCGGGGGCCGGTCAGCAGGAGGCGGCCGAGTTGGCGTTGTGCACGCTGGCGACGAACAAATCCCTGGCGGTGCTGAGTCGCGCCGGCTTCTCGGGCGAAGACCTGGCAACCGTCGCCGCAGCGGCCGCCCGTCTCCCTGGGACACCACATTTACAACAATCTTGAGTAGTGCGATAGACACCACCGACCCCGACCTACGGCGCCCAGGGGCCGGCAACCTGGAAGGTGGTGTCGTCCGCCCACAGGGTTGCGGTGTCCCACGGGTGGGTGGTGCCGCCGTCGTTGGCGATGTACACCGTGCCCTGGTAGTGCCGGATGTCGTAGCCGGCATAGTTGTACGACTCGAACGAGGTGTACGAGCCGCTGTTGCCCGCGGTCGGGCAGAAGGTCGCGTCCAGCCCGAACTGGGTGCTTCCGTCGTCGGGTTGCTTGTAGATCTCGCCGTTGTAGTGCCGCAGGTACTGGCCCGGGTAGTTCCTGGACTCCAGTGACACGCACGCGCCGTCGGCCAGGCCGGGGCGCACGATCCAGGTCGCGTCCTGGTGGTCGACGTCGGAGCTGGACGACGTGATCGGCGAGAGGATCGCTTTGCCCTGGTAGTGGCGGATGTACTTGGCCGTGCAGCAGGGCGAGGTCGCGCGTAGTGAGATCGCCGAGCCGTTGGCCAGTTCGCCGCCGGGCCCGCCGCTGGGGCCACCGTAGCCTGCGGCCACGATGTTGGCCTGCACCGCGTTGTCGGCCCCGGCGCCGGGCACACCCGAGGTCATCACGCCCTCGAAGAACGAGCCGATCGAGCCGTTGCTGTCATCTCCGCCGGTGCCCAGCACGATCCCGCCCTCCTGGGACATCGGCGAATAGGGGCCACCACCGTTCTGGACGATGGTCGGTTCCGGTCCGGAATAGGTGGTAGTCAGACCCCCCGACTGGGCATTTCCCTGTTTGAGGGCGAATCCGCCTGCGGAGTCCTTGCCGCCATTCTCCAGAATCGCGGTGACATAAGGGATCGGTCCGGTGCTGACGTCGGTGGCGTTGGCGCCGGTGCTGGTCTGGAAGAGCCCGTTCTCCAGATCGGCCTGCACCCACGGGCCCGTCCCTTTGCAGCCACCGAACCACCCGCAGCGCGTGCTGAGGTTCACCGCGTCCATATGGCCGTCGCCGGTGTCGTTGTTGGTTTTTTCGGCGTTGCCGTAGTCGAAGCAGCAACTACCGTTGACATGGTTGCCGGAAGCCACCATGTACATGCCCTCGGCCTCGCCGTTCTGCGAGATCCCCGTGGTCGAGTTGTCGCGGTAGCCCATCCCCGCCGAGATCATCACGCCGTACGCGGTGTGTCCCTGCACAGTCACCGGCAACGCGTCGGCCGGCGCGCCCACGTCGGCCCCGCCATTCTGCCCCGAGCCCTCGATGGCCAGATCGTTGTGGTTCGGCGACTGGTCGTAGATCTTGGTGATCAGGCAGGGGTCGTTGGCGCAGAACGAGTCCTGCGCTGCCGCGTCCGCCACCCCTCCCGGCGACAGCGGCCAGATGTCCTTGATCAGTCCGTCGGACTGATGGGCGACCTGGTAGAGCGGACCGTCATAGTTCCCATAGAGCGCGCGCACCGTGCTGTGCGCGGCAACGCAGGGCGTGCCCGCCGCGTCATAGATGTCACACGGCTGCGAGCCGGCCGCGTTCGCCGGTGCGGCCAGGACCACCGTGATCACCGTGATCACCACCGCCCACAGCAAAGCCAACCAGGACCTCATCGTTGGTGCCTTCCCTCCAGGATGCCGTCGATCCAGTCGTAGACGGCCTGGTTGCGGATCTGCGGAGCCATGGGCGCGCAGTGCTGGTCCGCGCCCTCCGCCGCGGTGAACCGGTGACGACTCTTCGCGCAGCGCAACTGGTCGTAGACCGCGTCGCCCTGCCCGCTCAGGGGCCGGACAAGTTGGTCGTTGTCGTATGCGGTGACCAGCGTCGGCGTGGTGATCCGGTCGAGCACACCGGCGACGGTGAACTTCATCAGCGTGGTGCCCAGGTCGTACAGGTCGGTCAGGACTTGCCCGGAACGCGCGGCCAGCAGGAACTGCCTACCGTACGGTTCGCTCACCTTCGCGAGGTTGAACCGCGTGCCGGCGTCCAGGTGCGGGACCAGTTGCTGCCAGGCGGCGTTGACCTGGTCCCGCGTGGCCCCGTTGTCGAACAGCGACGTGATCGTCTGATACCCGTTCTGCCAGCACAGCCACAGGCTGTGGATCGCCGGGTCGGCGACGACCGCGGCGAGCCGGTGCTCGAACGCGGCCGCGCGCAGCACGAGTCCGCCGCCCAGGCTCGACCCGTTCAGCACGATGCGCGCGGGGTCGACGTCCCGCCGTGACCGCAGGTAGTCCACGACCGGCGTGATGACGTTCTCCCAGTCGGGTCGCAACGGGACCCGCCGCTCGAACAGCATCGAGCCCTGCCCGGGGCCTTCGAAGATCAGCGCGTTGTAGCCGCGCGCGACGGCGTCCGCGCCGCCCATCGCGTACAGCGCGATGTTCTGCGCGTCCTGGCCGTTGTTGAGGATGATCGTGGGACGCCGCACCGGTCGATCGTCGGGCCGCAGCAGGTAACCGGGCAGCCAGCTTGCGCCGTAGGGGATGCGGACCGGCTCGAACGGCGGGTCGAACAGCCGGACGGCCCCTTGCCAGCAGCGCTGCACGTTTGCGTAGCCTGCGGCCTCCTGCGCCCGCGCGCTGGTGCCAAGGATGAAGTACAGACACAGGTCGTAGTACGTGGAGGCCCGTAGGTAGGCGCCGCGCGCGCTGACGGCGTGCCCGGCGGCCAGTTCCTGGTCGGCCAGGGCGTTGACGCGCTGGGCCAGGGCAAGGAAGGCATCGTAGTAGGCCTGGTAGGACGCGCCCGTTGTGCCGTTGATCTGGTCGACCGCGGTGGCCAACTCGCCGAACTCGGCACAGCCGTACCCGGCGCCGCCGAACGCGAACAGGGTCTCGAAGTCCAGGTCGGGCTGCGTGAACAGGTTCTGTAGTAGCGCGGGCGTGGCGGGTGCGGTCGCCGCGACCGCCGGAGCCGCGGTGGCCGTCCCGGAAACGGCCATGGCCGCCGCAGCGCTCCCGCCGAGCACGCCCGCGCGCAGCAGAGACCGCCGGGAGTGGCGCGGCCCCTCAGCCGGCTGGTCCTCGCCAAGTGGGTGTCGCGGCACGCGTCTGTCCGGTGTGGACGTCATCGGATGGCTCCTTCGGGTCGGTCAATCTACGGATCTGGGCTCCAGGACAAGATCGCGCTTGTCTGGGACGCCCGTCCGCCCCACTCGCCCAACCGCATGCCACAATGCGGCAACCCGCGACGGCGTCACAATCGTATGAATTACGTATCAACGCCAGGATGGAGCGAACCCGCCCTGGCTGCCGTCAGGTCTCCAGGTTTTCCATCACCCAGCGGGTCATCGCGGCCCGCGACCGGATGCCCAACCGCGCATACACTTTCTGGAGATGAGTGGTGACCGTGCGAGTGCTGATGACCAGCCGCTCCGCAATCGCCGGATTGGACAACCCCGCGGCCACCAACCGCACCACCTCCTCCTCCCGAGGACTCAGCCCAGCCGGTCTGGTTCGCCGTGCTCGCACCGAACCCACCGTCCCGCCATACTTGCGGAGCAGACGTTTCCCCCGGTTCACCCCCGGGTCATTGCCGCATTCCTCGAGCACCTCAACCACGTGCGCCAGTGTCTCCCGCGGCGGCCGCGGACCGAGCCACTCCGGCGGGCCCGCGCCCACCGGCAGCCGGCTGATGGCGTCCAGCCGAGACAACGCGGCATCGGCAGCCATACCGAGCCGGTCGAAACTGTCCGCCGCCGCAGCGAACAGACGAGCCGAACCTTCCTGATCACCGTCCGCGGCGAGCAATTGCGCCTCAACCCGCTCGACCTGCGCGGCCGCCAGATCCTTTCCGTTCGTCTGTGCCCGCAGCAGGTCGGCCGTCCTGCTCGCCTCGGCCAGGCGCCCGTCGCCGATCAGCCCATGGGCCTGGATACTCAGGGCGTACACGCGCACCGAGGTCGGCCGGCGCAAGGCGGAGCGGGCGGACTTCACAGCACCCGGCAGGTCGCCCCGGTCGAGCCGCACGAGCCCCTGGACGACATCCACGACACCGAACAGATGGCGGTCGGTGTCGGCCATCCCGCCGAAGCGTGCCCATACCTCCGCGATCAACGCCTCCGCCTCGGCCAGCCGCCCCCGGCGGCGGGCGATGAGCGCCGCGAGCGTGATCCCCAAGGCCGTGACGCGCGCCATGCTCAACCGCTCGCCGATCCCGATCAGCTTCCCCGACAGCGTGCTCGCGTCCGAGTGCCGGCCCTGCAGAATCCGCGCCATGGCCAGATGCGACAGATGCATCGCCGCCAACGCGCTCGACCCGATCTGGTGAGCCAGCGCGATCCCCTCGTCGGCCGAGTCCGCCGCGGCGGCCAGATCGCCGTGGCTCAGCAACGCCTGGGTGATCGGACGCAGCGCCCGTTCGGTGAATAGCGGATCGGCCAACCGCCGGCTCAGTCCCAGCAGACCGTCGATCCGGTGCATCGCCTCGACCACATGTCCGTCATCCAGGTCCTGGGTCAGCCGAGCCAGTTCGAGCACGGCCCGCGCGCGGACGAGGCCGGTTCGCTCGGCCAGATCCGCCACCCGGCGCACCCGCGCGTCGAGGAACTCGCGTCGATCATGGTGTGCGGCGTGATCGACGCCCAGCTCACCGAGGAAGACGTGCACCGGCCCGAGCGGGAGCCCTTCGATGAGCTGGTCGGCGTCCCGAAGGCACCGCTCGGCCTGATCGACATGACCAAGGTCCTTGGCGATCTCGGCGGCCGTGCCCAACCGGTATGCCCGATCCAGCGGTTCTCCGATACCGGCCGCGTCGAGTGTCGCGGTCAGTGCCTGGTCCAGCCGACCGACCAACTGCGCCCCGTCCGCGAGCGAGATCAGCAATGCCGCTCGATCACCGGGCAGTCGATGGTCGGCCATCAGGTCGAGAGCGGTCTGCGCGAAGGACACGGCCTCCTCCCCGGCGCGCCGACGCAGCGCCACCCCCACCGCCTCGGCCAGCACCCCGAACGCCTTGGCCGGTTCCACCAGCGCACCGGCGCAGCGCAGGTGATAGGCCAGCAACAGGATGTCTGTTCGCCCGTCCTTCTCCAGCGCGGCGGCGGTTGCGGCGTGCAGGGCCTGTCGCTGCGCGGAGGACAGGGATCGCATGGCGACTTCGGCGAGCATGGGGTGCGCGGGCCGGTACACCGGCATCCCCCGCACCTGTTCCTCGCTGATCAGGCCGGACCGGCGCAGCGTGGCGAGCGAGGCGATCACCTCGGTCTCGCTGTTCCGGTCCACTCGGGCGACCACCCGCGCGGTGGTTTCCGGTCCGAGACAGATCACCTCCAGCACCCGGCGGGCGGCGGCGGGCAGCACGTCCAGGCGCTGTTCCAGCAACGCTCGTGCCGGGCCCGGCACGAGGTCGGCCGCGGTCGGCCGCAACACCCATCGCCCAGCGACTCTCGACAATGCTCCCGTTGCGGCCAGCGTCGAGATCAGGGCCTGCGCGAACAGCGGAACACCCGCCGCCCGATCGGCGAGCAGCCGGATCAGGCCCGCCGGAGGCTCGCCGCCGAGCAACTCGGATGCCAACGTCGCCAGGTCTGGCGGGGCCAGCGCGGACAGCGTCAGTTCGGACAACGCAAGACTGGACGTGGCCGAAAGGCCGGCCGTGGCATGCGGGACGCGGCCCGCCCAGCGGAGCGTGTCCAGCAGTGGGACAGCGGGCCCGTGGGGTTCGTCGTCCCGGTAGGTCAGCAGGATCAGCAGCCGGCTGTCGGTGAGGCAGCGGGCGAGATAGCCCACCAGCGCCTGGCTGGCGCGGTCGAGCCAGTGCACGTCATCAACCAGCAGGGCGATTGGGTGAATTGCCACTGCTCGCTGGAGAAACTGCCGCACTGCCTCGAACAGCCGAGTCCGCGCCAGCCCCGGATCGTCCAGGCCGGGCGCGGGTTCGGGCAGGTCCGGCCCGTCGAACAGCCGCGCGAGGTCCGGCAGTCCGGAGACCAGGGCAGCGCGCCGATCATCGTCCCCGTCCAGCAGCGGACGTAGTGCCCGCACGATCGGCGCATAGGACAGGTCCTGCTCCAACGGCGCCGCGCCCGCGCTCAGCGCCACGAATCCCCTCGCCCGGGCGACCGCCAGCGCCTCCATGACCAGTCGAGTCTTGCCGATACCGGCAGCACCGCTGATCACCACGGCGTGTGGCCTGCCGGCGAGCACGTCGGACAGCACCCCCGTGAGGTGCGTCAACTCGGCGTCCCGGCCGGCCATGACCGGCGAGGAGAACGCGACCTCCGCGGTTGTCAGCCGCGCTCACCGCCCTCCGCGCACCGACTACGGACAGTTTCGACGAGAGTACCCGAATCGACACGACGGTGGTGGTCCCCGCGTTTCGCCGGTTTCCTATTGTCGCATCATTACCGCGCTGAAGAAGCGCTGTATTTTTTGTCGAACTGACACGTTGATCGGCACACAGGTCGACACTCGCGGTCAGCAACTGGTCTGCGACAGGGAGGATTCTGCTCATGCGAGCGTTCTCGCGTCGCCGGTTCCAGCGGATTTGCGGCCTTTCCTTGCGAAACCAGTCGGATCGTCCACCAGCACGGCATGCTCATCGGCCAGATGCTCCATCGCGTAGTCACCCACGACATCCCGCAAAGCATCGGCATTCCAGTTGGCGATTTTCGAGGTCACGATGTTCGAGGGCCGGATCCGTGGGTATAGGGATCGGTGATGAGCGAACGAGAGCGGGCCGCGGATGCCGTGGTGGTGGGCGCCGGGCCGAACGGACTGGTAGCGGCCAATCTGCTGGCCGACGCCGGCTGGGACGTGCTGGTGCTGGAGGCAGCCGACCGGCCGGGCGGCGCGGTGCGCACAGAGGAGGTGGTGGCACCAGGCTACCGGTCCGACCTGTTCAGCGCGTTCTACCCGTTCGGTCGGGTCTCGCCGATCCTGCGCGGCCTCGAGCTGGAGCGGTTCGGGCTGCGCTGGCGGCGGGCGCCGGCCGCGCTGGCCCACCTGCTGCCCGACGATGAGTGCGCGGTGATCGCCGAAGACGTCGACCGCACGGCCGAGTCGGTGGCCGCGTTCGCACCCGGCGACGGGGACGCCTGGCGCGAGGAGTTCCAGCTCTGGCACCAGGTGCGCGAGGCCCTGGTCGCCGCCATCCTCACCCCGTTCCCGCCCGTCCGGGCCGCGACCCGGCTGGCCCGGCGGCTCGGCGTGGGCGACGGGCTGCGGTTCGCGCGGATGGCCGCCCTGCCCGCGCGCACGTTCGGCCAGCAGCGGTTCACCGGCGAGGGCGCGCAACTTCTGCTGGCGGGCAACGCGTTGCACACCGATCTCGGGCCGGGGCATTCCGGCGGCGCGTTGTTCGGCTGGCTGCTGTGCATGCTCGCGCAGGACGTCGGCTTCCCGGTTCCGGTCGGCGGCGCGGGCGCGCTGACCGACGCGCTGGTCGCCCGGCTCACCACGCGCGGCGGCCGGATCGAATGCGGCCGCCCGGTCGAACTGGTGCGCGCCATCGGCGGCCGCGCGGTGGGCGTGGTCGCCGAGGACGGCGAACCGATCCGGGCCCGCCGGGCCGTGCTGGCCACAGTGCCCGCCCCCACGCTCTACCTGCACATGCTGGAACCCGACCAGCTGCCCGCCCGGCTGCTGGCCGATATGCGCCGCTTCCGCTGGGACGACGCCACCGTGAAGATCGACTGGGCGCTGGCCGGCCCGATCCCGTGGACCAATCCGGCCGCAGCCGAGGCCGGGACCGTGCACCTGGGCGCGGATCTGGCCGGTCTGGCCGGCTACAGCGCGAGCCTGGCCGGAGGACGGCTGCCCCGCGCGCCGTTCCTGGTGCTGGGCCAGATGGCCACCGCCGATCCGTCCCGCGCGCCCGAGGGCGGCGAGTCGGTGTGGGCCTACACGCACGTGCCGCGCGGCCTGAACTGGTCGGCCGACCGGCTGCGGCGCTGCGCGGACCGCATCCAGAGCGTGGTGGAGCGGCACGCGCCCGGCTTCGGCGAGCGCGTGGTCGGCCGCCGCATCCAGGGACCACAGGACCTGGAGCGCGCCGACGCCAACCTGGTCGAGGGCGCGATCAACGGCGGCAGCGCCGCCCTGGACCAGCAGCTGTTCTTCCGCCCCGGACCCGGCCTCGGCCGCGCCGACACCCCCGTCGACCGGCTGTTCCTGGCCGGAGCGTCAGCTCATCCCGGTGGCGCGGTGCATGGCGGCCCCGGCGCCAACGCGGCGCGCGCCGCGCTGGTCCGCGACGGGGTCGGCGGCTCGGTCTACGCGGCGCTGATCCGGCGGGCACACGCGCGGATCTACGCCGGCCAAGCCGGATGACGAGGTCGCGATGATCGAGGTGACCCGGCTGGTGCGAGCCGGAACGGACGCGGTCTTCGCGGTGCTGGCCGACGGCTGGACCTACCCGGTCTGGGTGGTGGGCACGGCCCGGGTGTACCACGTCGACCCGGACTGGCCCGCGGTGGGCAGCTGCCTGCGGCACAGCCTGGGCGCCTGGCCGTGCCAGCTGCGCGATGTCACCCGGGTGCGCGCGGTCGAGCCGGGCCGGTCGCTGGACCTGGACGTGTGGATGGGCTGGTTGGGCCGCGCGGTGGTGCGGTTGCGCCTGACCGAACGTGCCGATGGCACCGAGGTGGGCCTGGCCGAACAGGCGGTGGCCGGCCCAGCCGGGTGGTTGCCGACCGCGGTGCAGGCCCCGATGTGGCGGCCCCGCAACGCCGAGAGCCTGTCCCGGCTGGCCGATCTGGTGCACGGCCGGGTCAACCCTGCCGGCTGGCCCCACCCCAGTTGATCTCCCGCCACCGCGCCACCGGCCCACGGGGCGGGTCCGGGGCCAGCGGTGCGCTGCCGGTGCCGATGCCCAGCCGGATGCCGGCGGCCAACTCGGCCAGCGCGGCCGCAGCGGACCACGCGGGCTGCCAAGCCAGTTCCCGGTGAGCCCGGGAGGTGTCCGCGAGCGCGGCCTGGTCGGCCAACCGCAGCCAGCCCTGGTGGACCGGCTGCACACCCGTGCGTGCGGTCAGCTCGGCCGCGCCCAGCACGGCGGTCCGCGGCACCGGCAGCCGCCAGCCCCCGATGGCCTCGGCCAGCTGGGCGGCGTTGAGCGGAGGACCGGCCGCCAGGTTGAACGGGCCGCCGGCCCGGCCGCGCACCACTCGGACCAGCGCGTCGGCCACATCCTCGGCGTGCACCACCTGCGCCCGCAGCTCCCGCCACAGTGGCAGCGGGAACCAGCGGCGGCCCACCAACGACCCGGGCAACAGCGGGCTGAGCAGCCAGCGGGTGAACTGCCCGCCCGCCGCGCGGGACACGATCGCGCACGGCCGCAGGGTGGTCACCGCGATGTCCGGGTGGGCGGCCGCGAACTCGGTCAGCTGACGCTCCAGCCGCGCCTTGCCCCGGCTGTATGCGCTGCCGTGCACCCCGTCGCAGGGCCAGTCCTCGGTCACCTCCTGCCACCGCGGTGGCGGCCGGTACGCGGCCACCGACGACAGGCACACCACCTGCGGCACCCCGGCCGCGACGACCGCGTTCAGCACCCGATCGGTGCCCTCGTCGTTGGTGCGCTCCATCGGCGGTTCGCGCGTGGTGGGATTGATGGCCCAGGCCAGGTGCACCACGGCATCGGCACCGGCCAGCGTGTCGGCCAGCACCTCCGTGGCCCGCGCCGAGCCGAGATCGCAGCGGCGCCACTGGATGTCTTGGTAGGGCGGCCCGCTCGGGATCCGGCGGGCCAGCCCGATGACCGACCAGTCGGCGGGCCGTGCGCGCAGCAGCGCGGTGCCGACATCGCCGCTGGCGCCGGTCACCACGACCCGCCGGGATTCGGCGGGCCCGGATGAATCCATCACATCAGGAGTCGATACCCACTCGTCCCAGGGGCACACGTACCGCACGGATCGCAGGCTCCACGACGACTCCAAGAGGGGGGCCGGGCGGCGAACCTACGTCGCCCGGCCCGGGAGGGGAACCGCACCCGCCTGTGGTTGAGCGCGGCTCCTTGGTTTTCGTCGACCTGCGGTCAGTACTCACTCACCGGCTACCCGGATCTCGCCCGGCCAATCACCGGCGCACGGCGCTCGACCCGGCACCGGCCTCGCGCGGTTGGCGATCGCGCGGCAAATCTCATCGCGACAGGAAGACCGGCGCCTGCCGGGCGGCCGAGGCCCGCTGGATGAGGGCATAGCCGGGGGTCCACCTTTCGGCGCCAGCCAACGGCGACCGGACAGCGCGGTGGCCGGGTCGGTCACGACGGCGCCTTCGCGGCCCGCTCGCGTAGCCGGTTCCGTTGCGGCACAACGGTGTACTTCGGGTCGTCGGCGGAGATCAGGCCGGCGTGGAAGATCCCCCAGCGGGTGGCCGCCGATCCGGCCAGCAGGGCCGCACCGGACAGCGCGGCGACGATCCGGTTGCGCCGCCCCAACAACGCGCCCGCCGCGCCCGCCGCGGTCAGCAGTTTGCCCGCGCGCACGTACTTGCGCGCCTTGCCCCGCTGGTAGGACTCGGCCACCACATCCATGCGGTTGGTCATCAGTTCGAAGGAGGCCAGTTCGGTGGCCGCGCCGAACAACGCGAGGTTGCGGGCCGGTGCGGTCTGCTCGGCCGGTGCGGCCAGCAGGCCAAGGCCACCGGCGGCGGTGGCGCCGGAGCCGACGAACACGAAAGGCAACTCGCGGTGGCCGTCGTGCCAGGCGGGCACGGCGGTGTCGCTGAGCAGGGCCGCGGTGTAGGCGGCCACGGCTGGGCCGAGCACCGCCGCGCCGGCACCGGCCAGCAGGCCGATGCGGGGCAGCCTGCGCAGCAGCGCGGTGCCCATGGCCACGCCCGCCGCGGGCACGTAACCGGCCAGCAGCCAGGAGCCGACGTTCATCGGCGAGGTGATCTTGACCACCCGCAGCATGTGCAGGAACCGTTCCGGGCGGCCGAGATCGTGCACCAGCGCGACCAGTGACAGCGCTCCCGCCGCGGTGGCCCCGCACTTGGCCACCCGGGCCAGCTGGTCGCGTCCGGTCAGCTGGGCGCCGAGGGCCAGCGGTGAGGACAGCCCGGCCAGGCCGCCCAGGAACAGGTAACCGGGGATGTCCGGGGACTCCCAGACCGGTGGGTTGATGATCGGTTTTCCGTAGTAGGAAGTGAATTCCGCGTCCGGCACCATCGGCCGCTCGCGCTTTCCCCGCTTACGGCGCCGGGGCCGGGCGCTGTTGTCCACGGCTCCGGTGATGGCTTCCCGGTCCGGCCGGCCGCCGCGCACGCCCTGCCTGGTCACCTCGGATTCGCTCACCGTGCCCACCGCCCGGCGAACGCGGCGGCCGAACCGGCCGCGGCGAGCACGGCGGCCAGGCCGACCTGCCGCCACATGGCGGGCAGATCGCGGGTGGTCACCACCGGATCGGGCGGCAGCCCGTACACCTCGGGTTCGTCCAGCAGCAGGAAGAACGCGCCGTCTCCGCCGACCCCGTCGCCCGGGTCTTCGCCGTAGAGGCGGGCGTCGGTGACCCCGGCGTCGTGCAACTGGTCGACCCGGGTGGCGGCCCGCTCGCGCAGTTCGTCCAACGGTCCATATTGGATGGAGTCGGTCGGGCAGGCCTTGGCACACGCGGGTTCCTGGCCGACGGAGAGCCGGTCGTAGCACAGCGTGCACTTCCACGCCCGTCCGTCGTCCTCCCGCCGGTCGATCACGCCGTACGGGCAGGCGGGCACGCAGTAGCCGCAGCCGTTGCAGATGTCCTCCTGTACCACCACGGTGCCGAACTCGGTGCGGAACAGCGACCCGGTCGGGCACACGTCCAGGCAGGCGGCGTGCGTGCAGTGCTTGCACACGTCCGAGGCCATCAGCCAGCGCAGCTCACCCGGTTCCCCCGAAGTCGTCGGCGTCATCCCGGCCTGCTCCGGCGGGCTGGCCGAGCCCTGCTCGGCCAGCGCCAGCAGGTCGACATTCTCGTGCGATACCCCGGGATCCTGCATGGCCAGTGGCTTGCGCTGCTCGATGAACGCCACGTGCCGCCAGGTGTCCGCGCCCAGCCCGATCGTGTTGTCGTAGGACATGCCGGTGAAGTTCAGGCCGTCCTCGGGCACCAGGTTCCATTCTTTGCAGGCCACTTCGCAGGCCTTGCAGCCAATGCACACCGAGGTGTCGGTGAAGAACCCCATCCGCGGTGGATGATCGGGACAGGCGGCGGCCGCCGCCGGAACGGCCTCGTGGATCGGTTTGTCGCGCGGTTGTTCGGTCACCTCACGCCTCCGTGCCGGTCTGCTCGGTGATGCCGGCTCGCCGCTGGTACTCGCGGACCAGTTGGACCCGCGCCGGCCCGGTCGGCCGCCGGCCCGGCCGGATGTCGCAGGCCAGCGCCTTGACTTCCTGGATGTGCGAGTTGGGGTCCAGGCTCACCGCGGTCAGCTCGTTGGCCGCGTCGCCGGTGGAATACCCGTTGGGGCCCCAGTGGTAGGGCAGGCCGACCTGGTGCAGCGTGCGCCCCTGCACGGTCAGCGGGGACATCCGCTCGGTCACCAGCACCCGGGCCTCGATGGCGTTGCGCGCGGTCACGATGGTGGCCCAACCGAGGTGATCCAGGCCGCGTTCGGCGGCCAGTTCCGGTGACACCTCACAAAAGAACTCCGGTTGCAGCTCGGACAGGTAGGGCAGGTTGCGGCTCATGCCGCCCGCGGTGTGGTGTTCGGTCAACCGGTATGTCGTTGCGACATAAGGGAAAACGTCGGCACCGGGTTCTTTCGGGCCGGGGTGCATCCGGTTGTCCGGGTGGACGAACGGCAGCACCTGGCGGACCGGGTTGCGTTGCTGCGGGTACAGCGCGTTGGCGAACGGGGAGTCCTGCGGCTCATAGTGGGTGGGCAGCGGTCCGTCGGTCAGCCCGGCCGGCGCGTACAGCCAGGCCTTGCCGTCGGCCTGCATGATGAACGGATCGATACCGGACAGCGCGGCCGGTCCGCGAGCGTCCTCGGGTGGTTGGTAGTCCGGCGCCTTGTCCGGCACGAAGTCCGGGATGTCGTGCCCGACCCACTTCGACTGGTCGGCGTCCCACCACACCAGCGCTTTGCGTTCGCTCCACGGTTTTCCGTCCGGGTCTGCGGAGGCCCGGTTGTACAGGATGCGCCGGTTGGCCGGCCAGGCCCAGCCCCACTCGGCGGCCACCCAGTCCTGTTCCTGCCCCGGTTTGCGCCGGGCGGGCTGGTTGACCCCGTCGGCGTAGACGCCGCAGTAGATCCAGCATCCGCAGGCCGTCGACCCGTCGTCGGTGAGCTGCTGATAAGAGGACAACGGGCTCCCGTTCCCGTCCCAGCCGTTGATCTCGGCCAGCACCGCCTCGGCGTCCGGTTCGGCGATCGGGCCCTTGGTCGGGTAGTCCCAGACCAGGTCGAGCACCGGGCGGTCCATGTCGGCGGTCGAACCGGCCAGTTTCTGCCGGATCCGGCGGCCCAGGTGGTAGGTGAACCACAGATCGCTGCGCGCGTCTCCGGGCGGCGGCACGGCCTGGTGGTGCCATTGCAGCATGCGCTGGGTGTTGGTGAAACTGCCGTCCTTCTCGGTGTGCGCGGCGGCGGGGAGGAAGAACACCTCCGTCTTGATGTCCGGTGTGGACATCTCGCCGGTGTCGATCTCCGGTCCGTCCTTCCACCAGGTGGCGCTCTCGATCAGCGAGAAGTCCCGCACCACCAGCCAGTCCAGGTTGGCCATGCCAAGGCGCTGCATCTTCGCGTTGGCCGACCCGACCGCCGGGTTCTCCCCGATCAGGAAATAACCGGTGCAGTCGCCGGCCTGTTGTGCCATCACGGTTTCGTAGGTGCTGTGGCTGCCGGTCAACCGGGGCAGGTAGTCGAAGCAGTAGTCGTTGTCCGCGGTAGCCGCCGATCCCCAGTAGGCCTTGAGCAGACTGACCAGGTAGGACCGCATGTTGGCCCAGTAACCCTTGCTGGTGGACTCCGCGGCCACGAACGAATCCAGGTCCTCGTTGCTGTGCGCGTGCGGCATCGGAAGGTAGCCGGGCAGCAGGTTGAACAGCGTCGGGATGTCGGTCGAGCCCTGGATGGACGCGTGCCCGCGCAACGCCAGGATCCCGCCTCCGGGCCGGCCGATGTTGCCCAGCAACGTCTGCAGGATCGCCGCGGCACGGATGTACTGCACCCCAACGGTGTGCTGCGTCCAGCCGACCGAGTAGACGAACGCGCTGGTCTTCTCCCGCCCGGAGTTCTCGGTCAGCGCCCGCGCCACCCGGAGGAACTTGTCCTGCGGAATTCCGCAGACCTGTTCGACCATTTCCGGGGTGTACCGGGCGTAGTGCCGGTTGAGCACCTGGAACACGCAGCGTGGGTGCTGCATCGTCTCGTCCCGTTGTGGCTCACCGACTTCCGCGCCGCCCGAGCCGTGCGCCTCGCCGCGTCCGGCGCTCTGCATCGACGACCGCCGCCGGGACTCCGGCTCGGCGTTCTCGTCCTCGTACTCCAGGTCGCGCTCGCCGGACGCGGCCTGCACCTCCGCGCCCGCGTACTGCCAGGTGTGGAAGTCGTAGGTGCGGTCGTCCGGGTCCAGCCCGGAGAACACCCCGTCCAGGTCCTCGGCGTCGGCGAAGTCCTCGGTCAGGATGGTGGTCGCGTTGCTGTAGGCGCGGACGTACTCCGGGAAGTACTTCTCGTTGGTCAGCACGTAGTTGATCAGCCCACCCAGGAAGGCGATGTCGCTGCCGGCGCGCAGCGGCACGTGCAGATCGGCCAGCGCGCTGGTCCGGGTGAACCGCGGATCGACGTGGATGACCGTCGCGCCGCGGGCCTTGGCCGCCATCACCCACTGGAACCCGACCGGGTGGCATTCGGCCATGTTCGAGCCCTCGATGACGATGCAGTCGGAGTTCTGCAGGTCCTGCTGGAAGGTCGTGGCGCCGCCGCGACCGAACGAGGTGCCCAAACTGGGCACCGTGGCGGAGTGTCAAATGCGGGCCTGGTTCTCGATCTGGACCGCGCCCAACGCGGTGAACAGCTTCTTGATCAGATAGTTCTCTTCGTTGTCCAGGGTGGCGCCGCCGAGACTGGCGAAGCCCATGGTGCGCCGGGTGCGCACCCCGTCCACGTCCCACTGCCAGCCGTGCCGGCGCGCCGTGATGACCCGGTCGGCGATCATGTCCATCGCGGTGTCCAGGTCCAGCCGCTCCCACTCGGTGCTGTACGGGCGCCGATAGAGCACCTGGTCGATCCGGCCCGGGCCGGTGACCAGCTGCTTGGTCGCCGACCCCTTGGGGCACAACCGGCCCCGGCTGACCGGCGAGTCCGGATCACCTTCGACCTGCACCACCTTGCCGTCGCGGACGTAGACGTTCTGTCCACAGCCGACCGCGCAGTACGGGCAGATCGACTTCACCACGTGGTCCGCGGTCTCGGTACGCGGCGCGAGTCGTTTGCTGCCCTCGCTCTTGGCCGCCGCGCCCAGGCCGAGCCGGTCGCCCTCGGCGAACTGCCGGTACACCGGCCAGCCCTCGATCCACTGACGCACGCCCATCACACGACTCCCCAGGTGCTCTCGCCTGTTGTCGCTCACTCCAGGGCCCGGAATACCCGGGGATCCTCGCGCTAAACCCGGTTGCTGACCGAACTGCGCAGTACGGAGACGAACGAGTGGCTGCCACGTCGCCGAGCACAGACAAAACGATCTCCGACGGATCGCTGACTCCGCGCGCCTGCGCTCGCTCAGGCATTCGACGCCGCGCTCGTGTTTGTCACCACTTGTCACGGGTATTCCGGCCGTGTCGGCTTCCGAGATGAGGGAAGAAGAAGACATGAATCAGCGAGAATCACTGAACTATGTGCTCGCGGATCTCGATTTTCCGGCGCAGCGCTGGGAAATCGTCACCCAGGCCGATATGTACGGCGCCGACTCGGTGACGGCCGGACAGCTGTCGCGATTGCCCGCCCGCGACCGGCCCTACCACGACCTGCGGGACGTGCTGATCACATTGGACGGAACGCTTGGCGAGCGTGAGCGACGAGTTCCCGGCGCCTGACGGGCGCGGCCACGGTGCGCGCGGCCACACTGGCCGCGTCGCAGCGCGGCCGCCAACTCGCATCCTGCCCGCGCGACTTGCCCGCGCGAATTGCCACAGCTGAGGACACCACCTTGCCTCTCGCCAACGTGGGCGGCATGCCCATCGCCTATACCGACACCGGCCCCGCGCCGCACACTCGGGACGCGTCCGCCATCCTTTTCGGCCACGGGCTGATGTTCGGAGGGTGGATGTTCTCGCCGCAGATAGCGACGCTGCGCCACCGGTACCGGTGCCTCACGATCGATTGGCGCGGACAGGGGGAAACACCCGCGACGCGCTCGGGCTATGACATGGACACGCTCACAACCGACGCCGTCGGCCTTATTCGCCGGCTGAATGTGGCTCCGGTGCATTATGTCGGGCTGTCCATGGGTGGCTTCGTCGGCCTGCGACTCGCCGCCCGGCATGGCGAGCTCCTGCGCTCACTGACGTTGTTGAACACCAGCGCCGACGAGGAAGATCCCGGCGATGCCCGCCGCTACCGGATGCTCGCCTCCGCTTACCAGATCCTTGGCCCACGGCCGCTGAGCAATCAGATCCTGTCCCGGCTGTTCGGGCCGGCGCACCGTGCCAGGCCAGAGCACCAAGCGGTGCGCGATGAATGGATCGGCCGGCTGCGCCGCCTGCGACGCGGGGGAGTGCGCAAGGCCGTGCGCGGCGTCGCCGACCGTGCCAGTGTCTGCCCGGAACTTTTCCGCATCGCCACACCTACCTTCGTCGCTGCCGGTGAGGACGATGTGGCCACACCGGTAGCGAAGTCGCGGCGTATCGCCGCTGCGATCTCCGGAGCCCGGTTCGAGCAGATCAGCCGGTGCGGCCACACCAGCACGCTGGAGCAGCCGCGTGCGGTGACCGGAATCATCGAGCGGTTCCTGTCGGAACTGACGGGCACGTCCTGTCTGAACTGACGGGCACGCCTGACTTCCAAGCCGGGTAACTCCGCGATCGCCGTCCTGTCTCGGCGGCCCTGTCTCGGCGGCGAAGGCTTCCCGGTGCTCGAACGTGACCTGCGGCGGTCGTCGTGCCCTCAGGCCGGCGGCCCAGCGCGCGGGCCAGTTCATTCTGCGACAGTTCGCCCGGCAGCCGGTCGGTCGGCCACAACCGGTGCGGTTGCCTGCCCGACGCCGAGCGGGACCAATCCCGGACAACCGGCCGTTTGGGTGCGCGCCGGCCTGGGTAGGGCCATAACCGAGGATGAGGAGGCGCTGGTGGGACGGTCGGCCGCACACAAGCTCATCGAGGAACATCTCGTCGAGGGCGACCTGACTCCGGGGGAGGAGATCGCCCTCACCGTCGACCAGACGCTGACCCAGGACGCCACCGGGACCCTCGTCATGCTGGAGCTCGATGCCCTCGGCGTGACCAGGACCAGTGCCGAAGTAAGCGTGCAGTACGTGGACCACAACCTCCTGCAGGCCGACGAACGCAATGCCGAGGACCACGAGTTCCTGCGCAGCGCCTGCCGTCGCTACGGCATCTGGTACTCCAAGCCCGGCAACGGCGTCTCGCACCCGACCCACATGCAGCGCTTCGGCCGGCCGGGAGCGACGCTGGTCGGCTCCGACTCGCACACCTGCGCGGCAGGCTGTCTCGGCATGCTGGCCATCGGCGTCGGCGGCATGGAGGTCGCCCTGGCGATCGCCGGGCAACCGCTGTGGCTGCGGATGCCGGAGGTCTGGGGCATCCGGCTGACCGGAAGTCTCAAGCCGTGGGTTTCGGCCAAGGACGTCGTGCTGGAGATGCTGCGTCGGCACGGCGTGCGCGGCGGCCTGCACCGCATCATCGAGTACCACGGTCCCGGTCTCGACGGCCTGAGCGCGATGGACCGGCACGTGATCGCGAACATGGGCGCCGAGCTGGGCGCCACGGCAACCGTGTTCCCGGCCGACGACGTGGTGCGGGACTTTCTGACCACGCAGGGCCGGGCCGGTGACTTCCGTGAACTGCGCGCCGACGATGATGCGCGCTACGACGTCGAGGACTCGATCGACCTGACCACCGTCGAACCGCTGATCGCCCGGCCGTCCGCCCCGGACAACGTCGTTCCGGTGCGGGAGGCGGCGGGTGAACCGGTGAGCCAGGTGGTCATCGGGTCCTCGGCCAACCCCGGTTACCGCGACTACGCGGTCGTCGCGACCATGGTGAGCGGGCGCCAGACCAGCGACGCGGTGAGCTTCGACGTCAATCCCAGCTCCCGGCAGATCTTCGCCGACCTGACCCGGGACGGAGTCACTTCCGCGCTTGTCGCCGCCGGTGCCCGCATCCACCAGGCCGGTTGCCTCGGCTGCATCGGCATGGGCCAGGCGCCCGCGTCCGGGCGCAACTCGCTGCGCACCTTCCCGAGGAACTTCCCGGGCCGGTCGGGCACCAAGGAGGACCGCGTGTGGCTGTGCTCGCCCGAGACCGCTGCCGCGTCGGCCCTGACCGGGCACATCACCGACCCGAGGGAACTGGCCGAGGAACTCGGCGTCGAGCACCCCGGCGATCTCGCCGCGCAGCGCGCAGACGTCAACACGGACATGCTGGTGGCCCCGCTCCCGCCCGAGGAGGCGGCCGACGAGGAACTGGTCAAGGGACCGAACATCGCCTCGCTGCCGGACTTCGACCCGCTGCCGGAGACCATCGGCGGCCCTGTGCTGCTCAAGGTGGGCGACAACGTGTCCACTGACGAGATCTCCCCAGCCGGTGCGCGTGCCCTGCCGTTCCGGTCCAACGTGCCGAAGCTGGCCGAGTTCACGTTCACCCGGATCGACGAGGACTATCCGGCTCGCGCCACCGAGCACGACGGCCCGCACCTGATCGTGGCGGGCGACAACTACGGCCAGGGCTCATCACGCGAGCACGCGGCCATCACCCCGCGCTATCTGGGCCTGCGGGCCGTGCTGGCGAAGTCGTTCGCGCGGATCCACTGGCAGAACCTCGCCAATTTCGGCATTGTGGCGCTGGAGTTCGCCGACCCGGCCGACTACGACCGCATCGGCGACCATGACGAACTCGTACTCGAGGGCATCCGCGAACAACTCGTGGAGGGGCGCGAGCTGATCGTGCACGACCGGAGCCAGGACCGCGACTACCGTTTCACCCACCACCTCTCGACCCGGCAACTGGAGACCGTCCTGGCCGGTGGCCTGATCCCGCAACTGCGGCCGACGGTCGGCGAGGGCCACGATGGGTGAACGGCCTTGGCACTAGCCCGGAATGCCGAGGTGGACCACCTTTGTCTCGGTCATCTCGTCGAGCAGCTCCGGGCCGTAGCCGAAGCCGTTCCCGCTGGCCCGGCGCGGGTGGGCCGCGCCACCGGGGGCGCCGCCGAAGACCGCGTTGACCTTCACCGTGCCAACGGGCAGCGCGCGCCACGCTTTCTGTGCATGCTGCAACGATCCGGTGAGCACGGTCGCGGCGAGGCCGTACTCGTCGTCGGCCGCCTGGGTGAGTCCTTCGTCGAACGAGGGCACCACGCGCACGGGCGCGACCGGCCCGAAGGTCTCCTCGCTCCATGCGCGTGACGGTTCGTCGCAGCCGTTCAGCACCGTCGCGGGGTAATGGGCTCCCGGACCGTCCGGGAGAAAACCGCCCGTGAGAATGGTGGCTCCGGCGCGTGCGGCGTCCTCCACCTTCTCCTGCACCTCGGCGCGGTGCCGCCGGTCGACCAGCGGGGCGGGCTGCCACGCCCGGGCCTTCGACACCAGCTCGCGCAGGAACTCGTCCGCGATCGCCTCGTGCACGAGGATGCGTTCGACCGATACGCAAACCTGGCCGGAGTTCACGAAAGATCCCAGTGCCGCCTGCTCGGCGGCCCATGCCGGATCCACGTCCTCGTCGATCACCAGCGCGTCGTTGCCGCCGTTCTCCAGCAGGGCTTTCGCGCCGGTGGCCGCGGCGGCCGTGGCGATCGACCGGCCGGCCCGCGTGCTGCCGACGTGCGCGTACACGTCGATGTCCGCGCGCCGAGTCAGCAGCTGCCCGACGCTGCCGTCTCCTTGCAGCGTCTGGAAAACCGCGTCCGGGAAGACGCCCTCGAACAACTCGCCCAGCAGGGCGCCGGTGTGCGGCACGCGTTCGCTCGGCTTGTGCAGCACGGTGTTCCCGGTGACCAGCGCGGCACCGAGCAGTCCGCATGCGACCGCCACCGGGTCGTTCCACGGCGTCAGTGCGGCCACCACGCCCCTCGGTTCGGCCACCATGAAGTCCGCCGATGACCAATCGCCGTTCAGCGTCTTGCCGCGATGCACGGGACCGAGCTCGGCATACTGGTCGAGCGTGCCCGCTCCCGCCCGCACGCCTTCTTCGGCTTCGGCGCGCGAACGGCCGGTCTCCTGTTCGTTGCGGACGGCGAGATCCGTGGCGTGTGCGCGGAGCCGGGCGGCGCAGTCGTGCAGCATCGCGGCGCGCTCGGCCGCTGCGGTGCGCGCCCACGCGGGTTGCGCGGCGCGAGCGCGTTCGGCGGCGCGGGCCACGTCCTCGGGTGAGGCCATCAAGACCGAGCCGACGGGTGTTCCGTCGGCGGGGTCGACGATCTCGATGCTCCGCTCGGTGGAAACCACGCGGTTACCTCCTCTTGTTCGTCAAAGGCTTTTCGCGGTGCCGACGCCGAAGCGCCGTAGACCGGTGCCGGCCAGCACCACGTCGTCGAGCAGGTTCCTGGTGTCGACCACGACGGGCCGGCGCGCGGCGGCGGCGATGCGGCCCCAGTCCAGCTCGCGGAACTGGGGCCATTCGGTGAGGATCACGACGGCGTCCGCGCGATCGGCCACCTGGTAAGGGTTTTCGGTGGTCGTGAGCCATTCGGGCTCCTCGGGCACTTCGGGGTCGTACGCCATGAGCACGGCCTTCTGCCCGGCCAGCTCCGCGGCGATGGCGAGCGCGGGGGAGTCGCGTAGATCTCCGGTGCCCGCCTTGAAAGCCAGCCCCAGCAACCCGATCCGGGCGCCGCGCAGCGAACCGTCCGGCGCGCCGGTGGCGGCGACGCGGATCTTGCGCAGTATCGTCGCGACCTGGCGAGCGTTCACCGACACCGCGGCCCGCACCAGCGGCAGGTCGACGCCCGCGCGTTCGGCGACCCCGAGCAGCGCGCTGGTGTCCTTGGGCAGGCAGGAACCGCCCCACCCCGGTCCGGGGTCGAGGAAACCGCAGCCGATCCGGTCGTCGAGGCCCATGGTGCGGGTGACTTCCCCGATGTCGGCGCCGACCTGCTCGCACAGTTCGGCCAGGGTGTTCACATAGGACAGTTTCACGGCGAGGAAGGCGTTGCTGGCGTACTTGGCCAGCTCCGCGCTTTCCGCACTGGTGCGCAGGACAGGCGCGCCCAGGCCGGCGTAGAGCCCGGCCACCCGGTCGGCGGCGTGGCGGTGCTCCGGCGCGGCGCCGATCAGCACCCGGCTCGGTTCGAGGAAGTCCGCGACCGCCTTGCCCTCGCGGAGGAACTCGGGGTTGCTCACCACCGGGATGTCCGTGCGCCCCAGCAACCCCGGCAGCTGCGCGGCGGTGCCGACCGGGACGGTGGACTTGGCGACGAGCACACAGCCGGGCGGCAGGATGTCGCGCAACGAGCCCAGTACGGACTCGACCGCGCTCAGGTCCGCGGTGCCGTCCGGGCCCATCGGCGTGGGCAGGCACAGCAGCACGAAGTCGGACTGCTCCAGCGCGGCAAGCTCCGTGGTGAACACCAGGCGTTCCTCGGCCAGCACGTCGCGGACGAGTCCGGACAGTCCGGGTTCGGCGATGCCGACCAGCCCCTCGGCGCAGTCGTCTACTTTGGACTTGTCGTTGTCCACACAGATCACGTGGTGGCCGAGGTGGGCCAGGCACGCGGCGCTGGTGAGTCCGACGTAGCCCGCACCGATGACGCCGACGCGGTTAGCCATGGGGCACCTTCCCCCGCAGGAGTCCGTCGGCTGCCGCCAGCACGCGTTCGGGGTGCAGCGTCAGCAAACCGGCGTCGGGTTGGTCGCCGTGCGGGTCCCCGACATCGCCGGCCCACAGCGCGACGTGCTGCGACGCCGCGGGTGGAGGGCCCCACAATCGCGGCGGGGTAGGCCCGAACAACAGCACCGACGGCGTGCCGAACGCGGTCGCGAGGTGGCCGACGCCGGTGTCCCCGCACACGACCAGCTCGGCTCCCGCGACCAGTGCGGCGAGTTCGGCCAGCCCGGTCCGGCCCGCGAGTACGGCCCAACCGGGCCGGTCTGCCAGCCCGGCGACCTCCTGGGCCAGGGACAGTTCCGCCGCCGTGCCGGTCACGACGACCTCGTGTCCGGCCGTCGCGAGTTCTCTGGCCACCAGCGCATACCGCGCCGGCGGCCATCGTCGCGCAGCGAAGGCCGCGCCGGGGTGGATCACCACCACGCCCGGCGCCGGGCTGGGCCCGGGCGGCGCAGGCAGCCGGAGTTCTTCGCGGTCGGCCGGCATCCCGGCGTACTCCAGCAGTCGGCACCAACGATCGACCTCGTGCACGTCACTCCGCCAGTCGGGGCCCGGCTGGTCCGGGAAGCCGGGATGCCGGTGGGTGAGCAGTTCTCGCGGCCGCTGGGCGAGCAGGTCGCGGATGCTGTCCGGGCCGGACCCGTGCAGGTTGACCGCGAGCGATGGCGGTTGGCCCGGCCAGTTCAGCTCGCCGAGGCCCGCCGTCGGGAGCAACTCGTCGACGGCGTCGATGAGGTCCACCAGATCCCGCAGCGCATCCGGCGCGGCCAGGACGAGTCGCGCGCCGGAGCGGGCTCTGCGCAGCGCGCGCAGGGCGGGGACCGCGGTGAGCAGGTCCCCCAGGCCCAGCGCGCGCAGCACGAGTACGGAGTCGGTCACGGCCAGGACCCTTCCTCCGAGGAGCAGACCACCAGTTCCCGCACCTCGCAGCCGGGCGGCTGGCTGAGCGCGAAGACAACCGCGCGCGCGGTGTCCTCGGGGCGGTTGAGCTTCGCGTCCGGCGGCGGTTTGTACTGCTCGGTCCGCCCGTCGAAGAAGGCCGTGTCCATCCCGCCCGGGATCAGCAGCGTCACGCCGACCGCGCCCGCGGTCTCGGCGGCGAGCGCCCGCGTGAAGCCGACGACGCCGAACTTCGAGGCGCAGTAGGCGGTCGCGTCGCCGACCGCCTTGATTCCCAGGGTGGAGCCGCAGGTGACCACGGTCCCGTGGCTTTCCCGCAGATGTGGCAGCGCGGCACGCACCACGGCGACGGTGCCCAGCAGGTTCACGTTGACCACGCGCTCCCAGTCCTGCACGGAAACCCCGTCGAGCGGACCACACGCGTCGGTGCCCGCGGCGGTGAACACGCCGTCGATCCGGCCCGCGCGCTTCGCCACCTCCTGGACAGCGCTCTGCGCGGCCGCGGTGTCGGAGAGGTCCGCTTCCACGAACTCCACATCGGCCTTTGGCTGCACGCGGTCGATCACGTACGGCCTGCCGCCTTCGGCCGCCACTGCTTCGGTCACCGCGGCGCCGAGCCCGTTGGCGCCGCCGGTGATCAGGATGTTGCCGAGGGAACTCATCGCTCTCCTTCGCTCGCCGGGCCGGGAGGTCAGCCGCGTGCCGCGGAGACCAGCCGGCTGGTGGAATAACCCGCGACGGTCGGCACGATGACGATCTCGCCGCCGTGGCGCCGGACCACTTCTCCTTCGGGTAGCTCGGATTCGGTGTAGTCGCCGCCCTTGACCCAGACGTCCGGCCGCAGCCGGCCGAGCAACTTCGCCGGGGAGTCTTCGTCGAATATCATCACCGCGTCCACACAGGACAGTTCGGTGAGCAGCCGTGCCCGGTCCGCGGCGGCCACGATTGGCCGGCCCGCACCCTTGAGTCGGCGCACCGAATCGTCGGAGTTCAGGCACACCACGAGCGCATCACCGAGTGCACGCGCCTTCCGCAGCAGCGTGATGTGCCCGGGGTGCAACAGGTCGAAGCAGCCTCCGGTGGCCACGAGTCGCCCACCGCGGCCGCGGATGCGCGACACCAGCTCGCCCGCGGGCTCGGTCGGGGCGCCCTCGCGGCGTTGCGGGATCGACAGCGCCGCCGCGCCGCCCGAGCCCACGAACCTGGCCGCGGTCTCGACACCCACCGACACTGCTTCAGCGACAGTGTGGCCGCGTAGCAGCGCGGCCCCGGCGGCGCAGGCGAACCGGTCACCCGCCCCGCAGGTGTCCTTCCCGGTGTGCGCCAACCCGGCCGGCACCTCGATCTGCCGCACGCGTTTTCCGTCGGCCAGCAAGGCTCCCGAGGAACCGGTGGTGATCGCGACCGAGTCGGCATCCCACTGGTCCCGCAGCACCTTCGCCAGCTCGGCGGGCTCGGAGTAGTCCGGCGCGAACCATCTGGCCTCGCCCGCGTTCGGGGTGACCAGCCGGGTCCGGCGCACCGGTTCGCAGCCACGCGGATGCGGGTCCCAGACGACCGGGATGCGGACGGCCACCTCGGTCAGCAGGCTGCGGATCTCCGGATGCGCGGCCACGCCGCGGCCGTAGTCGGCGACGAGGATCGCGCCCGCCGAACGCAGTGCGGAGACCACCTCGGGCGGCAGCGGATCATTCGCGGCGACCCCGTCGCCCTCGTCCACCCGCAGCATCGACTGACCGGCCGCGCGGACCCGCGTCTTGCGAACCGTGTTGCCACGCAAGGAAATCCCGTACACCCGGACCTCGGCGGCGAGCATCGAGGCGAGCGTCCGACCGCTTTCGTCGTCACCGAGCGCGGTGACGATCGAAACGTCCGAAGTGGACCGTGCCCCCAGCAACGCGGCCAGCCCGGCGCCCCCAGGACGGTGCCAGCGCCGGCTGACGTCGACCACCGGCACCGGGGCCTCCGGGCACAGCCGGCTCGCGTTGCCCTCGACGTCCACGTCGAGGATCGCGTCACCGACCACCACGAGCCCACTCATGAGGACACCCCGAGGGCTTCGTCGAGCGAAGCGCACAACGTGTGCACCAGTGCCAGGTGGACCTCCTGCACGGTGGCCGTGGTCGGCGCTTCCACCGCGATCGCGTCGTCGCACAACGCGGCGAGCGGGTTGGGGGCGGGACCGGTCAGCGCCCACGTGGTGACGCCGATGTCCTGGGCCGCCTTCGCCGCCGCGACCACGTTCGCGCTCGTGCCGCTGGTGGACAGGCAGACCAGGACGTCACCGCGCCGGCCATGGGCCCGGACCTGCCGGGCGAACAGCTCGTTCTCGTCGTAGTCGTTGCCGATCGCGGTCAGTGCCGAGGTGTCCGCATGCAGCGCGATCGCGGACAGCGGCTGCCGCTCGTGGCGGAACCGGCCGACCAGCTCACCGGTGAGGTGCTGGGCTTCGGCGGCGCTGCCCCCGTTGCCACAGGCCAGCAGCCGGCCGCCGCCGCCGTCGAGCACGGCCGCGAGGTGCCGTCCCCACCGGCGGACCTTCGGCGCGGCCGCGCCGGTGCGCAGCGCGGCTTCGCTCAACGCGGCGAAATGTTCTTTGGTCACTGCAAACCTCCTGTGGTCGGGCGGTGCGCGTCACCGCCGTGCGGCGAGTTCCTCCGTTGCGGCGACCACCTCGTTCGGGTTGATCGATTCCAGGCAGGGGTGCCCGGCGACCGGGCAGGTGCGCGCCCTGCTGCCCCGGCACGGGGCGCTCTGGTCACCGAGCAGCACGCTGGGCACCCGGTAGGGCGCCCAGCGCGCGGCAGGCACCACCGGGGCGAACAGTGAGACCACGGGAGTGCCGACGGCCGCCGCGAGGTGCGCGGGGCCGGTGTTGGGCGCCACCACCACCGACGCGCGATCCAGCACCGCGGCGAGTTCGGGAAGCGTGGTCACACCGCCGAGGTCGGTGGCGTGTCCCGCGGCGACGGCCGCGGTGAGTTCGCGTTCGGACTTCGCGCCGGTCACCACGACGCGGTGCCCGGCGGCGGCGAGTGCGGCGACCATCGCCGCCGAATGTTCCGCCGTCGGCTGGCGTGCGGGCACCGAAGCGGCGGGATGCAGGACCAGGTAGCCGGGTTCGCCGGTCAGGTGCCCGACCTCCGGCAACGGGCGGCGCACGGAGAGGCCGCCGTCGTCCCCGTCGGGCAGCCGGTAGCCCGCGGCGATGGCGAGTGAGAGCGCGCGTTCGCTCTCCGGTGGATCACCGGGCACGCGATGCCGCAGATCCAGCAACGAACCGGGGTACTCGTCGGAGATCGCCCCGACCCAGGGGACTCCCGCCAGTCGCAGCAGCAGGGCCAGCGGCAGCGCGGACTGGTGGAAGGACGTCAGGATCAGCGCGCGTTCGAACCGCCGCGCCCGGGTCTCCTCGACGAACTCCTCGACACCCGACTCGGACACGGGCGCCGGTTGCGGGTCGATCCACGGCGCACACCAGGTGAGCACGTCGTTGACGCCCGGCAGCAGGTCGGCCCCGGCCCGGCCACGTGGCCCGGTCAGCAGCGTCACCGGCTGCCCGCTCGCCGCCACCGCGCGCACGCACGGACCGGCCAGCAGCACATCGCCGACATTGTCCTGACGCGCCACCAGGATTCCGCCCATCACCGCGCCCCCATCGCCAGCCGGACGGCGCCGCGGAGATCGTGGGCGACCTCGGCCGCGCGGTCGATCTCCCCGGGACGGGTGCGTGCGGTCGGGACCAGGATCGCGCGTGCACCGGCGGTTTCGGCGGCTTGGACGTCGGCGCCTATGTCGCCGATCACCACGCATCGGGACGCCGGCACGCCGAGCTCCGCGGCGGCGGCCTTGATCAGGCCGGGGGCGGGTTTGCGGCAGGCGCAGCCGTCGCTCGCGTCGTGGGTGCAGATCTGCCAGGTGTCGAACGGGCCGAGCAGTTGCGCCACGCGGGCGTTGACCGTCGCCAGCTCGTCCGGCGTGATCAGGCCTTTCGCGACACCCGACTGGTTGCTGACCACACCGACCCGCACGCCCGCGGCGCGCAGCCGCCGCAGCAGTTGCACCGCACCGGGCATCGGGCGGACCTTCTCCGGGTCGGCGAGGTAGGGCACGTCCTCGATCAAGGTGTCGTCGCGGTCGAACAGCACGGCCAGCGGCAGCCCGTCCGCGCGGCGGTGCTCGACCTCGCCGCGCGCCCGGTGCCAGCACGCGGCGGGGGAGATGAGCACGCTGGTCAGCAGCATGCGGCCGATCTCGTCGGCGGTGCGCGGTCCCGGCCGGATCCGCTTCGCGGCGAACTCGGCGACGAGACCGGCCCACGCGGTCGCGGTGACCGCGGCCGCCTTGCGGCGGCCGAGGAGTCCGAAAAGGATGGTGGCGAGCCCGGCCGCCGTGGTGGCCGCGTGGCGGCCGAGCCTGCCGGAGCCTTCCCCGACGCGTCTGCGCCACTGGGGACCGAACTTCCTGCGCATCAAGGCGTTGTCGGCGTTCCCGCGCTGGGCGCGCAGGCTGGCGAGCCAGTCGGAACGGCGTGCCGGATGGATTGTCTGGCGGTTGCCGCACACGATGTCGTATCCCGCGAGACACACCCGCAGCCCCAGATCGGCGTCTTCGCGGTAGGCGCGGGGAAAACGATCGTCGAACCCGCCGACCTCGTCCAGGACCGAGCGGCGGTAGGCCATGTCGGCGGTGATCCAGCGCGCGTCCGCCAAGCCCGCGGTCCCGCGCTCGTCGTCGGTGGGACGACGATTCCGCGGCAGCGGCACGGTTATCCGTCCCTCGACGGCTCCTGTTGCCTCGGTGGCCGCAGCCAGATCCGCCACGAGCCGGTCCCGCCAGTCGTCGCCGACCACTACGTCGTCGTCGAGGAAGGCGATCCACTCGCCACGTGCCTTGCGCCAGCCCGTGTTGCGGGCCGCGGCGGGTCCGCGTCCGCCGCTGCGCACGACCTCGACGGGCAGTCCGGTGACCGGCAACGGAAGTTCGAGTGCCCCGGGCCGGTCGTCGACCACGATGACCTCGCGCGGCCGCGGACCGGAGGCGCCGTCGAGCGCTTCGAGCAGCACGCGCAGGTTGTCCCGGCCCGTGGTCGGGATCACGACGCTGTAGTCCGTCATCGCCGCACCACGAACGGTCCGATGGCGAGCAGGTCAATGGGGGCCGAACCGAAGCATTCCAGTGCGTCACGCGGCGAATCGACGATCGGCCTGCCCACGGTGTTCAGGCTCGTGTTCACGACCGCGGGCAGTCCGGTCCTGGCCTCGAACCCCGCCAGCATGTCCGCCAGCAACGGGTATCCCCCGCCGTCCACGGTCTGCACGCGCGCGGTGCCGTCCACGTGGGTCACCGCGGGCAGCCGGTCCCGCCACGCCGGCGCCACATCGTGCACGAACAGCATGTAGGGGCTCGGCAGCGGGCCGCGACCGAAGATGTCCGCCGCCCGGTCGGCCAGCACCATCGGCGCCACCGGCCGGAACTGTTCGCGGCCCTTCACGTCGTTGAGGCGTTCGAGGTTGGCCGCGTGTCCGGGATGCGCCAGCAGCGACCGGTGTCCCAGTGCCCGCGGCCCGAACTCGGCCCGGCCCTGGAACCAGGCGACGACCTGGTCGTCGGCCAGCGCCTGCGCCACCGTTGCGGCCAGGTCCTGCGGACGCTCGTAGTTCAGTTTCGCCTTGCGCAGAATGGTTTCCAGCTCTTCGTCTGTCCATTCACGACCAAGATCAGCGCCCGGCATCGCCTTCACCGGTTCGCCGAGCTCGGTCGCGAGCTGCAGGGCCGCGCCGAGCGCGGTGCCCGCGTCCCCGGACGCGGGCTGGACCCAGATCCGCTCGAACGGCCCCTCGGCGTGCAGGCGGGTGTTCGCGACGCAGTTCAGCGCGACCCCGCCCGCCATGGCCAAATTCGCGTTGCCGGTCTCGCGGTGCAGCCAGCGCGTCAGCTCCAGCAGCACGTCCTCGAGTCGACGCTGCACGCTGGCCGCGAGATCGGCGTGTGCGGTGTCGAAGTCGTCACCTTTTCCCTTGGGGGCGAAGGAGTTCCAGTCGACGGGTTCGGTGACGAAACCGCCGTCACCGGTGGTCCGGATCAATTTCTCGAACTCGCCGAGGAACCGCGCTTTCCCGTACGACGCCAAGGCCATCACCTTGTACTCGTCGCTCGACCTGGCGAACCCGAGGTGTTCGGTGAGATCTTCGTACAGCAGCCCCAGCGAGTGCGGCAGCCGCTGCGAAGCCAGTTCGACGAACTTGCCGTCGCGGTATTCGCCTGCCAGATAGGAAGTGCTCTCCCCCCGACCGTCGGCGACGAGCACCGCCGGGTCGCCGAACGGGGCGGCCAGCGCGGCGGAAGCGCCGTGTGCGACGTGGTGGCGGACGAAGCGGACGATGGACGGGTCGAGGCCCGGCAACGCCGCCGTCAGGAAGTTGGGCGCGCGGCGGGCGTAGTCGGTACGCGTCGGCTCGCTGCCCGCATCGAGCCCGCCGAGCGAGTGGTCCACCAGATCGGGGTCGTAGGAATAGCCGACGGCGTCGACCTGATCAGGCCGGAGACCGGCGCGCTCGAGACACCATCTCGCCGACTGCTCGGGCATTTCCCAGGCGGAGAAAGGAACCGGGCGCTTTCCGTGCTTGCGGCGGCTGAAGCGCTCCTCCTCCGCTGCGGCCACGATCTCGCCGTCCACGACGAGCGCGGCGGCCGGATCGTGGAACACGGCGTTGATCCCCAGGATGCGCACGGTTTCACCTCCCGTCGGGGCGGGTTCCGGGATGGCCCGCCGTTGTCGTCCTAAGCGCTACCCGCTGGAATTGGCGGTAAACGACATCAGCCGGAAAGCCCAGGACGTCGCTACTCACCGCAGTGACTCCCGCTGCGGCAACAGCCCGGCGAACCACGCGACGGTCCGCCGAAGACCGTCCGCCATGCCCACTTCGGGACTCCAGCCCAACTCGGCGCGAGCGCGGGTGATGTCCGGGCAGCGGCGTTGCGGGTCGTCCTCGGCGGCCTCGATGTGTTCCAGCGGCGAAGAACTACCGGTGACCCGCACGATCTCGGCGGCCAGATCGGCGACGCGGATCTCCTGCGGGTTGCCGAGGTTGACCGGCCCGGAGTGGTCGAGGTGCGCAAGCGCGACCAGGCCACGCACGGTGTCGTCGACATAGCACAGGGAGCGGGTCTGCCTGCCCGAGCCCGCGATCGTCAGTGGTTCGCCGCTGAGCGCCTGGCGGATGAACGTGGGCACCATGCGTCCGTCGAACGGGCGCATACGCGGCCCGTAGGTGTTGAAGATGCGCGCGATCCCCGTGTTCGCGCCTTCTTCCCTGCGGTAGGCCATGGTGAGGGCCTCGGCGTACCGTTTCGCCTCGTCGTACACGCTGCGCGGGCCGATGGGATTCACGTGCCCCCAATAGGTTTCCGGCTGCGGGTGCTCGGCCGGGTCGCCGTAGACCTCACTGGTCGAGGCGAGCACGAACCGCGCGTCGTACCGCAACGCGAGTTCCAGCAGTTGCTCGGTGCCCCGCGAGCCCGTACGCAGCGTTTCCACCGGTAACCGGAGATAGTCCGGTGGCGAGGCGGCTGACGCGAGATGGAAGATCGTGTCGTAGCGCCCGGCCGCGGGGATCGGCTCGGTGATGTCGTGGCTCAGCAGGCGGAAACCGGGTTCGCCGATCAGGTGCGCGACGTTGTCCGGTGATGACGTGGCGAAGTTGTCGATCGCGTCCACTTCGGTCCCGGCGGCCAGAAGCCGGTCGCACAGGTGGGATCCGAGGAAACCGGCACCGCCGGTGACGAGGCTGCGTTGGATGTTGTGCGGCATTTCGCTCGGCTACCCTTCGCGAACCGGGTTGAACCGGTGCGATGCCGGGTAGCCGCGGGTAATGCGCGTACTGGTCGTGGGCTGGCCGAGTTTCGTCGACGGCGAAGCCACTGCGGGGGATGTGCTCAGCATGCGGCGGGTTTCGGACGCGCTGACCGGAGCGGGGGTGCCGCACGACTCGGCGTGGAGCCCCGTTTTCCGTCCCGGAGCGCTGTCGCTCGACGACGCCGAACCGCGTCACTACACCCATGTCGTGTTCGTCTGCGGGCCCGCACACGGGAACCAGGTGCGGTGGCTGCACGAGCGGTACGCCACCTGCCGCCGGATCGCGGTGGGCGTGTCGGTGATCGATCGCACCGACCTCGCGGTCACCGGCTTCCATCGCGTGCTCCCCAGAGACGGCGGCGCTCAGCCGGCTGTGGACCTGTCCGCCTGCGCCCGCGCGGAGTCCAAACCGGTGGTGGGTGTGGTTTTCGCGCCGGGACAACCGGAATATGGGGCCAATGGGCGCCACAACGACGTGCACGGCTGCTTGCGCTCCTGGCTTTCCACGCTCGACTGCGCGCGGGTGCCGGTGGACACCCGGCTGGCGTGCGACGACTGGTCCACCTGTGCCACCCCGGACCAGTTTCTGGCTCTGGTGAAGAGATTCGACGCGGTCATCACCACCCGGTTGCACGGACTGGTGCTCGCTCTGCACGCTTCGGTGCCCGCGTTGGCTGTCGATCCGATCCATGGTGGCGGGAAGGTGACCGCGCAGGCCGACGCGCTCGGCTGGCCCGCGGTGGTCGACGCCGAGGACTCGAGCGACCGGGCTCAGCTGAACAGCTGGTGGCGGTGGTGTCTTTCGGCCGCGGGCCGGACGGCCGCGGAGCGGCAGGAGAACGACAGCTCGCTCGTCGAGGGATTGCTCAGGGAGGTCTGCGGGTGAACAGCACCACGGTAGTGATCGCGACGAGGAACCGGGCCGGGGAGCTCGGCCGTACGCTGCGGGAACTGACTTCGCTGCGACCGGCGCCGCCGGTGATCGTGGTCGACAACGGTTCCGCCGACGACACTCCCGAGGTCGTGCGCTCCTTCCCCGGCGTGCGGTTGATCCGGCTGCGGCGCAACCTCGCCGCGGCGGCGCGGAACACGGGCGTGGCCGGGGCGAGCACGCCGTACGTGGCGTTCAGCGACGACGATTCGTGGTGGGCCGAGGACGCCTTGCCCGAGGCGGAGCGGATCCTGGACGCGGCACCGGAGGTCGGCCTGGTGGCCGCCCGGACGCTGGTGGGTCCGCAGCAGACCGACGATCCGGTCAACGAACTGATGGCCGGGAGTCCGCTGGGGCATCCGCCGGGCCTGCCGGGGCCGTCGGTTCTGGGTTTTCTCGCGTGTGCGGCTGTTGTCCGGAGACAGGCGTTCCTGGCCGCGGGCGGATTCAGCGAGCTGCTGCACTTCGGTGCCGAGGAACGGCTGCTCGCGCTCGATCTCGCCGCGCACGGGTGGGAGCTGTCCTACTCGGACCGGGTCCGCGCGCACCACCACCCCTCGAAGCAACGGCCTTCCCCGGCCTGGCGGCAGCGGGCGGAATGGCGCAACAACCTCCTGATCTCGTGGCTGCGACGGCCGTTGCGGCGGTGCTTCCGTGAGACGGGCGCGCTGGCTGCGGCAGCGTTGCGCCACGGCGATGCCCGGGTCGTCCTGGGCGGTCTGCTGCCCCGGCTGCCGGTCGCGCTATGGCACCGGCGGAGGTTGCCCGAGCGCGTCGAACAGCGGGCCCGGCTGCTCGAACAGGCCCCGGGGACGAGCCGGTGAACCGCATCAGCGTGGTCGTGATCACCCATAACCGGCGTGCACAGCTGCTGGAAACGTTGCGGCACATGACGAACCTGCCGGACAAGGCGCCGATCATCCTGGTGGACAACGCATCCGCGGACGGTACCGCGGACGCCGTGGCGCGTTCATTCCCCGAGGTCGAACTGATCCGGTCGCCGACGAATCTGGGCTCGATCGCCCGGAACCACGCCGTCCACCGGGTGACCACGCCGTATGTGGCGTTCTGCGACGATGACACCCGGTGGCAGGCCGGCTCGCTCGAGCGCGCCGCGGATGTGCTGGACAAATACCCGGGGCTCGCCTCGGTGACCGGAAAATGCCTGGTGGAGCCGGGTCTGGAGGAGGATCCGCTGACTCCGGAGCTGCGTGGTTCACCGGTGCCCGGCCCGGACTGGCTGCCCGGACCGGCACTGCTCGGGGTGATGGCGGGACTGAGCGCGTTCCGGGTGGACGCTTTCAGACAGGTCGGCGGATTCTGCGAGCGGATGTGGCTGGGCGGCGAGGAGGAGCTGCTCGCCCTCGACCTGGCCGCCCGCGGCTGGTGGATGTGCTGGGACGAGCAGATGATCATCCACCACGCCCCGTCGAAGGTGCGCGACGCCCGGCGACGGCGCCAGCTCGGCATCCGCAACACCCTGTGGACGCTCTGGCTTCGTCGTCCGGTCCGCAGCGCCGCACGGCGCACGGTGGCGGTGTTGCGCTCGGCGCCGCCGGATGGCGCCACGGTGCGCGCGGTGCTGGAGACCCTGCGCGGTGTGCCGTGGGTCCTGCGGGAGCGTGCCGTGGTGCCGCAGGCTGTCGAGGCGGGCCTGGTGTCGCTGGAGGATGCCCAGCGGAACTCCCGAGCGCGACGTTACGTGGGTTGACCCGCCGTCGCGGAGTCGAGGAGCGCAGCTGCGGCGGGAGCCGTTATCGGGCGGCAGATCGGGGGACCGGGCTGGCCGCGGCTACGCGGTGGTAGGCGCGGAGGGTGTCGGTGGCGATGCGGGCCCAGGAGTAGCGGGCGTGCACGCGGTCGTAGCCGGCCAGGCCGTAGCGTTCCCGTAGCGCCGGGTCCGCCAGCAGTTCGCGCACCGCCGAGGCCAGCTTCGCCGGGTCGCGCGGCGGGACGAGAATGCCCGTGACGCCATCCACCACCGTGTCGATGAGACCGCCGACCGCGCCGGCCACCACGGGTTTCCCCGACGCCATCGCCTCCAGCGGCGTGATGCCGAAAGGTTCGTACCATGGCGTGCACACCACGACGTCGGCGGAGCGCAGCAGGGCAGGCATGTCCTCGCGCGGGACCTGGCCGACCATGCGCAGCCGGTGCCGGACGCCCAGGTCGTCCGCCAGCGACAGCAGGCGACGCGCCTCCGGATCGTCCGCCAGGTTGCCTTCGCCCGGCCCGCCGACGAGCACCAGCTCCGTGTCCGGTAGGGCGGTCAGCGCCGTGATCGCGATGTCGAAACCCTTGCGTGGCACCAGTCTGCCCACACTGACCAGGCGATGCCGCGCGCCACGCTCCGCGCTCGGCCCCTCCGGGTTGAACCCGTCGATGTCCACCCCACACGGCGCGACCGACGCCCGCGAGCGCGGCATCCCCAGCCGGGCCAGCTCGAACACCTCGTCCGAACAGGTCGCCACCACCCGGTCCACCCGCTTGGCGATCATCCGTTCGAGCCGGATCCGGTCCGGCGGGCTGGTGTCCGCCGCGCCCTGGTGCCTGCGCTTGACCACCCCCAACGCGTGAAAGGTCTGGACCGTGGGGATTCCGGTGCCCTGCACCGACAACAGCGACGCCAGTCCGGACATCCAGAAGTGGGCATGCACGACGTCCGGCCGGTCCTGTTCCCACTGTCCGCGCAGGAACTCCGCGAATTCGCCCATGAACGGCAGCAGGTCGTCCTTGGGCAGTTCCTTCGCCGGGCCCGCGGGCACGTGGACCACGCGGTACCCGTCCGGAGTGGCGACCTCGCTCGCAGCCGTCGGGTTGTCCCGTCGCGTGTAGACAGTGACCTGGTGACCCTGCCGGGACAGCGCGGAGGACAACTCGGCCACGTGCACGTTCTGCCCGCCGGCGTCGACTCCGCCGAGTGCGGCCAGTGGGCTGGCGTGTTCCGACACCATGGCGATCTTCATCGGCAAGTCCTTTCCACAGCGGTGAGTTCGGCGAGCAGCGCGTCCCAGCGCCCGAGGAACGCCTCCAGTCCGAAGTGCGCCAATGCGAACTCCCTGGCCCGCTTCCCGGCCAGCCTCGCGAGGTCGGGCTCGTGCAGCAGTTCGCCGAACGACGTGGTCAGCCTGGTGATGTCGGTGGACAGTGCGCCCGCCTCGGGCGGGACGGCGGCCACCGCCTCCGTGGTGGCCAGAACTACCACCGGCATCGCGAGGTGCATGGCCTCCAGTAAGGACAGTCCCAGTGAGGTCCAGCGCGCCGTGTGCAGGTACACGCGCCGTCGCGCCACCTCGTGGTGCAGTTTCGCGGTCGGCAGGTCACCGATGCCGGACACGCCGTCCGCCGCGAACTCGGCCGACCCGATGCCGAACAGGTCCACCGGTCCCGCCTTCGCGAATTCCGGCAGCAGATCGCTGCCGGTCACCCGGACCCGCCGTTGCGGTTCGTTGACCATCGCGACGCCGCGCGGCAGTTCCCCGGTGTAGCGCGGTCCGGGATCGACGATCCCGTGCGGGATGACCCGCGTCGGGGCGCGCCCGCAGTCCCACATCAGATCGTTGAACTGCGTGACGTGCACCACGCAGATCGCCGACTGGTCCGCGAGCGGGTGCACCGAGCTCGCCGCGTGCGGCCGCGGCGCGTTGTGCTCGACGTACACCGCCGGGATCTCCTCGCCCGGTACGCGGCCCAGCCATTCGGCCGCCTTGTCGATCTCCTCCGGCCGTTGGAGCACCACCACGTCCGGCTCGGTGTCCCGTAACCGCTCGGCCGGCACCTCCTCCACGTTCCCGGGCCAGTCCCGGCCCGCGCGCCCCAAGCCCCACTGCCCGCCTTCGGGCAGGGTGGGCAGCAGGTAGTGGTGCCGGCCCTGGACGAAGGAAGTCGTCCACGAACCGTGCAAGTGCCACAACAGAACCTCCGCCATGGCACTAGTGCTTTCCTGTCCGCGCGCGGTTAAACCCGGATCGACGCGGTCATCGCGGACATCCAGGCCCAGCGCGACGGCAGGCTGCGCGAAACGCCGGTCCCGCGCGGATTGGTCGCCGGCGAGCAACGGCCGCCCCCCGAAGTCGGTCACCGTTCATCGGTTTGTCCGCGCGATCGCCGGGTATTCGACGTCCGCGAAGTGGCGGCGCGGACACCGGGGAGAGGGTCGATGGGTGCTCGGCAGTGGATCGAACGCCGGTTGGTGTGCCGGCATTTCACCCACGGTGATCGGCCGGGACGCGCTGCCGCGGCCGACAGCCGCGGCAGCACGCAGGCATCGTCATGAGCAGGACGCGGGTGAAGGCGCGCGGACCGGCCATGCGGCGGGCGGCCGCCGCCGCCGACGAGGTGGACCTCCGGGTCCCGCTGGCCAAGGGTGTTCGCGACGCGGTCAACAAGGTCTTCCCGACCCACTTCTCCTTCCTCTTCGGCGAAATCGCGCTGTACAGCTTCGTGGTACTGATCCTGTCCGGCACCTATCTGGCCCTGTGGTTCGACCCGTCGATGACCGACATCACCTACGACGGCGCCTACGACGGGCTGCGCGGCGTGGACATGTCCAAGGCGTTCGCGTCCACACTGGACATTTCTTTCCAGGTGCGGGGTGGGCTGTTCGCCCGCCAGGTGCACCATTGGGCGGCGCTGCTGTTCCTTGCCGCGATCACCGTGCACATGCTGCGCATCTTCTTCACTGGCGCGTTCCGCAAGCCCCGCGAGGGCAACTGGGTCATCGGCGTCACCCTGATGATGTTCGGCATCTTCGAAGGTTTCATGGGTTACTCGCTGGGCGATGACCTGCTCTCCGGGATCGGCCTGCGGATCGCGGGGAGCATCATCCTGACCATCCCGGTGATCGGCACCTGGCTGGAATGGGCCATCTTCGGCGGCGAATATCCCGGCGACGTCATCATCTCCCGGATGTTCACCGCGCACGTCCTCATCGTGCCCGGCCTGCTGCTCGCGCTCATCGCGGTCCACCTCGGACTGGTCTGGTACCAGAAGCACACCCAGTTCCCCGGGCGCAGACCGGCCGCCAAGGCCGAGGGCAACGTGGTCGGCACCCGGATGGTGCCGACGTTCGCCGCGCACAGCATGTCCCTGGCCATGGCCGTGATCGGCGTGCTGTGCCTGCTGGGCGGACTGGCCCAGATCAACCCAATCTGGCACTACGGCCCCTACGACCCGGCTCGCGTCTCCACCGACGCCCAACCGGACTGGTACATGGGCTGGGTCGAGGGCGCCATCCGGTTGTTCCCGCCCTGGCTGGTCAGTTTCGGCCACTACATCATCCCGGTGGCGTTCTGGCCCGCCGTGGTCCTACCGCTGGCCATGGTCTTCGGCATGGCCGTGTACCCGTTCATCGAGCGGCGGCTGCTGAATGACAACGTGCCGCACAACCTGCTGCAACGACCACGGGACAATCCGGTACGCACCGGTCTGGGTGTGATGGCGGTGGTGTTCTACGGCGTGCTGTTGCTGGCCGGGGGCGACGACGTGATCAGCTACTGGCTCCGCGTGCCGATCGAGGAATGCGTGTGGACCGAACGGATCGGCCTGTTCGTCCTGCCCGTGCTGGCCTGGTGGCTGACCGTCCGGATCTGCCGCCGGTTGCAGCGCGCCGACCGGATCGTGCTGGCCCACGGGGTGAACACCGGGGTCATCGTGCGCCGCCCGGGTGGCGACTTCCTGGAGGTCCGCCAGCCGCCGCCCGGTTACGAAGACGGCGAATACGACGGCGCGCCGGTGCCGAGGCAAGTCGACGAACGGAGTTTGGCCGAGCGGACAGCGGGTAGCCGGGGCGAGGTCACCGTGCGGCGGTGAGGACTCCGGACAGCGGCACGCGCACGACAGTGGCACTCATCGTGACGGGGTGGGAGAGGAAAGGCACAAGCCATGTTCTTTCACGAGGTTTTCGGCCGGGTCCTCACCGTGGAGTCGGCCATCGCCGGTGCGGTGTTCGTCATCATCGCGACGTTGCTGGTGATCGCCGTGGTGCGCAGGCGCGCCACGGCCGCCCGGTCCGCCTCCGACCGGCCGGGCCGCAACCGGCTGGAGATCGCCTACGCCATCGTGCTGGCCGGCGTCGCCGGTTTCCTGGTGTGGTTCACCGCGTCGGCCAACGCCCAGGACACCCAGCACGCCAGCCCCGCCGCGGCGACCATCCCGCCGCAGGCCACCGTCGAAGTCACCGCCTTCCAGTGGTGCTGGCGGTTTCACTACACCGGCCGGCCGGTTACCGTCACCGGTGACTGCGCCGAACACCACTACCCGGTGGTGCTGGTGCCCACCGGCGCGCCGGTGCGAATCCAACTGACGTCCCAGGACGTGGTGCACTCCTTGTGGATCCCGGACCTGGACGTCAAGTACGACGCCTATCCCGACCACACCAACACGTTCGACCTCGACTTCACCCGACCCGGCCAATGGCTGGGCAAGTGTGCCGAGTTCTGCGGGACCTACCACACCACAATGGATTTCTACATCCGGGCCGTGCCGCCCGACCAGTACAAGCAGTGGCTGGCCGCGCAGGGGGGTCAGGCGTGAACCCGCCGCCCTCCACCACGGCCGCGGCGGCCGAGTCCGGGATCGCCGACGCGACCCGGCACCAGCGGCCCTGGCTGACCACCACCGACCACAAGCGCATCGCCATCCTCACCGGCGGCACCGCCCTGGTGGTGTTCTTCGCGATGGGTGTGCTCGCGCTGCTGATGCGTTACCAGCTTTCCCGCCCGGACAACCACTTCCTGTCCAACCAGGTCTACGACGAGATCTTCACCATCCACGGCTCGGGCATGATCTACCTGTCCATCACGCCGTTCGCGCTGGCCATCGGCCTGTACCTGGTGCCGTTGCAGATCGGTGCACCCAACGTGGCCGCGCCGCGGGTGACCATGGCCGGGTTCTGGCTGTACCTGTTCGGCGCCGTCATCATGTTGTCCGGGTTCTCCGTGTCCACCGGCACCGCGCAGTCCGGCTGGACCGAGTACACCCCGTTGTCGGACAGCCGGTTCTCCCCGGGCGCCGGCCAGGACCTGTGGATTGCCGGGGTGTTCCTGTCCACCACGGGCCTGATCCTCATCGGCGGCACCGTGTTGTGGACCGTGCTGCTGAAGCGGGCGCGCGGCATGACCATGCTGCGGCTGCCGGTGCTGTGCTGGTCGGTGATCGCCACCAACCTGATGGTGCTCGGCGCTTTCCCGGCCCTGCTGGCCGCCCTGGGCCTGGTGGTGTTCGGTCGGATGGTGCCGTCGGTGTTCATGAACAACATCTGGAACATCGGCTACCAGAACCTGTTCTGGTTCTACGCGCATCCCGTGGTGTACGTGATGTTCTTCCCGTTCGTCGGCGCGGTGTGCGAGGTGCTGGCCACCTTCAGCCGCAGGCGGTTCTTCGGCTACACCGGAACCGCGCTGGCCCTGTTGGTGTTCGCCGCGCTGTCCATGAGCGTGTGGGGGCACCACATGTTCACCACCGGCCAGGCCGCGGACGACTACTACTCGCTGACCTCGATCTCGTTGCTCATCCCGGCGGGCATCGAGTACTTCGGCATGCTGGGCACGATCCTGGGCGGCCGGCTGGTGTACCGCACCCCGATGTTGTTCGCGCTGGCGTTCATCCCGCAGTTCCTGATCGGCGGGCTGACCGGGATCATGGTCGGCACCCCGGTGCTGGACTACCAGGAGCGGGGCAGTTACTTCGTGGTGGCGCACTTCCACTACACGCTGCTGGCCGGCAGCGTGTTCGGGTTGTTCGCCGGGATGTACTTCTGGTTCCCGAAGATGACCGGGCGGATGTTGTCCGAGCGGCTGGGCCGCTGGCACTTCTGGCTGATGGTGATCGGCACCAACGCCACCTTTCTGCCGATGTTCTGGATGGGCATGCTGGGCATGCCCAGGCGGGTGGCCAGCTACCTGCCGGAGGACGGGATCGGGATGCCGAACCTGATCTCCAGCTGTGGCGCGGCCGTGCTGGGCATCGCGATGCTGATCTTCGCGGTCAACCTGATCCGGACGCTGCGCGGGCCGGCCACCGCGCCGGATGATCCTTGGGGCGGGTTCACCCTGGAGTGGGCCACCTCCTCACCGCCGCCCCCGCTCAACTTCCAGGGCACGGCCCTGCCGCCGATCACCAGCTACGCTCCTCTGCTGGACCAACGGGAGCGGGCCGCCGCACAGCACGGGACCCCGGCGCGATGAGCAGACCGGTGGGGCGCGGTGCGCTGGTGGTGTTCGGTTGGGGAGCGCTGAACGCGGTCCTGGCCCTGGTTCTGGTCGTCTACAGCTACGCCGACCCGTTCCCGCTGATCGTCTACTTCCTCGCGGTGGCGCTGATCGGCACCTTCGGCGTTGCCGTGCTGCTGGCCGGCAGGCACCGCGTCGAGCCGGAGCGGTTGCGGATCGCGACCCGCAGCACGTCCGCCGGACTGCTGGGGATCGCGGGCGCGCTGATCGCGCTGGGCTTCGTCTATGGCTGGTGGCTGATGCTGTTCGCGTGCTACCCGCTGTTGCTGGCTGCGGTGCTGGCGCGCAAGGAGCGCATCGGTGGCGGCGGTATCGCCGCCGGGGGTGACGAGTGACCCCGGGCATCGTGCCGATGGCGGCCAGCGGGGCCTCGGTGTCGCTGCTGGCGCCGGGGCTGATCCTGCTGCCGCGCCGCCTAGGGCTGCCCTGGGACTGGGACCGGCTGGCCCTGCCCGCCCGGGTCGCGCTGCCGGTGTTCGTCGTCGGCCATGCGGTGATCATGATCGGCATGGCCGCTGTGGACCTGCCCGAAGCCCTGGACGTGCCGCTGCACGGGCTGCTGGTGCTCGGCGCGATCCTGTTCTGGCTGCCGGTGCTCGGGCGGCGGTGCCGGCTGTCGGACCCGGGCCGCACCGCTTACCTGTTCCTGGCCGCGCCGTCGCTGGACCTGGCCGGGGTGTGGATCGTCGCCACCGGCAACTCCCGGGGTGGGCTGGCCATGATCGTGGCCATGCTGCCGATCGGATTGGCCGCGGTGGCGATCACCTGGCGGTGGATGGCCCGAGAGGAGTCGCTGGCCCGGCAGGCCGAACCGCTGCCGTGACCTCGCCGATGCGTTTTCACCGGCCGCCAGCGGGAATCCGGCTCCACCTGCCGGTGTGCGACTCCACCCCCCAGGGCGACGGCACGCGCGTCAGATCGTGGTGGAGCCGCCCACCAGGATGGTGGCCATCCGGGACAGTTGGGTGCGTTGCGCGTCGGTGAGTACCGAGGTGAGGGCACGGATCCGGTGAGTGACCTCGACGGTGCACGCGCGGGCCAGTTCATGTCCGAGTTCGGTCATCGACACCTGGATGACGCGTCCGTCGTGGGGCGCCGGGATCCGGTGGACCAGACCGCGGCGTTCGGCGCGGTCGACCAGGCCGGTCATGCTCGATTTGTCCAACCCCAGATGCCGGGCGAGTTCCTGCATTCCGGGCGTGCGGTCGCGCAGCACGCCGAGCAGGCGTAGCTGGATGATCGACAGTCCGTGGGCCGCTGCGATCTGCCCGAGTTCGTGCTGCACCAGGAACGACAGCTGAGCCAAGCCGTCCACGATCCCCAGGTCTGTCCCCTCTGCTGCCATGGCCAAATCTTACGACATCTAGTTCGTGGCGCAAACCACTTGACATGGTTTGTGCCACGAATTAATTTTGTTTGTGTCACGTACTACATCTACTTCCTGAACGCGAGGAGCCAGCCATGTACGCCGCAGTGGTCAGTTCGTTCGACAGTCCGCCCCGCTACGCGGAATTCGCCACCCCCGAGCCCGCCGACGGCCAGGTGCTGGTCGACATGCTCGCCGCCGGCCTGCACCCCCGGGTCCGCTCCGGCGCCAACGGCACGCACTACACCAGCGAGGGACACCTGCCGATGATCCCCGGCGTCGACGGGGTGGCCCGGTTGGCCGACGGGCGGTCGGTGTACTTCGTGGCCGACGACGACGCCCCCGGCACCATGGCCGAACAGGCCCTGCTCGATCCGCGCCGCGCCGTCCCGCTGCCCGACAACGCCGACCCGGTGATCATCGCGGCCGCGATGAACCCGGCCATGTCCTCCTGGGTGGCGCTGCGCCGCCGGATCTCCTTCCAGCCCGGCCAGAGCGTGCTGATCCTCGGCGCGACCGGCAACGCCGGACAGATGGCCGTGCAGATCGCCCGCCACCTCGGCGCGGCCCACGTCGTCGCCGCCGGCCGGGACCCGCAGCGCCTGGACCTGCTCACCGAGTTGGGTGCCACCGGCGTGGTGTCCCTGGCCGGCGACCCGGCACAGGCCGCTGACACGCTCGGCGACGCCGCCGCGGACGTCGACGTGGTGATCGACTACACCTGGGGCGCCCCCACCGAACGGGCCATCCCCGCGCTGCTGACCCGTCGAACCGAACGCAGCACGCCGCTGGACTGGATCCAGATCGGCTCCATGGCGGGGACCGAGATCACCCTGCCCTCGTTCGTGCTGCGCGCGGCCAACCTGCGGATCATGGGCAGCGGGCAGGGCTCGCTGACCGCCGCCGGCATCATCGCCGAACTGCCCTCGCTGATCGACCAGTTCGCCGTGGGCACCCTCACCGCCGCGGCACTGCCGGTGCCGCTGGCCGAGGTCGAAACCGCCTGGACCGCGCCCACCAAGCCCGGCCGGCGCGTCGTGCTCACCGCATCCGCCTGACCACGACGAGCCCCCCAGCCGCGCGGCTGGCACCGACCCGGGAGCTGAGCAATGACACCTATCGCGGATCCTGACGTGGTTGACGTGATTGTCTGTGGGGCCGGTCCGGCCGGGTTGACCCTGGCCATCGACCTCGCCCGCAGAAACATCGCATTCGTGCTGATCGACAAGGCGCCGCAGCCGTTCCGCGGCTCCCGGGGCAAGGGCATCCAGCCCCGCAGCCAGGAGGTGTTCGAGGACCTCGGCGTGCTCGACCGGATCGTCGCCTCCGGCGGCCGGTACCCCGTCCAGCGCTTCTACACCGACAGCGGCCCGGTCGACAAGACCGCCATCGCGCTGCCGGACCCGACACCGGAGGAGCCCTACCAGATTCCGTTGCTCGTCCCGCAGTTCCACACCGAGAATCGGCTACGGGAACGGTTGGCCGAGCTCGGCCATGCCCCGCGGTACGGCCACCAGCTCGTCGGTTTCGAGCAGGACCCGCAGGGGGTGTCCGCGCGGATCGCGACCCCGGACGGTGAGCGGACCGTCCGGGCCGCCTACCTGGTCGGCGCCGACGGTGGATCGAGCTTCGTCCGCAAGGCACTGGACATCCCGTTTCCCGGGAAAACCCTTGGCGTGCGGGCGATCGTGGCCGATGTGCTGGCCGAGGGCGTCTCCTTCGACGCCTGGCACCATTGGGGGCAGGGGACTACGGCGCAGCTGTCGCTGTGCCCGCTCTACGGCACCGACCTGTTCCAGTACCAGGGTCCGATTCCCTTCGACGCCGACATCGACCTCTCGGCCGAAGGACTCACCGCGTTGTTCCGCGACCGCACCGGCCGGGACGACGTGGTGATCCGCGAGGTGTCCTGGGCGTCGGCCTTCACGATGAACGCCCGGCTGGCCGAGCACTACCGGCAGGGGCGGGTGTTCTTGGCCGGGGACGCCGCGCACTGCCATCCACCGACCGGCGGGCAGGGCCTCAACACCAGCGTCCAGGACGCCTACAACCTCGGCTGGAAACTCGCCGCCGTGCTCCACGGGGCTGACGAAACATTGCTGGCCAGCTACGAGCAGGAACGCCGACCGATCGCCGAGACGGTCCTCGGCCTGTCCACCCGGCTGCTGGAGGCGGCCAAGAACCGCGACACGCAGCGCGGCCGTGAAGTCAGCCAACTCGATCTCGGCTACCCGGACTCGGCGCTGACGGTGGCCAGCCCGCAGCGCGACACGGGCGTGCTGGCCGGCGCCCGCGCGCCCGACGCACCGGTGACCGGCGCGGGCGGACTGGCCACCCGGTTGTTCACCCTGTTCCACGGTCCGCACTGGACCCTGCTCGGCTACCAGGTCGACGCCGCCTCAGTCCCGCCGCCACGCAGCGGCCTGCGTATTCACACCATCGGCGCCGGAGGCGACCTCCTCGACACCGACGGCCATGTACACGGCGCCTACGGGCTCTCGCCCGAGCAGTGGGTCCTGATCCGTCCGGACGGCTACGTCGCCGCCGTGCTCGACACCGCCGACCTCGGCGTCATCGAGTCCTACTTGGACACCATGGGCGTCCACGCCCCCCGCTGACCCGGTTGTACGACGACTGACCCGGTTGTACGACGACCTACGCTCAGCAGCAACCACATCGACCGGCCGCAGCGTGGTACCCGGGGGCTCAAGTCCTGGTCGATGCGGGCTCGTCGCGGTGACGGCTCGTTACGATGGAGAGATGCTGGTGCGGCGACCCAATCCCCTCTGGTGGGTGTACTACCAGTACAACGGCCGACTGCCCGACCGCTACCGGGACTGGGTTGTGCATGACGTGACCTGCCGAACCTGGCTGCTGCGGGTATTCGTGCGTGGACTGGTGATGAACGCGCCCGTCATGGCCCTGTTGTCCGTGGTCCTGCTGTGGCTGGAGCACTCCTGGCCGCTGGATCGATTGTGCTGGGACTGTTGGTCAACCTGCGCTATTCGCTGTCGTACTCCGAGGAGGGCGCCAACAGTCGCCTGATCCGCTACGGCTTCCCGCCCGGCCATGCGATCGCGGTTCGCGCCCACCGCTACGCGGCAGCACACGCGGCCGAGGCCGAACGCTACCGGGCCGCCTACCGGCCCACCCAGGAATGATCGACACCACGTCGGCGACGCCGCGTTTCGGTTGCCCGGTGGCGACCAGTACCCGCGACGGCGTCGGTGCGTACCCGGCGACGGGAGATCACTGACGTGGGCGGCCGACTGCGGTTCGGCCGTCGCACCGGCGCGATCGCGGTGGTCGCGGCCACGGCATTCTCACGAAAAGGATCAGCTCAGGTCTTGACCGGTGAGCGCCTTGAACAACTGGGGCAGCCGGCCCATCGCGGTGGCGCCGGACAGCGGGTTCCAGTAGTCCCGCCACACGGCGACCTCGCCGTCCCGGGCCTGCAGCACCTGGATGTAGCGGGTGGTGTAGGGCTCACCGGAGCTCACGATCACGCCCTTGGCCGTGTACTCGGCGATCACCACGTTCGGGTCGGTGGCCTCGTAGATCGTCAGGTCGACGAACTCGTGGAACTCGATCGGGGTGACGGTGATCAGCGAGAAGTACTCGCGGATCTTCTCGCGCCCCTGGATGGTCACCGGCACCCCGGGCGGGGCGAAGGGCAGCTCGTGGATGCCGTCTTCGGTGAACATGTCGGCGAAGCTGTTCAGGTCCTTCTTCAGGAACAACTGCTGCGCGCGCTCCAGCAACTCGCGGGCGGTCGGCGACGCGGTGCCGGCTTGGTCGGTCATCGGGTGGAGCTCCATTCGTTCAACGGGTGTTGACCGAACCAGGCTAGCGCACTCGCCGGGGCTCGGTCAACGTCTGTAGACTCAGCCCATGGATGGTGCGGGCGAAGGTGGAACACGCGCGGCGCAGCGCAGGCGGACCGAAGCGCGAGTGCTGGCCGAGGCGCGGAAACTGTTCTCCAGCCTGGGTTACGACCGCACCACGATCCGCGCCGTCGCCGCGGCCGCGCGCGTCGATCCGGGCCTGGTCATGCGTTACTTCGGCTCGAAGAGCGAGTTGTTCGCCAAGGCAGCCGAGATGGTCGAGATCGAACCGGAGGCGGGGTCCACCGAGCAGGTCGCCCAGCACCTGCTGTCCTCGCTGACCGCGAAGCTGGAAACCGAACCCACCGCCACCCTGGCCATGCTGCGTTCCATGCTCACCCACCCCGAGGCCGCGGCCGGGGTGCAGGAATCGATCGCCCGCCAGCAACACCAGCTCAGCCAGGTGATGGACCTGCCCGACGCGTCGCTGCGCACCGCGCTGTTCGGCGCCATCACCCTCGGCGTGATCGTCGGCCGGTACCTGCTGGAACTGGACGGCCTGCGCGACGCCTCCCCGGAGGAAGTGGCCGAGGTGCTGCGGCCGTGCATCGAGGCGCTGACCCACGGCGGCGATCCGGTCGCCCGGTCGTAGCCCGGCGTTGATCAGCCGCCTGGCAAGACCGGTTTCGAGCTGACGACTTTGTC
>DASZNF010000092.1:0-1806 GCA_035551355.1 Pseudonocardiaceae bacterium | reverse complement strand
AGGGTGCCGCCGATGAGCCTGGTGGAGTCGTTGATGGCTGAGCCGACGCCGGCCTTGGCCCGCGAGATGGCGCCCATGATGGATTCGGTGGCCGGCGCCGAGGTCAGGCCCATGCCGAGCCCGTAGACCACCATCTGCGCCGCGATGATGCCGTAGGCGAGCGTGGCGCTGACAGTCGCCGCGACCCAGCCGTAAAACCCGGCCGTCGCGACCAGCCCGGTGGTGACGACCAGCTTGGTCCCGGCCCGGACGGCCAGTTGGGTGCCGGCGACCGATCCGACGCCGACCGACAACGCCACCGGCAGCAGCCGCACCCCGGCGGACAGCGGGCCGTAGCCGCGGACGAACTGGAAGTACTGGGTGATCAGGAAGATGAAGCCGAACAAGGTGAAAAACGACACAGTGACCGCGCCGCTGGCCGCGCTGAACCGCATGTTGCGGAACAGGCCCACCTCCAGCATCGGGTGCGCGGCACGCCGCTCCCACGCGATGAACGCGGCGAGCAAGACCGCCGAGGCGGCGAAGCCAGCCACGCTGCGCGCGGCTCCCCACCCATAGGTGGGCGCCTCGATGATGGTGAACACCAGCAGTGCCATGGTTGACGACGACAAGACTAGGCCCGGGATGTCAACAGCTGCCGCGCCTGGGTCCTTGGAGGCAGGAACCGCCAGTGCCACCAAGACCACCGCGGCCGCCGCGATCGGCGCCATGGCGATGAAGATGGCCGCCCAGCTGTAGCGCTCCAGCAGCCAGCCCCCCACGATCGGCCCGGTCGCGATGGCCACGCCCGCGATCGCCCCCCACAAGCCGATCGCCCGGGCCCGTTCCCGCCTTTCGGTGAAGACGTTGGAGATCAGCGACAGCGTCGCCGGGAACGCCATCGCGGCGCCCAGCCCCATCACCGCCCGGGCCGCGATCAGTTGCGCCGGGTTGGTGGTGAACCCGCCGGCCAGGCTGGCGGTCCCGAACACGGCCAGTCCCGCCAGCAGCATCCCCTTGCGGCCGAACCGGTCGGACAGGCTGCCGAAGGTCAACAGCAGCGCGGCGAAGACCAGGTTGTAGGCGTCGACGACCCACTGCAGCTGGGTAGTGGTGGCGTGCAACTGACGCACCATGGCCGGCAGCGCCACGTTCACCATGGTGGTGTCCAGGTTGACCAGGAACGCTGCCAGCAGCAGCGCAACAAGAATCACGGGCTTGGATCGCATGGCTGAGAGACTCCGGCAGCTAGTTGTTAACGGTGGGCTGAAGCCGCCGAGCGTCAATCGTGACGCCGGCGGAGTAACCGGCCCGGCCCAGGTAGACGAAATAGGCCAGCGACAGGACCAGCAGCACCCGGGCGTGCGCGTGGCCCGCGCGGAAGAACCGCTCGCGGAAGCCGCCCAGCGTGCCGCGCCCGGTGCGGAACCCCAGCACCCAGCCGCCGTACTCGACGGTGACCAGCGACAACAGCACAATGATCGGGAACAGACGGCTGGGTTCCATGCCCAGACCTCCAAGACGGGTTGATCTCACTATCGGGGCAGAGGGCCGGCCGCCACGGCAGCGATCCGGCAGCCTGCAACGGGAGATCCAGGGCTGCTCTGCCGACATGAACCAGCCTGGCGTCCGGGTGGGTGAGGTGGCATCGCATCATTGATGTGATCGAGCCCGGCCGGGACGGCAGGCGCGCAGAACACCTGATCTTGATCCACCAGGTCGCGCGTAACACGAGTCGTCGCGCGGCCGAGGTAGACGCGCACCTGCGCCAGTTCACCGGCTGGTGCCGGACCCGGTCCCTGCCGCTGTTCTCGGTGCGCCGCGCCG
>DASZNF010000091.1:0-55682 GCA_035551355.1 Pseudonocardiaceae bacterium | reverse complement strand
GCGACCCTCGGGATGCTGGCGCGCCTCCGGGCCCGGGTGTTCGCGTCCGCGACGAGGATGACGCCCCGGCAGCTCCACCGGTTCCACAGCGGCGACCTCCTCGACCGTGTCCAGGCGGACATCGACTCCCTGGACCGCGTCGTCCTCGCCGTCGCCGTGCCGGCGGTGGTCGCCGCGATCATCGGGGTGTCCAGCGTGGCGGTGCTCGCGCTGATCCGGCCGGCATTCGCGGTGGTGAATGCCGTCGCGCTCGCCGTGGCGCTCACCGGTGACCTCATCGTCGGCCGGCGCGGCCGGCGGGCGGGGGGAGAACTGGCCCGCGCTCGGGCGGCCGCGCGGGCCCGGCTCGTCGAGGTGCTGGACGGCCGGATGGAGATCGCCACCTACGGTGCCGGGCCGCGTGCGCTCGCCGAGCTGGGCGGGCGCTTCCGCGCCAGCGATGCGCCGCGCCGGCGCTGGTCGGCCCGGGAAGGGACCGGCCAGCTCGTCACCGATCTCGCCGGGGCCGGCGCCGTGGCCGCGGTGCTGGCGAACGGCGCCGGGCTCGGCGCCCGCCCGCTCTCCCCCGCGATACTGGCCTTTGCCGCGCTGCTGACGATGACGCTTTTCGAGGTGGTCGGGCCGCTCGCCGCGGCCGGCCCCGCGGCGGGCCAGGCCCTGGCGGCGTGGCGGCGGCTCGACGAGACGAGCGGGCTGGGCGCCCACCGGGCCGCGGCGGGCCCGGGCCGACCACGGCCGCAAGCACCAGAAAGCAGCGTCTGGGCCCGCGGTGACATTACGATCCGCGGGCTCGTCGCCGGGATGGCCGACGAGCCCGCGCTCTCGATCAGCGGGCTCGATCTGCCGGCGGGTGGCTTTACCGTCGTGACAGGCGCCTCGGGCGCAGGCAAATCAACCCTGCTCCGGGTACTAGCGGGCGACCTTAGGCCGATGACCGGCACGGTCCGGATCGGAGGGGCCGACCCGCACGCACTCGGCTATGACAACCTCGTCGCCGGCTTGACACTCATGGAACAGGACAGCCAGCTGCTGAACGCCACCGTCGCGGAGAACCTCCGCCTGGCCCGCCCCGACGCCCGGGCCGATGAGCTGGATGAGGCGATGAAGGTCGCCGTCCTGGCCGGGCACATCGACCTGGCGTCGGAGATCGGCCCGGGCGGCGAGGGGCTGTCGGGCGGCCAGCGGCGCCGGCTCAGCGTCGCCCAGGCCTACCTGCGTGACCCCGGTCTGCTGCTGCTCGACGAGCCGACCGAGGGCCTTGACCGGGAGACGGCGCGCGCCCTGCTGGCGAATCTCCGCTCGGCCCTTCCGGGCACGACCATCGTCGCCGCCATCCACGACCGTACGCTGGACCACCTCCCGGTGCCCGCGGATGCCACGGTCCGGCTCGCGGCTGGGCGAGTCCTGGGCGGCCTGACCGAGCCGGTACGGGCCCAGTGACCGCGCGGGTTTACTCGTGCGCCTCACCCGACCTGAGGAACTCCAGGACGGCGCGGATGCGGTTGTTGTCGGTGTCGGTCTGATCCAGGCCCAGCTTGGCGAAAACGCTGGTGACATGGGCTTCGACCGTCCGCGGACTGAGGAATAGGTCCTTGGCGATCCCGACGTTCGAGCGGCCCTCGGCCATCCGGGCCAGCACGTCGCGCTCGCGCGGGTTGAGCGTGTCCATCCGGCTGGCATTGCGCTTCCGCTGGATGAGCCGGCGGACGATGCTGGGGTCGATCACGGTCTCGCCCGCCGCGATCCTGCTCAGCTGGCTGATGAGGTTGCCGGCGTCGGTGACGTTGTCTTTCAGCAGGTACCCGACGCCATAGCCCACCGCATCCATTAACTGGCTCGCGTAGCTGGCCTCAGCGAACGTGGACAGGACCAGGATGCCGATATCCCGGTCGTGGGCCCGGATCTCGGCCGCGGTGGTGATCCCCTCCCCGGTGAAGGTCGGGGGCATCCGCAGGTCGAGGATCACCGCGTCGGGGGGATCGCGGCGGATGTCGGCCATGAGCTCGGCGCCCGAGGACGCCTGGGTCGTGACCGTCGCGCCCGACGCCTCCAGCAGAAGGACCAGGCCGCTGCGGAACAAGGCGGAGTCGTCGGCCAGGGCTATGCGCACGGGATGCTCACCACAATGCGGGTTCCGTTTCCGGGCGGGCTGTCGATGATCGTGCTGCCGTTCAGGGCGCTGACCCGGTCGGTCATGTTGCCCAGGCCGCTGCCGGCCGGGTCGGCGCCGCCGATGCCGTCGTCGGTGATGTCCATCTCCAGTTCGGCCGCGCTGATGCGGACGGCCACGGTCGCGAGGTTGGCCTGCGCGTGCTTGACCGCGTTGGTGAGCGCCTCGCACGCGACGAAGTAAGCCGTCGCCTCGACCGCGGGCGCCACCCGGGCGGGCGCGATACTCAGGTCGATGGCCAGCGGAAGCCGCTCCGCGATCTCCTCCAGCGCGGCGGCCAGCCCGCCCTGCATCAGCGACGCGGGGTGGATGCCGTGGGCCAGGTCGCGCAGTTCCGCGAGGACCTCGCCGAGTTCCGCCCGGGCCTGCTGGAAGGCGGCGGTGGCCTCCGGGTCGGTCGTGCGCGCCATCGCGGCGGTCAGGCGCGCGGCCAGGCCGAGCAGGTGCTGCTGCGCCCCGTCGTGCAGGTCGCGCTCGAGCCGGCGGCGTTCGGCGACGGCCGCTTCGACGATCCGGGCCCGTGACGCGCGGACCAGGTTGAGCTCGGCCCGGGCGGCCTGCGCCTGGAGCTGCGCGTTCTTCAGGGCCAGGCCGCTGGTCCGCACCGCGGCGTCGAACAGGCCGCGGTACCGGGCCAGCGCGGGATCCGCGATGACCACCGCGATCGGCGCGCCCGCGTCGGTCCTGATCACCTCGACCAGCCGGCTGTCGGCCCGGGCGGCGGGAAGGGTCTCGACCGCGCCCGGGCGGCCGCCCCCGCGGCCCCCGGGCGTGCCACCGCCGAGGCTGGCCGGGACGTCGGAATCGGACACGTCGAGGACCTCCAGGGTCGGGTCGTGCAGCGTTTCCCGGAGCGCATAACGCACGCTGCCCAGGTCCGCGCCCGCGGAAATGCGGGCGCTGAGCCCGGCCAGGTTCCGGGCCAGGAGCCCGCGCTGGACCACGGCGACCAGGAAGGCCAGCGGGAGCGTGACGTCGACCAGGCCTTCGGCCACGTAGGCGCCGGTGGCGCCGACCGAGATGCTGGTCGCGAATATCTGGGCGATCGCAGTCGCCGACGCGGCGATGACCGCGGCGATACCCGCGGCGATGATCGGCGCGATGACAATGCGATCCAGGCCCTTGGTCCGCACGAGGCGCAGCACCAGGAGCACGAGGAGTGTTATCGCGAGGAACCCCTCGCCGCCGTTGTCTATCGCGCTGAGGGTGTCACTGAGCCGGAGGTCGGAGACCAGTGACGGCCACCAGGACGTCGGGGCGTAACCGTTCGATTGCGCGGTCGAGGTGAGGACGACCATGGTCCGCGCGGTCAGCATCCAGCCCGCCAGGACGGCGACGTATACGCGCTGAGGCCCGGTCAGCCGGGGACGCGGGTAGCGCAGCACCGCCCAGGCGCCGAAGACGCGGTCGATCCCGCCGAATAGGACGGCATAGGCCGGCCACGGGCCCCCGGTCCAGGCGTCGATGAAATCGAGCGGACGGCACACGCCGGCCAGGATCAGCGCCCAGGCCACCCCGCGCTGCCCCGGCTCGCGGTGCAGCAGGAGCCCGGTCAGGATCAGGGTCAGCGAGGTGGACAAGTTGACCACGGCCAGGGCCGGCGCCTGGGTCCACAGCGGCAGCTGGGCGACCGCGCCGAGGCTCCCGAGCGCGACCAGGATGCCCGCGGTCCGCAGGCAGAAGCGCCCGGTCTCAGAGAGCCGCGGCCCACCGGGCCCGGGACTCAGTCCGGCGCGCGGCGGCCGTGGGGGCGGCCCCTCGAGATGGCGGCTCCCACGGAGGGCGACCGTTCCCACCTCACCCTCCACGTGGCCACCTCACAGGCTCCCGGCGGGACACCGGTCCAGATAGCCGTCATTATCACCCGGAAGACCGGTTCAGCGCAGCAATGCGGGCGAATATGGGCGCCATGTCAAGGGGGGAACCCCGTATCTATCTCGGTGTTTTCCCCGATTACCCGGGCGCGCTGGCCGCGCAGACTTGGACCGTGATGAACGATCGATCAGGAAAAGGCCACCGCTAGCGGTGGCCGATGGCCCGGAGGGCAAGGAGGGGAGTCCTCCGGACTGTCCTGCCGATCACCACCCGCTCAGGAACGTCGCGTCCGATCATGGCGGAGGTGCGGAAGATCCACTCAATGCGGCTGGCGCGGAGCGTATGGAAACGCTGACGCTGCCGGATGTGATCATGGCGATTCTCGACTGCCGGTCGAGGTTCCCGCAGGCCGCATCGGCGGCGCTCATCCGGGAGCATGAGGATGAGGACGAATTCGTCTACGTGGTCCTGCTCGACGAGAACCGGCAGCCCATTTTCGTCGAGCCCCGGACTATTACGGCCGCCACCTACGTGACGCGTCACCTCGGTGAGGATCTGGTGGCGGCATTCGGCGACAAGAAGGCCATCATCCTCAAATTATCCCGGCCGTACGCGGGGCCGGCCGGGCCACATCCCGGCCGGCCCCTCACCGGCAGCTCGTCGACCCGAGGACGGCCGGCCAGGGCCGCCACCGCCTGGTGAAAACGCAGGCCGGCCCCGTGTGCCGAATGCGTGCGGCTCCGGACCGGCGAGGAACGACTCCGGGTCGCTGCCTGCGCGCTCGGTCATGCCAGTGTGCGGTGTATCGCGCCGAGGCGCCGGGCCAGCTTCCCTTCGATCAGCTCATGCTGCACTCGGCCGGCGCTCTCCGATGCGTGAACGAGCTGCCCCGGCCCGCACACAACGTGCCGCGCCACCTTCCGCGACGCACCTCCACCACACCGAGGCGGCGGAGGCGGCTGATCGCCATCACCAGACATCGTTCATATCCATCTCAGGGCGACGCGGTGAGAGCCACACGGAAATCCTATGGTTAAACGCCGCGCTCATCAGCACCCTGCGCGGCCGGCGATGATGAGTGGGTGACGGCCCGGGAGGACCATTGACCGATCTCTGCTTCATGACCGCACTGGAACTGCGCGCGGCGCTGCGCAGCGGGGAACTGTCGGCCCGGGAGGTGGTCCAGGCCCACCTGAACCAGATCGAGCGGTTCAATCCCGACGTCAACGCGATCATCACCCTGGTTGCCGAACGAGCTGTGGCAGAAGCCGCGGCCGCTGACGAGCGCACGGCGGCGGGCGCCGGCCAGCCCCCACTGCACGGGCTGCCCGTGGCCCACAAGGACGTCCACGAGACGGCCGGGATCCGGACCACGTACGGCTCGCCGCTCCGGGCCGGCTACGTGCCGGCCCGGGACGAGCTGATCATCGAGCGGATGCGGGCCGCCGGGGCGATCACGATCGGCAAGACCAACGTGCCCGAGTTCGCCGCGGGCTCCCACACGTTCAACCCGATCTTCGGCGCGACCCGCAACCCGTATGACCACGGCAAGTCGGCCGGCGGCAGCAGCGGCGGCGCGGCCGCGGCGCTGGCCTGCGGGATGCACCCGGTGGCCGACGGCAGCGACACGGGCGGCTCGCTGCGCAACCCGGCGTCGTTCAACAACGTGGTCGGGTTCCGGCCGTCGCCGGGCCGCGTGCCGGACTGGCCGGCCGCGCTCGGCTGGACCACCCTCGCGGTCAAGGGGCCGATGGCCCGGACCGTGGCCGACGCCGCCCTGCTGCTGTCCGTGCTGGCCGGGCCCGATCCGCGGTCCCCCATCGCGCTGAACGAGCCGGGCGCGCGGTTCGCCGCGCCGCTCGAGGCGGACCTGCGGGGGCTGCGGGTCGCGTGGTCGCCGGACCTCGGCGGCGCCGTCCCGGTAGAACCCGAGGTCGCCGCGGCCGTCACCGCAGCGGCCGGCGTGTTCGCCGGGATGGGCTGCGCCGTGACCGAGGACTGCCCGGACTTGGCCGGCGCGGACGACGTGTTCCGCACGTTGCGGGCCTGGCAGTTCGAGGTCAGCTACGGCCGCTACCTCGACGCCGGGCCGGACACGCTGAATCCGCAGCTGCGCTGGAACGTCGAGCTGGGCCGGGCGCTGACCGGGCCGCAGTTGGGCCGGGCCGAGGTGCTGCACACCGAGCTGCACCAGCGGGTGCGCGAGTTCTTCACCCGCTACGACCTGCTGTTGCTCCCGGTCAGCCAGCTGCCGCCGTTCGACATCGAGGCGATCTACCCGACCGAGGTAGCCGGGCAGCCGATGCACACCTACCTGGACTGGATGCGCTCGGCCTATTTCGTGTCCGCGACCGGCTGCCCGGCGCTGGCCGTGCCGGCCGGGTTCACCCCGTCCGGGCTGCCGGTCGGCGTGCAGCTGGTCGGGCCGCACCGGGCCGATCTGGCCGTGCTGCGCGCCGGCCACGCGTTCGAACAGGCCACGAATTACGGCCGGCGCCGGCCAGCTGTGGCGGCCTGACCCGCACCGGCCAGGGGGCGATCGATCAGGATCGGGGTCTGCGCCGGTTCGAACCGCGGGCCCAGGACATCTGCGCCTTGCTCTTCCAGTACAGCTCGCGCAGCGCCATCACCGGTGGGTGGGCCTCGCTGAACTCGCGCAGCGAGTGCTTGAACCGCTCGCCCGGCCGGTCCCGGTCGGGGTTGGCCGGCATCTGCCGCACCAGTTGGGCCAGCGCGTCCACCGCCACGTCCAGCATCTCGCCGTCGGAGGGGACGAACGCGTTGGCGGCGTTGACGCAGCTGCCCGGCGGGGCGGCCGGGCGTAGCTCGTCCAGGTCGCCGACCAGGTCGTAGCCGGCCTCGGTGAGGTGCGTGACGAACGCTTCGGCCCGGTCGGTCACCCAGGCCCGGTCGGCCGCGGGCAGCGTGATGCGGGTGTGCCGTCCGGGCCGGGGCAGGATCTTCATGGCCAGGTACTCCTTGACCACCGAGGCGTACTGCGGCCAGCCGACCTCGCTGGGCAGCGCCACGTTCAGCCGGCGCAACACCTCGGTGTCGGTGGCGCCAAGGCCCCGGTTGTCGTAGCGCGGCGCGGTGTCCAAATCGGACACTTCGACGCCGAGGACCGAGGTGAACCGTTGCCACAGCACGGCTTCCGAGCCGCCGCGATGGGGCAGGGTGACCACGTGCACGCGATCCGCTGGCACCCTGGCCGCCCAGCGGCCCAGCACCCGGGGCAGATCCTGGTAGCGCCAGAACAGATCGTGCAGCGGGGAGTCCTGTTCGCCGCGGATGGCGGCCAGGAACTCGGCGAAGCCTTCCACGTGCCGGTTGCGCACGTTCTCCTGCCACATCGAGGGAATCTGCCGGGCCAGGTCGCGTGCGGTGCAGACGATGTGCACCTCGGCGGAGGACAACGAGTTCAGCGCCCGGTCGATCTGCTCCTCGGTGGCGGTGGCCAAGAGCTCACTGGAAATCACCGAGGTGCCCGGCCAGGCCCGCACCTGCTCGGCCAGCCGGTCCCAGGCGCCGGCCACCAGCGGCTCGTGCCAGTCCGGGTAGTGCCCCGGCTGCAGGTCGATCGAGGCCTGGAAATGGGCCGAATGGACATACCCGGGGTAGAGCAGCCCGGCCGCCGCGGCGGTGCTCCGGTTGTGCCACAACACTTCCTGGAGATAGGTGGTGCCGGTCTTGGGCAGGCCGATGTGCAGGTGAACTCGGGGGAGCGAACCGGGCATGCCTTGAGAAGCTAGTCGGCGAACCCAGGTTATGTCTGTGTCCGAACTGTCAGATCGCTCCGGAATCGATAAGAAGTTTCTTACTTACCGATTACCCGCCGTACCCTGCCTCACCAGCCCCTTCCGGCCGGCACCACCATGAGTTTTCCAAGAACCTTCGGCCGACCTGGGTCAGACCCCGGCCTGGGAACCGATTCCGGTCAGTGACCGGACCTCCATCTCCGGCTGCTTCTCCACGCTCTCGTCGTCCGGCCGCCGGGACAGCACCGTGCCGAGGAAGCCGAACAGGAACGACAGCGGGATGGACACGATGCCCGGGTTGCCCAGCGGGAACCAGTGGAAGTCCACGTTCGTGAGCATCGCCGTGGACGAACCGGACACCGTGGGCGAGAAGATGATCAGGATGACGCAGGAGGTCAGCCCGCCGTAGATGCTCCACAGTGTCCCGGAGGTGTTGAACCGCTTCCAGAACAACGAGTAGAGCAGCGTGGGCAGGTTGGCCGAGGCGGCAAGGGCCAGCGCCAGCGACACCAGGAAGGCGACGTTCTGGCCGTTGGCCGCGATACCGCCGACGATGGCCAGCAGGCCGACCACGATCGCGGTCAACCGGGCCACCCGGACCTCCTGGCGCGGGTCGGAGTGCCCGCGCTTGATCACGTTGGCGTACACGTCGTGCGCGAACGAGGCGGACGCGGCCAGCGTCAGCCCGGCCACCACGGCGAGAATCGTCGCGAACGCCACCGCGGACACGATGCCCAGCAGTACCGGGCCGCCGATGCGGAAGGCCAGCAGCGGCGCGGCCGAGTTCTGGCCGCCGGGGGCGTGCTTGATGACGTCCGGGCCGACCAGCGCCATGGCGCCGAAGCCGATGGCCAGGGTGCACAGGTAGAACACGACCATCACCCAGGTCGCGGAGACCACCGAGCGGCGGGCCTCCTTGGCGTCGGGCACCGTGTAGAACCGCATCAGCACGTGCGGCAGCGAGCAGATGCCCAGCACCAGCGACAGGGCCAGGGACACGAAGTCCAGCTTGGTCCAGTCGGTCGCTCCGTACTCCGCGCCCGGGGCCAGCACCTTGTCGCCCAGCGAGCTGTGCTGTGCTGCGCTGCTGAACAGGTTGGACAGGCTGAACCCGAACTTGCCGATCAGGAACACCGTGATCATGGTGACGCAGGTCAGCAGCAGACCGGCCTTGATGATCTGCACCCAGGTGGTGCCCTTCATGCCGCCCATCAGGACGTAGAGCAGCATGACGACGCCGACGCCGACGATGGCGAACGCCTGGCCGGTCTTGGACGAGATGTTCAGCAGCAGCGCGACCAGCGAACCGGCGCCGGACATCTGGGCCAGCATGTAGAAGAACGAGATGACCAGGGTCGCGGTGGCCGCCGCGGCGCGCACCGGGCGCTGCCGGGTGCGGTAGGCCATCACGTCGCCGATGGTGAACCGGCCGGTGTTGCGCAGTCGCTCGCCGACCAGCAGCAGGCCGAGCAGCCAGGCCACGATCCAGCCGATGGAGTAGAGGAAGCCGTCGTAGCCGTACACCGAGATCAGGCCCGAAATGCCCAGGAACGACGCGGCGGACAGGAAGTCGCCGGACAGCGCGACTCCGTTCTGCACGCCGGTGAAGCTGCTGCCTGCCGCGTAGTAGTCCGCCGCGGTGCGGTTGCTGCTGCTCGCCCGGTAGACGATGTAGAGGGTGATCGCCACGAACACCAGGAAGACGCTCAGGTTGAGCGTGGGGCTACCGGTGGCGTCCGCGGCGAGGATCCGCGTGGTCATTGCTTGGGGACTCCCGCCAGTTCTCGCACCTCGTCGACCGCGGGATCGATCTTGTTCCGCGCGTAACGGACGTACAGCACAGTGATCAGGATTGTGGACACGAACTGCAACAGTCCGAAAATCAGGCCGACATTGATTTCGCCGAAGACCTTCTTGCTCATGAACGTGTGCGCGTATGCCGCGAACAGCACATATGCCATATACCAGAGGATGAACACCGCGGTCATGGGGAAGACGAAACGGCGCAGCCGGCTACGCAGCGCCTTGAATTCCGCGCTGCCCTGCAGGGCGGCGAAGTCCGGCTCGCCGTCCGGCTTGAGGTACGCCGAACGGGTGGACCCTCCGCCGAATGGGGAACTGGGGTCCCCGACCGTCCGCTCGTGGGCCAGCGCGGACTCGAACGTTCTTGTCATGCACTCCTCCGCTGGATTCGGCCTGCGCGTTGGGGTTGCTGTGGAGCGCTCACTGTAGCGAGCACCGTCCGGGCGTCAACGAGGAGCAGGGGGTACGGTCCACCCCAACCAGACCTGAGATCACGATTGAGTGAAGCATGCACTAGGCCGTTAGGGTGACGTTTTGCACGCCCACGCGGGTCACCTGCACACGGGCGGCCGCTACGCCGGGCTGCGGCAGGAAGGTGGGCCGGTTGCGTTGTCATCTGTTGAATCCTTGCCCTACGATCACGCCCGGCTCTACCCCGAGTAACTGTCGGTAAGTGAGAACCTTCCGGCGTTTTGCCCACGTCGGAAAATAGCTGTCCAGGCCAGGAGGTGGGAACCGTGAGCGCTGGTCGCTCCGTGCCCATATCGCCGCGATTCCAGGTCTTGGGGGAGAATTCCGGCGCGAGGGGGTTCGCTAGGCTCTACTGCCTAGCCCGGACGTCCTGACCCTGCGTCCGTTCGGCGGTACGGATTAGCCCGCAGGGATGAAGCTTTTCATCCGATGAGGTGATCGAGCGTGACGACGGCGGCTACCCGCCCTCGGAAAAGGAGTACGCGACGTGGCCCAGCCCGGTAAGCGGTCGTTGTGGGCTGTGCTCACCGAGTGGCGCAACTGGCGTCTGCCGGTCAAGGTCGGCGCGATCATCGTGGTGCCCGCGATCGCCGCGGTCGTCCTCGGTGTGGTGCAGATCGGCGGCAAGGTCAGTCAGGCCAACACGTACGGCGCGATGCAGCAGAAGGTGACCCTGTGGTCCTCGCTGATCCCGCTGATCTCGGGCATCCAGCAGGAGCGCTGGCTGGTCGCCGAGCAGCTCGGTGGCGGTCTGACCCTGGACCCGACCACCTTCCACCAGCAGAGCGCGGCAGTCGACAAGTCGGCGGCGGAGGTGGGTGTGGTCGCGCAGCGGACGCTGACCCCCGGCACCGTCGCGGCCTCCCGGTACTCCGCGCTGGCCGGCCTGCCCAAGCAGCTCAACCAGGTGCGCGCGCTGGCGCTGTCCGGCACCGCGGACGCGGACACGGTGGTCGCCGACTACAGCACCATCATCGGTGAGGTGCTGGTCTTCGACCAGGGCCTGATCTCGCAGTTCGGCGACAACACCATGAACAGTCAGGCGATCGCGCTGTACACCATCGAAGTGGTGCACGAGCAGATCCGACAGCAGGAAGCGGTCGTGTCGGTGGGCATCGCCCGCGGCCACCTGGTGGACGCCGAGCTCACCGCGCTGCAGGCCTCCGAAGTGCGCATCTCCGACTCGCTGACCGAGTTCCGCTCGGCCAACGAGCTGACCAACAGCGAACTGGTCAACTACGACAAGACGGTCAACGCCAACGATTTCAACGCGCGAGAACAGCTGGTCCAGACGGCGCTGACCAACGGCTTCTCCGGGTTGATCAACGGCGGCGGCGGTCTCGGGGTCGCGCCACAGGACTGGACGCGAGCCTCGGACACGGTGGCCGGCCAGCTGGCCAAGGTGATCGGCGACCTGGACAACCAGCTCTCCAGCACGGCGACCAACCTGGAGGACGCGGCCAGCAACGGGGCCGGTAGCGAATCGGTCATCCTGTTCGCGGTGCTGCTGCTGGCCGGTGCGTTCGGCGCCGTCCTGGGCCGGGTGCTGCTGCGCTCGCTGGGCGTGCTGCGCCGCACCGCGCTGGACGTGGCCGATCGCCGGCTGCCCGCCGCGGTGGCCGCGATCGAATCCGGCGCCACCCAGGACGTCGGAATCGAACCGGTGCCGGTGTTCACGGTCGAAGAGCTGGGCCAGCTGGCCCGCGCGTTCGACGCGGTGCACGGCCAGGCCATCCACTCTGCGGCCGGCCAGGCCCAGCTGCGCAGCAACCTGCGCAACATCTTCGTCAACCTCTCCCGGCGCAGCCAGAGCCTGGTGGAACGCCAGCTGCGGCTGATGGAGAGCCTGGAGCGCAACGAGGACAACCCCGAACAGCTGGCGAACCTGTTCAAGCTGGACCACCTCGCCACCCGTATGCGTCGCAACAACGAGAACCTCCTGGTTCTCTCCGGCGACGATCCGACGCAGCGGTCGGGCAAGCCGCTCCCGCTGCCGGATGTGTTGCGCGCCTCAGTTTCCGAGATTGAGCACTACCAGCGGGTTGTGGTAAGGACCACGCCGACGGTGCAGATCCTCGGTTACGCCGCGGGCGACCTGGTCCGGCTGATCGCCGAGTTGCTGGACAACGCGACCAACTTCTCCCCGCCGGAGACCCAGGTCGTGGTCGGCGCGACCACCGAGGCCAACGGCGCGGTGCGGATCGAGATCCGCGACGAGGGCATCGGGATGTCCGACGGCGAACTGCGGGATGCCAACGACAAACTGGGCGCGGGCTCAAGCCAGGACATTCCGGTGTCCCGGCAGATGGGTCTGTTCGTGGCCGGCCGGCTGGCCCGGCGGCACGGCATCGGCGTCATCCTGGAACTGGACCAGCAGGCCGGTGGCCTGCGGGCGATCGTGGTGATCCCGCCCGAGGTCGTGCGCGACCCGGCCGGTGTGCCGATGCAGCCGGCCGGCCCGGCCGGTGCGGGTGCGGGCTTCGCCGGTGCGTTCGGCGGCGGGGCCAACCGGCAGGCCGGCGAGTCGTTCACCCCGGCTGGCTTCGGCAACCCCGGTTCCTTCGGCGGTGACCCCGGTGCCTACGGCGAACCCGGTTCGTTCGGTGACCCTGGTTCGTTCGGCGATCCCGATTCTTTCGGCGACCCTGGTTCGTTCGGTGACCCCGGTTCGTTCGGCTCGGTGGGCGACGGCCCGATCTCGGTGCCCGACTCGTTCTCCCCGAGCGCGTTCGGCGGCGGGTCCCGGTTCGCCTCGTTCGATGAGCCGCCGCCCGCGCCGGAACCGTTGGAGCACAACGGAAACTCGCTGTCGGACGGCAACGGAAGCGGCGAGCTGTTCGGCTGGTCGGGCGCGAAGGATCTGCCCGAACTGTCCGGTGGGACGTCGTCTGGCCACCTGCCCGAACCGGAGTCCAGCGCGCCCGAACCCGGCCTGCTGGCCGACGACGGCGGGTCCGATCTGGGCGATCTGGGCAGCCGCCACCTCTACGACCCCCGGCTGGACGACGAGTCGGCCAACGAGCAGACCGTGATCGGCTCCTTCGACCCGGTGGTCCCGGTGACGGAGGAGAACGCGAACGAGACCACCCGCGAGTGGACCTCGTTCCAGGGTCAGGCCATGCCGCAGCAGCAGCACCAGGCGCCCGAGTACACCGAACCCGAGCAGCAGGTGCCCGAGCAGCAGGCGCCCGAGCGGGGGATGCCCGGGCAGCACCAGCCGATGACCGAGCGGTTCTCCGCCGACCTGTTCGGCGGCGGCCCGATCGGCTCGTTGTCCGGCGAGAACGAGGGTTTCGACCCGGAATCGTTCGACTCGGCCGGTTTCGACGGAGAGCCCGGTTTCGAGTGGTTCACCCTCGACAACTCCGACCCCGCGCCCGCCGAGAACTTCGGACGAGCGACGATGTCCACTGTGTCCGACGAGCCAGCCCCCGCCTCCGGATCGGAACCGCAACCGCCCGCGACCGACGGCGGCGCGTTGACCAAGGCCGGCCTGCCCCGGCGGCGGCCGACCGCGCCCGGCGAGCCCGCCCCGCCCGCGGCGGCGGAATCGTCGAGTCCGCCCGCGGCAGCGGAACCGCCTGCCCCGCCCGCCGCGACCGGGCCGACCGCCGGTGACGGAGACGAATCCGACCTGACCAAGGCGGGCCTGCCCCGGCGGGTGCCCAAGGCCCGCATCACTCCCACCCTCTTGCGGCAACCGCCGCCACCTCCCGCCGCGCCCTCCACCGGCACCGGGTCCACCCCGGTCGCCAACCGGAATCCCGGTCGGGCGCGCGGCTTCCTCAGCGAGTACCAGGCCGGGGTCCGCCAAGGAGGAAAACACAGCCGGTCAGACGAACCAACTGACAACGCATTCGGGCAGGAGACACGATGACCAGGCCCCAGTCACGGCAGGTGAACCAGTTCGGCTGGCTGATCGCCAATTTCACGCAGCGGGTGCCCGGTGTGGCGCACGCGGTGGTCGTGTCGGTCGATGGTCTGCTGCTCACCGCGTCGTCCCGGCTGCCCGGCGATCGGGCCGAGCAGTTGGCCGCGATCGCGTCCGGCGCGGTTGGCCTCACCGAGGGGGCCACCCGATGCCTTGACGGCGGCAAGGTGTTGCGCACCGTGGTGGAGATGGAGCGCGGCAGCCTGCTGCTCATGTCCATTCGAGACGGTTCGTGTCTGGCCGTGCTTGCCGCACCCGACTGCAGCGTGGGGCAGGTCGCCTACGAGATGACCGTCCTAGTCGATCAGGTCGGCCAGCTCCTGACCCCCGAGTTGCGTGCCGAACTGCAGGTGTTGAAACGGACCCCGGCACGCCAACCGGTATGAGGCGGCAATGACTGAACCCGGTTCTTCGCACAACCGAGACCCCAACGATCGCGACGGTACCGCCGTGCAGGATGACGAGGACCAGACTTTCGGCGACATTTACAACGGCTTCTCCTTCGGTGGGGGAGGTGGAAAGCGCAAGCGCAAGAGGCGTGAGCCCGACCCGCCGCCGCCCTCGGCCGAGCCGGAGCCGCCCGAGCCGCCCGCGCCGTCCGTCCAGCGCGTGCGGAGGCAGGTGCCCCCGCCTACCGTGCCGCTGCCCGCGCCTGATCCGCCCGACCCGCCCGAGCAGCCCGCTTACCGGCCGCACCCCGCGCTGCCGCCCAAGGCGCAGGAGATTTCCTGGCCGGAAACCGGAGTGGAGCCCGTGGAACCGGCCGAACCGGACAGCGGACAGGAAGCCCCGCAGATCGTGCGGGCCTACGCCTGGACCCGCGGCCGCACGACCAGCCAGTTCAAGCTCGAGATCGAAACCCTGCTCACCATCGGCGACCGCTACCGGTCCACCGATGAGTGGCTGCAGGCGGAGTACCACTCCATCGCCGCGCTGTGCCGGCAGCCGCGCTCGGTCGCCGAGGTGGCCGCGCTGCTGTCGATTCCGCTGGGAGTGGCGAAGGTGTTGCTGGGGGACATGGCCGCCCAGGGACTGCTTGTCGTACACGAAGTCGCTGGCACCGACGGGCAGGGGCCCGACCTGGTGCTGATGGAGAGGATTTTGAGTGGACTACGCCGGCTCTAGCCATCCGGACGGCAGGTCGACTCCGAAGCTCACCTCGGCCAAGATCGTAGTGGCCGGTGGGTTCGGCGCGGGTAAGACCACCTTCGTCGGTTCCGTATCGGAAATCGTCCCGCTGACAACCGAGGCGATGATCACCGACGCCAGTGTGGGCGTGGACGACCTGTCCAAGGTGTCCTCCAAGACGACCACCACGGTCGCCATGGACTTCGGCCGCCTGTCCATCGAGCGCGACCTGGTGCTCTACCTGTTCGGCACACCCGGGCAGCACCGGTTCTGGTTCATGTGGGACGACCTGTGCCGGGGCGCCATCGGCGCGGTGGTGCTGGTGGACACCCGCAGGCTGGCCGATTCCTACGGCGCCGTGGACTTCTTCGAGGACCGGGGCATCCCGTACATCATCGCGGTCAACCGCTTCGACAACCTGATGCTGCACCGGCCCGAGGACATCCGTGAGGCGATGGCCATCGACGACCGGGTGCCGCTGGTCAGCTGCGACGCGCGCAACCGCGAGTCGGCCGCGGCGGCGTTGATCACGGTGACCGAGCACGCGATCAAGCGCAAGATCGCCAAGGAGCAGGCCAAGGTCCACCAGCCGCCGCAGGCCGGGCAGCCGCAGGCCGGCGCGCGCGCCTGGTAGTCGCCGATGACGGCGGGGTGACCGGATTTCCGGTCACCCCGTCGTTTCGTCGTCCTTGGTTCAGCCGGCCAGGTCCACGTTCTTGGTCTCCGGTCCCATCAGCGCGCCGATCAGCACCAGCGCGCCGCCCAGCACCAGCAGGGCCACTGCGGTGTACCCGGTGGGCATGATGTGCCCCAGCCAGTTCTGGTACGCGGCGTAGAACGAGGTGAGGATCAGCGGCGTGCTGTAGCCGAGGCCGAATCCGCTGCCGCGCAACGCCGCCGGGAACCGCTCGCACAGATACGACGGGGTGACCGCGAAGGTCGACCCGCCGGACAGCCGGATCACCAGCGTCAGCAGCAGAACCGCGCCGAAGCCCGACCACCAGCCCGCGCTGATCGTGGCGAATCCGGCCGCGCAGACCACGCCGATGCCGACCCCGCTCCAGGCCATGAACGCGCGCCGGCCGATCTTCTCCGACAGCAGGCCAAGGAACGGGAACAGCACCGAGTGGATCGCCTGCACGATGACCAGCGCGCCGGTGACCTCGCTGGCCGACACGTGCCCCTGGTCCTGCAGCGCGCTGGGCAACAGCCCGGAGGCCAGGTTCGAGGCGAACCAGATCCCGCTCATCATCACGAAGACCTGCACGAACTGCTTGCGGGAACTGCCGATCACCACGTCCCGCACCGGGCTGCGCGACTTCTTGGCCGAGCGCCAGGTCTCGGACTCCTTGACGCTGCGCGAGTAATAGACGACGAACACCGCGCACAGCAGTGCGCCCACGATGAACGGGACGCGCCAGCCCCAGGTCGAGTAGGCCGAGTGCGGGTTGCCCTGCGGCGCGATCCGCAGCATCACCCAGGTGACCAGCGAGATCGCGCAGTAGGACAGCGGGAAGCCCATGCCGACCAGTCCGCCGTACCAGCCGCGCCGTCCAGCGGGCGCGGCCTCCATGGCCAGCGGCGTGGCCCCGGTGTACTCGCCGCCAAGGAACACGCCGTCCACCAGGCGCAGCACCACCAGCAGCACCACGCCGACCAGGCCGAGTTGCGCGTAGCCGGGCAGCGCGGCGATCAGCAGGGTGCACACGCCGCAGCCGATCACCGCCATCAGGGTCACCCGGCGCCGGCCCACCTTGTCGGCCAGCCGCCCGAAGATCAGCGAGCCCAGCGGACGCCCGAGCAGGGTGGCGATGAAGATCAGCGAGGTGATCAGCGCCCGGTTGCCGGTGGACACCGACGAGGGCAGGAAGTAGTTCATCGCCGGGGTGAGGGCCACCACCGGCAGGTACACGTCGAACATGTCCACGAAGAAGCCGAAGGACGCGCCAAGCACGGCCGAGCGGGTCACCTTCGCGGAGGTCTGATGGGTCTGGGGACGCACCGTTGCGTCGGTCATGTCACGCCGCCTTGTCCTTGTCCGCGCCGACCAGCCAGCGGGTGTTGCGCACCGCCATGGTGTGCACCTCCTCCTCGGTGAAACCGTTGGCCAGCAAGCGATCGGCCAGCAACGCCAGGCCGTCCTCGACCGGCGGGTTGAACGGTTGCCCGAGGTCGGAGGACAGCACCGAGTGCTCCGGGCCGACCTCCCGGATGTGCTCGAAGTAGTCCGCCCAGGCCACCTTGCCGGTGTGCGGGGTGGTGAAGCAGCGCTCCATCAGCGCGCCCTTGGCCGCCAGTTTTCGTTGTGTCTGGACAACAAGCCGTTGCGAGGTGAACTCCGGATGGGTGACCACGATCCGGGTCACCCCTTCCTCGGCGGCGGCGTCCACCACGGTGGTGATCTCGGCGCCGGACAGGTGCCCGGTGGCCAGCACCATGTCGTGCTCGCGGATCACCTGCAGCACCTGGCGAACCGCCTCGGTGACCTGGCCCCGCTCGTCCACCACGGGCACCGGGGGAGCGGCCATTCCCTTGTCCCGCAACTCGTCCTGCAGCGCGGCCCACATGGGCGGCTTGGCGCCCGGCGGGTCCTGCGCGCGGCAGGCGATCTGGTTGGCACTGTCCACAGTGGGAAACCACACGACCTTGGCCCCGCCGCGGCCGGCGATCTCCACCGCGACCGGGTTCATTCCGCCCACCGAGGCGTTCAGCGTGATCGCGCCGAGCGCGTCGCACTCCGGCACCGCGGTGCGCACCACCTCGGCCCGTTCGGCGGTGGGCACGTAGTGCGACTTGAGCACGAAGCCGCCAAGGCCGACCGCGGCGAACCGGTGGGCCAGCGCCATGTCGTCGATGCGCCGGGTCATCACGTCCGGCGCGACGTGGATGTGCGTGTCGTACCCGCCCGCGACCAGTTCGCGGGCCCGATCGGACACCGGTATCTGTTCTGGCATCAGGGTTTTTGCCTTTCAGTCGCTGGCCAGCTCGCGCAGCCAGGTGAGGGTGGCGTCGCAGATCGTGGTCGGGGTGCCGAGTTCGGCGAGGTAGTCGCGGCTGGCCTGGACCTCGTGCACGCGACGGTCGGCGTGCGCCCGGGTGCCGGTGATCAGCCGCTCGACCAGGGCCGGCCCGTTCTCGCCCAGTTCACCGGCGATCTGCTCGCGCACCCAGTCTTCGCAGTCGGCCGCCTCGCCCGCGGTGACCGACTCCAGCACCACCGCGGCCAGGCCCTTCATGAACACGCTGCGCAGCAGTTTGCGCCCGGCCGCCGCGCCGACCGGCTCGTCCAGTACGTCCACGGCCGCACCCAGCGGGCGCAGCGCGTCGGCCACGGCCTGCGCGCCGGGGCCGGACACGATCAGCGGGGTGGCCGCGCCGGCCCTGGGCACCGGCGCGAGCACGGCGACGTCCGCGACCCGGGCCGGGGAATCGGCCAGAGCCGTTGCCACGGCCCGTTTCTCGGCCGCGCCCGCGCTGTTGAAATCGGCGTAGCAGGCGCCCTGCGCCAAGCCGGGTGCGGCGTCGGAGGCTGCGGTCTCGGCGAACCGGGCGCCAGTCAGGCTGAGCACGAGTTCGGCCTCGTGCACCGCGTCGGCCGCGGTGTCGGCGCGGCGCACGCCATCCGGGGTCGGTGCCGGGGCCGGGTCGAACGCGGTGACCCGCCAGTTCGCCGCGACCAGGTCGGTCGCGTAGCGCCGGCCGGCCTCGCCGAGGCCGAGGATGGCGACACGCATGCGTTCTCCACGTCTGTCGGGGTCGTCGGGGTGGGTGGTGTCCCGAAGCTAACCCGCCGGGCCGGATTGTCACAAGAAGCTTCGCCAAAATTGTTGACGATTTTGTTTCACGGTGACTACTGTCCAACCCGTCGACAGGAGGACCGATGGCGGATGGGCCCCGCGAGGGTGAGGTGGCCAAGCAGACCGCGCTGACCGCGCTGCGCCAGGCGATCGCCGCCGGAGACGTGGCCCCCGGACAGCGGCTGGTCGAATCCGAGCTGGCTGAGATGTTCGAGGTGACCCGGGCCAGCGTGCGGGCCGCCCTGATCGAACTGACCGCCGACGGACTGGTCGAGCGCATCCCCAACCGCGGCGCGCGGGTCCGGGTGGTCACCGTGGACGAGGCGGTGGCCATCACCGAGTGCCGGATGGTGCTGGAGGGCCTGTGTGCGGCCAAGGCCGCCGAACTGGCCACCGACGAGCAGATCGGCCAGCTCACCGAGCTGGCCGAGCGGATGCGCCAGGCGGTCGAGGACGGCGAGCCGCTCAAGTACTCCGTGCTCAACCGGGACCTGCACCGGATGGTGCAGGAGTACTCCGGCCAGACCGTCGCCGCCGAACTGCTGCACCGGCTCAACGCGCAGATCGTGCGCCACCAGTTCCAGCTGGCGCTGCGGTCGGGCCGGCCGCACGTGTCGGTCACCGAACACCTGGCCATTGTGGCCGCCATCGCCGACCGGGACCCGGTCGCCGCCGAGGCCGCGGCCCGGGCGCACCTACGCAGCGTGATCGACGCGCTGCGGGAACCAGTGGGAGGCAACGAATGAGCAAAGCTGGGGAGTTGACATGACGAAACCGGTTGTGGTCACCGACGTGCCGAGGGCGCAGCCCTCCGATGTGGACAAACTGGGCGAGTACGGCGTGGCCACCGTGCACGAAGCCCTTGGGCGTACCGGGTTCCTCGGGCCGAAGCTGCGGCCGATCCAGACCGGCGCGCGCATCGGCGGCACCGCGGTCACCGCGCTGTGCTGGCCGGGGGACAACCTGATGATCCACGTCGCGGTCGAGCAGTGCCGGCCCGGCGACATCCTGGTGGTCACCACCACCTCGCCGTCCACCGACGGCATGTTCGGCGAACTGCTGGCCACCTCGCTGCGCGCTCAGGGCGTGCGCGGGCTGATCATCGACGCCGGCGTGCGGGACACCGCGGAACTGCGCGAGCTCGGCTTCCCGGTCTGGTCGGCCGCGGTCAGCGCGCAGGGCACGGTGAAGGCCACCGCCGGCGCGGTGAACGTGCCGGTTGTCGTTGGCGGGCAACGGATCTGTGCGGGCGACGCGATCATCGCCGACGACGACGGCGTGGTCGTGGTGCCGCGCGCGGACGTCGCCCGCGGCCTGGCGGCGTCGGCCGCGCGGGTGGCCAAGGAGGAGAAGGCGCGCGCCGCGTTCACCTCCGGCCGGCTCGGCCTCGACTTCTATGGCATGCGGCAGAAACTCGAAGATCTGGGCGTGGAGTACGTCACCGCGCAGGAGTACGCGAAGCGGAGCGAGCAGCCATGACCGGGGTGCGCTGTCTGCAGATGCGCGGCGGCACCTCCAAGGGCGCGTACTTCCTGGCCGAGGACCTGCCCGCCGATCCGGCCGAGCGCGACGATCTGTTGCTGCGCATCATGGGCAGCCCCGATCCGCGGCAGATCGACGGCATCGGCGGCGCCGATCCGTTGACCAGCAAGGTCGCCGTGGTGTCCACATCGGACGATCCCGATGTGGATGTGGACTACCTGTTCCTGCAACTCGGGGTGGCCGAGGCGACCGTGTCGGACAAGCAGAACTGCGGCAACCTGCTGGCCGGCATCGGGCCGTTCGCGGTGGAACGCGGACTGATCAAGCCGGGCAACGAAAAAACCTCGGTGCGCATCCGGATGGTCAACTCGGACAGCACCGCGGTGGCCACCTTCCCGACCCCGGGCGGGGTGGTGCGCTACGACGGGGACACCGCGATCTCCGGCGTGCCGGGCACCGCGGCCGCGGTGGTGCTGGACTTCGCCGACACCGAGGGCTCGGCCTGCGGCACGCTGTGGCCCACCGGGAATCTGCGCGATGTCATCGACGGCATCGAGGTCACCATGGTCGACAACGGCATGCCGGTGGTGCTGGCCCGGGCCGACGCGTTCGGCCTGACCGGCGCGGAAACCCCGGCCGAACTGGCCGCGGACGGGAAACTGCGAGACCGCGTCCAGTCGCTGCGGCTGGCCGCGGGCGAGCTGATGGGCCTTGGTGACTGCACCGATTCCTCGGTGCCCAAGACCACCCTGCTGGCCGCCCCGGCCGACGGCGGCGCCATCCGCACCCGCACCTTCATTCCGTTGCGGCCGCACGCGTCCATCGGGGTACTGGGCGCGGTCAGCGTGATCACCGCGCTGCTGTGCGAGGGCACGGTGGGCCGGGAACTGGCCCAGCTGCCCTCCGGTTCCCGGGTCGACGTGGAGCACCCGACCGGGCACCTGCAGGTCGAGGTGGACATCGACGAGTCCGTTGATCCGCCGAGGGTGCGGCGCAGCGCGGTGGTGCGCACCGCGCGAAAACTGTTCGACGGCACGGTTTTCCCGAGGAGTTGACGAATGTCGCCGAGGCACGAGATTGCCCACCTTGGGCACGTGGAACTGCTCACCCCGGAGCCGGAGCAGAGCCTGCGGTTCTTCACGCAGGTGCTGGGACTGACCGAGAACGGCCGCGACGGCGACTCGGTGTACCTGCGCACCTGGGACGACTACGAGCACCACAGCCTGGTGCTCACCGCGCACGAGACCGCGGGCATCCGGCGCATGGGACTGCGCGCCGCCAGCCAGGAGGCGCTGGAGGACCGGGTGCGGGCGATCTCCGACGCCGGGCGGGGCATCGGCTGGATCGACGGCGGCCCGGGCATCGGGCCGACCTACCTGTGCACCGACCCGGACGGCCACGAAATCGAGCTGTACTGGGAAAGTGAGTGGTACACCCCGCCCGAGGAGCTCAAGCCCGCGCTGAAGAACCAGGCCCAGGCCTATCCCGGGCGCGGGGTCGGCGTGCGTCGGCTGGACCACGTGAACTACCTGGCCGCCGACACCCCGGCCAACGGGGACTTCGTGCGCGATCTGCTGGGCGGGCAGGTCACCGAGCAGATCGTCAAGGACGACGGCACCCCGGCCGCGCAGTGGCTGCACTTCGCGCAGAAGTCCTACGACGTGGTCTACACCGAGGACTGGACCGGCTCGACCGGGCGGCTGCACCACATCGCGTTCGGCACCGACACCCGCGAGGACATCCTGCGGGCCGCGGACATCTGCCTGGACAACGGGGTGTTCATCGAGACCGGCCCGCACAAGCACGCCATCCAGCAGACGTTCTTCCTCTACGTCTACGAACCGGGCGGCAACCGGATCGAACTGTGCAACCCGGTGGCCCGGCTGATCTTCGCGCCGGACTGGCGCACCATCAGCTGGACCGCGGCCGAGCGGGCCAAGGGGCAGGCGTGGGGCCTGAAGACGATCGAGTCATTCCACACCCACGGCACCCCGCCGGTCGCCGGCTCCTGATCCGGAGCTCCTCACACGACGGCGCCGCGAGCTGAGCAGTTGTCGGGTCAGGAGCTCCTGGCGCCGGCCGCGTCGCGTAAGGCGTCGGCCAGCGCCCTGATCTGCGGCACCCGGATGGTGTCCGGCCACAGCAGGGCGAAGATCCGCCTGCGCGGCCAGTCCCGCAGCGGCCGGGCCACCACCCGGGGATCGGTGTGCGCGTGCACGCCCAGTTCGTTCATCACCGCCAGCCCGATCCGGTTGGCCACCAGGCAGTGGATGGTCAGCTGGTCGTCGGTGGTGGCGGCGATCCGCGGGGTGAACCCGGATTCGGTGCAGGCGGCCAGAAACCGGGTGCGCTGCGTCTCCAGCACCCAGCGTTCCCCAGCCAGCTGGGCCAGTTCCACGGTGGCCGAGGCGGCGGCCGGATGGTCGGCCGGCAGCAGTACGCAGCGCCGGTCCTCGGCCAGTGGAATGCGGCGCAACCGGGGATCGGGCCGGACCGCCGCCTCGGCCACCGGGTCGTGCACCAGATCGCACATCACGGCCAGGTCGATCTCCCCGGACAGCAACAGTTCGTGCGCGGTGCCGCATTCGGTCTGGGTGACCACCACCTCCAGCTCCGGGTCGGTCCGGCGCAGGGTGGCCAGCGCGGCGGGCACCAGGCTCACGCAGCCGCTGGAGAAGGCGGCCAGGTGCACCTGGCCGCCGCCGGGCGCGGCGAACCCGGCCAGCTCGTCCTCGGCCGCGCGCAACGCGGCCAGCACCGCCTCGGCCTGCTTGGCCAGCGCCCGCCCGGCGTGGGTGAGCCGCACGCCCCGGCCGGCCCGGGTGACCAGGGGCGTGCCCGCGGCGCGTTCCAGCATCCGCATGTGATAGCTGACCGCGGGCTGGGTGTAGCCCAGGGACTCCGCGGCGGCGGTGTAGGTGCCGGTGCGGGCGACCTCGGTCAGCACGTGCAGCTGCAGCGGGTCGAACATCGAGCAAATATAAGGCTCCTTTATCGATTCGCGAAGAAGCCCGAACTGGACGTCCACCGGCTGGGCGCAGCATGATCTCGGGGATGGCTACCTCCGACGGCGCGCGGGCGCTGGTGCGGTTGTCCAAGGTCACCAAGTCCTTCGGTGACCAGACCGTGCTGCACGAGGTCGACCTCGAGGTGCACCCGGGCGAGGTGGTCGTGCTCCTGGGCGCCTCCGGCTCGGGCAAATCCACGTTGTGCCGCTGCGTCAACCGGTTGGAGACCATCGACTCCGGCGAGATCACCGTGGACGGCCGCCCGCTGCCGGCCGAGGGCCGGGAACTGGCCCAGTTGCGGGCCGAGGTCGGCATGGTGTTCCAGTCGTTCAACCTGTTCGGGCACAAGAGCGTGCTGGACAACCTGACCCTGGCTCCGGTGAAGGTGCGCGGGGTGACCCGGCACGCCGCGCAGGACCGGGCGCGCGAGCTGCTGACCCGGGTTGGCCTGGCCGACAAGGAGAACGCGTTTCCGGCCGAGCTGTCCGGCGGCCAGCAGCAGCGGGTGGCCATCGCCCGCGCGCTGGCCATGGGCCCCAAGGTGCTGCTGTTCGACGAGCCTACCTCCGCGCTGGACCCGGAGATGATCTCCGAAGTGCTGGACGTGATGGTGGAACTGGCCGCGGACGGCATGACCATGCTGGTGGTCACGCACGAGATGGGCTTCGCCCGGCGAGCCGCCGACCGGGTGGTTTTCCTCGACCACGGACGGATTCTGGAGACCGGCACGCCCGAGGAGTTCTTCGGCGCGCCGCGCACCGAACGCGCCCGCGACTTCCTGTCCAAGATCCTCAGTCACTGACCGGATCTCCCTGACCTGCCAAGGAAAGCCACCGCGAAGGGGATTGCCATGAACCTGACGAAGACCGGCCGGCGGGCGCTGGCCGGGGCGATGACGGCCGGTTGCCTGGCCGCGACCCTGGCCGCCTGCGGTGGATCGAGTTCGCTGCCCCCGGCCGGTTCGGGCGGTAGCACCCCGGCGACCAGCTACCAGCAGGTGATCTCCGCCGCCCCGGTGGCCGCCGCCTCGGACATCCCGGCCGGCAGCCTGATGGCCAAGATCAAGTCGCGCGGCACCCTGTTGGTCGGCGGCACCGACACCGCCGCGCTGTTCTCGCTGAGGGACCCGGTCACCGGGCAGCTGACCGGATTCGACGCGGGGCTGTCGGCCATGCTGGCCAAGTACATCATCGGTTCGCCCACCACCAAGCTGACCCAGGTGGCCGTGGCGACCCGGGAAGCGTTGCTGCAGAACGGAACCGTGGACACGGTCTTCGCCACCTACACCATCACCCCGGCCCGGGCGGCGAAGGTGGCCTTCGCCGGGCCGTACTACTCCTCGGGCGACGCGATCCTGGTCAAGAAGGCCGACACCAGCATCACCAAGGTCGGTGACCTGAACGGGAAAACCGTGTGCACGGAAAGCAGTTCCACCGCGGCCAACGACATCAAGCAGCACGCACCCGGCGCCAAGATCATCCTGTTCGACCAGAACTCCGAGTGCGAGCAGGCCGTGGTGCAGGGCCGGGCCGACGCCTACGTGCTGGACCAGGCGCTGCTGCTGGGCGACGTGTCCCGGGACGCGAAGGTGAAGGTGGTCGGCCAGCCGTTCACCAGCGAGCCCTACGGCATCGGCCTTCCGTTGTCCTCGCCGGAGTTCAAGACGTTCGTGAACAACTGGCTCAGGCTGATCGAGTCCGACGGCGAGTGGGCCAAGCTGTGGCAGGCCACCATCGGCACCGCCCTGGCCGGCAATCCGCCCAACCCGCCGGCGATCGGCTCGGTCGCCGGTAGCTGACGATGAACGCGCTGGCCGGTCACCTCGGGCAACTCGGGCACGGGCTGCTGCTGACCCTGCTGATGGCCGTCATCGGCCTGGTCGGTTCGCTCGCGCTCGGCGTGCTGCTGGCGGTGTTCCGGATCTCCCCGGTGCCACCGCTGCGCGCGCTGGGCACCGCCTACGTCACGGTGTTCCGCAACATCCCGCTGCTGGTGTTGCTGGTGCTGTTCGTGTTCGGGTTGCCCGACATCGGGTTGCTGTTCCCGTTGTTCGCCACGGTGACCGCGGCGATGGTGTTGTACTGGGCGGCGTTCGTGTGCGAGGTGGTGCGCGCGGGCGTGCGGGCGGTGCCGCGCGGGCAGATCGAGGCGGCTCGTGCGCTGGGCCTCGGCTTCGGCCTGGTGTTGCGGGAAGTCGTGCTGCCGCAGGCGTTGCGGTCCATGGTGCAGCCGCTGGCCAACATCGTCATCGGGCTGACATTGTCCACCGCGCTGGCCGCCGCGGTCGGCGTGAACGAGCTGACCGGCCAGGCCCAGTTCTTCACCATCCAGTACGACATCCCGATCCCGGTGTTCATTGTGTGCACCGCGGTGTACGTGGTGATCACGCTGACCACCGGGGTGATCGCCGGGCGGATCGAGCGCAGGCTGGCGATCCTGCGATGAGCACCGACGCGCTGTTCGATGTGTCCGGGCCCAGGGGAAAACGGCGCATCCGCATCGCCACCGGCGTCTCGCTGCTGGCCATCGCGGTGCTGATCGGGCTGGCGGTGCGGCAGTTCGCGGCCAACGACATGTTCGCCGCCGACGAGTGGCAGATGTTCGGGCAGTGGCCGATCATCAACTTCCTGCTGACCGGGGTGGGGGAGACGCTGCTGGTCACCGTGGTGGCCGCGGCGATCGCCTTCCCGCTGGGCGCGTTGATCGCGCTGGGCCGGTTGTCGCACAACGGAATCCTGCGCTGGACCGGGCGCTTGTACGTCGAATTGTTCCGGGCCGTTCCATTGCTGCTGCTGTTGTACGTGTTCCTGTTCGGCCTGCCTCGGCTCGGGCTGACCCTGCCGGTGTTCTGGCAGCTCGTGGTGCCCATCGTGGCGACCAACGCGGCGGTGCTGGCCGAGATCTTCCGGGCCGGGGTGCTGGCCCTGGACCGCGGCCAGCCGGAGGCCGCCTACAGCCTTGGCATGACCTACTGGCAGGCCATGCGCCTGGTGGCGATTCCGCAGGCGTTGCGCCAGCTGGCGCCGGCCCTGGTCAGCCAGCTCATCCGGCTGCTCAAGGATTCCACCCTCGGTTACGTGGTCAGCTATGTGGAACTGCTGCACCAGTCGCAGGTGCTTGGCGAGTACTACCACACCGTGCTGCCCACCTACCTGGTCGCCGCGGCGATCTACGTGGCGATCAACGTGTCGCTGTCGCGGGTGGCGAACTGGTTGGAGCACCGGCAATCCCGGCGCGTCCGCACCGTTGGTCCACAGTAGACGATCTGACACGGAGAGGATCATGTGTCGCCTGCTCGGCGTGATCAGCCGGGTGCCCGTCCGGCTGACCGGGTTGCTCGCCGCCGAGGGTGAGCACCTGGACGGCTGGGGCGTGGCGACCTGGCGTGCCGGGGAACTGTCCGTGCTCCGGGATGTCCTGGCGGCACAGGCAAGCGTGGGCGGCGCCGGGCTGGTGACCGACGCGGCCCTGCTGCAGCGGCGTGACACCCCGCCGTTCCGGGCCGGTGCGATCGCGTTCGCGCACCATGGGTTCTTCGCCCCGGCCACCGCGGTGGACGAGCTGATCGACGCCGATCTACTGGCGGATCTGTTGGGGGACAACGATTCCGAACGGTACTTCCGGTGCGTCCTGTCCCGCATGCGGCACGCCGATCCGATCGCGGCCATCGCCCGGGCCGCCGCGGACATCCGGGCCCGCGCCGAGCCCGGCGGCCTGGACTGTCTGCTGCTCACCCAGGACGCGCTGTACGCCTATGCCGACGCCGAGACCGAGACCGAAGGGTTGCGTTATCGGGTCGCCGAGGGCCGGGTGGTGGTCGCCTCCGGCGGGATCTCCGGCCGGGCGGACTGGCGGGTGCTGCCCGCGCGCGAGGTGCTGGAGATCCGGCGGGCCGATCTGCGAGTGTCCCGGCACCAGCTGGCCTAGACACTTCTCAGTCGAGAATCTTTATCGCTAAGATAAAGTCATGACTACGGACACCACAACCGGCCTGGGGCGCCGGCTGGTCGACCGGTTCTTTCTGGGCGCCACCGTGGCCGAGTTGGAGCTGCTCACCCCGCGGCTGCTGGCCGTGGCGCTGACCGGGCCCGCGCTGCGCGACCTGGACTGGACCCCGGGCCAGCAGGTCCGGGTGCAGGTCGGCGGCAGTGGCATGCTGGGCGCGCTGCGCACCTACTCGGTCTGGGACTACCGCGAGACCATCCTGGAGCTGCGGATCTACCTGCACGGCAGTGGGCAGGGTGCGGACTGGGCGCGCCGGGTGCGGGTCGGTGACCGGGTCAGCCTCCGCCCGCCCGAGGGCCGCTTCGTCACCCACCCGGGTGCCTACCACCTGTTCGCCGGCGAGGACACCGCCGCGGTCGCGTTCGGCGCGATGCTGCGCGAGCTGGACCTGGCCGTGCCGGTGCACGGCGTGCTGGAGACCGAGACGGCCGCCGACCGGCTGTCGCTGCCCCGGGCCGGGGAGCTGACCTGGATCAGCCGGGACGGCGGATCGGCGGCCGACTCGGCCCGCCTTGTCGAGGCCGTCGCCGCGCTGGAACTGCCGGATCAGCCCGGACTGGCCTACCTGGCCGGGGAGGCGCGCACCTGTCAGATGGTGCGCAGGCACCTCGTGGCCGAACGCGGCTGGCCGCGCCGATCCGTGCTGGTCAAACCGTTCTGGGCGCCCGGTCGCCGGGGTATGGATTGATCTTTTACCGGTGATGGGCCGAGAGGAACGACCACATCAGGGTCTCGGCCGCGGCCGCCTTGCCCACCGCGGTGTTGAACGGGATGCCCGACTGCGTCGCCCGCGGCCAGTAGTGGTTGAACCCGTTGTACAGCACCGATTCCACCGCCGAACCGGCCGCGCACCGCGACCACAGCTGGATCTTGGCAGGGTTGGCCGTGCTGCTGGTGGAGGTGTTGGCGCACCTGTCCCGCGAACGCCACAGTGACACCACCGCGTCCACGACCTGCGTGGTGGTCTTCGGGGGTTGTGGTAGCTCGGGATCGGCGGTGCCCGCGCTGATCAACGCCGGTACCGTCTGGCTGGTGTCCCCGCAGGTCCGCATGGGTACCCCGCCGAATTCGGCGAACGCGGCGAACAGCGTTGGGTGCGCGCAGATCTCGGTGAACGCCATCCGCGCCCCGTTGCTGTACCCGACCAGATAGACCCGGGACGCGTCCACGTTCAGCGAGCCCTCCACCGCGGTCACCACCGAGGTGAGGAACGCCGTGTCGTTCACGTTCGCGGACTGCGCCCCGCCGCAGCAGCCGCCGCCGGCGTTCCAGGACTGCTGATATCCGGCCGGGTAGACCAGGATCGCCTGGCCGGAGCCGGCCAGTGGGCCGAAGTCGGTGCGGATCTGCTCCTGCTGCACCGTCACCGCGCGGCCGTGCAACACCACGACCAGGGGAAGCGGGCCGGTGGCGCCGCTGGGCGCCACCACGAGGTAGCTGCGCTGCATTCCGTCGATGTCCAGCGTGCGGGTCGAGGTGACGGTGCCGCTGGTCGCCTCCACGGCGCCCGACTCGGTGTTCACCGAGGCGGCACTGGTGAATCCGCACCCGGTCAGCACCACCGTCAGCATCAGACACCACGTCGCAACCCAGGTTCGCTGCATGCGGTCAGTGTGCCAGCCTCGCCTCCGTCGCTCGTTGGGGCTACCGCCTACTGTGGATGAACTGTGCGCGCGCTGTCGGTCCACTGTGGATCCCGTGATCTTTAGTTCGTTCTTAAACGGCTCAAAGGCATCTCACATCGGGCGCGTCAAGACTCGGTCAGGTAATCCCGGATGTCAGGAGGAGCTATGGCCGTGGTCTCCGAACTGCTGGCGAGGCGTGCCGACGAGCGGCCGGACCTCCCCGCGTTCCTCTCCGGCAGCGACGGCCGAGCGCTGACCTGGCGTTTTCTCGCCGAGAACGCCGACGCGCTGCGCGCGCTGGCCGCCGAACGGAACATCCCGGCGCACGGCCGGATCGGGCTGGTGCTGGAGGATCCGCTGTTCTTCACCACGACCTACCTGGGGGCGCTGGCCGCCGGACTCACCGTGGTGCCCATCGATCCGCGGCTCACCGCGGCCGAGCGGACCGCGTCGCTGGCCACTCTCAAGGTGGACGTGCTGGCCGCGGATCAGCCGGAAACCCTTGCCGCGCAAGCGGAAATCGAGACCTGGGCGATCAGTGCGGACGGACCCGAACTGGTTCGCGGCAGCACCGCGCGGCCCAGCGAACGCGCCGCGCAGCGGCCGGCGGTGCTGCTGGCCAGCTCCGGCACCACCGGCACGCCCAAGGGAATTCCGTTGTCCGAGTGGCAGTTGCTGGACGCCGCGGCCCGGGTGGCCGAGCATCACGGCCTCACTCCCGACGAGCGCGGCTACACCCCGCTGCCGTTGTTCCACGTCAACGCCCAGGTGATGGGCCTGCTGGCCACCGTGGTCAGCGGCGCCTCGCTGGTGCTGGACCGCCGGTTCGACAAGAACGAGTACTGGGCCCGGGTGGCCAGGTGGTCACCCACCTGGCTGAACGCGGTGCCCGCCATCTTGACTTCGTTGCTCGACGTGCCCGCGCCGCCCGCGGACCTGGCCGCCCGCATCCGGTTCGCCCGCTCGGCCTCCGCCCCGCTGCCCGAGGCCACGTCGCGTGCCTTCGCCGAGCACACCGGCGTTTCCGTGCTGGAAACCTACGGTATGACCGAGGCGGCCGGACAGATCACCGCCAATCCGATCGACCCGGCCGCGCGCCGGGTCGGTTCCGTCGGGCTGCCGGTCGGTCTGGAACTGGCCGTGCTCGGCCCGGACGACGAGCCGGTCGCGCCGGGCGAGGAAGGCATGGTCGCGCTGCGCGGCCCGCAGATCGTCGAGCACTATCTGACTCTGTCCGATGTGGACGACGAGCGGCTGCGACCGGCCCGGGACGAGTCGGGCTGGCTGCGCACCGGCGATCTGGGCACCCGTGACGAGGCCGGGTTCGTGCGGCTGGCCGGCCGGGCCGACGACGTGATCAACCGCGGCGGCGAGAAGATTCACCCGCAGGAGGTGGAGAACGTGCTGCTGGCCCATCCGGGCGTGCGGTCGGCCGCGGTGGTCGCCGCGCCGCACGACCGGCTCGGCCAGGTCGCGGTCGCGTTCGTCACCGCCGAGCCGGAAGCGGTCGACGGGCTGGCCGAGGAGCTGCACGTGCTGTGCGAGCAACGGCTCACCCGGTACAAGCGGCCCACCCAGATCGAGATCACCGGCGCGCTGCCCACCGGTCCCACCGGCAAGGTGCTGCGCCGGGCGCTGCGCGCCGGCCTGGCCGCCTCGGGCGGCTCACGGTGATCGCGCTGTCGCCCGAAAAGCCAACGGTGCCAACGAAATCCGGCAAGTCCGGCCACCTGCACTACGTGGACGTGGTCCGGCTGCTGACCGTTGCACTGGTCATCGCGGTGCACGTGCTCGCGCTGGAGCCGCTCGCGCCCACCCTGGCCGCGGGCGCGCTGCTGACCGTGACGCACGTCAGCCGGGAAGTGTTCTTCCTGCTCACCGCGTTCGTGCTGACCTATGGCTACCTCGGGCGGCAGGTGCGCTGGCCTTCGTTCTGGCGCAAGCGTTATCTGTTCGTCGCGGTGCCCTACCTGATGTGGACGGCGATCTACTTCCTGGCCGACGACCCGAACTGGTCTGCGGTCACCTCGGCGGTGCACACACTGGCCGTGGACGTGCTCACCGGCACCGCACGCTACCACCTGTACTTCCTGCTGGTGTCCATGCAGATCTACCTGGTTTTCCCACTGCTGCGTGGTTTGCTGCGGATCACTGCCGGGCGGCACGGGTGGCTGCTGGCCGCCTCCACGGTGTTCCAGCTGGTGTTCTTCCTTGCCGTGCAACAACAGTGGTCGCTCGGCTCGCTGTCCGGCTGGGTGCGCAGCCCGGACGCGTTGCTGCCCAGCTACATCGGATTCGTCATCGCCGGTGGCCTGGCCGCCTGGCACAAGGACGCGCTGGTGCGCTGGACCGAGACCCACCTGCGCACGGTGTTCCTCGGCTGCGCGGCCTCGATCGCCCTTGGCGTTGGCGTGTTCCTGGCCCAGGTCGAGTTGGGCGGGCAGGGACCGTTGCAAGCCAGTGCGGTGTTCCAGCCGGTGGTCGTGGTGGAGAGCGTCGGCATCACCTGGGCCTTCCTGGCCCTGGGCCTGATCTGGCAACGGCACGGCCGGCCCGCGGGCCGGGTGGTGCGGGCCGGCTCGGACGCGTCGTTCGGGGTGTACCTGGTGCATCCCCTGATCCTGCAAGGAATGCTGGCCTTCTCGGCCACCATCGGAGTGACCGCGCTGGCGCGGCAACTGCCCGGCGGGCTGGTCATCGCGGTGGAAATGCTCGTCGTCGTTCCGCTGATCTACCTGATCTCCGGCCTGTTCGCCACGGCCGCCCGGCGCACCCCGGTGAGCCTGCCGCTCACCGGACGGGCCCGGGTGCGGCCCGCGAAGCGCGAAGTTCCGGTCCCCGAACGGGTTTCCGTGACGCCCATCGACCGTCCACTCAAGCTAATCGGAGGCTCCCGATGACCGACACCTCTTGCGGCACCACCATGATGATCGACCCCGGCCTGCCCACCGGCGCGTTCGCCGATGTGGTGCGCAGCCACGGCCAGTACATCGATCTGGTGAAGTTCGGCTGGGGCACCGCGCTGGTCACCCGCGACCTGGACCACAAGATCGCCGTGCTGCGCGAACACAACATCGGCTTCTACTTCGGCGGCACCCTGTTCGAGCACTACGTGTGGACCGGGCAACTGACCGACTACCTGGATTTCGTGGATCGCAAGGGCGCCACCCACATCGAGGTGTCCAACGGCACCATCCCGCTGGACCAGTCCAGCAAGGCCGAGTACGTGCGCCGGCTGGCCGGGTACCGGCCGGTGCTCTCCGAGGTCGGCTACAAGGACGCCGACCGGTCGGCGCTGCTGACCCCACAGGACTGGGTGGACGCGCTGCGCGAGGACCTGGACGCGGGCGCGGTCACGGTGATCACCGAGGCCCGGGAGAGCGGGCGCAGCGGGATCGCCGGTGCCGACGGGCACATGCGCGACGACGTGCTGCACGCGGTGCTGGCCGAGATCGACCCGGCCCTGGTGATGTTCGAGGCCCCGACCAAGGAACTGCAGGTCGAACTGATCCGCACGGTCGGGCCGGAGGTCAACCTGGGCAATGTGGCCGCGGCCGATGTGCTCGGCCTGGAAACCCTCCGCCGCGGACTGCGCGGCGACACCCTGCTGCAGCTGACCACCGGCGCCCAGTTCGGCCCGCGCCGGCCGAGCACCTCGGCCGCCTGACCTTTCACCGTAGAACCATTGGGAGACAACGACAATGCGTAACACGCACGATGCCTGTCACGTCGCCGTCCCGGCGCGTGACCTGGACGAGGCGCTGGACTTCTACGTGTTCGGCCTCGGCGCCAAGCTGGCCCGGCGCTACGACGACCGGATCACTCTGGATTTCTTCGGCGACCAGCTTGTGTGCCACCTGTGCGAGGATGTGCCCGAGGAGGCGGTGGCCTATCCGCGGCACTTCGGCATGAGCTTCGCCAACGCCGAGGACTTCGACCGGCTGGTGCGGTTGGTAGAGTTCCGCAAGCTCAAGGTGCTGTCCGGGCCGCAGCTTCGGTTCGAGGGCACCGCGGAACAGCACCGCACCATCTTCCTGGCCGACCCGTCCAACAACGTGATCGAGTTCAAGAACTACGACGATCCGCGACTCCAGTACTGAGGATGTCCACAATGGACGGTAACGCGCTTTATCTGGTACGCCACGGGGAAAGCGAGTGGAATCTGGCCGGCCGGATCCAGGGCCAGTCAGTGCGGTCGGGTGGGTTGACCCCGATGGGCCGATCCCAGGCCGCGCGCACCGCGGAGGAACTGGCCCTGCGGGCGCCGGGCGCGCGCTGGATCGTGGCCAGCGATCTGGTACGGGCCAGGGAAACCGCGGAGATCATCGCGGCCCGGCTCGGCCTGCCGGTGAGCGTCGACGCGGAGTTCCGCGAGCAGAACCTCGGTGAGTACGAGGGAAACTCCTTCGCCGCCGAACACGGCACCGGCACCTGGCAGGACGTCATCGACAAGCTGTGGCGTCAGCCCGGCACCCAGCCACCCGGTGGGGAGAGCATTGTCCAGCTCTACCAACGGGTGCACCGCGCGCTGCGCAGACACGCGCGCGAGCAGGCCGAGATCATCGTGGTCACCCACGGTGGCGCGGTGCGGATGGCCAGTGCGGCCACCCCGCCCGAGCCTGGTCGCCCGATGCTCCGGGCCGTGGTGGACAACGCGTCGGTGACCGAATGGCGGGTGCCATGTCCAGTCTCGTGATGCGCCGGTTCACCGCCCGGCTGACCGCACTGTCCGAACGCACCGCCGGAACCGAGAAGTTCGCGTTGGGCGCGGGGGAGATGCTCACCGAGGTGCTCGGTTTCGAGCATGTGCTGGAAGCGGCCGAACGGGAACCGGACCCGGACCGCTACCGGCAGCACGTGCTCTACGTCGACCCGGCCGGCCGGTTCTCCGTCGTTACGCTGGTCTGGCTGCCCGGGCACGGCACGCCGATCCACGATCACGTTGCCTGGTGCGTGGCCGGGGTGCTGACCGGCCGGGAACGCGAACACCGCTACGCCCTGAACGAGGCCGCGCTGCGCCCGACCGGCACGCTGGTCAACGGGGTGGGCGAGGTGTCCGTGCTGACCGCGGGCCCGGACATCCACCGGGTCACCTGCGACAGCGCCGAGCGCACCATCTCCATCCACGTCTACGGCGCCGACATCACCAAGCGCGGCACCAGCATCAACCTCACCTACGCCCCGGACCTGGTGCTGGCCGACACCCCGGGATAGCGCGGCGACAAAACCCGACTGTTGCGCTGCGGTCCGGCCGCGCCCATACTATGAGCGCACGTTCATGAACGTTCGCTCATAGTATGGAGAGAGCGCATGACCGACATCGTGATTCAGGGCCTGAGCAAGTGGTTCGGCCCGGTGCACGCCGTGCGGGAACTGGGATTCGACGTGCCCGCGGGCCGCATCACCGGTTTTCTCGGCCCCAACGGCGCGGGCAAGACCACCACGCTGCGCATGCTGCTCGGCCTGGTCCGGCCGACCGGGGGACAGGCGCTGATCGGCGGCCTGCGGTACGTCGAAATTGCCGCCCCGCGCCGGGTGGTCGGCGCGGTCTTGGAGGCCACCGGCTGCCACCCGGGCCGTCGTGCCCGGGACCACCTGCGCATCCTGGCCCAGGTCACCGGCGTGTCCCGGTCCCGGGTCGACGAGGTGCTGGACCTGGTGGACCTCACCGACGCGGGCCACCGCCGGGTCGGCGGCTACTCGCTGGGCATGCGGCAGCGGCTCGGCCTGGCCGGTGCCTTGCTGGGCAGCCCGGACGTGCTGATCCTGGACGAACCCGGCAACGGCCTCGACCCCGGCGGTATGGCCTGGCTGCGCGGGCTGCTGCGCGACCACGCGGCGGCCGGCGGCACCGTGCTGGTGTCCAGCCACGTGCTGTCCGAGGTCGCGCAGACCGCCGACACGGTGGTCATCATCGGTAACGGCACACTGCGCTTCGCCGGACCGATCCGGGAACTCGGCGATTCACTGGAAATCGCGTTTCTCCGGTTGACCGAGATCGACGGAATGGCCGCGGCATCGGGAAACGACGCGTCGCCGGGGAAAGGCGTGGCACGATGACCTTGGTGCGCAACGAATTCCGCAAACTGAGCACCATGCGAGCCGTCTGGTTGCTGCTGGCGGCCGAACAGGCGGTGATCATCGCCGGCATCGCCAGCCTGCTGGTGGGCAACAGCAACGACCCGCACGACCCCATGACCTCCCGGCAGGCGGTCATGCACGTCGGCCTGGTGGCCATGTTCACCCTGCTGCTGGGCGTGCTCGCGGTCGCCGGGGAATACCGGCACAAGACGATCACCGACACCTATCTGGCCACCCCCAAACGCGGCCGGGTGGTGTGGGCGAAGGTGATCACCTACACCATTGCCGGGCTCGGGTTCGGCTTGGTGGCTGCGGTGACCGCGACCGTGGTCGGCTCGATCTGGCTGTCGGCCAAGGGTGGTTCGCTGTACCTGGGCGACACCGAGGTGTGGCAGACCCTGGTCGGCTGCATCCTGTGGAACGCCCTGTTCGCCGCGATCGGCGTCGGGGTCGGCGCACTGGTGCGCAACCTGGTCGCCGCGGTCGCGGTGGCGCTGGGCTGGATCGCCGTGATCGAGATGAGCATGTCCTCGTTGTTCGGCTCCAGCGCGCGCTGGCTGCCCTTCGCCGCGGGCAAGTCGTTGGGCCATTTCACCCCGGACAGCGATCTGCTGCCGCAGTGGGCCGGAGCCGTGGTGCTCATCGCGTACACCGTGTTGTTCGTGGCAGCGGCCGTGTCGACTACTGTTCGACGCGATGTCACCTAGGCGAGCCAAGGCGATCAGTGGCCGGGTCGGCGACGATCCGGCCACCGCGCTGCGCGAGCACCTGATCGAGGTGGCCGAGAAGATGCTCGCGGAGCGGCAGGTCTCGGCGATCACCACGCGGGACATCGCGCGCGCCGCCGGTGTGTCCGACGGGGTGTTGTACAACTACTTCGCGGACAAGAGCGACCTGCTGATCACCGCGCTGGCCCGCCGGTTCACCCGGCTGGTCAAGCAGTTCGACACCGATCTGCCCGCGCCGGGCACCGGCGAGGTCGTGGACAATCTGCAGACCTACGCGCTGGCCGTGCTGGAACTCAACGCCGACGCGCTGCCGCTGTTCGCCGGGCTGCTGTCCGAACCCGCGCTGCTGCAACGGTTCCTGGCCGCCATCCACGACGAACCCTACGGCCCGCAGGTCTACCAGCAGCGGGTGGCTGAGTACCTGGCCGCGGAACAGGAACTGGGCCGGATCGGCCCGGTGGACCTGATCGCGACCACCACCCTGTTCACCGGGGCCAGCATCCTGCTCGCCCTCACCGGCCAGGTCGCGGGCACCGCCCGGACCGAACTGGCCGGGCAACTGCCCGCGGTGGTGCGCACCCTGGTCGGCGGCCTCGCGCCCTAGCGAATGGCCGGGCGGGGGAGCGGGACGGCCCAGTGGAGCCGGACGCCACCGGCCGCCGACGCCTCCAGTGCCAGCGTGCCGCCCCACCGGCTGGCCCGGTCGGCCAGGTTGGCCAGGCCGCTGTGCCGGATGCGCTGCGGGGGTAGGCCAACGCCGTCGTCCACCACCTCCAGGCTCAGCCCGCGGCCGGCCTTGTCCACCGCCACCTCCACCGACACCGTGTGCGCCTCGGCGTGCCGGGCGGTGTTGGACAGCGCCTCGCGCAGGCAGGCCAGCAGATCGGCGCGGATCGGGTCGGGCACCGCCGAGTCCAGCGGGCCGTCGAAACCCAGGCGTGGCTGGAAACCCAGCGCGGCCGAGGCCTCCCCGACCGCGGCGATCAGGTCGGCCCGCAGGCCGCCGGTCGGCGCGGCGGTGTCGTGCAGGGAAAAGATGCTGCGCCGGATGTCCCGGATGGTCTGATCCAGATCGGTGATCAGCCCGGCCACCCGGTCGGCCACCGGCGTGCCCGCGGTGGTCTGCCGCACGCTCTGCAGGCCGAGCCCGATCGCGAACAGCCGCTGGATCACCACGTCGTGCAGGTCGCGGGCGATGCGGTCGCGATCGGTGAACACGGCCAGCCGCCGCCGGTCCTCCTCGCCGCGGGCGATCTGCACGGCCAGGGTGGCCTGCCCGGCGAACATCTCGGTCATCCGCAGGTCTTCCTCGGTGAACAGCGGATCACCGGCGAACCGGGACAGCACCAGCACGCCGAGCACGTCGGTGCCGAAGGCCAGCGGCACGGCCAGCGCGCAGTCCAGGTGGCGCACCTTTGGCGGGAAGGCCAGCCCCGGATCGTCCGAACGGGAAGTGACGTGTATTCCGTAGTCGCGGAAGATGTGCGCCTTGCCGGTGCGGAACACCAGCCCCGAGCCGGTTTCGGCGATCGGCACCGAATGCCCGGTCAGCCTCTCCGCGTCCATGCCTGCGCCGTCGACCACGTCGAACACCAGGTTGCCCGGCCGGGACTCGTCTGGCAGCGCGATGGCCGCCGCCGGTGCGCCGGCCAGCTGCCGGGCCCGCTCGGCCACCAGGCGCAGCGCGCCCCCGGGATCGGTGCTGGTCAGCAGGGTGCTGGTGATCTCGACCGCGGCCCGCAGCCACGCCTCCTGGTCGGCCATGCATCACCCGCCCGAAACCGACTCCGACCGGGAAATAGTACGCACGCTCAGGCCTCCCGGCCGAGTCTCACGGGCGGGGCACATTGCGCACGTTGCTGCGGGCCAGGTTGATCATCTTGCCCACGCCGCCGCTGAGCACCGTCTTGCTGGCCGCCAGCGCGAACCCGCGCACCATCTCGCCGGTGATCTTGGGCGGCATGGACATCGCGTTCGGGTCGGTCACCAGTTCCACCAGCGCCGGACCGGGCTGGGCGAACGCCTTGGCCAGCGCGTCCCGGATCTGCGCCGGGTCCTCCACCCGCACCGAGTTGATCCCGCAGGCGGTGGCGATGGCGCTGAAGTTCACCGGGGCGTGGTCGGTCTGATAGTCGGGCAGGCCGTCCACCAGCATCTCCAGTTTCACCATGCCCAGGCTGGCGTTGTTGAACAGCACCACCTTCACCGGGATGTCGTAGGCGGCCAGGGTGAGCAGATCTCCCATCAGCATGGCCAGCCCGCCGTCCCCGGAGATGGACACCACCTGCCGGCCCGGCTCGGCCAGCGCCGCGCCGATCGCGTGCGGCAGCGCGTTGGCCATGCTGCCGTGCCGGAACGAGCCGATCACCCGGCGGCGGCCGTTCGGGGTCAGGTAGCGCGCGGCCCACACGTTGCCCATGCCGGTGTCCACGGTGAACACCGTGTCGTCCCCGGCCACCTCGTCCAGGATGTCGGCGGCGTACTCCGGGTGGATCGGGGTGCGGTTCTCGATCTTGGTGGTGTAGGCCGAGACCACTCGCTCCAGCGACCGGGCGTGCTCACGCAACATATGGTCCAAAAAGGACCGATCGGATCGGTTGCGCAGCTGGGAAAGCAGCGCGTCGATGGTGGACCGGACATCACCGTGCACGGCCAGTTCCAGCGGGGTGCGCCGGCCCAGCGCGGCCAGATCGGTGTCCACCTGCACGGTGCGCGCCTGCGGAAGGTAGGTGTCGTAAGGGAAATCGGTGCCCAGCAGCAGGACAAGGTCGGCCTCGTGCATGGCGTCGTAGCAGGCGCCGTAGCCGAGCAGGCCGCTCATGCCCACGTCGAACGGGTTGTCGTACTGGATCCACTCCTTGCCACCCAGCGAGTGCCCGACCGGCGCGGCCAGCCGGCTCGCCAGCTCCATCACCTCGTCGTGCGCGTGCGCACAGCCCGCACCGGCGAAGATCATCACCCGGTCGCTGTCGTTGAGCAGGGTGGCCAGGTCGGCGATCTGCCCGGCCGGCGGCACCACCGGATTGGGCGTGACCAGTGCGACCTTCGGCGCCCCGGCCACCGGCGCGCGCCGTTCGGCCACGTCGCCGGAGATGGAGAGCACCGACACCCCGCGGCGGCCGACCGCGGTCTGCATGGCCACCCGCAGCAGCCGGGGCATCTGCTCGGGCTGGGAGGCCAGTTCGCTGAAGTGACTGCACTCGGCGAACAGGCGGTCCGGGTGGGTCTCCTGGAAGAAGCCGCTGCCGATCTGCGCGGACGGGATGTGCGAGGCGATGGCCAGCACCGGCGCTCCGCTGCGGTGCGCGTCGTACAGGCCGTTGATCAGGTGCAGGTTGCCCGGCCCGCAGGAGCCCGCGCAGACCGCGAGTTTCCCGGTCACCTGGGCCTCGGCGGCCGCGGCGAACGCGGCGGTCTCCTCGTGCCGGACGTGCACCCAGTCGATGCCCTCGGTGCGGCGGACCGCGTCCACGATCGGGTTCAGGCTGTCGCCGACGATCCCGTAGATGCGGCGCACCCCGGAGTCGCGCAGCATGCGCACCATCTGCTCGGCCACACTGGCCATCGTTTGCTCTCCTTCAATGCGAAGCGAATCCCCAGGACCAGATACCAGTCTTGCGCGCCAGGCACACATGCGTCCAATGCCTGATTTTACTCGTATCCATGTCGTGGCAACATGGATGAGTGGACCTGCAGGTACTGCGACACTTCCAGGCGGTGGCCGGCGGGGCCACCGTCACCGACACCGCGGCCGAGGCGCACCTGACCCAGCCTGCCCTGTCCCGGGCGCTGCGCAAGTTGGAGCGCGAGGTCGGCGCCGAGCTGTTTCAACGGGTCGGCCGGGCACTGCGGCTCACCCCGGCCGGGCGGGTGTTCGCCGAGCACGCGACCGCGGTGCTGGAGCGCTACGACCGGGGCGTGCGCGAGGTGGCCGACCTGGTCGACCCGGAGGGCGGGCTGATCCCGCTGGCCTTCCTGCACACCTTCGGCACCTGGCTGGTGCCGCCGCTGCTGAGCACCTTCCGGGAGCGGTTCCCGCAGGCCCGGTTCGAACTGCGCCAGCACGGCGAGGCCGGGCTGTACGAGGAGCTGCTGGCCGGGTCGGTGGACCTGGTGATCACCAGCGGTGACCCGGGCAACCCGCTGATCGACTGGCGGCGGCTGCTGGTCGAACCGCTGTACCTGGCCGTGCCCGCCGGCCACCGGCTGGCCGGGCGCAAACGGATACGGCTGGCCGAGGCGGTGGACGAGACGTTCATCGTGCTGCGGCCGGGATATGCGCTGCGGGACACCACCGAGCGGCTGTGCGCGAAGGCCGGATTCAATCCGCGGATCGGGTTCGAAGGCGACGAGGTGGAGACGCTGCGCGGGTTGGTCACCGCCGGACTCGGCGTGTCCCTGCTGCCGCTGCCGCAGACCTCGCCGCCGTCCGTGCCCCACCTACCGGTGTCCGATGTGGACAGTTCCCGCGACATCGGCTTGGCCTGGCTGGCCGGGCGGAGCCTGCCGCCCGCGTCGGAGGACTTCCGGCGGCACGTGCTGCGCTCGGCCGAACACCAGCCCTGGCGCGGCTGAACCGAACGGCGAAGGCGCCAACGTGGCCATGCTCGACGGCGCCCAGCTCGGCACGGCCACCGCCGCGCGCCCGGACGACATCGAGGCGCGCTCACCGAGCCGCGGTCAGGGTTGGAAGACGAGAATTTCCCTTGCCACCGCGTCGTTTTCCCGGAACCCCACGCCGCCGGTGCGGGGCCGGGTGAACGCGGCCGGGCCGCGGCGGCTGGTGTGCGGGCCCAGCACGAACCGGCGCGGATGGGGCTGCCCGGCCTGGTCGATGACGTTCCCGCCGTGCGCCGAGCTGCGGATACGGCCGGTCGGGTAGGGGCGATTACCGGCGCACAGCACCTCCTCGGCCAGCTCGCCCCGGTCCAGCAGCGCGCGCAACAGGGGGTCGGGGGAGCGGGTCACCGCGGGCTTGGGCAGCCGGGCCTCGATGAGCGCGGTCGCGGTGACTTCCCCTGGTACCGCCGGACTTCCGGCCACGAACCGGCCGTTTTCCGCGCGCAGCCACATGTCCGGGCCGATGAATTGCACGATTCCCGCGCGGTGCAGGGCAAGCAGCTCCTCCAGCCGGTGCCCGGGCGGGCCGCTGGCGAAGTAGGAGAAGAACCCGTGCCACCAGCTGTCCACCTCGTTCAGCTGGGACTCCGGGTCCAGTCGGCCGGTCGCGATGACCACCGCGAGGTGCTTGAACACCGACAGCAGGGCCAGGAACGCGCCGAGATCGGCGCTGAACTCCGGGTCGCGGCGGCGGGCCAGGTCGGCTTCGACGTAGTCGGTCAGGTAGGTGGCGAAGTCCTGCTGTGAGGCGAAAGTCCGGTCGCGCAGGGGGTGGTCCAGCGCGTCCAGGTCCAGCCGGTCTTCCTCATCCGGCACCGCCTTTGCCACCAGGGCGCGCAGTTCTGGACTGTCCCAGTCGAGTTCGGCGTAGCGCTCGGCGAACTCGTCGAAGTTCAGCCGGACCCGTTCGGGGTGCGCGGTGAACAGTTCGGTGTAGTAGCCCCAGCCGATTTCCTTGGCGCACAACGGCCACAGATCGGCGCGGAAGCTGATCGAGCCGGGCCGGGCCAGCAGGCGGTCGATCTCCGGGCGGCCGAAGAACGTCGGCAGCGTGGCCGGTTCGGCGCCCAACCGGTACTCGGGTTTGGCGTGGTAGGGCACGCCGCGCCGGGAACCCACGTACATCACCGGCTCACCCCCGGAGGGGTGGTAGCGTAGGCCACCGGCCGGATCGGGGGTGAACCGGCCGCCACGGCCCTCGGCCAGCAGCACCGTCAGATCGACGAAGGCCAGCCCGAAACCGCGCAGCAGCACGGTTTCCCCGGGCCGGATGGCGGAGAAGTCCGAGTCGGCGGTGTAGTCGGGCGGGAGGTAGGTGAGGTCGTGGGCGGCGGCGAACCGGGCCAGGTCGCGTTCGCCGTCGGCGGGTTCGGTGTCCATGTGGCCGATGGCCAGCACCACGTGGTCCACCAGCAGCGGTTCGGCCTGGCCGGTCAGCCACAGCTGCTGCTGTCCGTCGGCCGAGTCGGTCAGGTCCACCGCCCTGGTGGCGTGCACCCGAACCTCCACAGTGGAGGGTAGCCGGTCGAGAGTGAACTGGAAGAACCAGTTCAGGTAGGCGCTCTGCAACCGGCGGGTGGCGAAACTGGTGGAGCAGCTGACCTCCAGCTCCGCCGCGATGTCGGCGTCAACGGCGACCGGGATTTCGCCGCTGCGCACGCCGTCCATCCACTCGGCCAGGGTCGGGCCGGGCACCACCGGGCCGTCCAGCCGCACCGACTCGTCGGTGAACATGGTGACGTCCTCGGCCATCGAGTTCATCCGCAGCAGCGCCGACTGCCGGTCCCGCCACACCCGTCCCGGCCCCGGCGGATGCGGATCCACCAGGTGCACCACCAGTTTCCGGCCGCCAAGCAACTCGGCGTTGGCGGCGATCCGCTCCAGCACCCCCACGCCCTTCGGGCCGGCCCCCACGATCGCCATGGAGGCCGGCCGCGGATGGTTCACCCGCGCTCCAACGGTTTCAGGCCGAGGTGATCGCGCAGTGTGCTGCCTTCGTACTCGGTGCGAAAGACACCGCGCTCCTGCAGCAGCGGCACCACCGTGTCGGCGAACTCGTCCAGCCCGCCCGGGGTGATGTGCGGGACCAGGATGAACCCGTCGGAAGCGTTGCCCTGCACCAGTTCGTTCATCTGCTCGGCGATGGTGGCCGCGCTGCCGATGAAGTTCTGCCGTCCGCTGACCTGGATGACCAGCTCGCGGATGGACAGGTTCTTGGCCTCGGCCAGTTCCCGCCACTCCCGCGCGGTGGCCAGCGGATCGCGGAACATCCGCACGCTGGCCCGGCCCCGGGCGATGGTGTTCTCGCCCAGTTCCGGGTCGATCTCGGGCAGCGGGCCGTCCGGGTCGTAGCCGGACAGGTCCCGGTTCCACACGTGTTCCAGGTACTTGATCGCGGTCGCCCCGCTGACCTGCTGATGGCGCACCGCCTCGGCCAGTTCGGCCGCCTCGGCGTCGGTGTCGCCGAGCACGAAGGTGGCCGCGGGCAGGATCACCAGATCCTCGGGCTCGCGGCCGTGCTTGGCCAGCCGGCCCTTGACGTCGGCGTAGAACTTCTGGCCCTCGGCCAGGGTGCCGTGCCGGGTGAAGATGGCATCCGCGGTGGACGCGGCGAACTCCCGTCCCTCCTCGGAATCACCCGCCTGGAAGATCACCGGCCGGCCCTGCGGGCTGCGCGGCACGTTGAACCGGCCGCTGATGTCGAACTGGTCGTCGCGGTGGACGAACGCGCCCGCGTTCGGATCGGACAGGAACACCCCGGATTCCTTGTCGGCCACGATCTCGCCGCCGTGCCAGGAGTCGAACAGTTCGAACGCGGTGTCCAGGAACTGCTTGGCCCGGGCGTAGCGCTGATCCTGCGGCAGGTAACCGCCGCGCCGGAAGTTCTCGCCGGTGAACGCGTCCCACGAGGTGACCACGTTCCACGCGGCCCGGCCCGCGGACAGGTGGTCCAGGCTGGCGAACTGGCGGGCCACCTCGTAGGGCTCGTTGAACGTGGAGTTGATGGTGCCGGCCAGGCCGAGCCGGTCGGTGACCGCGGCCAGTGCGGCCAGCACGGTGAACGTGTCCGGCCGGCCGACCACGTCCAGGTCGTAGATCTGCCCGCCCTGCTCGCGCAGCCGCAAACCCTCGGCCAGGAAGAAGAAGTCGAACTTGGCCCGCTCGGCGGTCTGCGCGAGGTGGGTGAAGGAGGAGAAGTCGATGTGGCTGCCCGACCGGGGATCGCTCCACACCGTGGTGTTGTTCACGCCGGGAAAGTGCGCGGCGAGGTGGATCTGCTTCATGGGTCCCCCTTCCTCTCAGGCGCTCACGGCGTAGCGGTTGGCGGGGCGGGACAGGCCGAGCAGGCCGCGCAGCGTGTTCGCCTCGTACTCCGCGCGGAAGGCGTTGCGGCGCCGCAGTTCCGGCACCAGCTCGCGGGTGATCTGGTCGAGGTCGTGGGGAAGCACGCCCGGGCGCAGCCGGAAACCGGTCAACCCGGCCTCGTGCAGCGCCAGCAACTCGTCGGCCAGTTCGGCCGCGGTGCCGGTGAAGATCCGCGCGTCGGAGGTGTACTCGGCGCCGGAAACGTTGTCCAGCCGGGCCTTGCGCGTGGCCGCCTGGCCGGAACCGTTGTCCAGGAACACAACCAGGTCGCCGAACACGTGCAATGGCTCGCCCGCCCGTCCCGCGGATTGCTGCTCCTCGCGGACCTTGCCGAGGATTTCCGTTGCCTGGCCGAGGTCGTGCGGGGTCACATACACCACGTCGGTGCTGCGCGCGGCGAACGTGTACGGGATGCGGGCGTGGGCCAGTGCGGTGACCGGCGGCTGGCCCTGCGGCGGGCGCGGGGTGATGGACGGGCCCTTGACGCTGAAGAACTCACCGGAGAAGTCGATGTAGTGCAGCTTGTCCCGGTCGACGAACCGGCCGGTGGCCGCGTCCCGGATCTCCGCGTCGTCCTCCCAGGAGTCCCACAGCCGGCGCACCACCTCCACGTAGTCGCCCGCCTCGGCGAACCGCTGCTTGGCGAACGCGCGGTACTCCGGGTCGCGCATGTCCGGCCGGTCGAACTCGGGCACCTGGCGTCGGCCGAAGTGGCTGGTCTCGTGGGCCTGGCCGCCGATCTGGATGCGCACCCCGGCCCGGCCGGTGCTCACGTAGTCCAGCGTGGCGATGGCCTTGGAGATGTGGAACGGCTCGGTGTGCAGCACCGTCGCGGTCGGCACCAGGCCGATGTTGCGGGTCAGCGGCGCGACCCGGGAGGCGATGAGCACCGCGTCCAGCCGGCCGCGCACCTGGTCGGTCCGGTCGTCCAGGCCGGAATACTGACTGGACTGCGGGGTGAGCGCGTCCTCGATGGTGACGAAGTCGAGCCGGCCACGTTCGGCCTCGGTGATCAGGTCACGCCAGTAACCGGCGGTGAACAGTTCCTGCGGGCGGGCGTCCGGCTCGCGCCAGGCGGCCGGATGCCAGCCTGTGCCGTCCAGCGCGACCGCGAGATGTACGGGCATGTTCTCGGGCTCCCTCGTGACGAGACCGCTGCGTGCCAAGCACAGCACCGCAGATGGCCTGGGAATTCCCGGAACGCGATCGGTCCAGTCATTGGGAAAATGTCGGAGGCGGAGTTGACTGCTGCTTCGCCGCGGATGCGACCCGCTCGGCGTACGGGCGGCGGCGCAATGCCTCGATGGCCGCGGCGACCACCTGGTGCAGCGGCATGGGCAGTTCGGCTTCCAGCTCCTCGGCCGCGGCCCTGGTCGCCGCCCATTCCGCGTCCAGTGTGGGCAGCAGCTCGATCGCCCTGCCGGTGAGGTGCGCGATCCGGGACCGGGCGTCGGTTCCCGGGCGCAGTTCGACCAGTCCCCAGTTGCGCAACGCGGCCACGGTCTGGCTGGCCGCCGAGTGGGTGACACCGATTTCGGTGGCCAGGTCGGTGATCGAGCTGGGGCCGCGGCGGCGCAGCACCCGCACGAACGGGGTGAACCGCGGTCGGAATCCGGGCAGGCCGAGGTCGGCGTAGAGCTCGGCCACGCCGGAGTCCAGCTGCTCCAGCAGGTGCCGCAGGGCGGTGCCGAGCAGTTCGGGCCCCGGAATCTCGGTGGACACGTCCGCTAATGTAACAGTGCTGTTGTAATAGGGCTGTTGGATTGGGTTGTATAGCGGCGAGGAGACGGGATGAGCAGCCGGTATCCGGAGATCGAGCCCTACGAGCGGGGAATGCTCGACGTCGGCGACGGGCACCAGGTGTACTGGGAGACCTGCGGAAACCCGGCCGGCAAGCCGGTGCTGGTGCTGCACGGCGGCCCGGGTTCGGGCTGCACCACCGGGATGCGCCGCTATTTCGATCCGGCCCGCTACCGGATCGTGCTGTTCGATCAGCGCAACTGCGGACGCAGCACCCCGCACGCCAGCCGGCCGGTGATCGACCTGTCCGCCAACACCACCGGCCACCTCGTGGCCGACATGGAACTGCTGCGCGAAAAACTGGGCATTCAGCGCTGGCAGCTGTTCGGCGGCTCCTGGGGCTCGGCCCTCGCCCTGGTTTACGCCACACGGTCTCCGGAGCGAGTGACCGAACTGGTGCTGATGGGCGTGGCCACCGGACGGCGCAGGGAAACCGACCTGCTCACCCGCGGGCTGGGCGGCGTGTTCCCGCGGCCATGGGCGGATTTCCGGATCGGAGTCCCCGAGGGAGACCGGGACGGCGATCTGGCCGACGCCTACTACAAGCTGCTGACGGACCCCGATCCGGCGGTGCACGTGGCGGCCGCTCGGCGTTGGTGCGACTGGGAAATCGCCATCATCCCGACCGAACCGCCGAAGGACCGGTTCACCGACGCCGGCTACCGGCTGGCCTTCGCCCGCATCGTCACCCACTACTGGCGCACCGGTTCCTGGCTGGCCGAAGGGGAAGTGCTCGCCGCACTGGACCGGCTGGCCGGAATCCCGGGCGTGGTCGTCCAGGGCGTGCTGGACACCGGCAATTTCCTTGGCACCGCATGGGAACTGACCCACGGCTGGCCGGACAGCGAACTGGTGCTGATCGACGACGCCGGGCACAACACCACCGACGATCTGGCCTCCGCGCTGGTCACCGCGACCGACCGCTTCGCCGACCGGAACTGACAAGGACGAGCGCGAAGGGCAGAGAGACGAGCGCGAAGGGCAGAGAAAGGCGCGCCGATCGTCATCGGTCGGCGCGCCCTTGACCGTTGTTCAGCGGGCCGCGTGGGCCAGGGCGGCGCCGATGGCGGCGGCGAGCACCTGGTGGCCGAACGCGGACGGGTGGATGTTGCAGGTGCCATCGGGCAGCTTCACCAGCAGGCCCGCGGCGCAGGTGTCGCCCCCGGCCCGGGCCGCCACCAGGCGGAACGCGTCGTAGCCGTCGGCGACCACACCGCCGTAGCGGTGGGTGGGCGCGGTCAGCGCGGCGTTGAGGGCCTGGCTGCTCTGGTTCTGTGCGGGGTCGGCGTAGTCCAGCGAGTAGTAGGAGACCAGCATCAATGCGCCCCGGTAGTGGCCTGCTCCGCGCAGCGCGGTGTAGATGGTGGCCAGATTGGCCGAGACCTGGTTGAGCGCGGCCTGGAAATCGCTTCCGGTGCAGGTGTCCGCGGTGGTCTGCTGGCACACGAACATGTCGTTGGCGCCGATGTCGATGGTGACCAGCCGGGTCTGCGGATGGGTGCGCAGATAGCCGACCGCGTACGCCAGTTGCGGGCCCAGGTAGAAGACGTGCAACGGGTACACCGTGCGGTAGCCGAACGGCGAGCCGACCGCGTTCTCACAGCCGTTGCTCTGCGCGGTCACCCTGATCATGCTGGCCGTGGTTTCCCCGGGGCAGGAGGCGTTGGCCAGGTTCAAGCCGGTCGCCCGGGCGAAATCCTCGGGATAGCCGACGAAATTGGCGGCGTTGAAGTAGTTCAGCGGTGGGGTGGTCTCCGGCGGGGTGTAGCCGAACGCCACCGAATCACCAAGAGCCAGATAGCCGGCCCGGGAATGCGCCGGTGTCGCCGCGGCGGCCGGTGCGATCGATCCGGCGGCGAGCAGACCCAGGGTCAGTGCGCCGATTGCCAAGCCGAGCAGTGATCTTCCAGACATGAGCCGATCCGCCCTCCGCGCGTCGTTGCGTGGCCAGCGGAATTCTCCCGCGTCCGTGTTCCGGCGCCGACGAATTCACCCGGATATCGCAACCCACTGTCGGGGTGACGCCGCTCACCGGCCATACTCGGCCATACCGTGGGAATGTTCGCGGGCGCGCACGCGTTGTGAACGACGCGGGCACGGAACACGCACAAGGGCTCGCCACCGCGGCCAAAAAATTCAGTCGTGGTTCGTCATGCTCGGAACCCGGGGACGTTCCTCTCACAGTACACGCGCGAGCGAGCGTGTCCCGGGCGCTGTTCGGAGGGATTCGAGAACGTGGCTGTGGAACGGAAAGTGGTGGTACGCAACAACAAGGACGCCTTCGACGAGCCGGACCTGGTGGGATACTACCTGCGCGAGGTCGGCAGCACCCCCCTGCTGACCGCCGAGCAGGAGGTCGACCTGTCCAAGCGGATCGAGGCCGGGGTGTACGCGGCCGAGCTGGTCCGCGCCGCCGACGCGGGGGACAGCGCGGCCATGGACCCGGGCTACCGGCGGGAACTGGCCCAGCTGGCCCGCGACGGGCAGCGGGCCAAGGACCACATGGTGCGGGCCAACCTGCGGTTGGTCGTGTCGGTGGCCAAGAAGTACTCGCACCGCGGCCTGCCCTTCCTGGATGTGGTCCAGGAAGGCAACCTGGGGCTGATCCGCGCGGTGGAGAAGTTCGACTACGCCAAGGGCTACAAGTTCTCCACCTACGCGATGTGGTGGATCCGCCAGGCCATCGACCGGGGTCTGGCCATGCAGGGCCGCACCATCCGGCTGCCGGTCCACGTGGCCGAGGAGCTGTCCAAGATCAACCGGGTGGAACGCCAGCTGAACAACGAGCTCAACCGCGCGCCCACCGCGGAGGAACTGGCCGACAAGCTCGGCATGCCGTTGGCGCACGTGGTGGACCTGCGCCGGGCCGGCCGGGACACGGTCAGCCTGGACGCGCCGGTCGGCGAAGAGGGCGAGACCCGGGTGTCCGACCTGATCGAGGACACCGAGGCCCTGTCCGTCACCGAAGGCCTGGAGGCCGAGGCGCTGCAGGACGAGCTGCGATCGGTGCTGAACACGCTGACCGAGCGGGAGGCGCTGATCGTGACGCTGCGTTACGGCCTGCACGGCGGCGAGCCGGCCACCCTGCAGGACGTGGCCAAGCGGATCGGGCTGACCCGGGAGCGGGTGCGCCAGCTGGAGAAGCAGGCGCTGGCCCAGCTGCGCCAGCCCGACCGCAACGCCAGCCTGCTGGCCTGGTCGGCCTGAGGGGCCGGTTCGGGCCGGCCCGTCAGCAGCGCTGGTCAGGGGGACAAGCGGCCGCGCGATCCAGCAGCAGGGTGCGTTCCCGGCTGTTGCGGGTCAGCGCGGCGGCCCGTTCGAACTCGGTGCGGGCCTCGGCGTAGCGGCCGAGTTTGGCCAGCAGATCGCCGCGCACCGAGGGCAACAGGTGGTAGCCGGCGAGCGCGGGGTCGTCGACCAGCTCGTCGACCAGCACCAACCCGGCCTCCGGCCCGAACGCCATGCCCAGCGCGACCGCCCGGTTCAGCTCCACCACCGGGGAGGGCACCCGGGCGGCCAGTTCGGTGTACAGCGCGGCGATCCGGGCCCAGTCGGTGTCGTCAGCTCGATGTGCCCGGGCGTGGCAGGCGGCGATCGCGGCCTGCAGGGCGTACGGGCCGGTGCGGCCACCCAGCTGTTCGGCCTGCTCCAGCGCGGCCAGGCCGCGGCCGATGAGCAGCTGGTCCCAGCGGGCCCGATCCTGGTCCAGCAGCAACACCGGCACACCGCCGGGGCCCAGCCGGGCCCGGGAGCGGGAGGCCTGCAACTCCAGCAGCGCGGCCAGGCCGTGCACTTCCGGCTCGCGCGGCATCAGCCCGGCCAGCACCCGGCCCAGCCGCAGCGCGTCCTCACACAGGCCCGGCCGCATCCAGTCCTCGCCCGCGGTGGCCGAGTAGCCCTCGTTGAAGATCAGGTAGATCACCTCAAGGACCGAGGACAGCCGCGCCGCGAGTTCCGCGCCCTCCGGCACCTCGAACGGAATCTGCCTGCGGGCCAGGGTTTTCTTGGCCCGCACGATCCGTTGGGCCACGGTGGCCTCGGGCACCAGGAACGCGCGGGCGATCTCGGGGGTGGTCAGCCCGCCCAGCAGCCGCAGGGTCAGCGCCACCCGCGCCTCGGTGGACAGCACCGGGTGGCAGGCCACGAACACCAGGCGCAGCAGGTCGTCGCTGATCTGGTGCTCGTCCGGCTCCGGCCCCGGCACGTCGCCCTGGGTCTCCAGGTCCCGGCCGATCTCGGCGACCTTGCGTTGCAGCCGCTGGTCGCGGCGGATGTGGTCGATCGCGCGGTGCTTGGCGGTGGCCATCAGCCAGGCGCCCGGGTTGTCCGGCACCCCTGCGGAGGGCCACTGCTCCAGCGCCGCCACCAGCGCGTCCTGCGCCAGTTCCTCGGCCAGGCCGACATCGCGCACGAGACCGGCCAGCCCGGCGATCAGCCGCGCCGACTCGATCCGCCAGACCGCGTCGATCGTCCGGTGGGTGTCCGTAGCCGCCACGGCTGATGATTACAGCACCTCAGCCGTGGCGAACCCGGACCAACACGACTTACTTCTGCTGGGCGGCCGAGCGGGCGCGCAGCTCGGCCTCCTTCTCGCGCAGCTCGGGGGTGAGCTCGGCGCCGAAGTCCTCGGCCTCGAAGATCCGCCGGATCTCCACCTGGCTGCCCGGCCCGAACGGCGCCCGGCGCAGCCACTCAACGGCCTCGTCCATCGACTTGACCTGCAGGAGCCAGAAGCCGGCGACCAGTTCCTTTGTCTCGGTGAACGGGCCGTCCAGCACGGTCGTGCCTTCTCCGGTGTAGTTCACCCGGGCACCCTTGCTGCTGTCGTGCAGGCCCTCACCGGCCAGCATCACGCCCGCGTTGACCAGTTCCTCGTTGAACTTGCCCATGGAGGCCAGGTCCTCCTGCTTGGGCAGCGCGCCGGCCTCGGTCTCGTCGTTCGCCTTCACCAGCACCATGACTCGCATTGCGGTCTCCCTCACGCTCGCGGATTCGCTGATCGAACCTCGCTTGTCACCAACGCGTCGATCGGGGACACGCCGGATCGACACATCCGCGAAAAAAATTCTGCCCGAGGTGTTCGCGCAGTTCAGGGCGTGCCCAGGCAGGTGATCTCGTTGATGGTGGTCTGGTAACCACCGCTGCCCGGTCCCAACTGGGTGATCCACACCAGCAGATGACCGGTGGGCGCGGCCATGTTCACCGGGATCGTGGTGGTGCCACTGGTCAACGTCGCGGTGCCCAGCACCTGGGTGTCACCGAGAGAGGGGTCGGTGGACGGGGCGGCGTGCAGTTCGACCACGGTGCCCGCGCTGGGCGAGTCGATGGCCACCGACGTCACCCGTTCGGGTTGGTTGAAGGTGATCATCACCCCGATGCCGGGCAGGAAGCTGGGGAACTGCTGCCGGTACTGCGCGGTCGGCCAGCCGGTGCCGGGATTGCCGTCGACCGCAAGGCCGATCTTGCCCGGGTTGTCCGGCGATCCGCTGACCAGGTACTCCTGCGCGCCGGAGACCCCGATCGGGGCCGGCGGCGGGGGCGCGGCGCTGCTGGGCGGGGTGGTCGGGGGCACCGTCGTGGTCGGCCGGACCAGCGGTTCGCGGCCGGCGCTGGGCGACGAGGACACCGCGACCGACCCGGCCTCGGGTTTGTCGGCGTTGAAGAACCCGGCGATCTGGGTGCCCATCCACACCACCAGGGCCAGCGCGCCCACGGTCAGCACGGCGGTGAGCACGGCCAGCCGGCGCCGCCCGGCGATCCGGCCCCGGTTGTCCGGGCCGCCGCTGCCCGGGCGGTTGGGTGGCCGGCTGGTCGGGGTGCGCGGCTGGGACCGGGTGTGCGATTCCGGCCCGGCCTCGTCCGGGATCGCCGAGCCGGGGAACCCTTCGGCGGCGATCGTCGCGGTGGCGATCTGTTCGGTGGGGTTCTGCGGGTCGGTGATGATCCCGGACAACGGCACCGGGGCGATCACCTCGGTCCGTTCGTGCGGGTGCTCCTGGCGGTGCTCGTCTGGAGCGGACGGCTCCACGATCAGCGGCTGCGGGCTGATCAGCCCGGTGTGCGCGTCCGGTTCCTCCGCAGCGACCGGCTCCAGCTGGGTGGTGTGGTCCTCCGGCAGCTCGTGCCGCCCGCCCTGCGGCTGGTCGGCCACCGGTTGCGGGGTGATCTCCCCGGTTGGCTCGGAGGACGCGCCGGGCCAGGCGATCGGGATCGACCCGTTGATGACGCCGCTGCCCTCGGGTTCGCGGGCGGGCTCGGGTTCCGGAGTGGCCGGGCGGTCGCCGCGGATGGCCCGGAACCGCTGGGACAGGCTGGCCCGCCGGACCGGGCGCGGCTCGGGCTCGCGGGGCGGGGCCGGCGGCTCGGGCGCGGGGGCGTCCACCTCGTCCCGGATCACCCGGTCCAGCACGGACAGCAGCGGCCCACAGGTGCGGATGCCACCGGCGCTGGTGTCGTCCAGGCTGAGCATGGCGATCAGCGACAGGTCCCGAGGTACCCGGTGCGGGGTGGTGGTGCCTGCCTCCGCGCCGGTCAGCAGCAGGTAGAGCAGCTCGCCGAGGCCGCGCACGTCGGCCCGCGCGCTGCTGCCCGGGGCGGGGCCGGGGAAGGCCAGCGTGGCCATGCCCTGGCCGTTGACCCGGATCCGGTCCGGGCCGTCGATGCCCAGCATCACCGCGGTGTGGTGGGCCTGGTCGGCCGCGCCCACCAGGGGCCGCAGCAACCGGCAGGCGGCCAGCGGGGCGACCGGGCCGCGGCGGGTGATCTCGCGCAGCTCCACGCCCTCGGTCCACTCGGCGACCACCAGGCACAGCAGGCCCTCGGAGCGGGCCAGATCGTCCGGCCCGAGCACGTCCAGCACCCGGGCCAGCGCGGCGGATTCGGTGCCGGCCCGGCGCACCCAGCTGCTCATGGACCGGCCGTTGGCCGCCGCGTCCGGATCGGCGGAATCGCCCAGCAGCAGGGTCAGCGCGACATCACGGGTCAGGCGGGTGTCGTGGGCTCGCCAGAACTCCAACCCCGCCCGCTCATTGGCGCCATACGATTCGATCAGCCGGTAGCGGCCGTCGTCCAGCACCTTGCCCGGTTTCACCAGCATCTGGCAGCGCTCGATCGTCCTTTGTCGTTCGACAGGTTTTTCGCATGTCCAGCCTGCCCGCCTTCGGCGGTCCGTGTCCAGTGGACCATGGAAAGGGTTACCGGGCGCGGGGAGTGCGGCCGGGTGACCGACCGCACTCCCCGCGGACCTACCGGGATTTCAGCTCACAGGTTCAGTGAAGACGTGCTGCCGGCCGAGGACAGCGCGCCGGAGGAGAACACGTACTGACCGTGTTCCACCGACGGCGCCTGACTGGAGTCGATGTCTCCGCCGGTGATCGCCAGCCGGGACAACGGCACCGTGACCGTCGCGGTCGTCTGCTGGCCCGCGGCCAACTGGACCCGGGTGAAGCCGACCAGTCGCTTGGCCGGCACCAGCGGATCGCTGACCGGCTGCGACACGTACACCGGAACCACCAGGTCACCGGCCCGGGCGCCGGTGTTGCTCACCCCGACCCGCACGGTGACCGAGTTGCCGCTTCTGGTCGCGGCCACCGTGCCGAACGAGTACGAGGTGTAGGACAGCCCGGCCCCGAAGGCGTAGAGCGGGTTGTAGACCGTGGCCGCGTTGGCGTTGGTGCTCGGCATGGTCAGCAGCAGGTAGCTGTTCGGGTTGTCGGTGTTCTCCGATGGCCAGGAGACCGGCAGCCGTCCGCTGGGATTCACCTTGCCGTACAACACATCGGCCACCCCGTCGCCGCCTTCGGTGCCCGGCCGCCAGGCCATCACCAGACCGGCCGCGGTGATCCCGCCGGAGGAGGACACCAGCGAGCCCATGGCCAGCGGACGGTCGTCCACGACCACCACGATCACCGGCTTTCCGGTGGCCACCAGCGAGCTGACCAGCGCTTGCTGATCGGCGGGCAGGCTCGGATCCTTCTTGTCGTTCGGTCCTTCCGCGCCGGGCCCGTTGCCGACCACGACCACGTAGTCGTCGGTCTTGCCCGCCGCGGCCACCGCCTGGGCCTGGGTCGACGCGTAGCTCACGTTGGCGCCACCGGCGCTGGTCAGTCCTTTCAGGACGGTCACCGCGGTCTCCGGGCTGCCGTCGGGCACGCCCTGCCAGCCGATGCTCCAGCCGCCAAGGGTGGCCGGGATCGAGTCGGCGTTCGGGCCGGTCACCGTGACGTGCGCGGACGCGGGCAGCGGCAGCGCGTTGTTGTTGTTCTGCAGCACCACTGAGGACTCCGCGGCCGCGGTCCGGGCCAGCCCGGTGTCCATGCCGAGGATCTGGTTGGCCTTGGACGCGTCCACGTAGGGGTGGTCGAACACGCCGGTGCGGAACTTCAGTTCCAGCACCCGCTCGGCCGCCTGGGTGATCCGGGCCGGGCTGATCAGCCCGTCGTGCACGGCCGAGGTCACCGCGGACTCGAAACCGGGCGCGTTGTAGGGCTCCATAGCCATGTCCACGCCCGCGTTGACGGCCAGCGCCGCGGCGTGCTCGTAGTCGGCGGCCACGTGGTAGGTCTGTTGCAGGGCAAGGATGTCCTGCCAGTCGCTGACCACGATGCCGGTGAAGTGCAGCTGCTGGCGCAGCACCGTGGTGAGCAGGTAGTGCGACGAGGTGGCGGGCACGCCGTTGATCGCCCCGGAGTCCACCATCACGGTGTCCGCGCCGGCGTTGAGCCCACCGGCGTAGGAGGGCAGCTCATCGTCGGAGAACCAGCGCAGCGACATGTCCGCGTCGGTGCGATCCTGGCCCGAGCTGGCCGCGCCGTAACCGGCGAAGTGCTTGACCGTGGCGGCTTCCTGGGAATTGGTCTGCAGCCCGGCCACGCCCGCGGCTTCCAGCACCGAGTCCAGCGTCGGGTCCTCGCCGAAGGATTCGCTGTAGCGGCCCCACCGGGTGTCCCGGTCCACGTCGGCGACCGGGCCGAACGCCCAGTGCACGTTGGTGGCCAGCGCCGATTTCCCGGCGGAGGCCTCGATCTGCTGGGTCAGCGCCGGATCGTAGGTCGCGCCCTGGCCCAGCTGCGCCGGGAACAGGGTGGTGCCCAGCACGTCGTTGTGCCCGTGCACCACGTCGGCGCCGTAGATGATCGGGATGTGCAGCGGGTTGTGCGCGATCGCGTAGTTCTGGATGGCGTTGATCGCGTTCGCCCAGTCGGCCGGGGTGTCAGCTCCGTTGATGTCCTCGGTGGGCGGGGAGCCACCGCCGGAGAGGATGGAGCCGACCGCGAGGTTGCCGAGCACGTTCTGCGCGCAGGTCGGGTTGAGCGGGCCCGCGCCGTAGTTGCAGTCGCCGACGATCTGGCTGACCTCGATCTGGGTCATCTGCCCGATCTTCTCGGCCAGCGTCATGCGGCCGACCAGGTCGTTCGCCCGAGCCTGGGCGGAAGCCTGCTGGTTGAGGTACAAGGGCTGGTTATCGGCGATCGCCGAACCGGAACTGCCCGCGACGATCACGGACGCTGCTACCGTGCCGACCGCAGCCGCGACCGCGATTACCGATCGCTGGCGAAGTAAGCGCTTTCTTCTCATCGGGACTCCTACCGCTGTGATTCGTGATCCGCCGCTATCACCGACTTGATCGATAACGGGGCGGTGTCAGCCTTGACCGCGCCAGCTGTGTAGTCAATAGGTTGCGCGGAGCCAATCGCCAGGATGACGAGTTCGTAAATTCGCTCGTCTTTCCGGCCAAGACCGCTGGTCCACAGTGGTCCGCCGCCATGTGAGTGACCGCCATCTGGTCTGAGCCGGTCGTCGGGTTTGTCGCCTACGAAAGACGGATGCTCTTCACGCGGAATTCACGGAAAGCTCAGCTCGTCCAGTCACCCACCGAGGAGGAATTTTGTCCGAATCGAGATGGTCTTCGAGGCGAAGAAGAGGCGTGCTCTTATCCCTCGGCGTTGCGACACTGACGGCTCTGTCCGCACTCACCGCGCAGGCGGCGCCCACCGTGCCCACCGCCACTCCCGGCATCGCCGCCAATCCGAACGCGGCAGCCACCATCCGCGCCGAGATCAAGGCCGGCACCCTGTTGCAGACGCACGGCATGA
>DASZNF010000090.1:0-5006 GCA_035551355.1 Pseudonocardiaceae bacterium | reverse complement strand
CGGGTGCGCCGCTCTCCGCGCGGTCCCGCCGCGTCGAGCAGCCGCAGGTTGGCCCGCCCGGACAGCTGCGGGTAGGCCGCCGGCTCTTCGATGAGCGCACCGATCTCGGGCAGGACGCGACCCGCTTCCTTCGGAATACGGTGTCCGAGCACGGAGATTTCGCCGCTCGTCGCGTATACGAGGCCGAGCAGCATCCGCACGAGAGTGGACTTGCCGCTGCCGTTCGGGCCGAGCAGGCCGTACCGGTCGCCCTCGTGCACCACCAGGTCCATCCCGTCCACCGCGACGGTCGAGCCGAACCGCTTGGTCAGGCCGTGGGTGGTGATCAGCTCGGTCATCGCACCGGCCGCCCGCGCAGCGTGGCCAACTGGGTCGCGGCCTGCCGCAGCACGGCCGGGGTCACCAGCCCGGCCACCAGGTAGGTGCGGCGGCCGAAGCCGGCCTGTTCCAGCAGCACGGACAGCATCGGGATTCCGATCAGCACGGCACGCCCTCTCTGCATGGTCAGCTGGGTTGCCCCGGCGGTCAGCGCGGTGCGGATCGCCGAGGACCCCACGTTGCCCGGCAGCGGCAGCACCACGAACGTGGCCAGTCCCGCGCCGTACCGGCCGACGCCGGGCAGCCCGGCCAGCTGCGGCTGCAACGGATACCCGGCCAGCAGCCGGGGCAACGGGAACCGGCCCAGGGTGTTCAGCGCGCCGAGCACGTCGGGCGCGGTCGCGGTGCTCACCCCGCCCGCCCCGGACACCGGCGGGGTCAGCGTCGAGCTGTCCGGCGCGGCCTGGCTCAGGTCCAGGAACTGGCTGGTCAGGATGGGTTGGGCGGCGCCGCGCGGGGTGATCTCCACGCGCAGCGGCAGCCCGTTGGCCGGGTCCACCCACATGTCCACCTGGCCCACGGTGGTGGCCGGATCGGTGGGACGCAGCCGCAGTCCGGCCGCGTCGATCCCGGCGATCCGCCGGGTCGGCAGGCTGGCCACCGGGTCGGCCGGATCCAGCCGCAGCACCCGGCGGGCCAGGTCGGGCGGCACCAGGTCACCCGCCTCGGGCAGCCGGACCGGTTCGCTGCCCACGATCCGGGTCAGCAGGTCGATGCCGTAGTCCCAGGTGTATTCACCGGTGGGAGTGGTGTAGACGTCCCGTTCCCCCACGGTGTCGATCACGTCCACTCGTTTGTGCTGATCCGAGCGGTACCAGACGCGGATGTCGGTGGTGCCGCTGAGCAGGCCGGACAGGTTGCCCAGATCGGGCAGGTCGGGCAGACCCAGTTCGGCCTGGGCACGCGCGTAACCCACATAGGGCTGATCTGCCGAGTCGAGAACCAGCTGGCGCAACCGGTCCGCGCCCGGTTCGGCGCTGCCCGTTGGGAGGCTGGCCACCACCGTGGGCAGCACACAGGCCAGCGCCGCGAGGGCCGCCACCAGGGCCCACCGCCGCGCTGCCATGCCACGCACCACTGTCACGCCATCACCGACCGCCGGTTGGGGTGTCCCCGTGCCCTTTCCTTTGTACCGAAATAAGAGCGTTACAGTCACCGCCATGCGGGATACGGCGCCGACCTCGGGCGGATGACCGGCGGGGCGCTGTCCTCGTGCTGGCGGTCAGACCGGTTGAGAGGCGCCCCCTGTCCCCGCGCAGTACCGTTGGCGGAACGGGAAAAATCGGGGGTGGAGGCCATGTCCTCGTGGCGGAATGTCCGGCGCTTCGCGATTGCGCTCGCGGTCCTGACGGCAACGTCGACCGGGTGCACCACCACGTCCCCGAGTAGCAGCGCCACCACCGGTCCGGCCACTTCGGGCGGTGGGTCCGGCAACGTGCTCGCGGTGAAGATCGACAATGTCGCGGGCGCTCGCCCGGCGACCGGTCTTGGCAGCGCGCAGGTCATCTACGTGGCGCCGGTGGAGGGCGGGCTGACCCGGATCATCGCGGTCTTCACCGGCCAGTTGCCCAGCCTGGTGGGCCCGGTGCGCAGTGCGCGGGAGACCGACATCGGGGTGCTGGGACAGTACGGCAAACCCGCGTTCGCCTATTCCGGGGCCGCGCCGCAGATCCTGCCGAAACTGAACGCGGCCTCCTGGGTCAACGCGCCCCAGTCGGCCGTGCCCGCGGCCTACGCGCGCCGGTCCACCCATGCCGCGCCGCACAATCTCTACGTGAATCCGGGCAAACTGCCCACCGGCTCCGGCCCCGCGCTGACCAGCGTGCTCGACTTCGGCGCCGCCCCGTCCGGCGGAACTCCCACCACGACCAAGAAGGTCGGCTACTCGGCCGCGTCGTACGTGTTCACCTGGTCGGACGGGCACTGGTCGATCAGCATGGACGGAACTCCGTTCACCTCCACCGAGTCGGGCCCGCTGACCGCGGCCACCGTGGTGATCCAGCAGGTGCAGGTAACCTACGAGCCGTTCGCCGAGGACGAGACCGGGGCGCACGCGCCGATCGCGCAGACCGTGGGCACCGGCTCGGCGACCGTGCTGCGCGACGGCCAGTCGTTCGCGGGCGCCTGGTCGCGTTCGGACCTCAGCTCGCCGACGAAGTTCACCACCGGCTCCGGGCAGGACCTGCCGCTGGCCACCGGGCCGGTGTGGATCCTGCTGGTGCCGGTTAATGGTTAACCCGGACCAACCAGCTGATCCGGGCCGCACCCTGGTCACTCCCCCGTTAGGTTGAGTCACACGCCGCAACCGACGAGGGGACCAGGCGATGCGCGCAGGGCGGAAATCCGGGCTGGCACTGTTGTTCGCGTCGTTGGTCGCGTTGGTCGGCGCCGGACCGGTGAGCGCGGCCGCGCCCGACTCGGGCACCGCAGGTGGCTGCTGCGGGGACGCCTCGTCCTGGACCACCGGCGACAAGGACGCGCTGGGAACCTCGGCGACCACGACCAGCACGGTCTGGTTCACGGTGGCCAACGGGATCACCTCGGAGGTGTTCTACCCGCGCGCGGATGTGCCGAACATGCAGGACATGCAGTATCTGGTCACCGACGGATCGAGTTTCGTCGACCTGGAACGGGACGCCACCACGCACGTGGTGGCCAGGCCCGATCCGAAATCACTGGAATACACGATCACCAATACCGCGAAAAGCGGAAAATACCGGATCACCAACACCTACATCACCGATCCGAGCCGGAACACCCTGGTGATCAACACCCGATTCCAGTCCCTGGACGGCGGGAAATACCAGCTTTATCTGCTGTCGAATCCGTCGCTGGCCGGTGGCGGCGCGAACGACAACGCCTGGTGGGATTCCGGCAGTGGGACGTTGCAGGCCAGTGATACCGAGACGCTGTTCGGCTCGCCGCTGACGGTGAACTCGGCACTGGCCGTGTCGGGTGGTTTCACCGCGCACGACAACGGTTACGCCGGTACGGCGAGCGACTGCGACGTGGACGTGACCGCGCACAAAAACCTGAGCAACCAATACGATTCGCTGACCAGCCCGGGCAACGCGGTGCAGTGCGGCCAGGTCGACGTCGGCGCCGACACCACCTTCACCGTGGCACTGGGCTACGGCAACTCGGCCAGTTCGGCCCTCGGCGCCGCCAACGGTTCGCTGTCCAGCGGCTTTTCCGCGCTGGAGTCCAGTTACCGATCCGGCTGGAATTCCTACGTCAGCGGATTGAAGGCCGCGCCGAAAAGCGTGTCCGGCGACGCGAAGCGTTTGCAGACCTACTACACGGCCGTGATGGCGCTGCACGCCGCCGAGGACAAGACGTATCGCGGGGCGAGTGTGGCCAGTCTGGCCACACCATGGGGAAACGACGTCAACGGCGACTCGCTGAACGATGGATACCACCGGGTGTGGGGCCGGGATCTGTACCAGCAGGCCACCGGTCTGATCGCGGCCGGGGACACCGCGCAGGCCACCAGAATGGCCCAGTTCATGTGGAACGACCAATTCATCTCCACCCCCACCGCGGGTGACGGCACCACGTACCCGGCCGGATCGTTCCCCCGCTACAGCCCGGTGAGCGGAGTGGCCGGGGCGAGCGCGCAACAACTGGGCTGTTGTGAACAACTGGATCAGGATTCGTTCGCGATCACCCTGGCCTGGATGACCGGCCTCACCGACGCGAGCACGTACGCGAAGATCAGGGTGACCGCGAACCACATCCAGAGCGCGGGCCCGGACACCACGGAACGGTGGGAAGAGCAGTACGGCAAATCGCCGTCCTCGATCGCCGCCGAGATCGCCGGTTTGGTGACCGCGGGCGCGATCGCGAGGGACAACGACGACACCACGAGCGCCGCGAGTTGGGAAGCGACCGCGGATTCCTGGCGCAACAGTCTGGCCGGCTGGACCTACACCACCAGCGGCTACTGGGGAAATCACGACTACTACGAACGAATCGACACCGACGGCAACCCGAACGACACGGATCAGCTGTGTTTCCAGGAGGGTTGCTACTACCAGCACGACGTGGTCGATCTGGGTTTCCTGGACCTGGTGCGCCTGGGCGTGCGCTCCCCCGACGACGCCGACGTGGCGAATTCCTTGGCCGCCGGCGTGACCGGCACCGACGGCAACTCCAGCATGCAGGTCACCATGCCCGACGGGGACGTGTACTTCCACCGGTACGTGCACGACAGCTACGGCGAAAGCAACGCCGATTGCAGTGGCTGGCCCGCCAACGGATCCAGCCGCTACGGACGGCTGTGGCCGGTGCTGTCCGGCGAACGCGGCGAATACGAGGTGGCCAACGGCCGCTCGGCCGCGACGTACCTGCAGTCGATGGCCGATGCCACCAACGGCGGCGACTTCGTGCCCGAGCAGATCTGGGACCGCTCCGACATCTCCTGCTTCCCTTACGGCACACCAACCGGCAGCGCGGCGCCGCTGAACTGGGCCGAGGGCCAGTACGTCCGCCTCGCCCAGGACATGGACGCGGGCAAGGACCTGGACACCCCGTCGGTGGTCACCGCCCGCTACGGCAGCTGAGAACTTCGGGACCCGGCTGAGAACTTCGGGACCCGGATCGCCGTATCCCATCACATCCCATCCCGG